>CAXBNV010000004.1:0-121790 GCA_963977185.1 uncultured Gammaproteobacteria bacterium | reverse complement strand
TAAGCTATGGAAATTTCTCTGGCCCTAACTATGGAATTTTGTTTGACTTTGACATTTATAAAATAAAAATATAGCAATTTCATATGGTTATTTATAAACATTAGTGTTTAGAACAATTCATTATAGGCTAATTCTTTAAAACACAAAAATACTATAGACTTATAGAATCAATATCTATACAATAGAATATATTTTAAATTAGCCTATATTTTTAAGTTTATCCTAATATTCATATTGGATAATAAACTTAAATGTTTTATTTATAAACTTAATTTTTAAATTTTTCGAACGACTCTATTACAAGGGAGAGCCTTAAACCATGTCAAATTCAAGTACAAACTTAAGTATAACTTTAAAAAAATTATTATCTAATATCAATCTAAGTGAAGCAGAATTAGCTCGCCGTACAGGTATAGCTCAGCCTATGATTAATCGTTTAGCTACAGGTAAAAATGCCAATCCAAAATTACAAACTTTAAAACCAATAGCTAAATATTTTGGTGTGACCTTTAGTCAATTACTAGGAGAAGAAATTCTACCAGCTAAAAATGAATTAGAGCAACGTTCTGTCAAATGGTATGAAGCATCTTTAATTAATGCAGGTGATATTATAAAGATTATTAATAAAGAATCTGTCGTGGCTATTAAAACCGTAACAACAAACATTCACTTAAGTGACAGTGCTTTTGCTTTTTTAATAAATAATGATCACTATGAGCCAAAACTTACAAATAATACTATGCTATTTGTTGATCCTGAAGCAAATGCTCGTAACAGAGATTTAACTTTGGTGTTAGATACTGAAACACAAAAAGTGTCAATTCAACAATTAATCGTAGATAATAATGATAAATACTTAAAGGAACTATCAAAAGATCCTGAGTTACATACTCTAACGGATGAATCTTCTTTAAAAGTTCTAGGTGTTGTAGTTCAAACTAGATATGATTACAGATAAAAAAAATTATCTTTAAAAATTTTTCCTATTCCCTTTCCCGAAATTTCGAGAAAGGGTTAGGAGCTATCTTAAAACAACAGCCATCGTCATCCTAGATATACAAGCAAGCTTTTTTTGATTATTATAAATTTTTATCTCCCATACTTGAGTTTTTTTACCCAAGTGTATGGCTTTGGCAATTGCTTTGACTTTACCATCAGTTGAAGGCCTTAAATGATTAGCATTGATTTCTAATCCAACACAATAAGATAGCTCCTGATCAACACAATAATTAGCAGCCGTACTTGCAACAGTTTCAGCCAATGCACAAGATACACCACCATTTAAAAACCCTAAAGGTTGTTTTGTTGTGTTATTAATTGGTAATGTTGCTGTTAAATAATCATCACCTATTTCTAGAAATTCTATGCCTATATATTCAGCAAAAGTATTTTGTGACCTTTTTTTAATTGATTCTAAAGTTATAGGCATTTTCCAAATTGACATAATATACTCCAAAATATTTTATAAATACTCAAATTATATTCCGAATAATAATTATATTAAGTAAAACTGTTATTACTAAAATTCCAAGAATCTTTACACATATCACTTAAACTTCTACTGGCATGCCAATTAATCACTTTATTAGCATAACTAGGATCAGCATAACAAATAGCAATATCACCATCTCTTCTTGAAGATATTTTATACGGTACCTTAATATTATTAACTTTAGCAAAAGTTTCAATTAATTCTAAAACACTAATACCTTTACCTGTTCCTAAATTAGCAATAAATAATTTTTCTTGATTAAGATTTAAATAATGAAGAGTGGCTATATGACCATCAACTAAATCCATAATATGAATATAATCTCTAAGACATGTTCCATCTTTGGTATCGTAGTCATCGCCATATATATTTATATGCTTTAATTCATTTTTAGCAGCCTGTATAATATTTGGCATAATATTACTTGGCGTTTTTAAAGAGTTCTCTCCTATAAAACCAGATTCATGAGCTCCAATTGGATTAAAATATCTTAATATACCTATCTTCCATTTAGATAAATCAGATATATTTAAATCCATAAAAACATTTTCCATCATTATTTTAGTATGGCCGTATGGATTTGTTGCTGCCCGATGAGTGTCTTCAACAAGTGGCATGATCTTACTATTACCATATACTGCAGCAGTAGATGAAAAAATTAAACTTTTAATATTATTATTTTGCATAGCTTTAATTAAATTAATACTTCCAGCTACATTATTATCATAATACTTAATTGGAATTGATAAAGATTCATTAACTGATTTTAAAGCGGCACAATGAATTACTGTTTTGATATTATATCTTTTAAAAAGATTATCTAATAAATCATAGTCTCTGATATCACCTTTTATAACTGGAATTTCTTTATTAATTATTTTATATATTCTATCAATCACATCTTTATAACTATTAGAAAAATTATCTAAAATAATTGGTTCAAAACCTGCGTTATGTAATCCAACACAAAGATGTGAACCAACGTAACCTGCGCCACCTGTAATTAAAACTTGATATGTCATATTATTTTGTAACCAAGATGTTTTCCATAATTAAATATTCTAAATCAGAATTATAAAACATATTTAAAGCATCATATGGAGAACAAACCATAGGTTCGCCTCGTCTATTTAAAGAAGTATTTAAAACAACCGGATGCCCTTTAAGTTTTTCTAAATTTTTAAGTAATTTATGATATTTAGGATTAGTTTTTTCAGATACAACTTGAGCCCTTGCTGTACCATCTTCATGAACCACTTCTGGAATTCTATCTTTCCAGCTATCAGCAACTGTAAATGCAAAAGTCATATATGGAGCAGGATGCTCTGTTTGCAAAATATCATGTGCAACAGAATCTATCATACTAGGACAAAATGGTCGCCATCTTTCTCTATATTTAATTTGAGCATTAATTCTATCAGCAACACCTTTATGGCTTGGATCACCTAAAATACTTCTATTTCCTAAAGCACGTGGGCCAAACTCCATTCTTCCTTGAAACCAAGCAACCGGGTTACCTTTTGCTAACAGCTCAGCACCTGTTATTGTTGCATCTTCTATAATTTCAAAATTAATTTTTTTATTATTTTCTTTACTATAAGTTTCACAATCTTTTAATACTTCATCTTGTGAATATTCAGGACCCAAATATACATGTTCCATTGGAGCAACATTATCTTTAAGCTCTTCTGCAACATAAGTTGCAGCACCAATTGCCGTACCTGAATCACCTGATGCAGGCTGAACAAATAACTCTTTTAAATCAAATTTTTCCATTAAAACTTTATTTAATTTTACATTAAGAGCAACGCCGCCAGCAAAACATAATGATCTCGTTTCTTTGATCATATCTCCTAAATAATACTGAACTAATTCACAAGTAATATTTTCCAATAATTTTTGCATTGCCGCTGCATAATGTATATATGGATAATCGATGCTATCCCCTTCTCTTCTAGGACCTAATTTTTTAATTAATTTCTTACTAAAATAATATCCCTGATTATTATCTTTATATCTTCTTAGCCCAATAGTATTAACTAATTTAGTATTAACTTTTATTTCGCCATCTTTATATTGAATTAGTTCACTCAAATCAAATTTGTCTGGATCACCATAAGGTGCCATTCCCATGACTTTAAACTCTCCATCCAACATTTCAAACCCTAAATATTGAGTAATAGCGCCATATACACCACCAATAGAATCAGGATCATAAAATTCTTTTATCTTGTGAATTTTACCATTTTCTCCGTAACCAAAGAAAGTCGTCGCATACTCACCTTTACCATCAACACCTAAAATAGGAATTTTTTTGTCTTTTGGTAAATTACTTAAATGGTACGTACTACTTGCATGAGCTAAATGATGTTCAACTGGAATAATTTTATTGTTTTTATTAATATCATTTAAATCAAAACCTAAATCAGACAACATGCCTCTTAACTTAAACATGTTTTTTCTAAACCTTCTATTACCATTAAAAATGGCATCTAAAGCTCTATCTGGAGCATACCAATATCTTTTTGCATAATGCCATCTGTCTTTTCTATTTAAGCCAATTTCAGCATAAGGAAAAGCTATAAGATCAATATCTTCTGGTTTTAAATTTGCATATTCTAAACACCATTTTGCAGCATTAATAGGCATTTTATTTTTGGCATGTTTATCTCTAATTAATCTTTCTTCTTCACATGCTGCAACCAATTTACCATCTACTAAAATAGCCGCTGAAGCATCATGGCCCACTGCACCTGAAATTCCTAATATTTTCATGTTATTTTATTTAACCTTCATTTTTTCAATAACTAAATTTCGTATATCTTTATACTTATCTAAACTTTTTAGTAATCTATTATAATCTTTATTATGCAAGTAATTAAAATATGTTTTATTGCTAACCTGCTTCATTTGCTCTAAATCTATAATAAAAAAATTGTTATTATCATTGCTACTATTAGCCAAAATATTTAAAATTTTAAAATCTCCATGATAAATTTTATGTTGCTTCAAAGATTTTATATTTTCTACAATATTACTAGCAATAACATTTATTTTTAATTTAGACTTTTTTTCTAAAATTTCATTAAGATCATTTAAATTTTCATCATACTTTGTAATAAAATAAGCGCCTTTAAAAAAACCAAATTTTTTTAATTCAAAATAACCTACTGGCTTTATTGTTTTAATTTCTAGAAAGTTACAAATATTAGAAAAAAACCATGATTTTTTTGCTCGTGTTTTTAAAAAATAATTTTTAAAAGAATGAATCTTATTTTTACTTTTATAATATTTAATTACAAATTTGGTAGATCCTGTATCTAATAAATATACCTCAGCTGTATTACCCTTTTTAAAATATTTTATTATTTTACCTTTAAATAAATTCGGATTATTAATAAATTGCTCAAAAAAACTCTGATATTTATAATAAGTTTTTCGCTCAAACACTCCTGATATTTTATTTTTATTTTTATCAACCAATTTGCATGTAACAAAATCGCTGCAATTTCTAAATATTTTTTGACCATAATCTTTAAGCCTTTTGGCAAAAGTTTTTTTAGTCTTTTTAATTATGTATTTTTTATATTTTTGACTATTTTTTTGTATTTCTGATTTACTTAAGTACGTTATATTTTGAAAATAATATTCTAAGTTCTCAATGAATTTTTCTTGTTCATTTAAATTAAACTGACAAATAAATAAAGCTAAATTATCAAGTGCAATTTTAGGCAATATTTTTTGATGATAATATTTTAAGTCCATACCTGATGCATCAAGATAATAAAACTTATCGCTATTAGTAATAAAATTATCAATATGAATATCTTCTTGATAGATTCCATGATTATGCAGCGCAGCTATAGCTTTATAATAAGATTGAATATCTAATTTTTTATTACAAATACCTATATATTTGGTAACAACATAATCATAATCTCTATAATATAATTTTTTATAATCTAATAGCTCAGGAGTAGCTAGTTTTAAATTAGTTAATATTTTTATTGTACCAACTTCTTTTTGATATTCTTTATTACGTTTTTTTCTATCTTTATTAAAAAAAAGTTTTATTACTACTTCTTTATCGTTCTTAATAGCTTTAAATACAACTCTTTTATTAGGTAAAAACCTTAAGATTTCTACTACCTTAAATTCATCATTTGGAAATTTCAAAACATCTTTAATATTTTGATAGGTTGCTTTTTGAAGAGTTAAATTATCCATCTTATATATCCATATTAAATAATATTTTTTCTTACCGCTTTTTTATATAATCGATTAGCTCTTAGTTCTATTTTATGAAAATTAGATTTATTAGTTTTTTTCGCAAAAATATCTTTAAGACAATTATTATCAAAGTAGCATTTTATAAAATAAAAAACATCTGTTTTACTAATTTCTTTCACACATTTTGTAGAAAAAAATAAATCAGCTAACTCTTTTATTTTTCTGTAGTTAAAAAATAATTTATTAACTTTTTGCATCCGATGTAAATCTATTAAAAATAACTTATCATTTTTATATAAAAAATGACATAAATAAAAATCTTGATGCACTAAATAATTTTCATGCATGCTTTTAGTTACTTTACTTATTTTTTTTATCAAATTTCTTTTTAATATATAACTTTGTTTCGAATTTAAACCTTTAACAATTTTATTTAAATCATTTAGGTCCATTGCAGGCTCTAAACTTTCAGTAATAATAAAAGATTTATTTTTAAACAAATTTATTTTTTGAAAACCATATCCTGATACTGTTAAAGTATCAATTCCTAATTTTTCTAATTGCCAGATAGCCTGAACTTCATTTAATGCACTTAAAACTGGTTTTTTAAAAGCTAAAAAATTTTTTAATACTTCTTTTAAAGTAGCCTTATAAGTCTGAGCATTATGCTGCTTAATAAAATATTCAGAATTACCTATCTTTATTTTTACAGTCGTTCTATTTGCAACATTTCTTACAACTTGGCCTTTGTAAGATAAAATATTATCAAAGGCATAATTAGAATTATTATTTTTTACATCATCACTAATTAAATTATTTTTAAAAGTTTTTTCTAAATATAACATTATTTAAAATTATTTATCACCTCTAATAATTTATTAGCATCTGAATCTTTTTGAAAGTTAGTCCCATATTTTATTCCATTTCGGGAAAAATGTGATCTCTTATTTGCATCTATTATTAATTCATATAAATTAGCATTAAATTTATCTTGAGTAAAATTGTTAATAACTATCCCTCCATCTGAATTTGTCACATACTTTGCAAATCCGCATGAATCAGAACAAATAACTGGTAAACCTGATGCTAATGCTTCAATAATTACTTTACCTGTATTTTCATTATATGCAGGATGCAATAATAAATCAGCTATGTGCATTAACTCAATAATATCTGATCTACCTCCTGTAAAAGTAATATGATTACCTAATTTCAATTTATTTATTAATGCAGTAAAGCTTGAAGCTTTATCATTTCCTATAACAAGCAATCTAAAATTACTTAAACCCTGCTGTTTTAAATAGCTTAAACCATACAAAATTCTATCAAGACCTTTCGTCTTAAATCCTGATCCTATTAATAAAAATAAATATTTAGGACAATCAATATTTAATTTTTGAAATAATTTTTCTTTATAATCATTTTTATATTTTGAACCATTAACTGATATTATTTCATTTAGTTCTCGAATAAAATCTATAGATTCGATTACTGGTGGCATAATATTTAATCTATTATTATCAGTTTTATAATAATCTTGGTAAACTTGCTTTTGTTTATCTATCAAAAATAAAATATTAGTATTTTTAATGTTATCATCATTAGCATTACCAAATACAGCGTATTCCATCTTTTTGAAATATCTATATCTACCTGTTATCCTATGAATCCATGATCTTTTTTGATTTTTAGTAATAAAACATCCATCGGCTGCATAATAAATGTCTAAGCCTTGCATTTTATTAAAACCAATATTTAAGCTTTTAATTCCTGATTTTGAAAATTTTTTATTTATATATTCTAATACTTGTGTATTAAAATTTTGATATTTTTTATAATTATGAAAATTTTTTTGAGGAAATTCTAAAACATTGATACCTTCAGGCTTTATTCCGTGCCATTTTATAACATAAATATTTACTTCATAATTAGCGTCATAGCACGCTTTTGCTAATCTTAAGCAATCACGCTGCATTCCCCCATAAGGAAAATACTTAAACAAGCAAAAATTTAAAATCATTAGCTTTGTAATTCAAATTGTGCGCCACAATATGGACACATATCCTTAAGGTTAGTTTTATCTAAAGGAATATAAACTCTTGGGTGTGAATTCCAAATAACCATGTCAGGCATTGGACAACATACTGGTAAATTATTTTGATTTATTTTATATACTTTTTCAGCATTTGCTTGCTTTTGATTTAAGGCTTTTGTTTTCTTATCCATTGAAATTTTATTATTTGATATTTAATAATGATGTTTCATTATATTATAAAGACAAGAGCGGGGGAAGCCCCCGCTCTATAAAATGAAAGGTAAACAGCAATGATTACATCATGCCGCCCATTCCTCCCATTCCGCCCATGCCGCCCATACCAGGCATAGCACCAGCACCAGCATCGCCAGCTTCATCTTTTGAATCAGCAACCATAGCTTCAGTTGTTATCATTAATCCAGCAATTGAAGATGCTTTTTGTAAAGCTGTTCTTACTACTTTAGTAGGATCAATAATACCAAATTCAAATAAATCACCATAAACATCAGTTGCAGCATTAAAGCCAAAGTTTCCTTTGCCTGCCATGATTTTTTCTAGTACCACAGATGGTTCGCCACCAGCATTAGCAACTATTTGACGTAATGGAGCTTGAATTGCTTTAAGAACTATAGCAATACCAATATCTTGATCATGGTTGTCACCTACTAATTTCTTAATAGCTTGGCCTGCACGAACTAACGCAACACCACCACCACAAACAACACCTTCTTCAACAGCTGCACGAGTTGCATGAAGAGCATCTTCTACACGAGCTTTTTTCTCTTTCATTTCAACTTCAGTTGCCGCGCCTACTTTAATTACAGCAACGCCACCAGCTAATTTAGCAACACGTTCTTGTAGTTTTTCTTTGTCATAATCAGAAGAAGTTTCTTCTATTTGAGCTCTAATTTGAGCAACACGAGAATTAATTTCTTTAACTTCGCCTGTTCCATCAACAAGAATAGTGTTTTCTTTAGTAATTACTATTTTTTTAGCAGAACCTAAGTCTTCTAATTTAGTAGCTTCTAAGTTTAAACCAACTTCTTCAGAAATTACTGTTGCTTTAGTTAAAATAGCAATATCTTCAAGCATAGCTTTACGACGATCACCAAAACCAGGAGCTTTAACAGCACATACTTTTACTACGCCACGAATAGAGTTAACAACTAAAGTTGCTAAGGCTTCGCCTTCAACATCTTCAGCAATAATCAATAATGGACGACCAGATTTTGCAACAGCTTCTAAAGTAGTTAATAACTCACGAATGTTAGTAATCTTTTTATCTACTAATAAGATATATGGATTTTCTAATTCACAACTCATATTTTGTTGGTTAGTAACAAAGTATGGAGATAAATAACCTCTATCAAATTGCATACCTTCAACAACGGTTAATTCATTTTCTAAACCTGAACCATCTTCAACAGTAATAACGCCTTCTTTACCAACTTTAGCCATAGCTTCAGCAATAATAGAACCAATTTCTGTATCAGAATTAGCCGAAATAGTACCAACCTGAGCGATTGCTTTTTCATCAGAACATGGTTTAGATAATTTTTGTAATTCTTTAACCATTTCAGTAACAGCTTTATCAATACCACGCTTAAGATCCATTGGATTCATGCCAGCAGCAACAGCTTTCCAGCCTTCTTTACCAATAGCTTGTGCTAATACAGTTGCAGTAGTTGTACCATCACCAGCAACATCAGATGCTTGAGATGCAACTTCTTTAACCATTTGCGCGCCCATATTTTCAAACTTATCGCTAAGCTCAATTTCTTTTGCAACAGATACGCCATCTTTAGTAACTGTTGGAGCTCCAAAAGATTTGTCTAAAATAACATTACGCCCTTTAGGTCCTAATGTTACTTTTACTACGTTTGCTAATTTGTCAACGCCACTAACTAGTAAATGACGCGCGTCGCTATGAAACTTAATTTCTTTAGCTGCCATATTCTATATACCTTCGATATTTATATTAAACTTACTGTAAAACACTTAATGTAATAATATTTAAATTATATATTAAGCTTCAATTACACCCATGATATCTTCTTCACGTAAAACTAAAATATCAGCGTCGTTTAGTTTTACTTCTGTTCCAGAGTATTTACCAAATAAAACTACATCGCCAACTTTTACATCTAAAGGACAAACTTTACCATCAGTATTTGTTTTACCATTACCTACAGCAAGAATTTTACCTCTCATTGGTTTTTCTTTAGCAGAATCAGGAATCACGATTCCACCTGCAGATTTAGTTTCTTCTTCAAGACGTTTAACCACTACACGATCATGTAGAGGACGAATAGACTCAGACATTTTTATCTCCTTCTAAATAAAAATATATTTTACACTATCTTAAAATTTAAGATTTAAATTATCGTAAACAATATCTCATATATATTGCCTATTTTTGATAAATCAAGTATTTTCTGAAAAAAATTCTAATAATAAATCTAGTCCAGAACTAATATAACTATCATCAATAACATTAGCGTATTGATTCTTAGAAGATATATAAACTTTTCCTATATCTTGGATTAAAACAAATCTAACTTGATTTGCTCTACTTTTTTTATCTAATTTCAAGTTAGATAATATGTCTTTTTTATCAAGCTTATGATTAATATTTAATAATATATTATTAATATTATATAAATTAATAATTTTTTGAATTTCTTGAAAGTTCTCTAGGCTTAATATTTTTAATTCACAAGAAATATAACTTTCAGCTAAAATTCCTAAAGCAACAGCTTGGCCATGATTTATTGTATAATTTGATGCAACCTCAATAGCATGACCAATAGTATGACCAAAATTTAATATTTCTCTAAGTCCTCTTTCTTTCTCATCTTGGTTCACTATATTTAATTTAATCTCATAACTTTTTTGTATAGTTTCTAATAAAAACTTACTATCTTTATTTTTAGCTTTATCTATATTATTTAAAATAAAATTAAAATAATCTTTATCGCAAATCAAGGAGTGTTTAATAATTTCAGCAAAGGCACTGTAATATTCTAGATCAGACAATGTATTTAAAAATTTAGGATCAATAAATACTGCCTCTGGCTGCTTAAAAGCTCCGATTAGGTTTTTACCATATGGTGTATTTATTCCTGTTTTACCTCCAATTGATGCGTCAATTTGCGCTAAAAGAGTTGTAGGTATATATATAGTAGGTATTCCGCGACAATAAGTTGCAGCTACAAAACCTGCTAAATCTGTAACAACACCTCCCCCAAAAGCTAAAATTAAAGTATCTCTGCCACATTGTAATTCAAACATCTGATCTTCTATATAAGCTTTCATTTCACGCGATTTTGAATTCTCGCCTGCTGGAATAACGATTACATATGCATGTAATTTATTAATAATATTTTCATAATAATCAAATACTATATTATCAGTTATCAATACTAGCTTATTAATGTATTGGAACTTAACATCTAAAAAAGACTTTAAATTAATAAGAGCATCATTTTGTATAAAAATATTAAACTTATTTGATTCATCAATCATAAAAATATCTTAAGCTAAATTAAAATCTCATATAATATAGCAAATATTTAGTATAATTAACTAAAAAACTTAGCTCCCCCCTAGTAAAAAAATTAAACATAGCTTAATATAAAAACTGTATGATTTGGTAAACAAGAAAACTTAATTAGTTTAAGCTACGGTAAATACATTAGAATCTTTAAGGCGGGGTATACATGCTTAAAAAATTGGCTGCAAAATGGTTAAATTTAAAAAACTGGCAAAAGATACTGATCTCTTTATTTTTAGGCTCAATAACAGGCACATTAATTGGTCCTAAAATAATTATCATAAAGCCGTTGGGCGATCTTTTTATGAACGCCTTACATATGCTGATTATTCCTGTAGTTTTTAGTGCTATAGTATGCGCTGTTACATCTATAAAAGATGCCAAACAAATGCGCTCTATATCAATCAAAGCAATGCTGTTTTATATTTTTTCATTAGTTTGTGCATCTATTTTAGCTATTATAATTGGTAACATTGTAATGCCTGGCACTGGTCTTAATTCATCTCATTTTGTTGGTGCAACAAGTATATCTCCTCATACTTCTTCAATCGCAGATTTTTTTAAGAACCTTATTCCTTCTAATCCGTTTGCTGCTATTGTAAATGAAAACATCTTACAAGTGACTATTATTGCAATACTACTTGGTGTAGCAATTAATCAAAGCGGTAAACACGGGGAAATTTTTGCTAAATTTTTTAAATCACTCTCTCATGTTTCTCATAAGCTTGCCAATATAGTAATGCAAAGTGCTCCATATGGTGTATTTGCTTTAATAGCGTGTACTTTTGGCGCATTTGGTCTTAAAGCTTTTTATCCTTTAATTTCATTTATATTAACTTTAATTTTATCTTGCCTGTGTCTAGTTGCTATTTTTTGCATTATTATTGCTCTTTTCATGAGAAAATCTCCAATAAAATTTATAAAAGGCATTATGCCTGCAATATTATTCGCATTTAGCACAACAAGTAGCGGCGTTACTTTGCCTGTATCAATCCAATGTGCAGAAGATAATTTAAATATAAATCCTAGCATAGCTAAATTCTTAATCCCTTTAGGATGTAATTTTAATTTAGGTGGATTAGCAATGTATTTAACTCTTGCTGCTATATTCACAGCAAATATGCTCGGTATTCATTTAACAACTATTCAATATATTTCTTTAATTATAACTGTAACGTTAACAACTATGGGAGCAGGAGCAGTTCCTGGCTCTGGTATTATTGTTATGGGTGCAGTATTAAGCGCTATTAATTTGCCGCTTGTTGCATTACCTTTAATTGCAGGTATAGACAGAATAAATGATATGATTCAAACTACTACTAACGTCATTAGTGATATATTTGCAGCATACTTAATATGTCATACTGAAAAAACTAAACTTGCAAAACGAAAAGAAAGCTCTGAGCCAGTAATTGTCGATAATAATAAAGTCAGTGAAGAAGCTTTTATTTAATACTTTAAACTAATACTTTAAAATTTTGCTATAATTGGAATATGGACAAATCAAATTTAAATAAATTTATTTTCATATACTTTGCGAGCTTATTTGGATTAGTTATAACAAACAATATTCAAGCTAGTTACCAAAAAAACTTATCTTATTGCCCTCCTGTTGAAACAATTCAAAAAGAAATAGGCGGATATAATTGGACAACTAAAATTTCTGGATGGTCAGGATTTTATATCTATCCACAATTAGGAAAAGGCAATTCTTATACAATAAAAAAATTATATAAAGTCCAATGGATTCAATCACATAATACTATTAATTCCGCAGGATTTGTTCAATGTGATTACTTAGGCGATTACAGCATGGATGCTAAAAATGTAGATAAACCAACTGAAGTAATTCATGAAATTATAAGATTAGAACAAAAAGGAGCAAATGGAGCTTATCGACCTGTACCAGGAGTTGAAACTTCGTCTCCAGATAATGGCAATAATTATTGGGCTTGCAAACACATAACAAGTTTTCCCAAAGTTGCATGCACTTGTTATACATCAGATCCTTCTAAATGTGGATTTAAAACACATAGTTAAAATATATAGTTAACACATATAATTTCTACAACCTCAATTTTTCTCTTTTATATTTTTTATATTATCTTATAATTTAATAATTCTCTTAAATATAATTTTATAGGCAATGATTATGAGCTCATCTGTTTTATCTGAAAGAATTCAACGTATTAAACCATCTCCAACACTTGCAATTACAGCTAAAGCTAAGCAATTAAAACAACAAGGTGTTGATATTATTGGACTAGGTGCCGGAGAGCCTGATTTTGATACACCATTACATATTAAACAAGCAGCAATTACTGCTTTAAATAATGGTCAAACTAAATATACTGCTGTTGATGGCACTGTTGAATTAAAATCAGCTATTCAAAAACGCTATAAAGACTTAAATTTAAATTATGATTTAGACCAAATAGTAGTATCATCTGGTGGCAAACAAGGTATTTATAATCTTGCTTTGAGCATTTTAGATAAAGGTGATGAAGTAATTATTCCTGCTCCATATTGGGTCTCTTATCCTGATATAATAAAAATAGCTGATGCTGAACCAGTGATTATTGATACTAATGCAAAACAAAAATATAAGATTACATCAGAGCAATTGGAGAAGGCGATAACCCCAAATACTAAGCTATTTATATTAAACAGCCCAAGCAATCCTTCTGGGCAAATGTATTCTAAGTCAGAATTACTTGAATTTGCAAAAGTATTAAAAAAATATCCCAATATTTATATTTTAACTGATGATATTTATGAACAAATTACTTGGTCTCAAGAAAAATTCCATAATATCGCAATGGTCAGCCCTGATTTACTAGATAGAATTATTATTCTAAGCGGTGTATCAAAAGCATACTCTATGACAGGATGGCGTATAGGATACTCTCTTGGGCCTGTTGAAATTATTCAGGCTATGAAAAAACTGCAATCTCAAAGCACCTCAAATCCTTGCTCTATATCACAAGCAGCAGCAGTTGAAGCTTTATCAGGAGAGCAAAAATGTGTTGCAAAAATGGTAGTAGAATTTAAAAAACGTCATGATTTTGTAGTTGAAAAACTTAACTCTATCCCTGGCATACATTGTCTTGAATCAGAAGGTGCTTTTTATAGCTTTTTTAGTATAGAAGAATTAATAAGTAAAACAGATAAATTTCAAAACGATTTAGAGTTTACTGAATTCTTAATCAATGATGCTAAAATAGCTCTAATTCCTGGTTCTGCATTTGGCATGCCTAATCATTTAAGGCTATCTTTTGCTACTAGTATGGAAAATCTACAAATAGCATTAGATAGGCTAAATAATGCTGTTATTTCTTTAGGTATTGAATAGAATAATGCGTAAGATATCTAATTAAAATTGCCAAAAAAGATCCGCAGCAAGATTCAACAAATCTTGATGCGGAATTCATATAAAAAGCTACTTTTGGATCGGTCAGGCTTACAGCTATAATTACAGACGCTGTTAAAGCAGCAAGACGCATACCTTCATTGAAATTCAAAATATTACAAATAAAAACTGTAAGAAAAACTATAAGAAAAATAGTATAAAAATTAGCTGGTAAAAAAGATAAAATTATTCCTGGAACCACCGAACCAACAAACGATCCTGCTATTCTAACAAAAGCAAAATGCTCAGTTATATCTTTTCTATCTTGTAATACTATAATTGCAGAAATAGCCACCCATAAACCACCCATAATAGGCATGCCTGTATAAAAGAAACCAGTAATAAGTCCACCCAACCAAAAGCTTAACATAGTAGCTAGACCTATCTCAGCAGAAACATATAACTTCTTTAAAAAACTCCATTGCATGCAAACTTACCTATAATTTATTACTATCTTAAGTTTAGCAAAGTTTATTTAAACTTTTTTGAAAAAATCCTTGATTTTACACATTAAAAATATTAACATTAGCTCATCTAGTCCAGAGTTACTGATATCATATCCCCGGTAGCTCAGTCGGTAGAGCAGGTGACTGTTAATCACTTGGTCGGCGGTTCGAGTCCGTCCCGGGGAGCCATAGTATAAAATACAGACTTTTCTTAATACTTCTCAACTTTTCGTAATCATATCTAATTTATTGATTTATATAAAAATATTGTTTATTTTAATCTATAATTTGTTCTTATCCTTACTTAACAATACACGTACAACCGCGCATATATTGGGTAAGATCTTGGGTAAACAATTTTATTGATTATCTTTCCCTATGTTGCTTGTTAGAGGAAGAAAAATGTTAACAGATATAACAATAAAAAAATTAAAACCAGTTAATGGAAAAACTAAAAGACTAAAAGATCGTGATGGCTTATCTATTGAAGCCAGAGCAAGTGGAAGTAAAGTTTTTATATTTAGATTTCAATGGGAGAAAAAACCACAAACTATTACTATCGGAAAATATCCAAACATTAGTTTATTGCAAGCTCGAGCTACTGCCACAGAGTATCGTTCGTTTCTCATAAATAATATAGATCCTAGAAAAAAAGAAAACGAAGAACAAAATCTATTAACATTTCAACATATAGCTGAACGTTGGTTACAAAAAAATCAACATAACTGGAAAGATGTAACTTATAAAAAACATAGCAATAGTTTAAAAAGAGATATCTTACCTATCATTGGTAATAAAGATGTTAATACCATAACTAAAAATGACATCTTACAAATAATTCAGCCCCATGAAAATAAACAACACTATGAAATAGCTCATAGGCTACATGATAAATTAAAATCTATTTTTGAATTTGCTGTAGGAACATCTATTACTAGTAATTTTCCTTTTGTAGGATTAAAAAAAGTTTTAGCTCCAAAGCCTGCAATAAAAAACCAATCAGCTATTAAATCGAATGAAGCACATTCAATGCTTGAAAATATAAATAATAGCTCTGCAAATAATATAGTAAAACTTTATATTGAAATATTAGCCCATCTTTTTACAAGACCATCAGAGCTAAGATTAGCTAAATGGGATGAATTTGATCTATATCAAGCAGAATGGCATATTCCTATTGATAGAATGAAAATGAAAGCACCTCATTGGGTTCCTTTATCACCCCCAGTAGTTAATTTGTTAAAACAGTTAAAATTAATTACAGGGTTTTCACCATATCTATTTAATTCACCTTCTTCAAAAAAATATCAACCAATTAGTGAAACTTCTGCCCGTAAGGTTTTACATAATACTGGTTATAAAGATAGGCATACCCTTCATGGCTTTCGCAGTCTTAGCTCTAGTGTACTACATGAGCAAAGTAATTTTAGAAGCGATGCAATTGAAGCTCAGTTAGCTCATAAAACGCAAGGTGTTAAAGGGGTGTATTTAAGGGCTGATTTTAAATTGGAACGTAGGCAATTAATGGAATGGTATAGTGATTGGCTCTCATATAAAAATAAATTGAACAACACCGAACAGAGGGAATCATTATGATTAAAGAAGATAATATTTTAACTAAATCAACACGTATGATGAAAAGATTACTAAATATGTATGCGCCAGTACAAAGTAATTTTCATAAATTAGATAATATTACAACAAAAATAAATAATATTCTTGAATATGAAATATCACAAGAATTAACCATGGAAATAATCTCTTCATGGCATTTTCATCAAGTTTTAATCAATATGAGCAACAAGACAGAAACGAAAAAAATTAAAAAAAAGCTGCATAAAGCTATTACTCTATTGAATGAGCTTAAACAAGATATATATAATGATGATTTAAAATTTTTTGATAATAATTTTTCATCACACTTTTTTGAGGTTCCTCAAGAAATTATCAAATTATATGAATTGTTAAATAAAAAAAAGGGTTCTTCATTTAACAAAGAATATATAATCAAAAAAGCTTATTTTGAATTATTGTTTATTGCGGAATTATTAGGACTTAAACAGCCTAATAATTATTATGAACCGAGTAAGTTAAAAAGCTTTTTACGGACAATCACTATTGCCGCAGATAACATGTCAGATAAAGAAGACAAATCTCTTCAATATTACTGCCAAGAATACAATAAAACCAAATCAAATGAAACTATCAAATATAAAATTCAAACATTAATAGATAAAAATATAAGTTATAAGTCAGATGTATACGTATTTAAAGAATTATTAATTATATATCAAGATAAAATCGCTCCTATAATGCTTGAAACATAACAGCCCTATAACACTGGCTTATTTTTTACCCTGTGAAATCGAGGCCAGAATAAAAAAATTTTTTTCTTTATCATACTCCAATAACCATATGAAGATCTCATATGGATCATTAAAAACAATTTTATTGGAGAATTATTATGAAAGACTCGTCCTTATTACTTTATCCAAAACAAGCTCAAAAATTATTAGGGATAGGATCAACTAAATTTTATGAGCTTGTAAAACTTCCTGATTTCCCTAAGCCTAGAAACCTAATTGGTAAACGTCCAGCTTATCTAAGATCAGAAATAGAAAATTGGGCAAATAATCTTCCTAAAATTCATGATAACAATAGTAATTAAAAGGAGTTAATTATGTATAAAAGAAAATTAAATAAACAATTACTTCCAACTCCAGCATCTTACTATAAACGAGAATTTCCTAGCATGAAAATCAAGTTAGAGAAGGTCAATGTAAAATGTCCATTTCATGATGATAAAACTCCAAGCTTAAATCTTAATATGATCAATGGAAGATTTTATTGTTTTGCATGTTGTGCCAAAGGTGGAGACATAATTGATTTCCACATGCAAAGATATGGTTTTAATTTTATTGAAACAGTAAATTTCTTTGGAGCATGGAGCTATGAATAATAATTTAACAGAAATAGTAAATACACTTATAGATAAATATGCTAAAAATGAATTAAATAATGGCTTAAAATATATTGCTACTCACGTATATGATGATGGCTTAAATAATATATCTTATATTCGTATTAGATTAAAACATCCTGATAGTGAAAAGTGGATACGCCCTTTTCACCTTGATTCAGCAAAAAATCAATGGGTTCAAGGTGAGCCAAAGTTTAATGGAAAAAAAGTATTATATCATTTAAAAGCATTAAAAAATAATTCTGAATCACCTGTATGGATTGTTGAAGGAGAACAAAAGGTTGATGCCTTAGAAAAGCTTGGTTTGACAGCAACAACTTCTGGAGGATCATCAACGGCAAGAACAGTAAACTGGGAGCCTCTCAGAAATAGAAAAATTATAATATGGAGAGATTATGATGACGCTGGAATAAAATATACTAAAGATCTTTTAGAAATTTTAGAATCTTTAGATTGTTGTATTGAGTGTATTGATGTTGATGCTCTTAATTTGCAATCTGGAGATGATATAATCGACTGGTTAGAAAAAAACCATACTGCAACAAAACAAACTCTAATTGATTTACCATTAATTAAAGATCTCTCTATTTATAAAAATAATTGGAGCGAGCCTCTACCTTTAACAGCAGTTATTAAAAGAGAGCCATACCCATTAGATTCATTACCAATCATAATTCGAGACGCAATTAAAGAAGTTCAAAGCTATACAAAAGCTCCTGTCCCTTTAGTAACAGCTTCTGCAATTTCTGCTATTTCATTAGCATGTCAAACATATATTGATGTTAAACGTGATAACAAGTTAAATGGTCCAACCAGTTTATTTTTTATTACAATTGCAGATTCAGGTGAAAGAAAATCAACTTGTGATAATTTATTTACCAAATCTATTTATGAATATGAAAAAAAGCAACATCAAAATGCAAAGCCGTTGATAAAAGATTATCAAGCTAAACTAAATGCGTGGCAAGCTAAATATAACGGAGTTAAAAATACAATTAAAAAATTAACTGAACAAGGAGAAAATACTCAATTACAAGAAGATGAATTAATTAACCTTGAGCATATTAAACCTGAATCACCAATAGTACCAAAAATTATATATAATGATGTTACTCCAGAAGCATTAAATCATAATTTAGCAACAGTTTGGCCATCTGCTGGAATAGTTTCAAGTGAGGGCGGAGTTATTTTTGGTGGCCATGGTATGAATAAAGACAGTGTAATGCGCAATCTAGCGACCTACAATCAGGGATGGGATGGAAAAGGCATTTCAACAGACAGAAGAACATCTGAATCATTTGGTCAAAAAGAAGTTAGATTAAGCATGGCAATTCAAGTTCAAGAGGCTACCCTAAGAGAATTTATCTCTCGATTTGGCTCATTGGCTCGTGGTATTGGTTATTTTGCTAGAGTCTTATTCTCATGGCCAGAATCAACACAAGGAACACGTTTATTTACCGAAGCACCAGACATTTGGACAGACTTGGAAAGATTTAATAAACAAATTTCAGAAATATTAAATCAACCAGCTCCTATTGATAACAATGGTATATTAACACCTAAAATAATGGAATTGGCTCCTGAGGCAAAATCAGCATGGATAAAAGCTCACGACGATATCGAAATTCAGCTACATAAAAGCGGTGAACTATCAGATATCAAAGATGTAGCATCTAAAGCAGCCGATAATATAGCAAGGCTTGCAGCTTTAATTAGTTATTTTGAATCTAATGGAAATAGCAACAAAGTTGCATTGAGTGCAATTAATACAGCTACATCGATTATATTATGGCATTTAAATGAATCTAAATACTTTTTTAATGAACTATCTTTATCTCCTGAACTTGCTAATGCAAATCATTTGGAAAAATGGTTAATTCATTACTGTAAAGAAAATAATACAAATATAGTCAAAAGTTCGATAGTTATGCAGTATGGGCCCCAAAATTTAAGAAAAAGCGCAGCAATTACAGCAACTGTAAATGAGCTACAGAAGCTAAATAGAGCAAACTTAAATAAATCTGATAAACCTAACTATATTGAAATAAATCCATATTTATTAAATTAAAAATAAACATGAAACAATGCTAATTCTGCTAATATCGCTAAAATAGAGATCAATACATTAGCAGGATTAGCAGGATTAGCAACACATAACATCCAAGATATTAATTTATATATTATTAACTACGAATGTTGGCCATTATTATTCTTACAATTATTGCTCTTAGCTTGACAAATCACTAATAAATGAATTATCATATCAATCTTTATAAACAAGCATTGCTATTTAATATACGTATAACTTTATCATAGCAATAATTTATAGGTAGTAGCGTGAAAAAAATAGTATTGATTATTTTGTCATTTTTTATTATTCACAACATAAGTGCAGAATCAGTTTCTGGATCTGGTCCTTTTTACCTAGAAGATGCAACTGTTGCGCCAAACAGCTTTAGATATATTTCATTGAAATCACTCCCAAAAGATAGAGCTTATAACATAACATGTAATATTGAAAACCCTAATTATACGAAACCATATCCAGCTGTTATAAAGGTAGATATAAATGCTCTACCTTTAGGGCAATACCTACTTGATCATCCAATAACTAAAATTACTGCTAAACATATTATACCAAGAAATGAGTATGTCACACTGATTTTTACAAATTATGATGATACTGATTTAATCTTTATTCAAAAATGCATGGCAACATATACGACTCAATAATTAAATTTATTCTGAAATTTCAAGTATTTTATAATTTTTAAATTGTACTCAAAATCTAAATAACCACATCGTTGAGAATAATTAATATGCAGTCTATAGAATTAAATTTAGAAACAAAAATATTTTACAGGCTTGTGAAAGTTTTATATATTTTTTCTTTAAGCTTATTTTTTTTAGGGGTTTTATATATTGGTTATGATTTAAAACCATATGAAATTGTTGATAACGAAAACAGTTACTTTATATGCCCTGACAATACAAAAAAGTATTCATTTAAAGAATTGGATTTATATTTTTATACGCAAGTTTCTTTTTCATGGGATGATAATGCCAAAGCAAAGAGGGCTTGTGATAAAAATTTTAATTTTTCAGAACTGTTATTTCAATTGGACAAAATGGAACCAAGAAAGCGACAAAAATTTCAAGAAATTGCAAAAAAAGAAATAAGGCGTCGAGAAAAAGAAACCCCTAACCCTGAGTTACAAGTCCATTATCAAATTATAGGAAGTTGGTTTGAACTTATAAAATTCTTCTTTATAAGTCTATCAATTTCATTTCTTGTTCTAAATACCATTAAGCAAGCAATACTTTACATTGTTTATGGTAAAAAATTTACGTATAATTTAACTATTATAAAATAAACAAATTTTAATCTATGGTTAAAAAAATAGGCAGGCCGTCGCTATATAGCACCGAATTGGCAAAAGATATTTGTGATAAAATTTCTTCTAATAGTAAGGGGCTAAAAAAATTATGTGCAGAAAATGCTCACTGGCCAAATAAAGATACTATTTTTACATGGTTGAAAAAGCACCCCCAATTTGCCGACCAATACGCGCAAGCAAAGCGACGCCAAATTGAAACTTTCGTTGATGAAATATTAGAGATTGCTGATGATTCATCGCATGATCAAACTACAAATGCTCAAGGTAATGTTGTTTGCAACAGCGAGTTTATTGCTAGATCAAGACTACGCATAGATACTCGCAAGTGGCTTGCATCTAAACTGGTACCTAAGGTTTATGGAAATATTAAAGATGAAAATATTAGTCGTCAGTCGTTAATTGAAATATTTTTGGATAAATTATAGATTTAAACAGTTATGTTATTAATGTATCAATTTTGCTTTTAAGTTTCTTTAACTCTTTCTTCTTAGAGTAAATCCAATCATAAGACCAAATTCTATGAATATTCCAACCTTTAGATTCAAGAACTTCTTGACGAAGCCTATCTCTTTCTCTCGCTGTTTTTCCTGAATGATACATTTCGCCATCACATTCAATTCCTAAAATGTAATTTTTTGTATTTTGACATACTACAGCCAAGTCTATTTTGTAACCTGAGCATCCAACTTGAGAATCTATTTCATAACCTAGCAATCTTAATGATTTACAAACACTCTCTTCAAAACCACTATCAAAACTATCTTGCTTAACATGATTTTTTGAAGTGATTCCAAAATCACCAGTTTCAGCAAAACGTAAATAACTCTTGAAAAAATCCATCCCCTTCTTTCCTTCATATTGAGATGATATATCTTGCCATTTTAAAGAGCTTAAAAAGTGCAACCTCTCCTTGGCTCTAGAAAACATTACATTTAATCTTTTGTAAGAGTCATCTTTATTCATTTGCCCAAACATTCTTCCGTCTATTCTACCATCTTTATTTTTTGCATAGGAACTACAAACAATAATGACATCCCTTTCATCTCCTTGGCAATTTTCAAGGTTTTTAACAAACAACCCATCTGAGTCATCACGATCTAACCATTCAGTTAATTCCTCATCACAATATATTAAATCTCTAATCAATGTTCGCTGTCTTTTATTGATAGAGATAACCCCTACTGATTTTACCCCTGTTTTATAAGTATTTTTTAGTAAATTTATCAAATAGTTTGCTTCAACATCATTGGTTTGATCAACCCACATCCCTTCAGGAAGATAATGAAAAACAATAGGTTTCTCATTATTATCAGAATTGGGGAAGCTAATTAAACGGCCATTGTAGACAAATTGATTTGATGGGTGGATAAGTTGCTCAAATTTGCTGCGATAGTGCCATTGTAATTGAATTTCTCTTAATCTCATCGCGGCAAATGATAGGAGACCTCTGTAATCATTAACGTTTTCAGTATCTTCATCATTTTCATCAAAGTCATCACCATTATCATTAGATGCAAATAAATTAGTCGGTGGCATTTGCTGCGTATCACCAGCAATAATCATTTGCTTTGCTCTAAAAATAGAGCTTAATGCATCCCAAGTAAAAATTTGTGAAGCTTCATCAAAAATAACTACATCAAATATTGGATTCCGAAAATCAAATCTATTAACTTCAAAATACTCACAAATTGTAAGTGGACTGCATACCACACATCCAACTGAATTAACAATAATGTCATGATATTTAGAAATAAGTTTACGAGCCTTTGGAAACCTTTGCCGATTCTTCAGCTTAAGAAAGTCATAATCTGCAACAATTTTCGAACTATTTTTTTTAATCGACTCAATGATTCTTTTTTTGTTTATTTGAATTGAGTGTTTATCAAAGGATTTAAAATCATTTATTATTTCAGACGTAGCCTTGGTATCAGAAATTAATTCGTTTTTGATTATTAGATTTTGTAAAATATAAGAATAAAAACTTTTCCTAAAAACTTTCTCAATTTTTCTTTGTGAAATTTTATTTTTTACAACATTGTTCCAAAATTCTTTAAGAGAAAAATTATCAAGATTATCTTTTAGTTCTAGATAACGAACAGATCTATGTAATACTGGTAAATATTTTGTATAAAAATTTACTTTTTCTTCTAAAAAATTAAGATCTTCTAAAGTATGACTTTCTGATTCAAGGCAACCGAATATAAAATCTAATCGCAATTCAATATTATTGTTATTATCAAAAACCTCTGAATTCAAAAGTTCAGCTAAAGATTTATTACTGAAGTACTCCTGAATATCCAATTTTATTTGATTTAAATTACATTTAATTGACCAAACACTTTGCCAAAATTCAGTGATGCCTAATAAGTGGACTTTTTGTTCAATTTCTTTAATTAAGTTCTGAGCGGTAATTATTGATGAAGTAGTTTCAATATATTTTATTCTAAGTTCTATATCACTTTTTAAATTTTGATCTTGATCTACAATATCAAATAAACTATCTTTTATATTTCTCTTTGATGTTTCCAGATCTTTATCTAGGGGGGCTAATAAATCTTGTATTTTACCTAGTGATAATCTCTTTACATACAAACTTTCTAAAATCTGCTTTTCATAATCAAAATCCGCTCCTTTTTTAATGGTATCCCAAAAAAAATCATCCAACTCCTCTTCTTTAATTTTATTTTGTAAAGCTTTGAAGTTTAAAATATCTTTATTTTGCGAGATAAAAATCAATCCATCCTTCAGAAAAGAAATGTCATCAAGAAAGTTGCTATTATCATTTAGTTCTAAATGAAATAAAATCCATTCTTTCAAGGATGATATTCTGGATTTTGTTTTATTAATATTGGCAACAATCTTTACTTTTCTAATAAGATTATTTAACAATCGATAAAAATTTAACCTACAATTATGTTTATTTAAATTACCCAATTCAAACTCAAGATCTGAAAGCAAATTGGTATTTGTAATTAACAGATCAAGTTTTTTTACCAAATCTTCTAAAAAGTCACCATTTTCAAAACAGTTATCTTTAAACCTTACATGAAACCATTTTTGATTATAGTTTTTAATTATATCTTGATAATCTCTAATTTTACCAAAAATATTTATAGAATTCTTTAATTTAAAATTTTCATCTTTAATAAAACTAAATTGTTTAAATCCTTCTTCCAAATCATAAATGGTTGATTGCAATAAATTTAGCTCTTCTTCCTTAGCAATTTTTTCTATTAACAATTCTCTAATTTCTTCCAAAGCATTTTTAGCTTTGGCTGTATCAAAAAGTTCAGGGTTATTAATTGGCTTCTTTAGCCAAGGGTTATCATTATTTTCAAGTAAATCTTTGTAGGGCAAAGCCTCCTTAAATAATTCCAATACCAACTGCAATTCATCATATTTTTCAAATTTTTGAATATGAAGGCCATAATTACCTAATATTTGCTCTGACTTTGCAATTCTATTCTCTGCCTCGATTAATTTTAAAGTCTTTGATTTTGTTTCTAAGATCAAAGTTTTTAAGTTTGATAAATATTTTTGCCCTTTATTATTCTCAAGAAAAATATTCATTCTGCTCAAATCACTATTTAAGAAAGGATTCTCTGAATCTAAATAAATATCGGGCAATTCTTTAATTTGATCTAAAATATTTAAGCATTCATTAAAATCTTCTTCAGATAATTGAACAAAGAAATTACCTTCTATATTATCAACATCTGTCATCTCGCTTAATTCAAAAAACAAATCAAAAGGTTTTTTACCAAAACTCAATTCCTGGTGAAGCAATTCAGTTCTTTTGCTTAATTCTTTTTTAGCTTGATCAAGCTTAGATAATATCTTTATTGAAGAGCGATTTATAGACTTTTCATTACTAAAAAACTCTATAGAGTCAATAACCTGAGAAACTATATCTTTGGATTTTGACTTCTTGTCATGTAAATCAAGAAATACTTTTTCAAGCCCTATTTTAGAAAAATTTTTAAGTACCGCGTCAATAGCAGCTTTTTTTTCAGCAACAAAAAGAACTTTTTTCCCTTCTGCCACCAATTCAGAAATTATATTAGATATAGTTTGAGTTTTACCAGTTCCAGGAGGCCCTTGTATTACAAAATTTTTTCCATCCTTAGCTGCTTTAATTGCCTGAAGTTGAGAAGAATCAAAATCAAATGGGCTAAAAAAATTATCAGATTGTATTTTATCGATCTCGCGAGCATCTTCTGAAAGTTCTCCCTGATTTAACTCATGACTTTCATTTGAAAGAAATATCTTAACTAGATCATGTTGTAAAAATTGATCTTCAAGCTCATTCAACTCATTGTATAATGAAGCTTTAGCATTGTTGAATATACCTAATACATATCCCTTTTCAATTGTAATTCCGTGAACATGAACATTATCAGCTAAAAAGCTCTGAATTTTTAATATTTTTTGTTCAACATCTTTAATATTAACTTCAGAATCATCAAAGTCGGTAAGATTTTTTTCTAAATTTACTTTTAAATCATTTTTAAATTTCTCATATATTACATGATTAAAACTGACTTCAACAATTCCTTTTCTAAAGTCATTTACAGCATAACCACCTAAGCCATTTTTAGAAACCTCAGCTGATACTAAGTAAACTGGGGCAAACCTTTCTTTATCACCATCTTTATATTTAAAAAAAGAACATGCCCAATTTGTTGGATTAAATCCTTTTTCATCTTTAATTTCTTTTTGTTTTACGTATATCTTACCAAGAACTTTGTGAGCTTCTCGATGCAATTTTTCTTTTTCACTCAAATCGTCTGTAGAATTATTTCTGTCAGTCTTATCAATTTCAATTAAACTATTTTTTCGATTTTTTTCAGACTTTGAAAATTTATTGAAATCAAAACATGTAGCTGCTTGGAAGTTAAAATTGATCAAATTATTATTTTTTGCTGATGTGTTTATTAAATTTTTCTTGCATTGATTTAAGAAAGAATTATCTTTGCCGTTCATAATTAGACCTTATTTTTAGTTTGTTATTCTATCCACTCACAAGTTTCTTTCTTACAAAATATCCAAACAACAACTATATTGACATGAATAAAATTTGTTCTAAAAAATAAATAGTTAAAAACAGATATTTTTACGACAATGCACCCCAGAACGAGGATTAGCTGCCCTATGCTTTAAAATAAATGAACCATTCTTTTTGAAATATGATCTAACAGAATGCGTTCTGCCATTGCTAATTTTATATTTGTAAGTTTTAGGATGATAAGAATAACTATAACGTTTTGCATAGGAATAACTACTAACTTGCATTAAAAAACAAGCTATTCCTAATATCAATATTTTGAATTTCATAAATTAACCACAAAAAGACAAGAATAATTTAAAAAGCTTATTTTGAATTATAACAAACAACACTATAAAAAATACTTAGTATCTTGTCAAGCTAAAAAAATTGACTCTGTAGGAAATTGATAACTATTGAACACTTCTATACCTTTGAGTATAATATAAAGCTTCTATCTGAATAGATAATGTAAAAGATACTTACTCAAACATAATTAATAAATTTTATGGCTAACAAAAATAAGAAAAAAACTATTACCGTTCAAAGTACAACTATCTCTATTATTGAAACACAACAAAATGATTATTTATCATTAACTGACATAGTAAAAAATTTTGATGGTGGTGGGGCATTAATTGAGCAATGGCTTAAAAACAAAGACACCATCCTTTTTTTAAGTGTATGGGAACAATTAAATAACCCAAGTTTTAATTCCCTCGAATTCGAGGGAATTAGAAAAGAAGCTGGTCGTAATAGTTTTTTCATGTCTGCAAAAAAATGGATTGAAATAACTAATGCTAAAGGCTTATTTGCAAGTGCAGGACGTTATGGTGGCACATATGCCCATAAAGATATAGCTTTTGAATTTTGCTCATGGCTTAGCCCAGAATTTAAATTATATTTAATCAAAGAATTTCAAAGACTTAAAGAAGATGAAAATCGTCGTAATGAATTAAACTGGGATCTTAATAGAGCATTAACAAAACTAAATTATAGAATCCATACTGATGCAATTAAAGAACATTTAATTCCTGATACCATTACATCTAAACAATCTTCAATAACATATGCAAATGAAGCTGATGTTCTAAATATGGCTTTATTTGGTATAACTGCTAAAGAGTGGCGAAAACAAAACCCAAATAAAGAAGGCAATATTCGTGATTATGCAAATACTATGCAATTATTAGTACTAGCCAACCTAGAATCAATGAATGCTGAGTTTATTAGAATGGATATCTCTCAATCTGAAAGATTACAAAAGTTAAATCAAATTGCTATAACCCAATTAAAATCTCTCACTAAAAATAACGCTTTACAAAAACATAAGATAACAAATCAAACAGAAAATAAGGATAAGAAGTAAATTTATTTCTTATCAATTCACATCTTTCCTTAACAATTTAACTACGCTATAATACTCAATATTGGGTAAGAAATTGGGTTAAATTCGAGTCCTTTTTGTATTTACTCAATAAATTCAAATGATTACAAAATAGTTCGAGTCCGTCCCGGGGAGCCATAGTATAAAATACACCATATATTTGCATAATTTTCTTTAATAGATTTTAATTAATATAAAACTAGATAAAATATTAATAATCTAAAATGAAAAAAATTATTAAAAACTATCTTCCTTTGATTTTGGGAGTTAGTTTGCCAATTATAATCATTATAATCTTCACACTTACACAATATTTACCCAGGTATTTTGTATCTCCACCAAAATATAATTTATTATTTGCAACTAATTATTATTACTATAATAATAACAACCAAAATAATTCTTATGAAATATCTGTTTTAAATCAAAAACTAGTTTTTAAATATCAAAAGCTTCAATATCAAAGAAACAAACCAAATTTATATATTTTTGATCCTAAAAATAAAAACATAAAAGAAATTCAATATGAAATTCCACAAGTTACTGATGATAAATGGCATATTATTAATATTCCAGAATTAGATAGCATTCAACTAGATTCAAATAAAACATCACTCGATGGATTTTCTTTTAAAAATTATAGCTCAGATAATTTTAATTTATTTAATTTATTTTTAAGTTCAAGATACAACCGAAACTATGGTATATCTAAAAATGGTTATTTTATTAATATAAATTCATCTCAAGATCTAAACTTTTATCAAGTTCATTTCGTAGGCTGGATTATTTCATGATAAAAGATAAGCAAAAAGCATTAGAAAAGATAAAAACATTAACTAAAGATTATAATATTAGTCATAATGAAATTATTGATTATTTAAATAATGAACAATTTTTAGGCAATTCAAATGCTAAATTCAACAATAAAATTAATTTTGCACAAAAATTTTTATCTTACATAAGTAGCATTTTTATTTTTGTTGGGATATGTCTTTATGTTTTTATTATTTGGAATGACCTAAATAGCATTGCAAAAATAGTAATTACACTAGGCTCAGGAATCACTGCTTATATAATCAGTCTTACCAGCATAAATCACAATAATTATAAACATATGGCTGTGCCTTTATTATTGATTAGTGCGGCATTAGAGCCTCTTGGACTATTAGTAATAATTCATGAGTTTTTACCAAATTTAAACAATTCTATCTGGTCGGTAATTATAGTATCTGTCATAATGTTTATTCAATATTTAATCACTTTTTTAAAATCAAATTTAAATTCTGCTTTATTTTTAACTCTAATATTTGCAGTATTTTTATTTACTTCTATCAGTAATTTCTTATATATCTCATCAAACACTATTGGATTTACTTTAGGAGTATCATTGCTTCTTATAAGTTACAGCATGGACAAAACTACATATAAAAATATAAGCTTGTTTGGATATTTTTTTGGAAGTATTGCCTTGTTTATTGCATCTTTTGATGCTCTTAGCAATACGATTTTTGAGCTCGTCTTTTTATGTTTAACTATATTTATGATTTTTATCAGCATTAATATTAAAAGTAAAACTTTACTATTTACCAGTGCCTGCTCTTTAATCTGGTTCTTAGGATATTATAGTGATAAATATTTTACAGATTCTTTAAGTTGGCCAATTATTTTAATAATTATAGGTTTGATTTTTTTTGCTATTAGTGGATTCGTGTTTAAAATCAAGAAAAAATATTTTTAAAAAATAAAAATTCAATCTCAAATGACAGATTAAGAACAAATCTGTCATTTGAAATTCTAAGTTTTAATTAAAACGGAATGTCATCATCTAAATCAGCTGCTGCTGCTGTATCAGCAAATTGATTATTGCTGCCAGAATTATTTGCAGACGAACTTCTTTGTGCTACTGGTGAATGACTCGATTGACTTGAATGATCTTGTGAAAAACCATTGTCATATGCTGACATTGGAGGTGTGTCGCTCATACCGCCTGTCCCTGCACCACGACTATCTAACATGGTCATTTCATTTGCTACTATTTCAGTAGTATATCTATCATTTCCTTCCTTATCTTGCCATTTATTAGTTCTTAATCTACCTTCTACATAGATTTTAGAACCTTTTTTGATATATTCAGCTACAACATCAGCAAGTCTTGCAAAGAAAACAACTCTGTGCCATTCAGTTCTTTCTTGAGTTTGACCTGTTTGCTTATCTTTCCATGATTCGCTAGTTGCTAATTTTACAACTGCAACAGCGCCACCGCTTGGCATATAACGAATTTCTGGATCAGCACCTAAATTACCTACTAAAATTACTTTATTAACACCACGTGCCATATAAAAACCCCTTTTAAAATATAATTAAAATTTAAATTAACCTTTCATCCACAATTAAATCATCTGCCTTATCTGTTTTTATTTCTGATTTTTTTTCTAGCAAATTAGAACTCAAAGAAAAACTTAAAAGCAAACAAAATATACTTAAAAGTATACCAGATATAAGAGCTGCTGATAAACCTATTTTTGACATTAATATTCCTGAAGCGATACCTCCAACAAATGGCCCTAGAAATTGAAAGCTAGAATAAATTCCCATTGTTGAGCCTCTTAAGTTTACATCACAAACACTCGATGCTATAGATGGAAAAAAAGCTTCTAGGATATTAAATCCTGAAAAAAATATAATTAAGCCTGAAAGTAACAGTTCTAAAGTTCCAGCATCATTACTATTCAGTGCAAAAAATAAAATTAACTCAGAAAGTAAAACAAAAGCCCATGATAATAAAATTATTTTTTTAGTAGTTAAATTCAACGCTTTAATTCTTTTAAAAGAAAAAACTAAGATTAAAAACACACAAGATAATAAAAAAACTTTTGAATAATAATATACTTGAATATTTGCAGATATGTCTAACAAACTAAATTTAATAGGAATAACTATAAAATTTATCGTAAGTATAGCGTGCAATGCAAAAATAGAACCATACATTAAATTTAAATCTTTATTTTTGAAAAACTGTTTAAGTAATTGTTTATCTAATTTAATATATTTATTAGATATAACTATTTCATTATCTTTTTGCATATAAAATAATGACATAATCATAAAGCCACTAGATATAGCTATAAAATAAAATATTTTAGATATTGAAAATACTGTACTTAAGTAAGGCCCTATAATAAAACTTATAATAAAACTAACGCCTATCGAAATCCCCAAGAAAGCCATATACTTAGGTCTTTGTTGTTCTGTAGATAAATCAGATAATAATGCAATTAAAGGTCCTGAAATAGCACCAACACCCTGTAGTGATCTGCCTAATAAGATACCCCAAATATTATCAAAAAAACCTGCTATCACACTACCTACACCAAAAAAAACTAAACCCAAAATAATAACACTTTTACGCCCAAAGTAATCTGATAAAATTCCAAAAGGTATTTGAAATATAGCCTGAGTCAAGCCATAACATCCAACGGTTAACCCTATCAAATATAAAGAAAAATGCTGATCATTTTGCATCTGATGCAAATAAGGAGACAAAATTGGCAACATAATGAATAATCCCAACATTCTCACAAAGAAAATTGAAATTATGTTGATAATACTTACTATATTATTTCTTTGCATATTTAATTAAGATAGAATTATAAAATTAGCTTAACTTTAAATTTTAACAAATGATCACACAAAATGAAACATATTACAATCAAAGGTGCGAAAACTCATAATCTAAAAAATATTTCTTTAAAACTACCAAGAGATAAACTTATAGTTATAACTGGACCTTCTGGTTCGGGCAAATCTTCTTTAGCCTTTGATACTATTTATGCAGAAGGCCAAAGACGCTATGTAGAATCATTATCATCTTATGCAAGACAGTTTTTATCAATGATGGAAAAACCTGATGTTGAACATATAGAAGGCTTATCTCCAGCAATAGCGATAGAGCAAAAAACAACATCTCATAATCCTCGATCTACGGTTGGAACTACAACTGAAATTTATGATTACCTTAGGTTACTATTTGCAAGAGTTGGCACACCTAAATGCCCAAAGCATAACAAAGAGCTTAACGCTCAAACTGTTAGTCAAATGATAGAGAATATTTTTGACTCTTTTAATAATAAAAAGATCATGATTTTATCACCTGTTGTTCAAAATAAAAAAGGTACTCATAAAAATCTATTTGAAAAATTATATAAAGAAGGATTCATAAAAGCTCGAGTTAATAATGAAATTTATGAACTAGATGAGCCTCCTGAATTAAAGCTTCATCAAAAACATAATATAGACATAATAATAGATCGATTAAAAATTCCTAAAAATCCTGATTCTGATCTAAAACAACGTCTTGCTGAATCTTTAGAAACTGGTCTTAACTTATCAGATGGAATAATCAAAATATCCGAAATAGATAACTTAGAGAATGAAGTATTATTTTCAGCCAACTTTGCATGCCCATTATGTGGGTATAACTTAAAAGAATTAGAGCCACGCTTATTTTCTTTTAATAGCCCTGTTGGGGCTTGCAATAGCTGTGATGGTCTTGGCGCAATGGAAATGTTTGATATTGATAAACTAATAATAGATAAAGAATTATCTTTAGCACAAGATGCTTTACATATATTTAATACTAACAGTAGTTATTATTATCAATTAATAATTTCTGTATTTAAACATTTTAATGTAGATATAAATACAGCTTTTAAAAAATTACCAAAAAAATTCATTAATGTTTTATTTTATGGTTCTGATGAAATAATTTCTTTTCAATATATTCAAGATACTGAAAAGAAATCACCATCTAGATTTAGCACAAGCTTTACCAAAGACCGGGTATTTGAAGGAATTCTTAATATATTAGATAAAAGATATAAACAAACTTCATCTAATTATATGGCTGATGAGTTAAGAAAATATATGTCTAGACATCTTTGTGATGCATGCTCTGGTTCAAGATTATGTTTGGAAGCTAGAAATATTTTTATTAATAATATTAATATTACAGACATAACTAAACTTAGTGTTCAAGACAGTTTACTTTTTTTCAAAAAATTAAATTTAATCGGCAATAAAAAAGAAATTGCGACTAATATTCTAAAAGAAATTAGTTCCAGATTAGAATTTTTAAATAACGTTGGATTAAATTATTTAACATTATCTAGAAATACTGACTCTTTATCAGGTGGTGAAGCCCAAAGAATCAGACTTGCAAGTCAAATTGGCGCAGGTCTTGTTGGTGTTATGTATGTATTAGATGAACCAACTATTGGGTTACATCAAAGAGACAATGCTAGATTAATTAAAACCTTAACTAATTTAAGAGATTTAGGTAATACTATTATAGTTGTTGAACATGATGAAGAAGTTATGCAAGCAGCAGATCATATAATTGATATAGGCCCATATGCAGGAATTCATGGCGGAAATATAGTTGCAGAAGGAAATATAGATTATATAAAAAAACATAAAAAGTCGATCACAGGCCAATATTTATCGAAAAAAAGATTAATTAAAATACCTGAGCAACGCATAGCTATTGATAAAACAAAATTATTAATAATAGAAAATGCTAATATTAATAATTTAAAAAATTTAACTTTAAAAATTCCCAAAGGCTTATTTACTTGTGTAACAGGTGTTTCTGGTTCTGGTAAATCAACTTTAATTAATAGAACTTTATACCCTTTAATTAATTCTAAAATAAATAAATCGAATTTAAAACCAGAACTAAAACAAACTAATATTATTAATTCTGATTTATTTGATAAAATTATTAATATAGATCAAAGTCCAATTGGCAGAACTCCTAGATCTAATCCTGCAACTTATACTGGTTTATTTACTTATATAAGAGATTTATTAGCAGGAACTCAAGAGGCTCGTTCACGCGGTTATAAGGCCGGTAGATTTAGTTTTAATGTCAAAGGCGGTAGATGCGAAGCCTGCCAAGGCGATGGTGTGACTAAAGTTGAAATGCACTTTCTTGCCGATTTATATATAACGTGTGAAGTTTGCCATGGCAAAAGATATAATCCAGAAACTTTAGAAGTTTTATACAAAGGTAAGAACATAGCGCAAATTTTAGATTTTACTATAGAGCAAGCACATGAATTTTTTAATGCCATTCCTAATATTGCAAGTAAACTAAAAACATTAATAGATGTAGGTCTTGGATATATGCATCTTGGTCAGAATGCAACCACTTTATCTGGCGGTGAAGCACAAAGAGTAAAACTTGCTAAAGAATTATCAAAAAGAGATTCAGGAAATACTTTATATATTTTAGATGAGCCAACAACTGGATTACATTTTCAAGATATAGAATTATTACTAAAAGTTTTGCATAGATTAAGAGACAAGGGCAATACGATTATAGTCATAGAGCATAATCTAGATGTTATAAAAACTGCAGATTGGATTATTGACTTAGGGCCTGAAGGCGGTAAAAACGGTGGCGAAATAATAGCAGAAGGTACACCTGAAAAAGTAAGTAACAACAAAAAATCTTTTACAGGTAAGTACCTTAAACAATATCTATAATGAAAAATTTATCTAATTTATTTTTTTATAATATCTAAAACTTCTAATACATGAGCTGGAACTTTTACTTTGCGCCAAATATGAGTAATTGTTCCTTTGCTATCAATAATAAAAGTACTACGTTCTATACCATGAACTTTTTTGCCAAACATGTTTTTTTCTTTCATCACACCATATAAGTTACAAACAGTTTCATCTTCATCTGCTAATAACTCAAAAGATAGTGCATGTTTTTTTTGAAAATTTTTATGTGTAATTAATCGATCTCTTGATATTCCTAATACTACTGTATTATTTTTTTCAAATTCTGACAAATATTCGTTAAAATCTTTATTTTCTTGAGTACAACCAGGAGTATTATCTTTAGGGTAAAAAAATAAAACTATATTTTTGCCTTTATAATCAGATAATTTAATTTCCAAATCATTAGTTGCTGGTAATTTAAAATCAGGAGCTTTTTTGCCTATTTCTATAATTGTCATATTGATTATATAATTTATTTAATAAAGAAATTATTATATAAGATCAATTCCAATAAATAAACTACTGTTAATATATCTTCTCCCACAGGTACGCTGCAGGAGAGATAATTTAAAAAATATTTTAGCTAATATCGCTAAAAACCATACTCCATGTTTTACCATAATCTGTAGACATAAAAAGCTTACCAGAATCTGTTGAAACATAGTAAGTGCCTATATTATATTCAGAATTATATATATAATTTACAAAGTCATTTGAGTTTTCAAATTTAATATTAGCTTCATACCAGTTATAACCCCCATCTTGAGTTATATATAGTTTTGGATTTTTAGTATAATCAGCTTTGAAAGTAATCATTGATAATAGAGCTATATTTCTATTACTTTTGTTACTGTTTATAAATTTAGGTAAATTAAATACAGACTTAGTATCTTTTGGCGGCTTAATATTATCAAAAGTATTTCCACCTTTATTTAAATAAATTTTCATTTGAGGTTGAACATTATAATCATCCCAATATGGATTTTCATAAGTTAGTAAAGCAAAATTTTGACTCGCATTTGCAAGATCTAATTGCTGTATATCGCCTTTACCCCAAGAACTATTAATATCACCATTCGATTTTGACCAGTAAGAATTATAATAACTAGAGTTTACTAATTTATATAAATTGTTCTGATTACTAATTCCAAATAATGTTCCTGATTTATTTATCATTACATTGCTTAATAATAAATTAGTATTATATTCAGATAATGTATTTATCATTTTCCATGATGCACCAAAATCTTTAGAATTTAATAATAATTTATTATGTTTATCGTATAAATATGTAGTAGTAGGCTTAGCAGGGTCTAATAATACTTTGGTAATGTTAAAATTTTGAAACTCTATATTATTAAATGGATAATCAGATTTAGCCCATTGTTGTGTTTTTAAATTAGTTTTAAATACACCACAATTAAACCCCATATACATTACCCCACTTTGATCATATGCAATTGATGGCTCATAATCATAAGATAATCCATTATTACAAAGTTCGACCTTCATCCAATTCATACCTTTATCTTGAGTGTAATAAAGCAGTCCATTATTTGTAATTAGGTTTATATTACTAGAATCATATGGGGAACTAGAAATATGTATTATTTTATGATTTTGTATAGATTTATTATCAGCTTTAGTAGCATGAATATCATAAGCTTTAGCATAGATATTAGTAAAACTAAATAGACTAATCAAAAAGCTTACTATAATAAACTTTGATTTAATTTTTTTTGAAAGCTTAAGCCTCATATTTATCCTCTCTTAATTTGATCTTTACAGTTATTATTGAGTTTTATTTAGTCTAATGGCTTTATTATTGCATTGCAAATTATTTTAAATAATTTAATCCTTTATTTTTCTTTACTTTTATTTAAATAAACATATAATTAGTAACTAACTAACTCTGTAATTAACAATTCAACAGGATCCGTTATGCCTTATAATGAAAGATATGATAATATTGATTTTTTGAAGATTACTTTTGGCACATTAATTGGTGCAGGATTTGGCGCGTTACTTGGGTTATCAGCTAAACCTTTTTTAGCTCCAATAACATCTGCTATTTTATCAAATATGCCTTTGCTACCTCATCTTGTTTTTTTACCAACTTTTACTGGGCCACTTATTGTCACATGTTTTGCAGTTGCCTGCGGATATGCTGCTTATTCATGGTTATCTAGTGATAATACTGAAGAAAACGAATCATTACATACGCCTGAAGACTTCCAATCAGATAAATCGAACCATTCTTCTACAAATAATAGATCAAATACACACAATGATGATTATGTTGGCGGTAGCGCTGGAATACCTTTTGGAATACCTCTTGCTACAAGATACCCCTCACCTGATTTTAATAATCATTTTTGGGATAGTAACTTTCGCCCTACTCAACAAAACGCAAGCGCTTCATCATCGGCACATGCAACTAGATTTACACCAAACTTTGGTACTAGCAGTTATTCTCCACAAAGAGCGACAACAAGCAATTCTACTGTATCAGGAACAGCGAAACCTTCTTTCCAACCTTTCTAAAAGAATTAGATTATTTTTAACGCACTTTCCTAAAGGAGAGTGCGCTGCCGTTATACTTGCGATTAAAGATAAAAAAAGAAACCAATATAATTTATGGTATAGCTTTTTTTAATTTTTCTATTTTAGACTGTTGTTTTTTAATCTCATCATCTAAAATATCGATGCTTGTCCTACAAGATTGATTCATATCTGAAGTATTTTTAGCTTCCACAAAACAAGAAAAATATCTAACTGATAATTTATTATATTCTGAAATATCTTCTAATTCTTCAGCTGCTAGTATTTCTTGCTTTGCTTCAGATATTTTGTCAATTTTAGTTTGTTTAAAGGACTCTTTTTTTTGTAAGAATTTTAAAACATTACTAGTGTTGCACATACGTATTAATTCTGGAATTAATTTTTCCATATCTTTTATATTTTGCTGATTTATGATATGGCCTAAAAAAACCGTATTATATTTATTAGTATAATCTACTAATATTTCCAACATGTTATTAAAAACTGATATTTCATTTGATATTTGTTCTTTTGATATATTTTTATCATAAGTTGTATGCTTATAACACTGCCTTAATAAAGCATCTAAGATTGCTCTATCTTTTTCTAAAGTTAGCTTAAGATCTGAAAATAAAAGACCTTTTGAAGGAATATTCAATAAATTTAGACAAAGCTCTATTAATTTTTTTATTGGAGGCAATAATACATCTTGTAGTAAAAAAAACGTATTAATAGCAGTTGCAATAATATTTACTGAATAAAAAACGTTAGTGAAATTATAAGTAAGAGGGAAAAAACTAGGTGTTGTCGATATAGCAACAAAAACAACAAACCCAACTCCTAAAAAACTTAAAAGTAAATCAGAAAAACTAATAAGATTAAAAGCGTATCTAACTGACAAGTTTGACACTTGACAAAATGATATAGCGGCATTAGCTAAAATTAATAAGCCATTTTTAGTAAATAAACTTGTAATAGCCACAACCGGAGTAAAAAATAAACTTATTATTATTTTATTAGCCCAATTTATTGTATCTTCTACTGCACCAAAATAGCTTCTATTATAAAAATCTCTATCTTTATTTCGCTTAAATATTTCTGATTTTAAAACCTGCATTATAATACCTTCCAAAACAAGTCTTTTTAAAACTTATGGCACTATTATTATTCTTATACATGCTTTGTTGTTGTGGTGGCCAGAGACAGAATCGAACTGTCGACACGAGGATTTTCAATCCTCTGCTCTACCGACTGAGCTATCTGGCCTTATCGAAATGATGAGTATGATTATTTCAAATTATCATAACTTCGTCAAGAAAACTTTTATATATTATTCATTTGAATTAAATCCAGCAGGAATATCGCTTCCATCACCAAAGAAAAACTTTTCCATTTCATTTTCTAAAAATTTCCTTGATTCTGGTTCAATGACATTCAATCTATACTCGTTAATTAACATAGTCTGATGAGCTAGCCACATTTTCCACGCTTTTTTAGAAATATTATCATAAATTTTTTGACCTAACTCACCTGGGTAGGGAATACGATCTAATTTTTCTAAACTTTCATTAAGTTTTTTACAATTTACTAACTTTGACATAATCACCTAATCTCCTGACAATAATTTTAATGCCCTTTCAAATAACTTATTATTATCAATAGTTTTTCTAATATCTAATCTTACTTCGGGCTTTGTTATATTACCATAAAGCACAATTGGGATCACGATCCTATCGGGTTTATCTTTATTTTCTGTTTTAAAGGCAATGATATTATATTTAATTAAATTACTATTTAAATCAAATCTTCCTTGACCATCTAGAGTATAAAAATTATTTAATAATCCAACTGTATTTTGAATAATTCCTTGTTTAACAACACCTTGAGTTTTTATATCTGTAGATTCAATATCATCTTGCTTAATATTAGTAGTAGTGTTTTTATTATCAATTGTTTTAATTTTTAATTTTTGTTTAAATAATCTATTTTGTGATAATAAATCTAAAACTTCTTTAGCTTGATTAGGTTTTTTAGCACTCAATAAATCATTTTTTTGGAAATAGGTCTCAATAAGATTTAAAATATTTGCTAAATAATCTAGTTTTTCTAATTTTTCTAAATTAGTTTTCAATAAATTAAAATTAAATTTACCGTTTAGTCCTCTTATAATATTAGATAAAACTAACTTTTGAAAAGTTGTAGTTAAATTTAAATTAACACTGAAAAGCCCTGTTATATACTTACTACCGAATAAACTAGATAAATTTAAAAAATCCATATCTGATGCATTAAATGCTATATCTACAGATTGTATAATTATATTTTTATCACCGACATGATTATCTGTTAATTTTAAATTTAATTCTAAATTAGCTGGTTTAGATAACACCTCTAATTTCTTTGGCTTAATGTTAATAATCATAACATTTGCAAAAGTATTGGTATCAATCAAAATATCTGTATCAAAAGTAGCTAAATTATAACTTCTTTTATCTTTAAAATAATTTATTACTGCATTACTTATTACTATTTTGTTTATATTGATTTTTGCTTTATCTGCTTTATTTTTGGAATCTTTGATGACTTTGGTTTCGCTAACATTATCAGCTTCTAAAACTTTTTGATTTATAATATTATTTGCCAATCTAATCTTTGCATTTTTTTTGATGATTAAATTATCGTTATAATATTCTTTACCATGTATAGCACTTTTATCATAAATATCTAAAGTAGGATTATCTATAAAAATATTATCAAAAGATAACTCAATGTTTTTTATTGATTTAAATAAATTAATATTAAGCTTAAGAAATTTCGTTTTTAAATCTAAGTCAACACCATTAACACTTCTAACTACATTAATGTCTTCTAGTTTAAAAGAGATCTCTGGATATATACTCCATTTAATATTGCCTTTAATCGCAATTTTCGAATGAGTCTGCTGTTCTAAAGTTCTTGTTATATAAGATTTATAATTATTGGGATTTACAAAAATAAATAAAAATATAACAGAAATTATAATTAACGTTATTAACGATAAAATAAAAAATATAATTGGTTTGATAATCTTCATATTAGTAATTAAACTATAGCTAAATTATAAATACAAATTATAAATATAAATTATAATTCATTAAGTCATTCTAGCCTATATCTATATAAGTTATGCAATTAGAAAAATATAAAATATTAATTAATGATGAGCTACAGATTCTTGAAGAGTATATAGAATACATAATTAATCAAAATATCCAGCATTCCGGAGTTAAGTTATCTAAAGTAATAAGTTACATTACTGCCGGCAAAGGGAAAAGAATACGTTCTATTATTCTATTATTACTTGTAAAGTCATTGAAAAATAACAATAAAACATCTAAAGCCATAAATAATGTTAAAAAAGATATTGGCGTCCCCAAGTTTGATAATTACATTAAACTTGCCGCATTAATAGAATTACTACATACAGCAACTTTATTGCACGATGATGTTATTGATGAATCTCAATATAGAAGAAATAAATTTACTGTAAATTATAAATGGGGAAACTTATCATCTATTGTTGCCGGTGACTGGCTATTAAGTATTATTTTTCAAATTCTCGTAGATATTAATAACAAAGAAATTTTGAAAATTTTTTCTAATGCTTTTAATAATCTTGTTTCAGGAGAACTACAGCAATTAAAATTTGTAAATAATAATAAGTTATCTTATGAGCAATACTTGCAAATTATAACTAAAAAAACTGCTATATTATTCGAGCTTGCAACAGCTATTCCAGCTATTTTATCTAAAAGTAATAATGAAATATTATATCATGTTAAAAATTATGGATTTAATTTAGGATTATCATTTCAAATGTCTGATGATATTTTAGATTATTTGGGCGATCCTAAAATTAGAGGTAAGAATATAGGCGAAGACATTAATAACGGAAAAATAACTTTACCTGTTATAGAATTATTAAAGATAAACCCTCAATATTATAAAATTTATTCATCTAATCATGATATTGATAAATTACTTGAGATATTAAACTCAACTGGGGCAATCAAAAACTCTATTGCTATCACAAAAATGCACTGCGATGCCGCCATAAAAAATCTTGAGCCTATTAATAACAGCTGCTACACTGAGGCGTTAACTCACATTGCTGAGTCTATTACTAGCAGATTACATTAAAAATTATTTAAGATTATTATTATGAAAAGAGTAGTTGGATGGCTAAGCCTTTTATGTGTGTCAATCGGGGCAATGATTGGCTCTGGATGGTTATTAGGCCCATTATACGCATCTAAAATAGCAGGCCCATACGCTTCTTTTGTCTGGATGATTGGTGGAAGCCTTGTAATGGTTATAGCCCTAACATTTGCAGAACTTGCTGTAATGCTCCCAGTAACAGGAGGTATTGCACGTTTCCCTCATTTTAGTCATGGCGGCATAGTTAGCTTTATTATGACCTGGATTGCTTGGGTTGCTTATATACTATTACCTCCTGTTGAAACAATGGCATTAATTCAATATCTTTCTAGTTATTTTACATCTTTAACAGTAATAGACAGCGCTGGAATTAGCTCACTTAGCTTTACCGGAATAATTACGGCGATGCTTTTATTAACCTTTATGAGCGCTATAAACATATTTGGTATTAACTTTGTTACATCATTTAACAGATATCTAGTTTATTTTAAAATAACAGTACCTTTTATTACAGCTATAGCTTTAATTTATTATGGCTTTAATCTTGAAAATTTTTTTATTCCTACCGTAATAGATAACCATATTGAGCCAATGAAAAATATTGAAAATATTTTTAAAGCCTTACCTTTAGCCGGTGTTATTTTTTCCTTTTTTGGATTTAGACTGTCAATAGAATTAGCAGGAGAAACTAAAAACCCTCAAACAGCTTTACCATTATCATTATTAGGTTCTATTTTCATTTGTATGATAATGTACACGACGATACAAATTGCGTTCATTGGATCTGTTGATTTTCAAAGCATCCAAAATGGCTGGAGCAATATTAATTTTGCTGGTGAATCAGGTCCATTTATTGCTATATCATCAGCTCTTGGATTATGGTTCCTTGTTAAAATTATTTATGCCGCATCAGTTGCCTCTCCTTTTGGAAGCGCTCTTATGGTTGTTACTACTAATGCTAGACTAGACTACGCCATGAGTGTAAATGGTTATATGCCAAAAGCTTTAACTATTTTAAATAAAAAACAAGTTCCTGTTGTTGCTATAATAGTTAACCTTATACTTGGCTTCATTATGCTAGCCCCGTTTCCTGGCTGGCAACAAATGACAACTTTTATTATTGCTGCTCTTGTTATCTCGCACTCAATAGCTCCAATATCTCTAATAGCATTAAGAAGACAAGTTCCAGATCTAATTAGACCATTTAAATTACCTTATGCTGAATTTATAGCAAGACTTGCTTTTGTAATTACTTGCTTTATTACCTACTGGACAGGTTGGAATACTATTTGGAAAATGTTTATTGTTTTAATTTTTGGCTTATTATATCTGACCATTTATAAGTTCAAAGATTTAAAAACTTTGTCTTCAAAACAAATTAAAAAATCGTTGAAAAACAATCTTTGGATTATTATATATTTTCTAGGTATGGGACTAATTTCTTATACTGGTGCCAAAGAATTTGATGGTATCAATCTAATTACCTTTGGTTATGATTGTTTTATTATTACAACTTTTAGTTTAATTATCTTTGAATGGGGTATTTATTCAAAACTTAGCAATAAAGATGCTATGGAATTAATAGATAATGAAGAAGAAGTTGATACTGCTTATTTAACTGTTTAAAGAATATTTTTTGTATTGAAAAATAAACTATATTAAAACCTTTGTTAGTTCTGTTGTAAGTACAGGGTCAACGATAGTAAGAGGTTAAAATAGCTTTTACTTTACAATTTTGGAGATAACTTAGTAATAGATACAGCATCTATTATCTCTTGAAATAAATTTTCTCCAATATCTTCATTAATAATTACATGTTTTATTCCTTTATTCTTTTTTAATGCATCTATAATTAATCTTAAATTTCCCTCAGAAAGATGACAATCAAATAAATTAATATAATTTAAATAGGAATTCTTTTTTAATGCTTCTGCCAAATTATAAACTTGCCTGTCATTTAATGGGTAAGTATCCAAATGTGCTGCTGTATATGTTTCATCATTTAATGCTATGTTTTCTATGATTAAATCAGCGCCAGTACATGTATTTTTCATAAAATCACCTTAAATATTCTTGTTTTTTAATTTAACTACAGTATCTTTAGAATAAAATTCAATTTGAGAAAATAAATCTGATAAATCAATATCATTAGAATTATTGGTGGGCAATAATGCTAAAGAACGCCCAATAATTTCAGGGATGATATTTTTATGTATAATTTCTAATTTTTCTTCAAAGTTAGTCTTAGTTGATAAATTATCGGTATCAGTAATTGTTTCTTTGAGTTTTATTTCAATTAATTCGCTAATATATTTTTTTGCGCTATTAATATTTTGAAAATTCATATTAGTATAAATATATTTATTAAATAAACTTTCTCCATCCGAGCTCAACAAGGTATACAATATAATTAAAAATTGTAATTTAGTTTCTACATGTGAAAACATAATAGAGTAGTTTTGTGCTCTTTTTTCATCTTTAGTCTTATCTGTTAAGAAAGAAAAAAATTTTATCTCTCTTTGCTGATAGGAGTTGATACCTTTATTAATCTGCGGTTTAAAGTCGCCACACAAGTTTTCATATGTAAATAAATTAACTGCATGTGATAAATAAATATTTTTAATAAATTCATTTAATTTTCCCCAGCCTTCTTTTTTAATCTTTTTAAATTCTGGATCAAGAGTTTCAAATAATAAATAAAATGCACTAAAGTTCGGTGTTTTTTTGTCACTATCCTTTGACTCTATTATAGAATTATATCCAGGTATCAGGTCTTCTTCTGGGAGACAATAAGCAATAGGCCCTAAAACTTCATGTAAACTATGAAATCCTGATGAAACCATATATGCAGAAACAGATAAAACATAACTTTGTTTTTCAGTTTTAGTTAAAATATTAAAAGCTAACATTTGACTAATAAATCTGCTTGTCATGCCAGATGGTCCAGCAACATATGGCACTTCATTGTTAATTAGTGATTGAGTATATGGAGACGAAAAATTTGGGGCTTGAGATTTTGAGTCTGATACCCACCAAGAAAAATGTTTAGGAATCTTATCATTATAAAAGTCTGTGTCATTTGTTAATATCCCCATTCTGTTTGTATAATTTATTTTTAAATCTCCAGCCCTTCCTCTATCTTTATAATAATCTGAACCAAAAACTTTATTATCAAACAAACGATTCATTTGTTTTAAATCAGTATATTTTTCACTAAGTATATAAATTGCGTCACGGGCAAATTTAAAGTGCATATGCATTATTGTAATAAAATCATCTTTACTATTTCTTAGTAATATTTCTTTAACTAGTTCATAAGCTGGAATTTCAGACATGCTACCAAATGCAATAACATGTGCCTTGTTATGTAGCATATATAAAAAATGCTCTCTAATATTAGGCTCATCATCCAAAATTTCTATCATTTTATCTGAGACATTTTTTAATGATGACATCATCATATCTGTTGGATTCTGCGATATCTCAATTTGTATTTGAGATTCAAATCGACGACCAAGTGGATTTTCCCACTGTCTCACATTTTCTGGTTGTGAAATTTCTCTATTCATAGAGTTCAATATAAACACCAAAATATGCTTATCTATATTCATTAAATTAGAAGTTTGTTTTTTAATAAATATATCAATAAGAGTAGATAACTTATTCTGCTTTTGCTCATGGTTCTCAATAAAGTTTTTTATCACATCAATGAGATTATTAATATCCTGAGTAATAGAATTATTATTAGAATTATTATTAGAATAATTATCTAACATTCTATTAAAAATATAATGGGTGTATAAGTATAATTCTATTTTGCTTATAAACTGCATTATGGTCGCCTTTTATCTTTTGGAACTTTTGGATCTTTATGATGCTCTTTGTTTTGAATCTCTTGCAATTTTTGTTCAATATCTTTTAACATATCCAAAGGTAATTTAAAAACTCCAGGTTTCTCTGAAGATTGGTAGCATTGATCCTGTGTTAATTTTTTATTAACTTGCTCTTGTATCTTCTTTATAACATCATCAATTAACTGAGTCCTTATCTCGTTAAATGAAGATTTAATATCTGTATCATCATTATTAAAAATAAGACTACCTAAGATACCAATTGCTACATTGATATCATCATATCCAAGACTTAAAACAACATCTTGTTTTAACCTTAGTCCATCATCATTTGTAATAAGTGCATATACAATAACAGCTGACTGAAAATCAGTTTTTACATTTTCAAGAATTTTTTGAAAATTTCTAGCTCTAACTTTGCCTTTTTCTCCATGACTTAAGCCTTCAATAAAACCATATTGTCTATTGTTATAATAACTAATACCTTCTAAAGCAAGTCTATTTAAATTTTGATCTTTTAGTTCTTCATACATGCTTAAAATAAATTCATTTAACTTTGAATATCCTGTATCTATTCGCTCTTGAAATTGTACATCTATTTTAGACATCTGATTATAAAAGTCATTAAATCTTGGTGGAGAGCTAAGATTTTTTTTTCTTGGAATGTTATTAGGATAGGTTTCTGGTAATATTTGCTCTTTAGCTAAGCAATGTCTTATTGGACCTAAAACCTCATGTAAACTATGAAAGCCTCCTGCAACAATATATCCAGCGACTGAAACCAAATAACCTTTTCTTTTCTTATCATCTGATACATTATTACCTAACATTTGTGCCATCAACAGACTAGTCATTCCTGATGGCCCGGCAACATATGGAGTATCATTTTCTAATAAACTAATTGTATATGCAGACTCTAAATCAGGTGCTTGGGATTTACAATCTGCAACCCAAGAAATATTATTTGTCTTAGTTTTTGGTAATCCTTTATTAAAGTGACTACTCTCTTCTACAATAATCCCCATTTGCATAGTTTGATTATTCATTAAGAACTCTTTACTGCGTCCTCGATCTTTATAATATTTAGAGCGATACATGCCAAGATCACAAATATTATAAATCTTTTCTGACAAGTATCCAAATTGATCAAAAGGTAAAAGTCTTGAGCATTCTAAAGCAAATTTAAAATGCATAAACATAATTTGAGTTAAATTTTGAGGACTATTTTCAAATAATATATTTATAACATCTATAATTAATGGTTCACCTTTAAATGCTCCAAATGAAATAACATGGCTCATGTCAGATAGAGTTTTAACAAAGCGTTCTCCTATTGAAGGATCAAACTCAATTATTTCAATAATTACGAATGATATTTTTCTTACTGAATCCATCATTAGAACAGTGGGATTTAATAACAGCTCAATTTGTAATTGTGACTCAAAACGCCTTCCAAATGGATTGTCCCATTTTTCTTGTTTTGTTTGTGTGTAATTACTAATGGCTAAATTATTTGCTGTGTCTTTTAAGAGCTTATTTAGATCTAGGTTTAATTTATTTACTATATTAATAGGAATATTTAATAAAAAATCACTAGCTATACTTGTGTCTTTTTCATGATTTTCTAGTAAAACTCTAATACCAGAAATCGCCTTTTTTATTGCAATAGATTCTTCTGAGTTATTTTCAAACTTTTTATATATTATGTCTAATAGACATAATGTATACATATAACCTTCTGATCTTGAACGAAACATCATTTTTTATAAAATTAATTAATAATAAGTTTATCGGCAGATTTATTGAAAATTTGATATGATTTTTACTTTTAAATTATATTATTTCAATATCTATAAATTGCAAACTATTTTTCTTATAAACTGCATTATGGTCTCTTTTTATCTTGTGAATCTTTATTATGCTCTTCGTTTTGAGTCATTCGTAACTTTTTTTCAATAGCATATAACTTATCTAAAGGTAATTTAAAAACTCCAGGTTTCTCTGAAGATTGATAACATTTATCTTGTGGTAAGTTATTGTTAGCTTGATCTTGTATATTCTCTACAAAAGCATTAATCCGAGATTCTATCTTGTGAAATTTAATATCTGCATCATCATTATATATCTTTTTAACCTCATTCATAATAAGACTATATAGGATTTTAATTGCTACATTGATATCATCATATCCAAGACTTAAAACAACATCTTGTTTTAACCTTAGTCCATCATCATTTGTAATAAGTGCATATACAATAACAGCTGACTGAAAATCAGTTTTTACATTTTCAAGAATTTTTTGAAAATTTCTAGCTCTAACTTTGCCTTTTTCTCCATGACTTAAGCCTTCAATAAAACCATATTGTCTATTGTTATAATAACTAATACCTTCTAAAGCAAGTCTATTTAAATTTTGATCTTTTAGTTCTTCATACATGCTTAAAATAAATTCATTTAACTTTGAATATCCTGTATCTATTCGCTCTTGAAATTGTACATCTATTTTAGACATCTGATTATAAAAGTCATTAAATCTTGGTGGAGAGCTAAGATTTTTTTTTCTTGGAATGTTATTAGGATAGGTTTCTGGTAATATTTGCTCTTTAGCTAAGCAATGTCTTATTGGACCTAAAACCTCATGTAAACTATGAAAGCCTCCTGCAACAATATATCCAGCGACTGAAACCAAATAACCTTTTCTTTTCTTATCATCTGATACATTATTACCTAACATTTGTGCCATCAACAGACTAGTCATTCCTGATGGCCCGGCAACATATGGAGTATCATTTTCTAATAAACTAATTGTATATGCAGACTCTAAATCAGGTTTTTGGTTTTTACAATCTGCAACCCAAGAAGCATTGTTTGTATTAAGTTTTGGCAATTCCTTATTGAAATCACTATCTTCTTCTACAATAAGTCCCATTTGCGTAGTTCTATTATCATCTAATTTATCTTTACTACGTCCTCGATCTCTATAATAATTAGAGCCATACATGCGAGTATCACAAATATAACCAATATTTTCTGATAAATATCCAAATATATCAGGCGATAAATCTCTAGAGCATCCTTGAGCAAATTTAAAATGCATAAACATAATTTGAGTTAAATTTTGAGGACTATTTTCAAGTAATATCTTTGTAACATCTTTGACTAATGGTTCATCTTTAAATGCTCCAAATGAAATAACATGGCTCATTTCAGATAGAGTTTTAACAAAGAGTTCCCCTATTGAAGGATCATACTTAATAATTTTAATAATTCTGTTTGATATTTTTCTTACTGAAGCCATCATTAGATCAGTAGGATTTAATAAAAGCTCAATTTGTAATTGTGACTCAAAACGTCTTCCAAATGGATTGCTCCATTTTTCTTCTTTTGTTTGTGTGTAATTACTAATAGCTAAATTATTTGCTGTGTCTTTTAAGAGCTTATTTAGATCTAGGTTTAATTTATTTACTATATTAATAGGAATATTTAATAAAAAATCACTAGCTATACTTGTGTCTTTTTCATGATTTTCTAGTAAAACTCTAATACCAGAAATCGCCTTTTTTATTGCAATAGATTCTTCTGAGTTATTTTCAAACTTTTTATATATTATGTCTAATAGACATAATGTATACATATAACCTTCTGATCTTGAACGAAACATCATTTTTTATAAAATTCATTAATTAATAAGCCTATCGGCAGGTTTATTGAAAACTTGATATAATTTTTACTTTTAAATTATATCATTTCAATATCTATCTATGAGTTGTAACAAAGTATCAAATTCTTTTTTTTCTAAAACTAATAACACTGTTAATTTCATTTTTATTAATCTCTTCTGGCAAAGTACCTCTTACACAATATAAATATAATACAGTTCGATACACTAAAGACAGTAATATTAACAAACTTAAGCTAAATACAAAATAGATTATAAATATAATAAGATTTATATCTAATAAAGTGCTATATATATTTGAGTAATCTACAGCTTTTAATAATAAGAACCCTAATGCTACAACAGATACAATCCACAAAAAATTTATTATAAATAAACTACCCATTGAGACAACATTAGTTCCAAATCTTTTTTTAATTAATTTACTCGACATTTTTAAAGTTTCAATAGGATTACTTTTATTTTCTGCTAAAATTGGCAGAGCAAAAAAAGTAAAAGTAGCCCATGCCGTATTTAAAAATAATGCCACGATAATATTTAATATCGGGATTCTTTCACATAATCTAATAATATAATGAATAAGATAAACTACAAAAATGTTAAACAAAGTCCATTGAATAATATAACCTATATTTGAAAAAGCTTTACTTAACGCAGCTTTTGCATTGATGACGTTCGTATCTATTTTCTCAATTACTGAATTTATCACAGTTATAGAAAACAAATTAGCCACAAGACCCATTATAAAATATAAGAATAGCACTGCTATAATTAATATATTGTTTTCTGTTGTAAAAAGACTATCGCTCAACTTCATTGTACTAGCCTGCACAGATTGAGCTGGATCACCCATGCTAGAATTACTAAAACTGGTGACCGTATTAACTAATTTATTAACACCTCCAATATTATTCACAGTATTATAAGTAATTAAACCTAAAATACTAAGCATTAAAGCAATGACAACTAGCTGTATCAAAAACACTAAAACAGGATATAAAAATAATACTCTTTCTGATTTAACAAAATTCCAAGAAAACCTGAACATTCTCCATGAAGCCTGAACTCTTCCCATAAATACTTATCCTTATTGTTCTAATTCAATCATAAAGTTAACATCGCCTGGCTTTTTATCAATTCTATCTATATGTGCTCTAACAATTTTAATACCATATACTTGGCTAAGTTTTTGCAGCCAAGAGATAATTTTATCAAAATTAATTTCCTTAATCTCTACTCTAATTCTATTTCCATGAATTTTATACACATCTTTATTAAGATTTTTTATATTTAAAGACTCTATTTCTTGTTTAATAAAATTAATTAAATTTCCATTTGGAATTTTTTTATAATCGATGCTATCTGATTTTATTTTATTTATTTTTTTTATAGCGGGAATAATTTTAGATAAAACATATTGTTTATTTTGCAAAGTTTCTTGCTGATCTTCAATATTAAAAGAAAAAAAAGAATTAAATAGCAGATATAAAATCAAAGTTATAATTGCTGCGCAACAAAGACTTAATAATATTTTTTCTCTTAATGCAAATTTTTGCCATTTATTTTGAAAAGATTTTATATTTTTAATTAAGAACATATATTTATCCTACTTTAATCATAAACCCTGCAACAAAAGAATTTTTATCTTCAATTAAACTTATTCGTTTAATATTTTTGTTTTTACTTTTAAATGCTTTCTCAAAATTATTTAATAAAATAATATTAGGAGTAATTAATTTTATTTCCATTTGATCCTCAACAAAATTAATACTCTCAAGTTTTATGTTACTATATTGAGACAATATTACTCCTAAAGTATTTAAAGTAGAAAAAAAGTTATTTTGCAGTTGTTGCCTGTCAACCTTCTCAATTTCTCTTGATATTAAAGTTGTTATTTCTGCATTATTTTGGGGCAAAGGCATGGATAAATTTTTTGGAAACGCTCTTTTCCATTCTTGAGATATTTGATTATTTACATCATTAATTTGCTGATTAATTAATATATACTTAGACAAATTTATTCCAAAATCAGCTAACACTATAACAATTATTAAACTTAAAGCTATTTTCCACAAATATTTATTCTTAATTTGTAACTTAAAAATCTTAAATTTTCCTGTTAACAAATTTAATTTAAAACTTTGCGTCAGCCATTTTATTGCAAACAGCTCTATTCCTGAATCAACTATTGTTTCACTGTTAATATTTTCAATAGTTAATTTTTTTTCTTCTCTGTAATAATAAACATCATTATCTGAAAGATTATTCTGTAAAAAATTTTTAACAAAAAAATCTTTATTACTTATGTCTACAACATATGAGTTATAATTTGCACTAATTAAATAAATCAGTTTATCTAGACCATTTACATAAATTTGATTTGTAAAATTATTAGCTAAACAATAATTATCAGGTAACAAAAAGTCAGGTTTGATGCCATGTGTCTTAAGTAAATTATAATAATATTCCATAATATCTTTAGATATTACTGCTACTAGATAATTACTTTCTTTTTTCTTATTAAAAAATGAGTTTTTCAATGAACTTTTTGTATATTGTTGCTTATTAATATCAGACGAATTTTCTATATTTTCTATATTTTCTATATTTTCATTAGCATTAATAAGCTCTTTAGCTTGAATTTCCAAATCATCTAAATCATCTTTTGGTTCTTGATTGTCTTTTTTGTCATCATTAAAACTATCTTGTTCTAATATTTTTGGCCCTAATACAAAATGTAAATCATCAATGTTATCAGAAATTTCATCTTCTAAAATATAAGGCAAACTTGCTTGTAACTTATCATGAGTTCCTGGTGGCAACACTACAGTATGAAAACTAACATATTTACCTGGAATCAAAATAATAACTTGTCGATTTTTACATAAATAACTTAAACTTTCTAACTCTTCCTCATTATCACTAAAAGAGATTTTATTTCCAGAGTCATTTAATACTAAATAACGCGCCAAATTCTCCATTTCTGAAAATAATAAAAAAATATATTCTTGCAAATTTAATTCCTATATAAAATTTTTATAAAATACCGTAACTGCGCCAAACGACATTAGCATTACTATTGAAATTTAACAGTGTATATGCAGTAATATTAAACTTGCCTTGTGCTGCATTTGAAGATAATAAATAATATAAGTTTTGATCTGTACCTAATAAACTAGATATAATCTTAAGCTCTTCTTTTTTATCTTGATCTTTATAAGCACTGCTTTGTTCTATTAATTTAATTATAGCGTTTTTCTTATTATCTGATGTTTTTATTTTTGATATTTCTTGTAATTTTGACTTAGCAGTATTTATATCTTCATTTAGTATGGCAGCAAAAATAGAAGGACTTAAAAACCTAACATCAAATTTAACATCTACATTTCCAGATGACAATGGCCAAACAGAAACATGCTCTATTAAAGCATTATATAAATTATTATCTATGCTCTTTATTAATTTTAACTCACTGATGCCAACTAGCATCTGTGAACCTCTTTGGTAGGGCCATTGATTGTTTTTATTATTATCTTCTATATTTTTTATATATGGATCTTTGTTATCTTTAGCTATTGGAGCATTAACTGGGCACATCCAATTTTGAATATCTACAATAATTTTTGCTGCTACATCAGGAGTTATTGACTCTATACTACTCTTTTCTCCTCCATCAGTACTTAAATTTAATAAAATATTTGTAAATATTTGCTTAGTAATCGTTTTTTTTGAATCACTTGAAGTCACTTTCTCTGAACTTTCATCTTGATTATTACAAAAAACTGGATCATATAAATAATTTATATTAAATTTACCATTTTGAATTTCTAGATTTCCATAAACATTAACATAATTGATCACTTGTTTTTTAAATTTATAATCAGTTATATAATTTATATTAATATCAGATTGATTAATTATTTTTTTAGTAGAAATATTACGTTTATTCAATAATGCAATAGCTTCTGTCTCTACAAATTTCAAACTATTTTGCACCCTATCTCCTGAAATCATAAGATCAGCAAAACCTAGTTCAACTTGCATAAGCATAAATAACACTGTTGAGACACTAACAGATAATACTACAAATAATAAAGCTGTCAGCAAAGCAACGCCTTGATTATAAGTTTTAAATACTTTGTTATATCTTCTAGTTACATTTAACATTAACTTTTACTTTTACTCTTAACTTTTATTATTTATTACCGGTAAAGCGAATACCCATTCAATTTCCCCAAGAGACTTTGTTCTAAATCTTATAATAATTCCATAAGGCAAATTACTATAAGAACTATTTTTGGCTGAACTTTCCATAAACCAACTTGATACTTCAGAACCAAAAACATCAACAAACTTTACTGTAAAATTGCTAATATCTGACATTATTTCATTAGAATCAATTATAGAGTTTTTTGTATGATCTAACTCTCTAAAGCTTATTCTTCTTAATTTTTTACCATCAAAATAATATGCTATACGAACCAAATTACTAACTTTCTGATCGGTTGCTAAAGGAATATTTCCCATTCGAGTAATCTCTAAAATATTACTACCCCAAGATGATTTTGCTAATTTATGACTCCCCCCCGATGCTACAGCAATCTCATTTTTTCCATTTTCACTCAAAACAGATCGATTAATTATTTGAGCAATATCACGTTTCATAATAACATAAGATTTTTGCACATTAGTCAAACTATCAATAGCCTTAATAACCTGTCCTTTAGATCGCTCTGCTGACATAAATGCACTTAAAGCAATAATAGATATAATTGCAAAAATAAATATTGCTATTAAAAGTTCAATTAAGGTAAATCCATATTTAATTCTTATATATCGGCGCATAACTTGTTACTGAATCAATTACTTTGTTTTTATTATCTGCTTTGGCCACGTCAACTTTTATGTTAAATATCTCCACATTAGCTAAATTCTCTAAAGCTTTAGTTTTAACAGTAATAGTCCAATACCAATTGCGAAGACCAAGTTTTCTCGTTCCATGCATCTTTCCATTTGCAAGCTTCATATCTAACAAATTAAGTTGTAAGCTTGTTAATAAATTTTGAGCGACAAAATGTGCTTTAGTTTTATCATTCAAATATTCAATTTGAGTTATGGTTGAACTAATAGCTGACATTAATGCTGTCGTTGCTAAAGAAATAATAACCAAAGCAATTAATATTTCTATTAAGGTAAATGCTTTATTTACACTCGGTATTGAATTAAATCTTACTTTCAGTTTTTTGTGCAACACTTATTCCTCCACCATAGTTTCCTGTGACTGTAAAAATGGTTGATTTATCTTGAATAAGCAATTGAAAAGGCGTTATAAAACCACCTGTATTAAAAATAAGATTGGGCTCAATGCAATTAATAGGTAATTTTGTCTGCTGCTCATTAATCATTAAATTAATTTTTAATGTGTCTGGAAAAGTCACATTTTTTGACTCTATATTATTTGAAATTTCTTGCCAACTAGAATTAGTTTGATTATATCTGTAAATTAATATACCTTTTTTATATATACAAACTCCAAAATTATTTTGTTCTAATATTGCTCTTTGCTCTATTAACCCAAACGCTTGTTTTAAATAATAACTAAAAGGGCCCGCCTTTATTTTTGAGTTAAACGCAGAAATAGATATTCCAACAACAGTAACTATAATGGTCATTATGGCTAGAATGACCATTATCTCAATAAAAGTAAACCCTTGATATTTATAGTTTATGTTATTTTTTTTTTTAGCTTTTAATATCCTTATTATTAAGCTCATAAACTATGATTGTAAATTCCAATTTCCTATTTCTTTTCTCTCTCCTGGAGGACCTTTACTAAAAACATCAAAGCTATCATTGCCATGTTTACCAGGGAAAGAATATTGATAATAATTACCCCATGGATCTTTAGGCAACTGCTTAACATATGGACCATCCCACCCATCAGGAATTGGCGCTGTTGTTGGTTTTTCTGTTAATGCTCCTAAACCTTGCTCTGTTGATGGATACATTCCTGTTCCTAGCTTATACATGTCCAACGATGTTTCTAACGTCCTTATATCATTTTCTGCTTTCGCAACTCTTGCCTGATCTACTCTTTTTAAAATATTAGGGACTATCATAACTGCCAAAATAGCAATAATTACAATGACAACCATAATTTCCATAAAGGTAAATCCTTTTTGTTTGTCTATATGCACTTTTTTTATTATATTATTTATCATAATTTCTCCTATTATTGATTATTTCACTTCAAACTTTTTTATTAATTACCTACAAATTGCTGCATTTGGAAAATAGGTAGTAATACTGCTAATACTATAAATAAAACTAAAGATCCCATTACTAATATTAAAACTGGTTCAAATAAACTAATGAAATTTCCTATTAAATTTTCTATTTCTTGATCTTGATAATCGGCACTACGCTCAAGCATCATTTCAAGCTTACCACTAGACTCTCCACTAGCTATTAAATGTATACTCATTGGAGGAAAGACTTTAGTTGTTTGCAATGATTTACTAATTGCTCCACCTTCTCTTACTTTTTTAATAACTTCAACTAATGCCTCTTGAATAGGTTTATTCAAAACAACCGCACTAGCTGTTTTCATTGCTTCTAAAACAGAAACTCCAGATTTTGACAAGATACCAAAAGTTCTAGAAAATCTTGAAGTATTAATTACCTTAATGGCGTTTCCTATCATTGGTATTTTTAATAAAAATTTATGCCATTTATAAGCAAATTTATTATTTTTTAAACCTATTTTGAATAAATAAATACCAGCAAAAAGTAATATTATTAAATAAACACCATAACTTTTTAAAAAATCACTAACATAAATAAGTATTACAGTTACCGTCGGTAAATCATGGCCTGTTTGCTGAAAAGTACTTACTAATTTTGGAACAACAAAACTTACTAAAAAACCAACAATAGCAAATGATAAACAAATCATTATTATTGGATATACTGATGCCTGTCTTATTTTCTGAGAAAGCTTATATTGCTTTTCTGTATAATCAGCAAGACTCTCTAATACTAAATCAAGATGACCTGAATGCTCTCCTGCATTAACTGTTGCACAATATAAATCAGAAAAAACTCCTTTATGTTCAGAAAGACCAGTTGCTAAAGACTGACCTTCTAGGACTTTTGCTCTTACAGCTAAAATAACTCTAGTTATTTTAGGATTATCTGATTGTTCTGATACAACCTTGAGAGATTCTTCTATCTGCATGCCAGCGCTCAATAAAGTAGCAAGTTGCCTTGTCAATAAAGCTACTTCTGCAACCGAAAGCTTCGTTACTTTTTTATAATGAAAAATTTTAGAAAAAACAGATGATGACTCATCTTTATTTGCTTTATCTATTGTTGATTTAGCACCAGATAGCATAACTTCAATAGGAATTAATCCTTGAGCTTTAAGTTTCTGGCGAATAACTCTTGCACTATCTCCTTCTAAAACACCTTTAATCTCTTTTCCTGATTTATTTAAGGCTTTATAATCAAATACAGACATCCTATAATTCCTCTGTAGTAACGCGCATTACTTCTTCAATTGTTGTAAACCCTAATAATATTTTTCTTATCCCATCATCTCGCATTGTAGGGGTTGTTTCTCTTATATATTTTTCCATCTTACTTTCTGATTCATTAGAAATAATCATACTTTTTAAAGGTTCATCTATAGAAACTAAATCATAAATTCCCGTTCTTCCCTTATAACCAGATTGATTACAAGCTTCGCAACCAACAGATTTATAAATATCAAGCTCGTCTTCTATTTTTAAATTTAAAAATAGCTTCTCTTCATTTGAAGCTTTAATTTTTTGCTTGCACCCTTCACACAAAACTCTTACTAGTCTTTGCGCTAGAACACCAATCATAGTAGATGCTAATAAAAAAGATTCCACTCCCATGTCACGCAATCGAGTAATAGCTCCTATTGCTGTGTTAGTATGTAAGGTTGAAAATACTAAATGTCCTGTTAAACTTGCTTGAATACTTACTTCAACTGTCTCTACATCTCGAATTTCACCAACCATTACTATATCTGGATCTTGTCTTAAAATAGCTCGTAAACCTTTAGCAAAAGTCATATTTACTTTAGGATTAACCTGAGTTTGACCAACTCCTGGTAAATAATACTCAATTGGATCTTCAACTGTTAGAATATTTCTTTCATCTGTATTTAAAACAGACAGCATAGCATATAAAGAAGTTGATTTACCCGAACCTGTTGGACCAGTAACTAATAGAACTCCATATGGAGTACTTAATAATTTATTTAATTTATTTAAAGATTTATCAGACATGCCTAAACTGGTTAAATCGAATTTTTCAGATTTTTTATCTAGAATTCTCATCACAATTCGCTCACCATAATGGGTTGGTAAAGTTGAGACTCGAATATCTACGTCATGTCCTGCAATAAATAATGCTATTCTACCATCTTGAGGTATTCTTTTTTCAGCAATATCTAATTTTGACATTACTTTTATTCTAGAAATAATAATAGGTGCTAAGGCTCTTGGTGGTTCAAGTGCTACACTTAAAACTCCATCTATTCTATATCTTACTATTAATTTCTTTTCATAAACTTCCATGTGAATATCAGATGCATTTCTTTTAATACCACAAGTTAAAATACCATTTATTAATCTGATAATTGGCGCATCATTTTCACTGGCTAATAAATCCTGAGTACTTGGCAGTTCTTGAGATAATAAATCTAAATCTAAATCTTCTTCTATAGATTCCATCATTTGTTGAGTTTCAGAATTATCTGACTCATATGATTTAACCAAAGCTTCATTAAAAGCTTTAGCATCTACTTTTTTAATATCTATGGGTCTACCTAAATGGCGCCTAAGTTCAGATAAAATGCCTATATCTATATCTTCTTTGCATACTACTTTAGCTAAATTATGCCTTAATTCCGTTATGACTACCCCTTTGTCTTTAGCATAACTATAACTTATTGATATTTTTTTAGATTCTATCTGATCGTTATCAATTAATTTTTCATTATTAACATTAATAGATGACTCTACTATATTTTCAAGCTTATCTTTTTCATTATCTAAAATGGCCATGGTAATTTAACCCCTCGATCTTTGGGATTATGAGGCGGCAACATCAACTCTTTATCGGGTGAAATGATAGCTTCTGGATCTACTTTTTGTAAAATTTGATCACCACGCATCATATCGTATTTAGATGCAGTAACATTAATATTATCCATTTTAGATCTTAATATAACAGGTCTTATAAATATCATTAAATTAGTTTTTTTCTTAGCTTTGCTACGACTTTTAGCTAAATTACCAATTATCGGTATATCGCCTATATATGGAATTTTAGTAATAACGTCCGTATCTGTCTCTCTTATTAATCCACCTAAAACAAGAATGTCTTTATCATCAACTAAAACGGTTGTATCTATTTCTCTGTCCAAGAAATTAGGGTTACCATTAGCTCCAACTCCTGTTGTATTACCAAGCTGCTGATTAACTTCTAGACGAACAACTTCTCCTTTAGTAAGCATTGGAGTTACTTCTAACTTTAACCCTGAGTTTTTATAAGCACTACCTGTAGTTACAGCACCTGTATTTGAAGTAATGGAACTATTATTATAAGAAATTTCTTCTTGAATAGAAATAGATGCTTTTTGATTATCAAGAACAACTAATGAAGGAGTTGATACGATATTAGCATTAGATCTAAATTTTAAAGCGTTTACAATCGCCCTAATACTTTGACCCCCTTTTATAAATCCTAAAGTCAAACCTTGAAATGGCAAAATATCAAAAGGATCAGTTCCAGTTGCTGCTGGACCATTTAATACACCATTAACTAAAGCTGTTGACGCATCAGCTGTAGTTCCTCCTGAGCTAAAGCCACCTCTCCAACCATTGTTAGTTTGATTAGTTCGCCATTCTATTCCTAAATTTAAATTATCATCAACATCAACCTCAACAATAGCTGCTTCAATTAATACCTGCGCTCGTCTGATATCTAATTGAGAAATAATACTTCTTAATGAACGTATTAATTCCGGAGGCCCTGTTAAAATTATAGAGTTGGTTGTAGGATCTTCAATAATACCGTTCGAACCAATAACTGGGGCACTTGGTGTAGCTCCAGCTTTAGCTCCTGGTGCAGAAACAGTGCCTTGGTTACTATTGTAACTGGTTGCAGTGCCACTGCCTTTAGTACCATAATATGCTCCTGCTATGCCTGATACTATAGTTACGATATCTTTTGCTTTCTGATTTTTCAAATAATAAACATGAGTGTTACTGCTGTCTTTAGGGGCAGGAGCATCTAAATTGGCTATCATAGCTCTTATTTGTAACCTTTTTTCTTTATCACCCATAACAATTACAGCATTAATTCGATTGTCTGCTGCTAATTTAAATTTAGTTTTTGGAGAATCTCCATATGACATTTTATCTTGTAGTAAATTCGTTAAAGTAGAAACAATTTCATTAGCATTACCATGATCTAATCTTATAATTTCAAGACTATCTACCGTATTTTTATCAACCGCTTGAATAATTCTTAATAATTTATTTATATTTGCGGCATAATCAGCAATAATTAAGCTATTAGATGGTTGATATGCGGTAATGCTACCTTGATTACTAATTAAATTTCTCAATACACTGGACATTTGCATGGCAGATACATGTCTAACAGTTACAACACGAACTACCATTTCATCGCCATGCCCTGGATTTTGACTATTTACAACTGGAGTTGCCATCGAACGAGCAAGTGATTGTGGTACAATTTTAACAACATCACCAGAATCAACGGCTATATATCCTAATATTTGTAATATTGATAGAAAAACTTGATAAGCTTCATCTGACTCCATTGGATGAGATGAGACTAAAGTCACTTTACCTGATACTTGTGGATCTATTAAAAAATTCTTACCTGTTTCTTTTGAAATTTCACCAATAACGGCTAATAATTCAACATTATTTAAATTCCAAATTCTTTTATTTGCTGTATTTGCTGCATTTACAAAAGATATATTTAAAATAATAATTAATGCCAAAATTATTTTTAAAAACTTACTTTGTATACTCATCATTATAAAATATCTTCCATTATATCTTCTGTTTTTCTGTTTCTTAATAAAATTATCTAATTTAGATATTATATATTCTATTCCTCTTTAAATATACGAGGGGGAAAATCTTGATTATCTATATTATCAGAAAACTCTAAATTTTTATTATTATATGGTATATATTCCTTTACACCGTCTATATCAATAATAATTTTATCATCTAATATTTCTTCTATAACAGCAACTTCCTTAATTTTATCTCCAACTAGATACAATTTAGTTTTACCATTTGTAATTATAACAACCGTTCCTTTTTTTGGATCAGAACTAGCAAAAATTCCTTGAACTGTAACATTTAACTCTGAAACTTTTACTGTTTTTTTTATTGCTTTATGATAAACACCAAATAAATTATAAATAGCAAGATCAGGCAAAGTAGCCCGAGGTGCAACCTTGACTTGATAGCTTTGAGCCTTAACTAAAAATTCTGGCTCTTGATTATAACTAAATAAAAAATCAGTAAATAAGTATAGTTTCCATATTAAATACAAACCTAACAACGTTATTATGGCTGCAGACAAATAAAACTGATTTATTTTTTTTAGTAGCGCGTTTAAATTAAAGTCCATTTATTAAAAATATTATATAATTATAACTTTCATAGGTATAAATATAGCAAATTAACAATGATTTAGCATTATATAACAAATAATTGTTGTCTTTATTTATTTCTTTAGTTATATTAATATATTACTTTATAAATATTATGTTAAATAGAGATTATGTCTAAAAGAATCAGGGTTATTGGTTTAGATGCAGATGGTTGTATCTTAAACACTAAATTTTTAACAGCACTAAAAAACTTCATAAACAATTCAGGAATAAAAAGCCTATCTCAAAAAATTGTTTTTAATATGGTAAAAGAAGCTAATAAAGATTTTTTAGAGCAGCTAGTAAAAGAAAATAAAAGCTTTGATAAAACCATTCTTTGTATCACATCAAACAGACAGTCTTTTTATATAGATTTAGAAAATTCTTCACGCATAATAGGGCGTGAAGTTAATGCTGATGATGAAGATTTAAAGTTAATTTCTTTTTTTAGTATTATCGAATTATTGGGAAATGAAATTTTAAATACAGCACGTGGCGATTACTTAGAAAAAACGACCTTAGCTGATTGTTTTGGTTTCAACACTAATGGTGAAGATGGAATATTCGCACAATATGAAAACCCTCCTTTGACATTAACAACAGCATATTGGATTGCCACTCAAAGTAAAAGTTGTAATAACCATCCTATATCCCCATTAGATTACAGCAAAACTCTGCTTATATGTAACTTAACACGTAAAATTAGGCATGATAATCCTAATGCTGAAATACAATTTGATATGTTTGATGATAGATGCTCTTTTGAGCTTGCAGAACAATCAAATAAATGGCAAAAATATAATGAAAATACAGATCTTCAAACTCCTGATCAATTATCTAGCAATGGATCTCCAATAATGTTATACCCAATGCAAAGATTGAACTCATCGGGTTATAATGATCTTCCAGATATTTTTATAGAAGAGGCTTCTTCTTATATTAAACAAGAAACCCCAAAAAGCACAGAAACAGCAAATGAGCTAGAACAATTAGCAGCAAGAACTTACTCCTATGCAACATTATCATCCGATGATGGCAGTGACCGTAATAGCATTGATGAATTACACATAAATCAACAAACTCCTACCCTTAATATCGTAGGCTATTACTTTAAAAAAATGCCTAAATTAATACCTTCAGATATTAGTCTAAATTTATTAAAGTATGATGGCTCAAAAAAACCTGAACATTTTGTTTCAATCACAGGCATGGGCAATAAATCTTTAGATGATGTAACATTTGCAGATATAATAAAAATAATTGCTAAACAATCTGGGTGTAAAAAGAATCCTAATATCAATGCAGGAGAAAATTTAAACATATTGCACTCTGCTTTGGAAGAAAACACAACTGAAATTCAAAACTCTACAAGTAAAAGTGCTTTTAGTGCTTAATTAACAAAAGCTATTAGCTATAAATAAACCAAACAAGAACCTAAATAATATTATTTAGGTTCTTGTGTTATATAATTTTTTAATAGTGCTCAATATCTTTCACTTTACCTCTAAATATCCAATAAGCATATAAATTATATGAGATTAATACTGGCAATAAAATACACATTCCTACTAGTAAAAACATCATAGAGCTTTCATTTGCAGCAGCATCCCAAAAAGTATACTTAAATGGCACAATATATGGCCATATACTATAAACTTGACTTATCAAAGCTAATATAAATAACAGCATACTTAAGAAAAAAGGCTTGATTTCATCCTTTTTTAATAATGATTTATACAAAAACAACAATGTTATCAACGCTAAAATAGGCATACTTAATAGCATAAATAAATTATTCATACTAAACCATCTTGAATAGATATGTGGATGTAAATAAGGAGTCCATAAACTTACTATTGCAAAAATCACAATAATAAAATAAATGCTGTTTTTACAATATACATACATTTTTTCTTGTAAGGCTCCTGTTGTCTTTTTTATAATCCAACTAGATCCTAAAAGACAATACCCAAACACTAAACCAACTGCAGCCATAATACTAAATGGATTAAAGACATCAAATCCTTGTTCGCCTTTAACGCCTTGTACTAAAGTACCAACAATTAAACCTTGCATTAAAGTTACAATTAAAGAGCTTAGAAAAAAAGCAGTTGACCAAATTTCTTTATGCGAATGCTTTTTAAATCTAAACTCAAAAGATACTCCTCTAAAAATAAAAGCAGCTAGCATAATAAAAATAGGAATATATAAATCAGGTAATATAGTACTATAAGCAAGTGGAAAAACTCCGTATAAACAAGCCGCACCTAAAACCATCCACGTTTCATTTCCATCCCAAACAGGAGCTATTGCTGACATCATCATGTCTCGATCTTCTTCTGTTTCAACAAACGGAAATAAAATACCTATTCCTAAATCAAAACCATCTAACATAACATACATAGCTATAATAAAAGCTATAAGACCTGCCCAAATAAGAATTAATGTATCTGCCATGATTTTTAATTATTCTCCTTGTTTAAGAAATATATTTTGATTGTGAATTACGTCTATATTATCTGGCGGGCCATCTTTAATCATTCTAGATAAATAATATAAATAAAATATAAAAATTGTAAGATAAACTACAAACATTAATGATAAGGTAAAAAAGATAAAATCAGGATCTATTTTAGCTGCAGCATCTTTAGTTCTTAATACATTATAAATTACCCATGGCTGTCTTCCTACTTCAGCAGTAATCCAGCCAGATACAGTAGCAATAAAACCTAATGGAGCCATAAACAATAAAGATTTTAAGAAAATTTTTGTATCAAATAATCGACCTTTATATCTTAAAACTAAATGCCAAAGCATAATAAAAAGCATTAATACTCCAATGCCAACCATTATTCTAAAAGAGAAGAAAACAATAGCAACTTTTGGTTGATCAGCTTTTGCAACAGTTTTTAAACCAACAAGCTCTCCATCCCAAGAATGAGTATTAAGTAAACTGGCAAGATGAGGAACAGATATCGTATATTTATTTTCTTGTTTCTCTTGATCTGGAATTGCAAACAATAATAAAGGTGCTCCTTTTTGAGTATCCCATACACCTTCTATAGATGCTGTTTTAATAGGCTGATAGTTAAAAACATCTCGTCCAACAGTATCACCTATAATCATTTGTAATGGCACAGAAATAACTATAGTCCAAAGAGCAAAAGACATACAAAATTTTGCAACATCAACACTTTTTTTTCTTAATAATAAATATGCTGAAACTCCTGCTATTACAAAGGCTGAAGTAATATATGATGCAACTGTCATATGAAAAAATCTTGGTAAAAACGTTGGATTAAATATTATTTCCATCCAATTTTCATCTACCATTTTATCACCAACCATTTTATAACCAGTTGGGTACTGCATCCATGAATTTGCAGATAAAATCCAAAAAGCAGATATAGAAACTCCTATAGCAACCATCAAAGTGGCAATATAATGAACCCTTAACGGCACTTTCTTCCAGCCAAACAGCATAACTCCTAAAAATCCAGCTTCTAAGAAAAATGCAGATAACACTTCATATCCAAATAAAACGCCAAGTATCTCACCTGCTTTATAGGTAAAATGTGGAAAATTAGTGCCTAATTCATAAGACATTACTATCCCGGATACTAATCCCATTCCAAAAGTTAAGGCGAAAATTTTTATCCAAAATAATAATGCTTTAGCATATACTTCTTTTTTAGTATATAAATATAATCCTTCTATAATAGCTAAAAAAATTGCAAGACCGATATTCAAAGTTGGAAAAAGAATATGAAATCCAATGGTAAAAGCAAATTGTATCCTTGATAAAAAGGAAGCATCAAAAGCATGATCAATCATAAAAACTATCCATAGTGTTAATACAAAAAATTATAGTATAAAAAATTTAAACTTTATAAATATCTAACAATTTTTTGATTAATTGTTCCAAATATATTAGAGTTATTGTCATCCAACATTTCTATTTTTACAGTGTCATTATATTGTAAAAATGGTGTAATTGGCTGACCATCATTAATTATTTCCAACATTCTTTTTTCAGCAATACATGATGAACCATTTGATCTGTCTATATTTGACACTGTTCCTGATCCAATAATAGTTCCAGCGGTTAAATATCTAGTAGTTGCGGCATGAACAATCAAATCTTTAAAATCAAAAGTCATATCTATACCTGCATTTGGTTTTCCAAATAATTTATTATTTATATAAGAATATAATGGTAAATTAAGTTTTCCTCCATCCCAAGCATCACCTAATTCATCTGGTGTAACAAAAACTGGTGAAAACCCGCTTGCAGGTTTACTTTGAAAAAAACCAAAACCTTTTGATAGCTCATTTGGTATTAAATTTCTTAAAGAAACATCATTAACAAGACCAATTAATAATATTTTATTATCTAAGCTTTCTTTTTTTACACCCATTGGCACATCGTTAGTAACAACTATAACTTCTGCCTCAAAATCGACACCATAATCTAAACTTGATATTTCTATATCTTCAACTGGTCCTAACATTTTATCAGATCCACCTTGATACATTAATGGCTCAACCCAAAAATTATCTGGCATAGTTGCCCCACGAGCTTTGCGCACTAACTCAACATGATTTACATAAGCACTTCCATCTGCCCATTGATAGGCTCGAGGTAAAGGTGCTTTTAATTTAGTGACATCAAAATCTAAACCATCAATAACTCCAGCATTAAGCATTTTATAAACATTCTCAAGTTTATCAACACATTCATCCCAAGTATCCAAAGCTTGTTGCATAGTTGCTGCTATATGAGGAACTGTAACACAAATATCTAAATTTTTATCAACAACAATTAACTCTCCATCTCGTAATTTGTTATTATATGTTGCAAGTTTCATTTTATAAAACACCTCTTTTTATCTGATCACGTTCAATAGATTCAAATAGAGCTTGAAAATTTCCTTCTCCAAATCCTTCGTTACCCTTTCTTTGAATAATTTCAAAAAATATTGGTCCTAACATATTTTCAGTGAAAATTTGAAGTAAGATTCCTTCATGTTTTTCAATACTTCCATCTATTAAAATTTTTAGTTTTTGTAAATTTTTTATATTTTCTTGATTACCAGGTATTCTATTATTAATTTCTTCATAATAAGTATTTGGAACATCTAAAAAATTAATGCCATTTTGGCAAAGATGCTGAACTGTTTTATAAATATCTTTAGTTGTTAAGGCTATATGCTGAATACCTTCACCATTATATTTTGTAATAAATTCTTCTATTTGAGATTGTGGATCTTTAGATTCATTAATAGGTATTTTAATTTTGCCACAAGGTGATCCCATTGCACGGCTTAATAATCCTGTTTTTTTACCTTCTATATCAAAATGTCTTATTTCAGTGAAATTAAATAATTTTTCATAAAAGCCAACCCATTTGTCCATATGGCCTTGATGTACATTATGCGTTAAATGATCTATTACTAATAAACCTGTTTCTAATGAATTTATACTGGTTTTATGATTTTGTTCTATAAAATCAAAATTTTGTTGATAAATATTATTATTTTTATCATATTTATCAATAAAATATATTAAGCTATCTCCTATGCCATATATTGCTGGTAGCTTTAATATATTGCATATATAATTTTTTGCACCTAATTCTAAAGCTCTTTTATGAGCAAAATTAGCATCTTTGACCCGAAATCCCATTGCCAAAGCAGACGTGCCATGTTTTTTGGCAAATTCATTTGCAAAACCAGATTCACTGTTAATTAAAAATTTAATTTCACCTGAAGTATATAAACTTACATTAAATTTTTTATGTTTAGCAGTTTTTTTTAATCCTAATTTACTTAAATCTTTGGCAAGTGTATCTGAGTCCAAAGATGTAAACTCTAAAAATTCAAAACCATCTAATCCCATAGGATTTTTTTTATCAAGCATTGCAGACTCCATTCTGGTTAACTTAAAAAGAGATATAACCATATTCTCATTTATAATTTTGATTATCAATAATATTATCAATATTAGATAAAGTTTATGAAATATATATTTTGTTTTAAATATAAAAAATGCTATTAGAGCAAAAAATGAACTTTCTATTTATATAAAAGTCTAAGGTCTATGTTAATAAATCAAAGTGTATAAATATGGACAATGAAAAGACTCCTGATAAAAAAGCTATTGAGCCTCAAATATTAACTGGTATAAAAAGGTATTGGAATAATTTAATCAAAGATGATGTCGGAACAATTGCTCTTTACAAAGATTTTTATGCAACTAGGTTTATTGATCATATAGGTGAACGACATAAAGATACTAAGCCTCAAATTATTTATTCTAATACCGAGAAAGATTCTACTGAAGGTACGCTTACTTTAGGTCATCAACTTATAGACATAAAACAAATTTTAAAAAAAGATGATAGCGAATATGTTACTGCTTTAAGAACTAAATCACTAAAGAAAAAAATAGTAGTTTCTGTATTAGATGGTTTTGAGTTAACTTCCCATGAAGCCGCTGATTTTCATTTAGGTGGAGATAAAAATGTAAATATTGAACATATATGGATTCCTGTAGAAGATCATGATTTTACCTGCGATGAATCGCTACTTACCTACCAAGCTTTACACATAGCATTAAAAATAAAAGAAGGTCATGACGTTTTTATGCATTGTAAATCTGGCAAAGGCCGAAGTGGCGCACTTGCTGTCATTGTAAATGCAGCGCTTAACCAATCTAAAGATATAAGCGCAAATGATTTTAAAACAGCATTATCTGATAAAATTAATCTTCAAAATATGGTGGAAAAAATTTCATCAAAAGAATACCAAATACCTAGAAGTTTATTAAACGATGATAAAAAAGTTGAATTATCAAGCGCCGTAGAAGATGGCCCTATAAAAACTGCTTTAATAAGCGCAAATCAAGTTAAAGAAAAAAGAGACGTCCTCTCAGTTGATAAAAAAGCTAAATTTCAAACGATAATAAACTGTTGTGCAGGAGTCACAGCTTTTTGCTCTAAAGCAAAACTAAATATACAGAGTAAATTAGCAAATAATAAATCAAATAGTATATCTAGAGCAGATGTAAATAATGACAATGCTTCACTGTCTTTTTCTTCAGATAATGATCAACCAGCTACAGTTGTTGCTGATAAAGCTCCAGATACAACAGCAGCTCAGGTGACAGGAGAGTTAGATACAAAAGAAACAGAACAAGCAGAACAACTTTTAACTGATTATAAATTTTATGAACAAGTATTAAATTCAATTGAATATAAAACTATAATTGATCAAATAAGGAATTATCACTCTCCAACTAATGATAGCTTTGCTATATTAAATGTTTTTAAACCTTCTGATAAGAAACAACCTAGAAAGATACGACAAAATGCATCTAAAGAACTTAAATTATATATGGAATCTCAATATAATAATGGGCAAAAACCAGAAACTCCAGCGTTAGACAAAACATTTAGCACAATATTTGACTTATTAAAAAATAAAATTTTTGAGTACACTCAAGACAAAGAAGTAATGAAAACACATATTCGTTCACCAAGTTAAAATTGTAATTTTTTAGTTTATTTTAAAATTTGATAACTTCTTTTGGATAGGTTCAGGATCATCAGAATCATAACTTGGTGAGTCAGGAATTGTTTTATGAGGAGATTTTGCAAAAAAATTTTCTTCTAATTCATTACCAAAATTATATAAAAAATTTAGGTTTCTTATGCCATCATTACCTGTTCTTTTAGACTCTACAATTAAAAAAGATTTATAAATCTTTTTTATAATATTTTTTATTGATGAACTACATTTTTCATGCTTATAAATTCCTTTTAATTTTTTTTGAAAGTATAAAGTATTATCACCTTCATAACCACTGACCTGTATTTTTTGAATAATTTTAAATAATTTATCAATACCAAATGAATCTTCTTTAGTTATAAAATCATTAAAAGTCTTAATTGTTGTATCTGTATTAAAGTTATAATCTTGATCTCTTAATAAATGTGATATAACGTATTGTGAGCACATAGTTTTTGTAATAAAACTTAAAAACTTAAATGCCGATTTATCAGCAAATTTTACATTTGATGATATGATATAATCAAGCGGTTTATCCTTATTAGAATTTATAAAATCTAAGTAATCTGACAATTGAAAAATTTTCTCAAGAATATTTTTCATATAAGTTGCTTTTATAGATATATCAATATATTGATTATTTACTCTAAATTCATATAATTCCTTACAGGATTTATTAAAGTCATTTATTAATAATTTAGCCTGCTTTAAATACTCAGAAACTTTTAAATCTAAATTTAAGTCTTTATTATTTACAACAGATTTATGGAAATAATTCAATTCTTTAGTAACAGTATTAAATATTTCTATCGATCTATCTAGCTTTAAAAAAACTTCTGATTGAATTTCTAAATTATCTGCGAATAAAATATCTTTTAATACTAATCCTGTTATTGAATTAGAACTACCATTAACAATAGTATTATCTTTAAAAATAAAACCTTCTGTTTCACTTTGATATAAACAATCATTTACTTTAGCAATATTTCTTTTAAAAAATATTCTTAAATCTCCAGCAAAAGTATTCATCATGCATTCTAAATTATATAAAAAATTTACAGCTTTGGAATATTCAAAACATTCTAATCCGCATGAAAAAATATTTATTATTAAAGAAAAAGGCATTGTTACAAATAATTGTATTATAATTTCATTTACAGCAAACGATGAGAGCATTAAAGGTGCTGTAATACACAATAATTTTATAGAATCCAAAGCAAAATCTAAAGCTAATCTAATGCTCTCAACAAAATATTCATAAAATCGATAATCATAAATTAATTTAGAATCATCTGATAAGTTATTTATAATATCTTCAGGAATAAATAATATTTCAGGATAATCTGTATTATACACAAAACTTTCTATATCAAAAATTTCTTTATCTCTTATATGATTATTACTTTTAAAAATTTTATTTTTTATTTGTTCAGGGTCATTTTTTGCAATAGTTCTTAAATATAAATCTAAACTAGAAATATTTATAGTTTTATATAAATCTAATTGATTATTTATTTTTTTTAAACATGAATATGTATTATTAACATTCCTTTTAAGAATTAAATAATTATTTTTCATCGAGTTTGTTTCTTTCTCAGCCTTCTCCCTTTCGGTATGAAAGTACTCTTGGGTTCTGCCCTCTAAAGTATTTGTTACTGTGAAAAAATTATTCATCCATAAATTCATAGGATTATTAGTAAACTTGGCTAATACATATATAGGCCAAAATATTGGATTGATATGTGATTGAGATATTGACCAATCATTATATCTTTTAACCGACTGCTCCAATATATTTACTATGGAATTAATAATAGGTAAATTTAAAATTTTGCTGCTATATATATTTTGATATTTATCACTTCTTCCAACCTGATAAGAAAACTTTTGAATTTTTTGATCTATTTCCTTATCTTGTTCTTCTAATAATTTAAATTTTTGTTTTTCTTGTAAAGATTCTTCAGGACTAAATAAAAATTCTAAATTATAAATATAATGAAAAATATCTGTAATACATTTAATTGAGATATCAATTAATTCTAATAGTAAATTAACAACAGCTGGCAATATACCAATTGATAATCCTGTTAATATTTTAGTGGTTGATATAGTTATACCAAATAATAGTATATTCGATGCAATAGAAAAATACCCAATATACAATGGTAAATATGATAGTGTCGCTATAACTCCAGAACTAAGAAGTAGACTTCTTAGTTTATTATTACTTATGTAATTTAAAGTATGCTCGATAAAATGAGTATGATCAATTGATTCTATTTTATTAATAAATTCTGATAGCTCATTATTGCTATCATAAAAATGACTTACATGTCCTAAAAATTTTTTTATATTGTGAATACTTGTCATTTGAGCATTATTCATTTTTAAACAATAATACTCTGAATCATTTAACTTATATGTTCTTAAGAAACCATACTGATCATCTTGGCTATAGCTTGGGTGTAATTTAGTAGGATCTTCTTTTGGAAATTTGAAATTTCTAACAAATACTAAAGCATCAACAAAAGCATCATGATTTAATGTAAAATAATTACCTCTTGCTTTTTTATTTTCTGTAATAAACTTACATAATAAATTATCTAAATTTTGGATTAAATTATTTTTTGCATCTATGTCATTAAACTTTACTAAGGCTTCTTTCTTAATTAACTCATCTAAATGTGCCTGTAAATTTTCAATCAAATTATTAGAATCTAAATTACCAAAAGTTGAATCATTTATTCTTGCACGACTAATAATTGAATAAATTCTTGCAACTAAACTATTAGCACTTAAAAAACCATTTTGTCTTAAATAATATAATAAGTCTTGATTCTTAGTTAATATAGTTATATTTGATGGTAAATTACCAGTATTTATAAGCTTAGGATTATCTAAAAAATCTAAATCTAAAAATTTTTTTTGATCGATATCAAGTAAGACTTGTGTATCATCTTTTTCAAATATATTTATATATTTCGGAATATACTTTGGCATAAATAAAAATTTATAATGACATAACTTCAGATTTAACTATAGTATTATATTTATAAGCAAATGTAAATATAATGGGGTTATATGACAAACAAATTAGCATTACAAGAACAGCATGAACTAGCTGGAGCTAAGTTTATTGAATTTGCCAATTATGAAATGCCTATAAATTATGGTTCACAAATTCAAGAGCACACAGCAGTTAGAGAAAATATTGGTGTTTTTGATGTATCACATATGAACGTTATAGATATCTCAGGGCCAGATAGTAATAAATTTTTAAGATACTTACTAGCTAATGATGTTGCTAAAATCAAAGCTCCTGGAAAAGCACTTTATAGCTGTCTTTTAAATCATGATGCTGGGATTATAGATGATCTAGTTGTATATCATTTGAACGCTAATTATTATCGAGTTATTTTAAATGCAGCAAGAAAAGAAACTGATTTAAAGTGGATTTATAATGAATTAGAAAAAAATAATTTTAATTGTCATATTCTTGAGCGCAATGAGCTAATAATGCTTGCAGTTCAAGGACCAAATTCTCTAGATATCTTTAAAAATCTGGATATACAGAAAATATTCAAAGACAGCGAAATAGATAATCTTTATGAGAAAGTCGCAAGTTTAAAACTTTTTGAATGCATTGAAGCTGAAAACTATATGATTGCAGCAACAGGATATACCGGTGAGAAAGGTTTTGAAATCTTATTAAAGCATAATGAAGCTAAACTATTTTGGGAAGCTTTAATGCAAATGGAAGTTACCCCATGTGGCTTAGGAGCAAGAGATTCATTACGATTAGAGGCTGGATTATTGTTATACGGTCAAGATATAACAGAGAATGATAACTTATTAGACTCAAATTTAAAATGGACTTTAGCATTAGCTGATAATGACAGAAACTTTATTGGCAAAAATAAATTATTAGATATAATAAATAATAATAAAATAGAATCAAGCCTAATTGGCGTAATATTAGAAGACAAAGGCGTTATAAGAACTAATCAAGAAATTCATTTTGATGATGGCCTTAAAGGAATTATTACTAGTGGAATTTATTCACCTACATTGAAGAAAAGCATTGCTCTTGCAAGAGTGCCATTTATAATCAAGCAAGAGCCTGAAAAATATAAAACATGTAAAATAGCCATGCGAAATAATTTAGCTAATGCAACAATTGTTAAATTTCCGTTTGTTCGAAATGGTAAAATAATTTGTTTTAATTAATTTGTTAAAGAAGAGGACTTTATATGACTGATATCCCAGATAATTTACTTTTTACGAAAACTCATGAGTGGATTGCTAAAGAAGGCGATGATACTGTAAAAGTTGGTATCACAAGTTATGCTGCAGATCAATTAGGAGACATAGTTTTTGTTGAGCTTCCAGAGGTTGGTGATAATGTATCAGCACAATCTGATTGCTGTGTAATTGAATCAGTAAAAGCAGCTGCTGATATTTATTCTCCTGTTGATGGAGAAATATCAGCTGTTAACAGTGAACTAGAAACATCCCCTGAGATTATAAACCACAGTTCATTTGATAATGGTTGGTTATTTAAAATTAAATTAAGCGATAAATCTCAGCTTGAAACCCTTCTAGATAAACAAGAATACGAAGATCTAAACTAATAAAAAAATTAGATTAATTGAGCTTCAATTTTAATAAAGTTGAAGCTTTTTTATCTAATAATTATTAGATATTTTATATAAATGTTTCTTGAATATAATTATAATTACCTGGAGTATCTATAATAATGCCTTTTATACCCCATACAGATAAAGACACTCAAGAAATGCTCGAGTTTCTTAATATACCGAGTATCAATGAATTATTTAAAGAAAATGCGAATGAATTACTCAATGTTAAGCAAATCTCTTCTTTAGATAATGCTTTACAAGAATCTCTTAATGAATTTGAACTAGCTAAGCTTTTATCTAAAAGAGCTGCGTTAGACTCAGGATATTTAAACTTTATTGGAGCAGGAGCATATGAGCACCATATACCAGCAGCTGTTTGGGAACTAGCATCAAGAGGTGAGTTTGCTACTTCATATACTCCATATCAAGCTGAAGCAAGCCAAGGTAACTTGCAACTTATATATGAGTTTCAAACACATATGTCTAGATTAACGGCAATGGATATAGCTAATGCTTCTTTATATGATGGAGCAACAGCAGTTGCAGAATCTATATTAATGGCAATAAGAGCGCATAGAAAGTGTAAAACTAAAAATATTATCGTTCCAGACTCACTAAATCCTGCTTATTATGAAACTATAAAAACTATAGTTTCTCATCAAAATGTTAACTTAATCAGCGTTCCTTTTGAAAATACTACAGGGGCTATTGATTTACAAAATTTAGAAAATATTATAAAAAATCATAAAGAAAAAAATGATCCTATATTAGCTGTAATAATATCACAACCTAATTTTTTTGGCGTATTAGAAGATGTTCATAACATTACTAATCTTGCTCATAATTATGATAGTCTCGTAATTGGTGTTGTTAACCCTTCAACCTTATCAGTTTTAGAGGCTCCTGGTAATTGGGGAAATCAAGGCGCAGACATAGTTTGTGGCGAAGGTCAGCCCCTAGGCATACCGTTAGCATCAGGTGGACCATATTTTGGGTTTATTTGCTGTAAAACTCCACTTGTTAGAAATATTCCTGGCCGAATAGTTGGAAGAACCACAGATACAAAAGGAAATGATGCCTTTGTTTTGACTTTACAGGCAAGAGAGCAGCATATTAGACGTTCAAAAGCAACATCAAATATATGCACTAATCAAGGATTACTAATGATTGCTGCGACTATTTATTTATGTTTATTAGGTAAACAAGGACTAAAAACTGTTGCAGCAAAGTCTTTTTCTAATACTCATTATTTAGCTGATGAATTAAGTAAATTACAAAATATTAATATAAAGTTTTCTAATGATTTTTTTCATGAGGTAGTAATTGAATTTAAATCTCAAGATGAAAATTTTATAAATAAACTCTTGGATAATTTACAAAAATCTGAGAATAAAATATTAGCAGGATTTAATTTATCAAAAGTTTATAAGAATTTACCTAATTGTTTATTAATATGTGCAACAGAGACAAAAACTAAAGAAGAATTAGACTTATTAGTAAATGAAATAAAAAAATTAAATTAAAAAGGTTTTATTATGCAATTAATTTTTGAAAAATCATCTCCAGGAAGATGTATTAAATCTCATTTTCCTAAAGAAATAGATCTGAATATCAAGCTTAAAAACAATAATTTATTACGCAAAAAAGCTCCTAATCTACCAGAAGTATCTGAGCTACAAGTGATAAGACATTATACTAATTTATCTCATGATTTATTTAGTATTGATTCTAATTTTTATCCATTAGGCTCATGTACTATGAAATATAATCCTAAGGCCGTATTAAAATATGCTTTACTGCCAGGATTTATAAATAGACACCCTCTTGCTCCTGATGAAACAGGCCAAGGTTTTTTAGCTTGTATGTATGAACTACAAGAACTATTAAAAGATATAACAGGCATGCAAGATGTATCTTTAACTCCTATGGCAGGTGCGCAAGGTGAGTTTGCTGGAATATTAATGATAAAAGCATATCATCGTGATAATAAAGACACTAATCGTACTGAAATATTAATTCCAACTGCAGCACATGGTACTAATCCTGCAACAGCCGCAAAAGCTGGATACAAAGTTAGAGAAATACCAGTACTTGCTGATGGCGATATAGATATAAATGCTTTAAAACAAGCTGTTGGACCACAAACAGCAGGGATTATGTTAACAAATCCCTCAACATTGGGACTTACAGAAAAATCTATTAAGCAAATAGCATCAATCGTACATAAAGCTGGTGGATTATTATATTATGATGGTGCAAATCTTAATGCTATTTTAAAAAAATTACGTCCTTTTGATATGGGTTTTGATGTAATGCATATGAACTTGCATAAAACTTTTGCAACTCCTCATGGTGGGGGTGGTCCAGGAGCAGGCCCAGTTGCGGTAAATAGTAAACTTGCTAAATATCTACCAACTCCAATAGTTGCATGCGCAATAAAAAATAATCAAAAATATTATTATCTTCAAGATAAAGAGCAAAGAACTGATTCAATAGGCAAGCTTTCTGCTTTTAAAGGTAATGCTGGAATTTTGTTAAGGGCTTATAGCTATATAAGATTATTAGGTAATGAAGGATTAGATCGAGTCTCAAGCTATGCTGTTTTAAATGCTAATTATTTAGCTAAAAAATTAGAAAGTATAGGCTATGAATTAGCTTACCCAGAAAGGTTGGCTACACATGAATTTGTAGTTACTTTAAAAAGCATAACTAAAAAATATGGAGTAACAGCTTTAGATTTAGCTAAAAGATTACTAGATTATGGCGTACATGCTCCAACTATTTACTTCCCTCTTTTAGTTCCTGAATGTTTGTTAATTGAGCCAACAGAAACAGAAAGCAAAGAAGAAATAGATAATTTTATTAATATCCTTGAAAAAGTTTTAGATGAAATAAAAACTAACGCCGATTTGGTAAAAACAGCGCCTCATAATTTAAAATTAAGTAGGGTTGATGAAGTAAAGGCCGCAAAAGAACTAGACTTAGTTTTTAAAGAAAATAATGAGTAATAATTTTCGAAAAAATGTTGGCATAATAATAATAAATAAAGATAAAAAAGTACTAATTGCTAAAAGATCATTTAAAAACATTAAAAATAATAATGATTTTTGGCAATTCCCCCAAGGGGGAATAAAGAGTAATGAACAACCTATTGATGCATTATATAGAGAAATTAAAGAAGAATTAAACCTTGATAAAAATCAATTTGAAATTTTAGGCCAGACAAGTAATTGGTTATATTATAAAAAAGAAATAACTAAAAATAATAAGACTTATGATGGCCAAAAACAAAAGTGGTTTCTTGTTAAATTAATTAATAATAATATTGAGCAAATAAAAATACATCTAAAAAAACCTAATCAAGAACTAGAACAAATTAAATTTGTTAGCTACTGGTTTCCAATTAATTGTGTTATAGATTTTAAAAAACCTATATATAATAAAGTGCTAAAATCTTTTATTGATATATATAACATTGTATAGCTATTATTATAATATATTAATAATAATAAAGTTTATGCATATGCTTAATGTTTTACGAAGAATTATTGAAAAAACCTCATCTTTAAATAAGTTATCTGAAGTTGTAACGACTATTGTTATAGAGTTAACCAAGGCTTTAAAATTTGACGCTGCTGCTATTTTTTTATTAGATGTAAATACAAAAAATTATATCTTAACAGCTCAAAAAGGCTTTAATAGCAACTTATCTTTACAAGGGCAAATTAAATTAAGTAAAGACACTAAACTTGTAAACCTTTTAGGTAGAACTAAAAAAATAGTTAACTTAGAACAAGCTAAATTTTTTGATGATTATTTATATATTAATGAAGCTAATAAAAAAAAATATAATGCTTTTTTAGGAACGCCAATTATTCACCAAAAAGAATTGCTTGGCTTTATAATTATAAGAGAAAAAACTATACGCAAGTTCAGCAAAGATGAAGAAGCTTTGTTGATTACTATATCAAACCATTTATCAAGTATCATTACTAACAACAAAATATCTAATAATAATTTACCAGTCCATAATCAAGAAAATATAGAAAATACAAAAATTGATGGTATATCTGGATCACCTGGAATTACTATTGGTAGAGCTCTTATTTTACATGACACAAATAATATTGGAGAAATAAAAGAAAAAAAAATATTAAAAAAAGAAATTAAATCTGAAATAAGTAAATTTAAACTAGCAATACAAAAATCAAAAACAGAAATTCAAGATCTAACTAACAGTCTAAAAGGTATACTATCTGAAAATGAATTTAATCTTTTCGATGCCTATTTTAAAATATTAGATGAAGATATTTTAATGGAAGAAACAATCAATGAAATTAAAAAAGGAAACTGGGCTAAAGGTGCATTAAAAAATACAATTTTTACTCATATAAAAAAAATAACCGCAATAGAAGATGAATATTTACAAGAAAGAGCAACCGATATAGCTGATTTATGCAAAAGAATATTATATCATCTTAAAGATGATACTGTATATAAAAGACTATCAACCAAAAATACTATATTGGTTGGCAATCAAGTTACTGTTTCTGATCTTGCTTTAGTTGAACATAAAAACCTAAAAGGAATTGTCTCTTGCTCTAGTTCACATAATTCTCATATAGCTATACTCACAAGAGCCTTAAACATACCTGCTGTAATAGGAATAAATAATTTAAATATATTTTTATTAGAAAATAAAAATCTAATCTTAGATGGATATAATGGAGATTTATATATTTCACCTAAAAGATCTATTATTGATAAATTTAATAAAAGAATTAAAGAAGAACAAAAATTAGATTTAAATTTAAATAAATTAAATAAATACAAAGCTAAAACTTTAGATAATGTTGAATTTAATTTATTAGCTAATACTAATTTGTTAACAGACATAAAAAAAACTAAATTATATAATCCTTGTGGTATAGGATTATATCGTTCAGAAATGCCTTTTATTATTAGTAACAAAATACCTAATGAAAATGAACAGCTAAAAATATATCGTACTTTATTAGAATCTTTTCATCCTAAGCCTGTCACAATAAGAATATTAGATATAGGAGGTGATAAATCTTTACCATATCTACATATAAAAGAAGACAATCCTTATTTAGGGTGGCGAGGCATAAGAATAATGCTAGATCATCCTGAAATATTTATTATCCAAATTAAGGCATTATTAAAAGCAAATCATAAACTAAATAATTTACAAATAATGCTTCCTATGATTTCTTCAGAAGAAGAAGTTTTAAAAAGTATTAATTTAATTCAAGAAATATACAATAACATTAAACTTACTATGGATTCTATTAAACTGCCAAAAATAGGAATACTACTAGAAGTTCCTTCGGTAATATATCAACTACCTTATATTATAAAAAAAATAGATTTTATTTCAGTTGGAACTAATGATTTAATTCAATATCTTTTTGCTGTAGATAGAAATAATAATAAAGTTGCAAATTTATACGATCCTTTAAACCCTTCTGTTATTATAGTTCTAAATAAAATTGCTCAAATATGTAAAAAAGCTGGTAAACCATTTGGGATATGCGGAGAAATAGCAACTGATCCACTGTTTGTTATATTATTAATTGCAATGGAATATAAAAATTTAAGTATGAATATATCGAGTATAAATAAAATAAAATATCTTATTAGAAATATAAAGTTATCTGATGCAAAAAAACTTCTAAAAAAAATTTTACGATATAATAATTCCATAAAAATAAAAAAAGCTTTAATATTAGAGCTGCAGAAACAAAACTTAGACTCTCTTATAAAACAATAATATAAATTTTATGGAAGTAATATCTCTATTTCTTATCATTGGTACATTTGTAGGATTTTTAGCTGGTCTTTTAGGTATAGGTGGTGGAATAATACTTGTTCCAGTATTATCATTTATATTTCCTAAAATTGGATTACCTATAACATTTGTAATGCAGGTATCTTTAGGGACATCTGTTGCTTGCACTTTTTTTTCAATGTTATCCTCATCAATAGGACATTTTAAACATGGCAAAATAAATTTAAATATTTATTATAAGCTATTACCTGGATTAATTATTGGTGCTATTTTAGGCCCATTCATTGCTCATAGTCTAGATTATAATTCATTAAAGAATATTTTTGCTTTACTTTTATTTCTTATTTCTATAAAAATACTTTTTGAGGATATTATTAAAAGAAAAATAAATAATAAAAAAGTAACTAATGAAAATAATACTAAAAAAAAGTTTCATGACAATATTTGGCTATTAATCCTTTTAGGTATAGCCATTGGAACTATATCAGCACTTATTGGAATTGGTGGTGGAATACTACTTCTATCCTTATTCTCTTTTATGGAAATTAAAATGAAAGAAGCTGTTGGTACAGCAGCAATATGTGGCGTTACCATCAGTTTCATAGCAATAATAGGATATATAATATCAGGGTTAAATACTATACCGTCAAATGAATTATATATGGGATATGTTTACATCCCAGCTGTAGTATCTATCAGTTTAACTAGCGTAATTCTTGCTCAAATTAGTGCATACTGGTCACAAAAAATTCCTAGTAAAAATTTAAAAAGATTATTATCTTGTATTTTAATATTTACAGCTGGAAGGATGTTTTGGTAAAACTAAAAAATAATTAGCTATGATTACGATATACTATAAAAAACATTTAACTCTAAGGATTAAAGTTAAATCATATTGTACTTAGATTTTTTATTAACTAATTTGTCATATAAAATAAAACCCTAACAAAATATTTATTGTCAGAGTTTTATTTTTCTAATAACTTAAAAGAATTTTTTTATATATCAAGATTAACTACATCTAAGGCATTTTTTTCAATAAACTCTCTTCGTAAATCAACTTGATCGCCCATCAAAATAGTAAATAGCTGATCAGCTTTAACTGCATCCTCTATTGTAACTTTAAGTAATATTCTATTTTCATGCTCCATTGTTGTTTCAGCTAATTGCTCAGCATTCATTTCACCAAGACCTTTATATCGCTGAATTTGTAACCCTTTTTTAGCTTCTTTCAAAAGCCAATTATAAAGCTCTTTAAAATCTGAAGTATGAAATTTATCATTACCTTTCGTTATAAAAGTATCTTTAGTTAAGAGCTCTCTAACTTTATTATTAAAATTAACTATTGTTCTATATTCTTTTGACTGAAAAAAACCATAATCAAGGAAAACTTGTTTTTTAACTCCATGAGAGAAAAAATTTATCTTTGGCAAAAAGACCACTAAATCTTCTCTATTTTTTTCACAAAGCTCTATATCTACATTTGTAAACTTTCTATCTACTAATAATAAAGTTAAATTATCAATCCATGATTTCATTATCTCTTGATTCATCAAGGTATTAGTATTTACTTCTGGTAAATATAATAAGCTTTCTATAATTTCCGTACTGAAATTATGAGTCATTCTTTTAACTACTTTTTCTATATCATGATAACCCCTAAGAAGTTCAGCTAATGCTTCTGAGGAAACCGGTGGAGCTGATTCATTAATATATAAACAACTATCATGAACAGCAGTTTCTAATAAGAAATCTTCTAATGCATCATTATCTTTCAAATACTGTTCTTGCTTACCTCTTTTAATTTTATACAAAGGAGGTTGAGCAATATATATATATCCATGTTCAACAAGACTTATCATTTGTCTAAAGAAGAATGTTAATAATAAAGTTCTAATATGAGATCCATCGACATCGGCATCTGTCATAATAACAATTTTATGATATCTTAATTTATCTATATTAAATTCATCTTTACCAATACCACATCCTAATGCTGTAATTAAATTACCAATTTCTTGCGATGATATTAATTTATCAAATCTTGATTTTTCAACATTTAAAATTTTACCTCTTAAAGGCAAGATAGCTTGATTTTTCCTATTTCTACCCTGTTTTGCAGAGCCTCCAGCAGAATCTCCCTCAACTAAAAATAACTCAGATAACGCAGGATCTTTTTCTTGGCAATCAGCAAGCTTTCCTGGTAATCCAGCAATATCAAGAGCACCTTTACGTCTTGTCATATCACGAGCTTTTCTAGCTGCTTCCCTAGCTCTTGCTGCATCTACAATCTTTAAGACTATATTTTTTATTTCATGAGGATTTTCTTGTAAAAAATCATGAATATAATTAGATAAAACAGATTCAACTATTCCTTTTACCTCAGAAGATACTAATTTTTCTTTGGTTTGAGATGAAAACTTAGGATCAGGAACCTTAACTGAAATAATAGCAACTAGTCCTTCTCTTATATCATCACCTGACACTGAAACTTTATTTTTTTTAGCTAAACCACTTTTCTCAATATAAGTATTAACACTTCTTGTTAATGCGGCTTTAAATCCAACTAAATGAGTTCCTCCATCTTTTTGAGGAATATTATTTGTAAAACAAAAAACATTCTCTTGAAATGAATCATTCCATTGCATTGCTATATCAACTTCAACATCATTTTGGCTTTTAGTTACATGTAATACATTTTTGTGTAAAGCTGTTTTAGCTTGATTTAGATATTCAATAAAAGCGCCAATACCACCCTTATATTCAAAAACTTCATTATTTCCAGTTCTTTCATCATTAAGTGTAATTTTTATCCCAGAATTTAAAAAAGATAACTCTCGTAATCTTTTAGCTAGAATATCATAATGATATTCAATTGTAGTAAAAGTTTCTTCGCTAGGATAAAATCTTATTTCTGTTCCAGTAACATTTGAATCACCTGTCTCTTTAAGTGGTAAAAGAGCAGCTCCATGCGCATATTCTTGTTCATAAAGCTTATTATTTTGTCTTATTTTCAATAAAAGCTTTTTAGATAATGCATTTACAACAGAAACACCTACGCCATGCAAGCCACCTGATACTTTATAAATATTATCATCAAACTTGCCTCCTGCATGCAAAACGGTAAGAATAACTTCAGCAGCAGACTTACCCTCATCCTCATGCATACCTGTTGGTATTCCTCTGCCATTATCTTTTACTGTTACAGAATTATCAGAGTGGATAATAACATCAATATTAGAACAAAAACCAGCTAAAGCTTCATCTATAGAATTATCTACAACTTCAAAAACCATATGATGCAAACCTGAGCCATCATCAGTATTACCAATGTACATCCCTGGTCTACGCTTTACAGCCTCAAGACCTTTTAAAACTTTAATACTAGAAGAATTATAATTACCTTTATCAGAAGAACTAGCAGAATTCGGTTGCGATGTTAAATCATCTGTCATAAAATATCCTTAAAGTAATGTTCCACGTGAAACATTTAAATAAACTAAATACAAATCGGTTAAAAACCAACTTTTTATTATAACACATTTATTTTAAAAGAAAAAGCGTGTATATCAGGTCAAATAACATACTCCATCTCAATATTTCAAAACATTATAAATCAATACTTTATAAATAATTTATATCAAACGTTATTTATTGCATTAAATAAAAATTTAATAAGAATAATCATTATATTTGATTTTAAAAACATAAACTAAATATTTATAATAGCAACCTGACATAACAATAGATTTGTTTTTATTTTTTTACTTATAACTTATACCAGGCCCAATTAATTAAACCCGCGCCCTATCCTAATTTTGGGAGAGTGCTACAAGAAGAGGGGTAATTGAATTTAATTTATTGAAATTGGTATTAAAAAATACAGGACTCATAATAAATAATAAGACAACGAATGTTCCACGTGAAACATTTATTTAAAACTAAAGCTCTAACAGGCTTTCACTTTGATTATATATTTTACCACGCTTTAAATAATGTATTTCACTATTATCTAATTGTATTAAAAATTTAGGAAGTTGAGTTATATCTATACAGGTTATAATTAATTGCATATTTAACTCTAGTAGATATTTATACACAATAGAAACATTATTAACGTCTAACTCAGAAGACAAATCATCTATTAAAATAGCATAACTCTTATTATACTTATCTTTTAATAACTTTAGGCTAGATAGGCACAAAGCAATACTTACTAATTTTTGCTGACCTTTTGATAAGACTTCTTTTATAGGGGTGTCATTTATACTTATAATAAAATCAGCCCGGTGCGCTCCTAAAGAACTATACCCAAGACTTAAATCCTTAACAAAAGACTGCTTTAATAGCTCGGTTAAAGAAAACTCATCTCCCCAACCTTTGTAATACTTTAATTCTATATTATATTCAGGTAAAAACTTTTTAATGTAAATATAGAAGTACTCTTTAAGCTGTTGAAAGTAAAAACTTTTCACATCAAATATTTCATTAGATACTTTAGCAAACTCAACATCCCAAGCTTTTATATAATTATAATTAGTTTTGTTTTTTAATAGCTTATTCCTGTTTTTTAAAATATTATTATATTTTTTCCATATAGAATTAAAGTTATGTTCCACGTGGAACAACCCCCAGTTTATTAGTTTTAATCTATCTTGTCTTATATTAACTAAATTAATTAAATAGTCTGAGTGGAAAACAAAAAATGGTAATGCCTTGGCGCTTTCTGATACAGTTATATTTTTTTTATTTAATCTTAGTGTTTTTTTACACTGACTATCTCTTTTTATACTAAGATTAATAACTCTATCATTTACATCATAAATTACAGATGATTTAACTATAAACTCACAATATTCTTTATTTATAACGTTTAGCAAATTGTTAGTTCGAAATGATTTACCAACAGCAAGTATGCTAATAGCTTCTAATATACTAGTTTTACCTGAACCGTTATTTCCGACTAAAATATTTAAAGTAGAATTAAAGCTAAAACTTAAATTTTGTATTAATCTAAAATTCGTTATATCTATCTTACTAATATACATACTAAAAATTCTCTACTTAATATTACATAAATTGTTTAATATATAACTTATTAATCTAAATATATTTATAATATTTAGATATGCAATGGCATAACAATATAAAGACCTGGGAAATTATTTTTAGAATTAAGTAAAACTGAACTATTAGCATCTTTCATTTTGATTTCGACATCACCTTCAGGTAAAGTGCCAAGTATATCTAATAAATAATTGACATTAAAACCTATCTCTATATTCTTGCCTTGATAATTAATCTCTAGCTCTTCTTCTGCATGTTCTTGCTCTGGATTGTTTGAAGTAATAGATAATACATTATTACTAATAACAAACCTTACAGCTCTGCTTTTCTCGTTAGTTAGAATTGAAACTCTTAAAAGAGTTTGCTTTAATACTTCTTTATCAATGGTTATTATATTTTCGGGATTTTTTAATATAACACTTTCATAATTAGGGAATGTTGCATCTAGTAGTTTTGTAGTAAAACTAAAACTATCATCTTTTATAAGCATATAACTATCAGTTAAAGTTACCCACACTTTTTCCATGTCATCAGGTAATAACTTGATTAATTCTAGTATGCTTTTTTTAGGAATTATTATTTTTTTTAACTCAGCTAAATTAATATCTAAATTATTGCTTTCAGCAATGGATAGCCTATGCCCATCTGTTGTAATTACTCTTAACGTTCCCTTTTTCAACTCCCAAAGCATCCCTAAGAAATAATGTCTTATGTCAGTTTGAGCCATTGAAAACTGTGTTATTTGAAGCAATTGCTTTAAAATATTTTTGGATATAGGGAAGCTTGATCCTTTAAGCTTTTCTGTAATTACAGGAAATTCATTTTTATCAATACTAGAAAGTGAAAATTTACTTTTACCAGATAATACTTTTAATTTATCTTTTTCTAATAAAAATTTTATCTCACTATTATCTGGTAAAGTTTTACAGATATCTAGTAACTTTTTACCAGGAAAGGTAAATCCATCAATATCAGAGCTTGTTATAATTTTTATATTAACTTTTATTTCTATATCAGAATCTGTTGCAGTTAATATAATTTTATTATCTAAAACTTTTAGTAATACAAAAGATAGTATTTGACTAGTTTGTTTTTTATCAACAACCCCCATTATAAGGCTTAACGGTTGAATTAAATTTTCTTTGGTTATACTAAATTCCATATAAATATAGCTCTTAAAGTTTACCTTATGATTTAGTTAAACTAGATTATTATGTTGAAAGAATTCGTAATAATTTACTATAGGATTCCTGTACTTCTGTAGATGAAACTCTAAGCTCTGCAATTATTTTGCAGGCATGCAATACTGTTGTATGATCCCTTCCCCCAAAACTATCACCTATTTCAGGTAAACTATGATTTGTGAGTTCTTTTGCTAATGCCATTGCTGTTTGTCTTGGTCTAGCTATAGAACGATTTCTTCTTTTCGAAAGTAAATCTGCAACTCTTATCTTAAAAAATTCAGCTACTGTCTTTTGAATATTATCTATTGTCACCAATTTGTCTTGTATTGCAAACAAATCTCTTAATGCTTCACCTACAAACTCAATTGTTATAGCTCTTCCTGTGAATTGAGAGTTTGCAACTACTCGTTTTAAAACCCCTTCCAATTCTCTAACATTTGAACGAACTCTTTTACCTATAAAAAAAGCGACGTCATTATCTAACTTAACACCCATTTTATCGGCTTTACTTATTAATATAGCAACTCTAGTTTCTAGCTCTGGCGGCTCTACTGCAACAGTTAATCCCCAGCCAAATCTTGATTTAAGTCTTTCTTCTACACCATTTATTTCTTTAGGATACCTATCACAAGTTAATATAACTTGTTGCTGACCCTCTAAAAGAGCGTTAAATGTATGAAAAAATTCTTCTTGAGATCTTTCTTTACCTGCAAAAAACTGTATATCATCAATTAACAAAGCATCTACTGACCGATATAACTTTTTAAATTCGCTAATTCTATTAGACTGTAATGCTTTTACCATATCAGCAACAAATCTTTCTGAATGCAAGTAAACAACTTTTGCTTTTGGGTTATGATCTAATATTAAATTACCCACTGCGTGCATCAAATGAGTTTTCCCTAAACCAACTCCTCCATATAAAAATAAAGGATTATAAGCAGATCCAGGATTCTGGGCTACCTGACCTGCTGCTGCTCTTGCTAACTGGTTTGACTTACCTTCTACAAAAGTTTCAAACGTAAAATTAGGATTCAAATTGCTTCCAGCAATAATATGAGAGCTTGAAGTAGAATTATTTAAGTTATTTGGTTTTCTGATATTAGAATTCTTTAATAAAGTTGGTCTCAAAGAATTTTCTCTAGAGCTTGTATTATTATGGATAGAGTCATTATTTACTGTTTGTGATTCATTATTTTCTCTTGAATCTCTTTTTTCTGTAATACCACCTACTTTATTTTTTGACTCAAAAATATCAATACTTAAAGCCTCTGTAGACCCAGTTATTTCAATTAAAGCCTCATAGATAATCGGTAAATATTGAGATTTCACCCAGTTACATATAAAACTATTTGGAGCATAAATTTTCAAATGGTTATTACAAAACTCACCTGTTAAAGGCTTAATCCATGCTTTAAATTGATGTTCTTTGTCACTAAATTTTTCTTTTAATTTATCAAGACAATTACTCCATACATTTTCATCTGAAATGTTATTATGCAAAATAGTAATATCCACTAAAAAAACCTTAAATTTAAAAGAATAAGAATTAAAGAAAAGACAGCTTAACTAAAAATACCAAAGGTATATAAGAAATATAATACATTGTAAAAAAATAAAATGCTAGAAATATTATATATAAACAAAGAACGATAAAAATAAAACATTATCTAAATAACTAATTTAATAACATATGTATAACCCCACGCAAAAAATGTTATTAACCAAGGGATATATTTCAAATTATATAACTATAAACACTTATGTACACTTAAGTAACAGGTTATTGTTAATATAACCACTGTACTTATTAACATGATAACCTGTTGGTATATAAAGTAATTTTTCTTTAGTGTACTGTTTTAGTGTTCTTAAATAAGAGTAATAAGATTAAAATATAATATATATAATTTTATTTTTACTATGTATATAAATAATATTTATATATTTATTTTATAAAATATTAAAATATTAATTTATAAATATTTTGATTGTATCTTGTGCATAACATGGTTAATAACTGATCTTATTTGTGGTTAACTACTAAATATTTATATAGATTTATTAGGGGTAAATTTTATTAACAGATAAATAACATTAAATGCAATATGTTAATAATATAGTTATCAACTTGTTAACATATTGTTTGTTATAGATTTATTTAAGTTTTAAAGGTATTTTGATAGTCTTAATAATAAAAATAAGATATAAAATATAATAATATTATTTATATCTTTAATGTGTATATTATAAATAATTCGTAGTTTTCTTATAATATATTTGACTATGTTTTAAATATTTTTTATTATACTTCCTTTATAGATTCATATGATTTTATTTTAAAAGGCCATAATTATGAAAAGAACATTTCAGCCAAATACTAGAAAAAGAGCTAAGACTCATGGATTCAGATCAAGAAGTAAAAGCATTTTAAATGCTAGACGTAGAAAAGGAAGAAAAAGATTAGCTGCTTAATATTCTAAATAATACTGTAATAAATATTTTGCAAAAACTTAGTGATTTTAAAAGAATATTTAATAGACAAGACAAAATAATATCTAAATATTTTGTCTTGTGGTATCTCGATAATAACTTAAGTTGTAATAGATTAGGTATTACAGTTAGTAAAAAATTCTCAAAAAAAGCTGTTTCTAGAAATAGGCTAAAAAGAATTATACGTGAAAGTTTTAGATTAAAATTTGAAGGTAATAATAATTCTTCTTTTGATATCGTAGTCATGCCTAAAAAATATGCTTATAATCAAGAAAATAAAAAACTTTTTTTAGATTTATCTTTCTTATGGGAAAAATTAAAGCTGGTATAATATTAATATTTGTTTATTTTATTAAATTTTATCAGTTATTTAGTAAAAGTTATTTTAAGCCTTGTTGCCGATTTTACCCCAGTTGCTCTGATTACTGTATTGAAGCTTTAAAAAAGCATGGTTTTTGGTTAGGTTTTCTGCTAACATTGAAAAGAATTTTGCGGTGTAGGCCAGGACGTCATAGCGGTTTTGATCCTGTGCCTTAATTTTAAGTAATTTAAACTAACGTTATATTTATATTTATGGAATTTATAAGAACTCTTTTATTTGCTTTAGTAATTTTCCTTAGTTACACACTTTATGAGTCATGGAATAAAACAAATACATCAATAGATGCTAATAATTCAGTTATTTCTCAGTCAGTTGATGGCTCTAGTAATCATAAAAAAGTGGAAAGTGATGTTCCTAGTATAAAAGAGAATGTTTATAATAATCAATTAGATACAAATACTGAATCAAAAACTCATGAAGTTAAAGATTATATTAATATCAAAACGAATCTTTTAGATTTAAGTATAGATAAATCAGGTGGTAATATAGTCGGGGCTAAGTTATTAAAATATAACAAAACTTTAAAATCTAAAGAGTCTTTAGATTTGTTAAATGATTCAAATAAAGATTTATATATTGCTCCTAATGGTTTAACTAGTAAATATGGGCCAGATAGTCCAGACTCAAGAGCTTATTTTTTTAGTAATAAAGACTCTTATGATTTTCAATCAAGTATTAATCACGAATCTAGCGTAGATTTAATATGGGTAAATAAAGATAAAAATTTAAAAGTAATTAAAACCTTTGAGTTTTCTAAAGATAGCTACGTTATTAATGTAAAATATAAAATAATTAATAACATGGTTAATGATTGGGAAGGGCATGTATTTAGTGTTTTAAAACAAAAATATAATCCACAAGCATCTTCAGGCTTTATGGGATTTACACCTTTTCAAGGTGTGGCATTTTATGACCAAAGTCAAAGTTATCAAAAATTAGCATTTTCAAATATTGAATCTTCAAAAAATAAAGAATGGGTTAGTGATGCAGGTTGGATGGCTATGATTCAACATTATTTTTTAAGTGCTTGGATTCCACCTAAATCTGAAAAATTTAATTATAAAGTAGGAAGTTTAGGTAATGACTTGTATAGCATTACTATGTGGGGACCTAAAATTTCAGTAAAACCAGGTCAAGAATATACTACAGATTTAAAATTTTATGTTGGACCTGAAGATGTTGATACTTTATCTGCTATTGCTCCAGGTTTAGAGCGTACAGTTGATTATGGTATCTTATGGCCTATTTCAAGTTTAATATTCAAGGTTATGGATTTTATTCATAGCTACATAGGTAATTGGGGATGGGCTATTGTTCTAGTTACTGTGTTAATAAAATTAATGTTTTATAAATTATCTAGCACTAGTTACAGATCAATGGCTAGAATGAAAAATTTAGCCCCTAAAATAAACGCCTTAAAAGAAAAATATGGAGATGATAGGCAAAAAATGGGTCCAGCTATGATGGAGCTATATAAAAAAGAGAAAGTTAATCCAATAGGGGGTTGTCTTCCTATGATTATACAAATTCCATTTTTTATCGCTTTATATTGGGTAATAATGGAAAGTGTTCAATTAAGACAAGCTCCTTTTATTTTCTGGATTAAAGATTTATCTATCCATGATCCATATTTTATTTTGCCTATAATAATGGGTGGTTCAATGTTTATTCAGCAACAATTATCACCACCTCCTGCAGATCCTACTCAAGCAAAAGTTATGATGTTTCTTCCTGTAGTATTTACAGCTTTATTTTTATACCTTCCTGCAGGGCTTGTTTTATATTGGTCAGTAAATAATGGGTTATCAATATTGCAACAATGGTATGTAATGAAAACAGAAAAAAATTCTAAAAATAAAAAAGACAAAATAAATAAAAACAAAAAAGGTTTAAATTTAAAAAAAATATCTATAGACAAATTAAATAATAAAGCTTTAAGTAGTGAGTAAATGATAAATAATGAGCAGTTTAGAAGTTGTTAAAAAAGACTTGAAAGAGGTTGAAGTCTTTTCAGAAAAGTCTGATAAAGATGATAATATTAATACAACAACTATAGCTGCTCAGGCAACTCCTACAGGATTTGGAGGAGTTGGTATAATTAGAATATCTGGGCCTAAAGTTTTAGAAATAGCGATAAAGATTTTAAAGTTTACCCCTAAGCCACGATATGCATATTATACTAATTTTATAGATAATAATTCAGATGAAGTAATAGATTCAGGAATAGCTATTTATTTTAAAGGTCCTAATTCTTATACAGGCGAAGATGTTCTTGAGCTTCAAGGCCATGGAGGTCCTGTTGTTTTAAATAAAATGTTAAATACCCTAACTTATCTTGGAGTAGATTTAGCTAATCCAGGAGATTTTAGTAAAAGAGCTTTTTTAAATGGAAAACTTGATTTAGCTCAAGTTGAAGCTGTTGCTGATCTAATTCATGCTCAATCATGGTCTGCTGCAAAAGCTGCGGTTAGATCTTTATCTGGAGAGTTTTCAAAAAAAATAAATTTAATGCTGGATTCTTTAATAAAACTTAGGGTTTATATAGAGTCACAACTAGATTTCTCAGAAGAAGAAATTGATTTTATCGATAATAAAAAAGCTCAGATAGATTTAAATAAATTACAAAAAGAAGTTTCAAATATTTTATTGTCTGCAAAACAAGGTGTTGTACTAAAAGAAGGCATTAATATCGTAATATCTGGTAAACCTAATGCTGGAAAATCTAGTTTATTAAACCTCTTAAGTGGAGAAGAAGTAGCTATAGTAACAAGCATAGCTGGCACAACAAGGGATATATTAAAGAAAAATATCATAATATCAGGTATTCCAGTTAATATAATTGATACTGCTGGAATTAGGGAGTCTGATAATTTAGTTGAGCAAGAAGGAATTAGAAGAGCTAAAGAAGAGATAAAAAAAGCAGAGGAAGTTTTATTAGTAATAGATTTAGATGAGTTTTTGCAAGACATTAAGTTTAATTTATCCACAGAAGAAATTTATAAAAACTTAAAACAGCGAATGTTTTCTAGTGAAATTGAAGACTCAAATAATTTAACTATTATTTTCAATAAAGCAGATATAATAGATGAACAATATGGAATTGATAAGTTAAATAATATAGTAAATGTATTAAACGAAACAGCTAAAAGTAAGTTAATTAATATTATTTTTTGTTCTTGTAGAAGTAAAAGTAATAATGTAGATATAGATAAAATCAAAAATTATATATTAAAAAAAGCAGGTTTTGATAAAAATAATACAGAAGGAAGTTTTATTGCAAGAACAAGGCACGTTAATTATTTAAATAAAGTTTCAAATAATCTTATTTTAGCCAAGTTAAACTTAGAGCAAAATCTAGGACTAGAGTTAGTTGCTGAAGAGTTAAGATTAGCTCAAGATAATTTATCAGAAATCACCGGTATTTTTACTTCTGATGATCTATTAGGTGAAATTTTTTCAACTTTTTGCATAGGTAAATAGTTTATGGATTACAATAAAGTTTATGATGTTGTTGTTGTTGGAGGAGGTCATGCTGGAGTTGAGGCAGCTCATGCTGCAGCAAGAATTGGAGCAAGTACTTTATTGCTAACTCAAAGTATAGATACCTTAGGACAGATGTCATGTAATCCAGCCATAGGTGGGATAGGTAAAAGTCATTTAGTCAAAGAAATAGATGCTTTAGATGGTATTATGGCAAGAGCCATTGATAAGGCTGGAATTCAATTTAGAATTTTAAATTCTAAAAAAGGCCCAGCTGTTAGGGCAACAAGAGCTCAAGCTGATAGAGATTTATATAAAACAGCTATAAAAAAATTTTTATATAATCAAAAAAACTTAAATGTTTTTCAGCAAACAGTTGAAGATATAAATATCAAAGATAATAAGATAACAGAAGTTATAACCCAAATGGGGTTAGTTATAAAAGCTAAAACAGTTGTGTTTACGGTTGGTACTTTTTTAGGCGGAAAAATACATATAGGTTTTAATAATTACTCAGGTGGTAGAGCAGGATGCTCGGCATCTAATAAGCTTGCTGAAAAATTAAGAGCATTGCCTTTTAATGTATCAAGATTAAAAACAGGAACTCCTCCAAGAATAGATGGTAATTCTATCGATTTTTCTCAAATGGTAGAGCAAAAAAGTGATGAACCTTTACCTGTTTTTTCATATTTAGGAAAACAAGAAGAACATCCTAAGCAAAAAAGTTGCTATATAACTAGAACTAATTCAACAACTCATGAAATTATATCTAGTAATTTAGATAAATCTGCTATGTATGGTGGTGTTATTGATAGTAATGGCCCACGTTATTGTCCTTCAATAGAAGATAAAGTAGTTAGATTTAGTGATAAAAGCAGTCATCAAATATTTGTAGAACCTGAAGGATTAGATATTAATGAATATTATCCTAATGGATTATCGACATCTTTGCCTTTTGATATTCAGGTTAAATATATAAGAAGTATTAAAGGTTTTGAGAATGCTCATATAACAAGGCCAGGGTATGCAATTGAATATGATTTTTTTGATCCAAGAGAGCTATATCCAACATTAGAAACTAAACATGTTGGTAATTTATTTTTTGCAGGACAAATAAATGGTACAACAGGGTATGAAGAAGCTGCTGCTCAAGGACTTATTGCTGGTCTTAATGCAGCTTTGAAATCTCAAAATAAAGAAACATGGTACCCTAAAAGAAAAGAATCTTATATTGGTGTTTTAATTGATGATTTAATTACTAAAGGAACTAAAGAACCTTATAGAATGTTTACATCACGTGCTGAATATAGATTATCTTTAAGAGAAGATAATGCTGATGAAAGATTAACCAAAATAGGTTATGAATTAGGCTTAGTTAGTGATTATAGATGGAATCATTTTTTAGAAAAATATAAAAATATATTAGAAGAAGAAAATAAGCTTAAAAAATATTGGATTACCAAAGATTCTGTAGAGGCTGAAAAATTATTAAATGATCATCAAATTAAGATGCAGCATGAGCAAAACTTGTTTGATTTATTAAAAAGGCCTGAGTTTAATTATGAAATATTAAAAAGCTTAGGGCTGAAATTAGACTTATCTGATAATTTAGATATTATTAATAAAGTTCTTATTAATGCTAAATATGCTGGATATATTATAAGACAGGAAAAAGAGATATTAAAACAACAAAAAAGTGAAGATACAAGTATTCCTGAAAAATTTGATTATAGTGTTATATCTGGTTTATCTAATGAATTAAAAGAAAAGTTATCAAAGCAAAAACCTTGTACAATAGGTCAAGCGTCAAGAATACCTGGGGTGACGCCAGCTGCTATTTCTCTTTTGCTAATTTATATTAAAAAAGTTAATAATATATCCAAAGCATCTTAAAGGTATAAATAATAAAAATGTTAAGAAAATATTTAAAAATTAATAATATTGATATTGCAGATGACATTATTATAAAATTAGAAAACTATATAGTTCTTTTACAAAAGTGGAATAAAGTTCATAATTTAATATCCTGTGATAACTTAGATGAAATAATTAACAAACATATTATTGATTCACTATCCGTATTAGAATATACAAAAAAATATTTAATTGAAAATCAATTAAATAAAAATATTTTAGATGTTGGAACAGGAGCAGGATTACCAGGCATCATCTTAGCTATTTGTATGCCAGATGTAAATGTTACTCTAATCGATAGTAATATAAAAAAAATAGCATTTTTACATCAGGTTTTAATTGAATTAAAAATAAAAAATGCAAAAGCAGTTAATATAAGAGTTGAGTTATATGAAAAAACACAAGATTTTCAAAACAAATTCTCTATAGTAATAAGCAGAGCTTTTTCAAGTATGGTTAATTTTATAACTTTAACTGAAAAAATTATAAGCCCAAATGGTTTTTGGTTTGCTATGAAAGGAAAGTATCCTGAATCAGAGCTTGAAGAATTAACTAGTTATTTTAGTAAAAACAATATTAAATATATAAAAGTTGATGAAATTATAAAATTAGCAATAAATAGTTTAGATGCTGATAGAAATTTAGTTGTATTAAAAAAACTATCTTAGATAAAAAACAAAAAATTTAAATAAAAATATAATTATTATAATTATATAAAAGTTTTTCATAATGAAAGAAACATTTTTTAGGAGATTTTGTGGCAAAGGTAATAGCAGTAACAAATCAAAAAGGTGGGGTTGGTAAAACAACTAGTTGCGTAAATTTAGCAGCATCTCTTGCTTTTGTTAAACAAAAAGTTTTACTAATAGATTTAGATCCTCAGGGAAATGCCACTATGGGTAGTGGTATTAATAAAAACTCATTAAGTTCAGCTGTTACTAATGCTTTGCTAAGTGATGATGATCAAATTGATTATTCTAGTATTATTAAAGTAAAAGCAGGATATGACCTTTTTCCAAGTAATATAGATCTTGCTTCAGCAGAAGTGAAATTATTAGAAAAAAAACAAAGAGAATTTATTTTAAAAAAAATCTTATCCCCTTTGAAAGATAAATACGATATTATGATAATCGATTGTCCGCCTTCTTTAAATATGCTTACAGTTAATGCTCTAGTTGCATCTAATGGCGTATTAATACCTATTCAGTGCGAATATTATGCTTTAGAAGGATTGGCTTCTTTGATTAAAACTATTGATAGTATTAAAAAAAGTGCAAATCCAAAACTTCAAATAACTGGACTGTTACGCACAATGTATGATTCTAGAAATAGATTAACAGCTGAAGTATCAGCGCAGTTAATAGAGCATTTTGGAAATAAAGTTTATAATACAGTTATTCCAAGGAATGTAAGGCTTGCTGAAGCTCCTAGTTTTGGTCAGAATATTTTAGAATATGATAAGTTGTCTAAAGGTGCGGCAGCTTACTTGGCTCTTGCTAGCGAGGTTTTAAGAAAGCAAGAAGAAGTTTCAGTTGCTTAAAAACTATATTAACAATATTTGCAAGGAAATATATGGGCGTTAAAAAGTCAAAAGGTCTAAAAAAAGGAACATTAGATTTTTTATTAAGCAGCAGTGGTTTAGATAATGATACATTGGTTTCTGCTTTTGCATCAAATGATTCGAAACAATCTGAAAAAGAAAATATTACAACTACAGTTAACGATAAAAACTTAACAACAAAAATTTTAGAGAAGACAAATAATATTAATCCTAAAATTATTTCTAGTTCTAAATCTAATGATATAGAAGTGAAATATATTGATATTTTAAAAATAAAACCTGGTAGTTATCAGCCAAGGATTAACTTTTCAGAAGAAAGCTTAAATGAGCTAGCTAATTCTATTAAACAACAAGGTGTTATTCAGCCAATTGTAGTAAGACCTATTAATTCAACAAAAGAGTATGAATTAATTGCAGGTGAAAGAAGATGGAGAGCATCGCAGTTAGCAGGGTTAAATAAAATACCAGCCGTTATAAAAAGTTTTGATAATAAACAAGCTTTATCAGTAGCTATTATTGAAAATATCCAAAGAGAAGATTTAAATCCTTTAGAAGAAGCAAGAGGTTTAAAAAGATTAATTGATGAATTTAATTTAACTCAAGTAGAAGTTGCTAAAATTATTGGCAGAGCAAGAGTATCTGTTACTAATTTATTAAGATTATTAAGCCTAGATAAAAGCGTTCAGTATATGCTTGAAAATGATGAAATAGAAATGGGTCATGCAAGAGCCATTTTAAGCTTATCATCAATAGAGCAATTAAAAGTAGCCAAAGAAGTATATGATAAAACTTTATCAGTGAGACAAACAGAAGAGTTAGTCAGAAATATTTTAAATAAGAAAGATAAAATATTATTTAAAAATAATTCATTAATCGACCCTAATGTAAAAAATTTAGAAGATAAACTAGGAATAGCATTAAGTGCTAATGTTGCTATTAAGCATAGATCAAATGGCTCAGGAAGCGTATTAATTAAGTATCATAGTTTAGATGAATTAGATGGAATAATGGATAAGTTTAAATTAAGCGCAGATTAATATATTAATTAAACAAGGAAGTTTATTATAGGTGCTGTTAATTTAAATTTATTAGTATTTATTTTTATATTTTTAAAATAGGCTTTTATTTTATAGCTAGATATATCTATATTATAAATATCTTTTTTTATATTAATTTTTTCATTGGATACTAAGTTAAAATTTTTGCATTTAAATTTTATTTTTTTTGTTTTTAATAATAGATTATTATTTTCAATAAAATTTATTTTTAATAACGATGTTGATAATTTGAAATTATTTACTGAAGAGATATTTATTTCATTTTCACACAACTCAATAAAACTTATTTGATCGTCTTTATTATTCGCCAGTAACCTGATAGTATTTTGTTCTTTTAGTAATTGTATTGCTAATTTCATTTTTTGTTTAATATTATATTTATATGCTCCATAATAATTCATCCAAGAATAAATTAAAAATATATAAAACCAAACTTAAGAATATATATATAATATTAAGTGTTTTGGTTTTTATAGGCTTTAGTTTAGTTATACCTTTAAGTAAGGCTATTAAAATTTTATTTGGTATTGCTTCGATTATAATACCAACTTTATTTTTAATGCAAAAAGCTTTTAGTTCTCATGGAGCTAAGAATTCTAATAAAATTTTAGGAAATTTTTTTATAGGAGAAGCTATAAAAATAATTTTTTCAATTATATTATTAACTGTTTTTTTTGTTTTATGGTATAATGATGCGAATTTCATATTAACAGGTTTTGTTATAGGGGTCCTTATTGTGGGGATTTCTCCTGTTTTAGTTAAGATTAAAAAAAGGTAAATATAAAAAGATGGAAGTTGCTAGCCCAAGTAGTTACATAAAACATCACTTACAACATTTAACAGAAATTAATAATGGTTTTTGGACTATAAACGTTGATACTTTAATCGTTTCTTTTGTTTTAGGATGTTTTTTTTGTTTTATATTTAGATATGTTGCTGTGAAAGCGACTAGTGGAGTTCCGGGTAAACTACAAAATTTCATTGAGATAATTTTTGAGTTTGTGGATACACAAGTAAGAGATAGTTTTCAAGGCAAAAGTAAACTTATAGCTCCTCTTGCCCTGACTATATTTTGTTGGGTTCTTTTAATGAATGCTATGGATTTATTGCCGGTTGACTTCTTTCCTATTGTAGCAAGCTGGTTTGGTTTTCATTACTTCCGAGGCGTTCCAACTGCAGACTTAAATTTAACTTTTGGGTTGTCTCTTTCTGTATTAATAATTATGTTTGGGTTTTCTATAAAAACTAAAGGCTTTATTGGTTTTTTAAAAGAGTTTGTGACTCACCCTTTTGCAGCAAAAACGTGGTATTTTAAATTAATATTAGCTCCTTTTAATTTATTGCTTAAATTGGTTGAAGAATTAGCTAAACCAGTTTCTTTGGCTTTAAGGTTATTTGGGAATATGTACGCAGGGGAATTGATTTTTATATTGATAGCTCTTCTTCCACCATGGAGTCAGTGGCTTTTAGGTGGTCCTTGGGCAATATTTCATATATTAATTATAACGTTGCAGGCCTTTATTTTTATGATGTTGACTATTGTTTATGCTAGTATGGCAAGTCAAGAGAATCATTAAGATTAAGTAATATTAAATTTTAAATAGTTTTTTTATAATAATGTAAATCATTTGGGAGAATGTAAGTTATGCAATATGCAAGTTTATTAGCAAATATAAATAGTGTTACTGTTATAGCGGTTGCTATATTGATAGCAGTTGGTGCTTTAGGCACAGCTATTGGTTTTGCTTTATTAGGTGGTAAGTTTTTAGAAGGCGTTGCAAGACAACCTGAAATGGCTGCAGAATTACAAACAAAAATGTTTATTATGGCTGGTCTTTTAGATGCTGTAACAATGATTGGTGTTGGTATAGCATTATTTTTTACTTTCAATAATCCGTTTATTACTGATATTAAGCCTGGATTTGATAAAGAAATTGCTGCATACAGTGCAAGCCAAACTAGAGCTCATGCTTAATATTTATTTAAGTATTGGTTATTAGATTTTTAATAAGTTTTTAATAATTTTTTGATTATTAATAATAATTATTTTAACAGAGGTGCTGCGTGAGCATAAACATGACTCTTATAGGTCAGGCGATTACTTTTGCTATATTCGTTTGGTTTACGATGAAATTTGTTTGGCCTATTATAATGGCTGCAATGGAAGAAAGAGAAGAAAAAATAGCAGATGGTCTAGCTGCTGCTGAAAAAGCTAGGCATGACCTTGATAAAACTAGAGAGGAAATAAACTCAGATCTTAATAAAGCTCGAGAAAAAGCATCTAGTATTGTAAGTCAAGCTAATCAACGCGCAGCATCTATTGTTGAAGAAGCAGAAGTTTTAGCAAAAGATAAGTACAATAAAATAGTTGATTCGGCTCACGATGATTTAGTTCTTCAGACAGCTAAAATAAAAAATCAGCTAAAAAACCAAATTGTAGAGATAGCAGTTAAAGGTGCCGAGAAGATTTTAAATAAAAATTTAGATGCTAAAGCACAAAATGACTTGTTAGGTGATTTAGTTAAAGATTTAGAAAGATAAAATTTGAGTTTTATATGGCAGAAAAATTAACATTAGCAAAACCTTACGCACGAGCAGCATTTGATTACGCTAATTCTGTGAAAAAATTATTAGAATGGCAAGATATGTTATCAAACGCTAGTTTAATAATAAAATCACAGGAGCCAAATGTAGAAAAAATCATCTTTAATCCGAAGTTATCAAAAGAAGAAAGAGTTGAGTTTTTTGTAAGTTTTGATTTATTTAATGAAGAGTTTATTAACTTTATTAAATTATTAGTTGCAAAACGTAGGCTTTTATTGATTCCTGAAATATTAGATTTATTTGAAAAGTATAAATCATTATCAGAGCAGAAATTAGATATTAAAATAATAGCTGGTTATGAAGTAAGTGACATACAAGAAAAAAATCTAGAAGATGTGCTAAAGAAATATTTTAATAAAGATGTTAGCTTATCAATTAGTGTTGATAAATCTTTAATAGGTGGAGCTTTAATAAAAAGCGGAGATTTTGTTATAGATAGAACTGTAAAAAGCCAGTTAATTCGTATGACAGAGACTTTATTAGCGTCTTAAAAAAGCTAGATTTTTAAGTTTTATATAATTTTGTTTAATATTTTTATAGAGATTAAACTATGCATAAGTTAGAAGCATCAGAAATAAGAGATTTAATTAAACAACGAATTGAAAAATTTGAAGTTGTTTCAGTAGCTAGAACAGAAGGATCAATCGTCAGCCTTCAAGATGGTATAGCTAAAATATACGGCCTAGATGATGTTAAGCTAGGAGAGATGTTAGAGTTTCCTAATAATGTTTATGGTTTAGCACTGAATCTAGAACAAGATTCTGTAGGTGCTGTTATCATGGGTGAGTATCAGCATTTATCAGAAGGCGATAAAGTAAAGTGTACAGGTAAAATTTTAGAGGTTCCTGTTGGTGATGCTTTACTAGGTAGAGTTGTTGACGCTTTAGGTAATCCTATTGATGGTAAAGGTGAAATAAAGACTGAAAAAACATCACCTGTTGAAGTTGTTGCTCCTGGTGTAATTGATCGTCAATCAGTAGATCAGCCTGTGCAAACTGGATTGAAATCATTAGATGCTTTAGTTCCTGTTGGTCGAGGTCAAAGAGAATTAATTATTGGCGACAGACAAACTGGTAAAACAGCAGTTGCAATTGATGCAATTATTAATCAAAAAAATAGCGGCATTAAATGTATTTATGTTGCAATTGGTCAGAAAGCTTCAAGTGTTGCAGCTGTTGTTAGAAAATTAGAAGATCATGACGCTTTAAGAAATACAATAATTGTAGTTGCATCAGCAGCAGATACAGCAGCTATGCAATTTATAGCTCCATACTCAGGTTGTGCGATGGGTGAGTATTTTAGAGATAAAGGTGAAGACGCTTTAATAGTTTATGATGATTTAACAAAACAAGCATGGGCATATAGACAAATATCTTTATTATTAAAAAGACCCCCTGGTCGTGAAGCATATCCAGGAGACGTGTTTTATTTACACTCAAGATTATTAGAAAGAGCTTCTAGAGTAAATGCTGATTACGTTGAAAGAGTTACAAATGGTGAAGTAAAAGGTCAAACAGGTTCATTAACTGCTTTACCTATTATTGAAACTCAAGCTGGTGACGTTTCTGCTTTCATTCCAACAAATGTAATATCTATTACAGATGGTCAAATTTACTTAGAAACAAGTTTATTTAATTCTGGTTTTAGGCCAGCTATTAATGCAGGATTATCTGTATCTCGTGTTGGTGGTGCTGCTCAAAGTAATATAATTAAAAAACTTGGTGGCGGTATGCGTTTAGCTTTAGCTCAATATAGAGAGTTAGAGGCTTTTGCTCAATTTGCATCTGATTTAGATGACATTACTAGAAAGCAGCTTGAACGAGGCCAAAGATTGATGGAGATTACTAAGCAAAAGCAGTATGCTCCTATGAGTGTTGCTGAAATGGCTTTAAGTTTATTTGCAGCAAATGAAGGTTTTTTAGACAAAGTTGATGCAAAACAATCTATAAAGTTTGAAGAAGAATTATTAGAATATGCAAGAAATCAACATCAAAGTTTATTGAATAAAATAAATGAAGAGAAAAAATATACTAAAGATGTTAAAGATGAATTTACTAAACTAGTAAAAGAATTTATAAGTGCATCTAATTGGTAAAATTTATTAGGTTAGGTTTATATGGCTGGCGCAAAAGAGATTAGAACTAAAATAAAAAGTGTTCAGAGTACTAAAAAAATTACTAAAGCAATGGAAATGGTTGCTGCAAGTAAGACTAGAAAAGCTCAGGATACAATGTTAAAGACAAGACCTTATGCTGATAAAATTAGCGAGGTTATAAGCCATTTATCTGCTGGAAATGCAGAGTATAAGCATCCTTATTTGATTAAAAGAGATATCAAAAAAGCAGGCTTTATTATTATTTCTAGTGATAGAGGTCTTTGTGGCGGTTTAAATATTAATTTATTTAAAAGCGTTATAAATGAAATGCGCCAGTTTGAAAAAGATGGAATAGATTCTTCTTCTTGCTTAATAGGAAGTAAAGCTGTTAGTTACTTTAGGAATTTAAAATCTAAAGTACTTGGAGCTAAAGGTGGTATGGGTGACTCTCCTAGTATTGAAAAATTAATTGGCCTAGTTCAAGTAATGCTTAAAGCATATGAAAATGCAGAATTAGATGCAATATATTTGTGCTATAACAAATTTGTTAACACAATGACTCAACAACCAGTTGTTCAGCAAATATTGCCTTTGCCAGTTTCTGAAACTTTAGCAGAAAATAAAAATAGTTGGGATTATATATATGAACCAGATCCCTATGTTTTATTAGATACTTTGCTTAAGAGGTTTATTGAGTCTCAAGTATATCAAGCAGTTGTTGAAAACTATGCTTGTGAGCAAGCCGCAAGAATGGTGGCCATGAAATCAGCATCGGATAATGCTGATGATGTAATTGACAGTTTACAATTAGCTTATAATAAAGCAAGACAATCTGCTATTACACAGGAATTATCAGAGATTGTGGCAGGAGCTGCAGCTGTTTAACATATTTTTTGAATTTATACTTTTATTTTTTAGGGTGATATAAATGAGCGTTGGATATATTAATCAAATTATTGGTGCTGTAGTTGATATAGAGTTTCCAAGAGATTCAGTTCCTAAGGTTTATGATGCATTAAATGTAAAAGAATCGAATCTTACTTTAGAGGTTCAGCAACAAATGGGTGATGGCGTTGTAAGAGCTATTGCTATGGGTGTTACTGAAGGATTGAAAAGAGGCGCTGAAGTATTAAACACAGGTAAACCTATTCAAGTTCCAGTAGGAGAAGAAACTTTAGGCAGAATAATGGATGTTTTAGGTAATCCTATTGATGAAAAAGGAGCTATTGGAGAGAAAGAGAAAAGATCTATACATAATACTCCTCCTGCATTTGTTGATCAGTCATCTGAAATTGAAATTTTAGAAACAGGTATTAAAGTAATTGATTTAATTTGTCCATTTGTTAAAGGTGGTAAAGTAGGTCTATTTGGTGGTGCAGGTGTAGGTAAAACTGTAAATATGATGGAGTTAATTCGTAACATTGCTGCAGAGCATAGTGGTTACTCTGTATTTGCAGGTGTTGGTGAAAGAACACGAGAAGGTAATGATTTCTATCATGAAATGAAAGACTCGAATGTATTAGATAAAATTTCTCTAGTATATGGTCAGATGAATGAGCCACCAGGCAATAGATTACGTGTTGCTTTAACAGGCTTAACTATGGCTGAAAAATTTAGAGATGAAGGTCGTGATGTATTGTTTTTTGTTGATAATATTTATCGTTATACTTTAGCTGGAACAGAAGTATCTGCATTATTAGGACGTATGCCTTCAGCTGTTGGATATCAGCCAACATTAGCAGAAGAAATGGGTAAATTACAAGAGCGTATTACATCAACTAAAACAGGATCTATTACATCTATTCAAGCTGTTTATGTTCCTGCTGATGATTTAACAGATCCTTCTCCTGCAACTACTTTTTCACATTTGGATTCAACAGTTGTATTATCAAGACAAATTGCTGAATTAGGTATTTATCCTGCTGTTGATCCTTTAGATTCAACAAGTAGACAGTTAGATCCATTAGTAATTGGTCAAGAACATTATGATGTTGCTCGTAAAGTTCAGCAAATTTTACAGCGCTATAATGAATTAAAAGATATTATTGCTATTTTAGGTATGGATGAATTATCAGAAGAAGATAAGTTAACAGTATCTAGAGCAAGAAAAATTCAAAAGTTTTTATCTCAGCCATTTTTCGTTGCTGAAGTATTTACAGGTGCCCCAGGTAAATATGTTCCATTAAAAGAAACGATTAAATCATTTAAAGCTATTTCAGAAGGCGAGTATGATCATCTTCCTGAGCAGGCTTTTTATATGGTTGGAAGCATTGAAGAAGCTGTTGAAAAAGCTGAAACTTTATAAAAAATATATTTATTATATTATGTTAGCCAAAATAGATTAAATATTATTATATTTTGGCTAATTATTTTTTTATTTGGGAGAATTATTGTGAGTGCTACAAGTACTATTAAAGTTGATATAGTCAGTGCAGAAAAAACTCTATTTGAAGGCGAGACTCACTTATTAGTTGCCACCGCATTTAATGGTGAGCTTGGAATTAAGCCAAGACATGCTCCAATGCTGGCGATGTTAATTCCAGGCCAAGTAAGGTTATTTAATCAAGAAGGTACTGAAGAGCAAGTTTTTTATATATCAGGCGGTATTATAGAAGTACAACCTTTTAAAGTAACAGTACTATCAGATTTAGCTGAAAGAGCATCAGATTTAGATGAATCTAGGCTTATTGAAGCTCAAGAAGAAGCAAGAAAAATTTTAGAGAGTAAAACTTCTGAAATTGAGTATGCTACTGTACAAACAAGATTACTTCAAGCTTCAGCACAATTAGCTGCTTTAAGAAAATGGAAAAATATAAGAAAATAATATAGAGTTATATTCTAATACTTAACAAGGAGTGTTTGATAAATATAATGGACCATAATTCTAAATTAGGGATAGTAATTCTGGCTGCAGGTCAGGGTACCAGAATGAAATCCAAAACTCCTAAAGTACTGCATAATCTGGCAGGAAAACCTTTACTATCATATGTTTTAGAAAAAGCTAAAACTTTAGCTGATGAAGAAAATATATTTATAGTATGCGGTTCTAATAAAGACAAAATTCAAAAGTTATATCAAAATTATAAAAAAATTAATTGGGTATATCAAGAAAAGCAATTAGGCACTGCTCATTCATTACAACAGGCTTTAGAACAATTAAAAAAATCTAAATTAAAGCTAGATAAGTTATTAGTTTTATACGCAGATGTTCCATTAGTTAATATAAATGATTTAAATCAATTATTAGATATTAATTCTAATAATATTAAGCTATTAACTATTGTTGCAGATAATCCATATGGTTTGGGTAGAATTATTAGAAATAATAATAAAATTACAGGTATTATTGAAGAAAAAGATGCAAATAAAGAACAAAAATTATTAAAAGAAATTAATACGGGAATAGCAGTTTATCCTGTACCTGAAATTTTCAAGTGGGTGGATCAAGTTGATAATAATAACTCTCAAAAAGAATATTATTTAACAGATGTTATTAAGATAGCTGTTAAAGATAATTGTGATATCAATTCTGTATTAGTGTCTCCTAAAGATTTTATAGCAGTTCAAGGGGTTAATTCTAGATACCAATTACAATTAGCTGAAAGATATTTACAAAAAATATTAGCTTATAATCTATTAGAGCAAGGAGTTAGTCTTGCTGATATAGATAAAATAGAAATTAGAGGTAATATAAAGACAGGAATTGACAATTATATAGATATTAATAATGTTTTTATAGGAAATATTGAGCTTGGAGATAATTGTATAATTGAGCCTAATTGTTATTTAAAAAATGTTAAGCTTAGTAATAATGTAGTAATAAAAGCTAACTCTTATTTAGAAAATGTTAGCATTGAATCTAATTGTAATATAGGTCCTTTTGCAAGATTAAGACCTGAGACTATAATTAAATCTAACTCTCAAATAGGAAATTTTGTTGAAATTAAAAAATCTATTATTAATAAATTTAGCAAAATAAATCATCTTAGTTACATTGGTGATTCTATTATTGGTGAAAGAGTGAATATAGGCGCTGGGACTATAACTTGTAATTATGATGGTGTTAACAAGCACCAAACTGTTATTGAAGATGGCGCTTTTATTGGCTCTAATTCTTCATTGATTGCGCCAGTTGTCATTGAGAAAAACGCAACAGTTGGAGCAGGATCAATTATTTCTAAATTAGCACCTAAAGATAGTTTGACACTAACAAGAGCAAAACAAAAAACCATATCGTCTTGGAAAAGACCAGAAAAAAAAGATCAGAACAAATAGCAAAAGATATAAATAAAAAAATAAATAAGGTATTTTTATGTGTGGAATAATAGGCGCTAATGCAGCAAGAGATGTTTCAGATATTTTAATATGTGGATTAGAAAAAATGGAATATCGAGGCTATGATTCTGCTGGTGTTGCTGTTGTCCATAATGAAATGATCACAAGAGTTAGAAAAGTAGGAAAAGTTGAAAATTTAAAATCAGGTGTTAAAAAAATAGACTTATTAGGCAGTATAGGTCTTGCACATACCAGATGGGCAACTCATGGTGATCCTACAGAGCTAAATGCTCATCCTTTTATTTCTAATGATGAAATAATAGTCGTTCATAATGGAATAATAGAAAATTATATTGAATTAAAAAAAATGCTTATAGATTATAATTATAAATTTACATCAGATACTGATACTGAAGTTATAGCGCATCTTTTGCATTATTTATATAAAAAAAACATAAAAAATAATTTAGAAAATAATACAATAGCCTTGCTTTTAAAAACGTTAAAAGATTTTTCTGAAGTAGCTAAAGGGGCTTATGCTCTGGGTTTATGGTTTGCTTATGATAAAGATAATTTATATGCAATAAGAAAAGGTAGCCCATTAATATTAGGTTGTGGTATTGGAGAAAACTTTATAGCATCAGATATTTTGGCTTTATTACCAGTTACAAATAAATTTGTTTATTTAGAGGAAAATGATATAGCAGTTATTTCTAAAAAAAATTATAAAATTTATGATTTTAGTTTAAACGACATAACTAAATTAAGAATACCTAAATTATCAAGTATTGAATCTTCCTCGTATAATCTTGGTGATTATAGGCATTATATGCAAAAAGAAATTTTTGAGCAGCCAGAAAGTGTAAGTAACACTATTAATTATTTTTTAAGTGATACTAATTTAGATGGGTTTGTTAAATTTCACAAATTTTCAGATAAAATAAAATGCATACAAATAGTTGCATGTGGCTCAAGTTATAACGCAGCAATTTTGTCTAAATATATAATAGAAAAAGAATTAGAAATTCCTTGTTTTGTTGATATTGCAAGTGAATTTAGAGTGAAAAAACCTGTTGTTTTAGATAATAGTTTATTTTTAACAATATCTCAGTCGGGTGAGACAGCAGATACATTAGCAGCGTTAAGATTGGCAAAAGAACATAATTATTTAGTTACAGCTGTTATTTGCAATGTCCCTGAGAGTTCTTTAGTTAGAGAATCTGATGTGGTTTTTTATACTAAGGCAGGTGTTGAAGTTGGAGTTGCATCCACTAAAGCTTTTGTTACACAACTTTTAACTTTATTAATTTTGGTTGAATATTTAAAACAAAAAAATATAAATGATAATAAGTTAAAATTAGAAAAGTCTTTATTTAAATTTCAAAAATTAGCTTTTTATATAGAGCAGACCTTAAAGTTAGATAAAACTATTGCTAAAATAGCAAAAGATTTTGTTAATAAAGAACATGCTTTATTTTTAGGACGTAATATTATGAGTCCTATTGCAGCAGAAGGAGCATTAAAATTAAAAGAAATTTCATATATTCATGCAGAAAGCTATGCTGCTGGAGAATTAAAGCACGGACCTTTAGCGTTAGTTGATAGTAATATGCCAGTTGTAGCTTTAGTTCCAAATGATAATTTATTACCCAAGATGCTTTCTAATCTAGAAGAAGTTCAAGCAAGGGGTGGAGAAATTTTTATTTTGACCGATAAAAGTGATCTAAGTTTGGCTAAAAAAGCTAAAGTTATACATATGCCAAGTGTAGAGCAATTGTTTCTTCCTATAATTTATACTATACCTTTGCAGCTGTTGGCTTATCATGTTGCAATTTTAAGAGGCACTGATGTTGATAAGCCTAGAAATTTAGCTAAATCAGTTACTGTAGAATAATTATAAATAATAAAGGTATAGATTTATTATATGACTCAAAATAAAGAAATATTTAAGATAAGAAGGCAAAATTTTTTAAAAAAGTTAAAAAATAATTCAGTGACAATAATACCCGCAAATAATTATCAAATAAAGAATAGAGATATTAATTTTAATTTTAGACAAGGTAATAATTTTTATTATTTAACTGAATTTCCTGAGCCTGATGCTATTTTAGTGTTAATTAAATCTGATAATATAGATAATTTAGGGATTGGACAGTCTTTATTATTTTGTAATCCAAAAAATCCTATTATCGAGCAATGGGAAGGAGAGATTTGTGGCTCTCATAATGCTAAAACTAATTATGGTTTTGATGCAGCTTTTGATTTAGGTGATTTTGAGAACAAGTTAACTAATATTTTAAAAAATAATGATAACTTATATTACTCTATAGGCCAAAATCATAAGTTAGATTGTAAAATCATTAAAACTTTAAATAAATTAAAATATAAAGATAGATCAGGAATTACTGTACCTGACAATATTCTTTCTTATGAGAATATTTTAGGCGAGATGAGGCTGATTAAGTCAGATTTTGAAATAAATCAAATGCAAAAAGCAGCAGATATCTCGGTTCTTGGTCATATTAAGGCTATGCAAAGTGTTAAGCATTGTAAGTCAGAACAACAGCTATATGCTGAGCTTATAAGAGAGTTTTATTTTAATGGAGCAGGAGGTGAGGCGTACCCTGCTATTGTTGCATCACATAAAAATGCTTGTATTTTGCATTATACTGATAATAATCAGTCTTTAGTAAAAGACAGCTTAGTTTTAATTGATGCTGGCTGTGAATATAATAATTATGCATCAGACATTACGAGAACATTTCCTGTTTCAGGTAAATTTAATCAAAATCAATTATATATCTATCAATTAGTATTAGATGCCCAGTTAGCTGGAATTGAGCAGATTTATCCTGGAAACTCTTGGATTAATGCGCAAAAGGCTATCGTAGAAGTTTTAGTTACAGGATTGGTCAAACTTGGCATATTAAATGGAAAGATTAGTAAATTAATAGAGCAAGAGTTATATAAGCCTTACTATATGCATTCAAGTGGTCATTTTTTAGGTCTTGATACACATGACGTTGGAGCTTATAAAGTAGAAAATAAATGGCGTAAGTTAGAGGCTGGGATGGTTTTAACTGTTGAACCTGGTTTATATTTATCTGATTATATTAAATCTCTTGATTCAAAATGGCATAATATAGGTGTAAGAATCGAAGATGATATATTAGTTACTGAAAAAGGTTGTAAAGTTTTAAGTAATAATTTGCCAAAACAGGTTGAAGATATCTATAATTTGATGTAAGGAAATTAAACTTATAGGGAATATATTATGCAAACTTTATATTATGTGCCATTTTTTGGTATTTTATTTGCACTCTTGTCAATCATGGTGTCAGCAAAAAGATGCAAAGAAAAATCTTTTGGGGTATTAACTGCGACTTATTCAGAGTCATTACAAAAAGCTATTAGAGTTCATTCAAATGCAGCGGAATATATACCAATAAGTATATTGGTTTTATTTTTAGGTGAATTAGCAGGAGCTCATGTTCTATATCTTCATGTCTGCTATATAGCTTTATTTGTATCTAGAGTTTTAGTTCCAATTGGGATAATGTCTGACAAGCATAGTTTAAAAGGAGCTGGTTTTGGTATTAATATTTTTATACTAATTCTAGCAAGTATTTATGATTTATTTCTAGCTTTTATGGCATAAGCATTTTATTAAGAAGTAAGGTGCAAGCTGAACATAGCAGTTTATATTTGGAGGAGCTAAAACTGCTATGTTCAAAGAAGATAGTATATTTAAATAAAAAATTATTGCAAATGTTTATTTAAATATACATTAATATCTTTTATTTCACTATCACATAAGCTATGATCCATACGATACTCTTTAAAAATAACATTATAATTAAGCTCATTAAGTAATTGACAAGATATATTAGCGTACTCTATTGGTATCATTGAATCATGTGTGCCATGCGTTAATAAAATTGGAGTATTCTTATTTTCATCTGTTTTATTAATTATAAAATCATCCGATATTGGTAAATAACACGATAATGCTATAACGGAATTTAGTTTAAATTTGCAAGTTAAAGCAGTATATAAAGCTAAAGCACCACCTTGAGAAAATCCAGCAAGACAAATATTTTCATATGGAATATTATTATTGATATGTTCATCATTAATAATGTCGATAATTAAATTTTTCGACTCTAAAATTCCTTTTTTATCTTGAGAAGCTGCACGATCTAAAGATAAAATATCAAACCACGCTCTCATAATCATATTATTATTAATAGTTACAGGTCGATTAGGAGCATTAGGAAAAATAAACTTTATATTTTTATTTTTTAATAAGTTTAATTGATTTACTATAGGAACAAAATCGTTTCCATCCGCTCCTAAACCATGCATCCAGATAATAACATAATTATATTGATTATTTTCTTGAGTAAAGATGTTTATAGTTTCTAATTTTGGATTCATGATTTTTTATGCTTTAATATTGTTTGTTTTTGAAATGTTTTAAAAAATATACTATCAGATATCTTATAGGAATTATATATAATGAATAAATTTATTAAAACAAAAAAAATTTTTTTAAAAATGTTTTTGTTTAATTTTTGCTTTTTTTTAACATCCTGTGGGAATAAACAAGATATAAGTTTACAACTTGATTTTAATACTAAATTTAATTCCAATGATTTATTAAACACAAAAAAAAGCTCTCAATAATAAAATTTAAGAGTTATTTTTAAAAATAGCAAAGTCTAAAAGATTAGCTTATACTTTAATAATTATAGTTTTAAGTATCTAATTATCTGTTTTTGCTATTTTAGCTAAAGTATAGTTAGATTTTTATTTGATCAAAATTAATTTATATAAATATTTATTAGATGAATTTAATCTTTCATAAAATGACTTTATTAGGTAATGATTTTATAGTTATTGATAATGTAACTTATAATTTTGAGATAAATTCAGATATAATAAAACTTATATCTAATAGGAATTTAGGTATAGGATGTGATCAAGTTTTAATTTTGCGCCCACCATCAGATGAGCAAAGTGATTTTGATTATTTAATTTATAATGCAGATGGCAGTGAATCAGGGCAATGTGGTAATGGCTCTTTGTGTCTATCTAGCTTTATAAAATTAAATAAACTTTCATTACAAAATAAAATAAAGTTGAATACCAAAACTACAAGTATAGAAATATATAATACTAAGAGCATTGACAATAAATATACAGTAAACCTTGGTAAGTATAATATAGAACATAAAGACACACTTAATTTAGATAATATAATATATTTAATATATAAGATAAATATAGGCAATCCACATTTAATTATTTTTTTAGAAGATAATTTTAATATTGATAAAAATAAGTTAATTAATTTAATAGATGAAAAATTAGTTCAAAATAACAATATATCTTTTGTATCTAATAAAAATAATAAAAATAATAAAATTAATATCATTACTTATGAAAGAGGTGTTGGTTTAACTTTGGCTTGTGGTAGTGCTGCAAGTGCTGCAAGTATTGCTTGCTTTGATAAAAATAATTCTCCTAGTAATAAATTTGAGGTTTGTTTTAAGCACGGCTCAGTCTTTACAGAAGTTAATTCAGATAAACAAGAAATTTTCCTATCTGGATGCCCTGATTATGTTTTTACTGGTGAAATGGTATTTTGAATAATTTTTCACAATATATTATAGATTTTTTAAAATATTTACAGATTGAAAAAAATCTTGCGCAAAATACTTTAGAAAGTTACGCTTTTGATTTACAAACTTTTTATAATTTTTTAATATCACAAAAAACAGATATTATTAAAAACGTTGAAAATATCGATACGACTATTATCAGACATTATATTCTAACTGTAAGATCTAAAGGTATTAAAATTAATACCATGCAAAGACAAATGTCAGCTGTTAGAGGTTTGTTTGATTATTTAATTTTTAAAAAAATAGTTAATACTAATCCTTGTGTTGTAAAATTGCCACAAAAAAAATTAGAACATAAATTACCTAAAATTTTAAATCCTGATGAAATAATAAGTATTTTAAATCAAAAAATTGAGAAACATATTGATTTAAGAGATATAACTATAATGGAATTATTTTATAGTACCGGACTAAGATTATCTGAGCTTGCAAGTTTGAGTATTCAACATATAAATCATGCAACAGATGGTTTGATAGTTATAACAGGTAAAGGTAATAAGCAACGAAAAGTACCTTTTGGAAGTTTTGCGAAAGATAAAGTTACTAAATGGTTAAGTATTAGAAATTTATATATTAATTTAGATAATAAAGATTTAAGTCAAGAATCTTTGTTTATTACTTTAACAAAGCCTTATAAGTCATTAAGTATTCGATCTATTCAAGATCGATTGAATCAATGGGGAATAAAATTAGGCTTAGATATTAAATTACACCCCCATTTATTTAGACATAGTTCAGCAAGTCATTTTTTAGAGTCATGTGAAAGCTTACCTATAATACAAGAATTTTTAGGTCATAGTAATTTAGCTACAACTCAGATTTATACTAAATTAAATTTTCAATATTTAGCATCTATTTATGATAAAACTCATCCAAGAGCTAAGTAATTTTAAAACTTTAACCCAGCTCTTCTTTCTGTATCAGGAGTAAAATCAGGTAAGTTGCTTAAATCTTTAAGAGCATGAATATTTTTGAAAACATCGAGTATGCTTCGGTATAAAAGTTGTTCTTCAGGCGTGCATTCCCCAAGAGATTTTTGAGATTTATCTATTGCAATATCTAAAGATTTAAATAAATTATGGTGCTCTTTTGTGCTAAAGCTTTTTACTTGCTCACGATTAATTAATAATTCAGATAATTCATTATTTTGAACAGAGTTTTTGACAGAATTTTTGTTAGCATTTTGTTCTTTTATTAATATTTTTGTTAAATTAATTAGGTTATATGCTACTTTACGATGTGAGCATTTGGTTTTTTGTAATGATAAGAAAATATTCTTTTTAAGCTCTATTTTTTTAATTAATGTTTTTAAGATATTGTCTGTTTTTGGATTTTTATTATATTTTTGTTTTTTTAATAATCTGTTATGTAATTTATCTAAATATTTAATATATTGATCATTAATTTTATTGATTGATTGTTGATGAAGCTTTTCGCTTACTAAATTTATTTTATGTAATTTAATACTTAATTGTTTTTGAAATAGTTTTTGAAACCAATAAAAGCTTAAAACATCATCATTAATATCTTTTTTTATAAATTTATTAATTATGTTCTGCATGATTTTTTTATTAAAATTCAGCAAGTTATCTGATAATAAATTAGAATGGTGTTTTTTATTCTTTAAAACATCTGAGTAATATGGTGTTATTCTTGTCATAATAGGTTGATTATGTTGCATAAATTAAATTTTAGTTACATAGATTATAGTGTATACTTTAAAGTATAATATATATATTGCTAAAATGAAGCTACTGTAATAAAATACTCTAGAGTATATTTATAACTAGAGGTTTTTAATGTCATTATCTATAATAAAAACTAGAGCTCAAATAGGAATTAATTCACCTTTTGTCACTGTTGAAGTACATTTATCAAAAGGATTGCCAGGATTTAATATTGTCGGTCTTCCTGAGACAGCTGTAAAAGAAAGCAAGGATAGAGTTCGCTCAGCTATTATTAATTCAGGGTTTGATTTCCCATTAAGTAAAATTATCGTCAATTTAGCACCTGCTGATTTGCCTAAAGAAGGTGGCCGTTATGATCTTGCTATTGCTTTGGGGTTACTTGCTGCATCAAAACAAATTCCATCTAAAGCTTTAAAAAATTATATTTTTTTAGGGGAGCTTGCTTTAACTGGTGATTTACGAGAAGTTAAAAGTATACTTCCAACAGCACTTGTTGCAAGTCAGCATAAAGAAGCATTATTTATTCCAAAAGAAAATATTTCTGAAATTAGTTTTATTGATGACCTTAAGGTATTGGCTGCAAATAGTTTAAAATCTGTATGCGAGCATTTTATGGGGATTAGTTTTTTAGAGCCAATTAATCTGAAAGATTATTTTAACAAGAAAAATAAAAATAATTATATTAATCAAAAGAAATTAGATATTTCTGATGTAAAAGGCCAATATAATGCTAAAAGAGCATTAGAAATAGCTGCTGCTGGAGGACATAGTCTTTTATTTTATGGATCTCCAGGTTCAGGTAAAACGATGTTATCATCAAGAATCAACTCTATTTTGCCAAAATTGAATAAATCTGAAGCTTTAGATGTTGCTGTAATTAATTCTATTAGTAATAGAAAAGTAGATATAGATAATTTTTTTGAAAGACCATTTAGAGCACCGCATCATACTGCATCTGCGGTATCTTTAGTTGGGGGTGGATCATCTCCAAAACCAGGAGAAATATCTTTGGCTCATCATGGAATTTTATTTTTAGATGAGTTGCCAGAGTTTGATAGAAAAGTTTTAGAAGTATTAAGGGAGCCATTAGAGTCCCATAAAGTTACAATCTCAAGAGCTCTAAGACAAGTTGAATTTCCTGCAAGATTTCAACTAATTGCGGCAATGAATCCATGTCCTTGTGGATATTTAGGTGATTTAATTAAAGATTGTAAATGTTCTGATTTGCAAATTAAAAGGTATAAGCAAAAATTATCAGGACCATTATTAGACAGAATAGATATGCATGTAGAAGTTTTAGCGGTAAAGTCAGAAACTATAGTTGGATTAGACAAAACAAGCAAAATAGATAATTTAGAAAATACATCAGATAATATAAGAATTAATGTTATAAAGGCTCGAGACATACAAATGACAAGACAAGGGGTTGTCAATGCTGATATTACACATAAGCAATTAGAAGTTATTTGTGAAATAGATGATAACTCTAGGTTATTTATGAAAAGAGCAATGGAAAAATTAGGTTTGTCGGCGCGAGTTTATCATAGGGTTCTAAAGCTTTCGAGAACTATTGCAGATTTACAAAATAAAAAGAATATAGAGCTTAGTCACATCACTGAGGCTATGTCTTATAGAAATTTGGATAAAGAAGAAAATTATTCTAGCCATAAAAATAGTTATTCATAATAATGAGTTAATTGCTTAAAGTATAACATACTGATAAATATAGAATTTAAATATAACGCCTAAATATAAAATGATAAAAGAAAGCATTTTTATATAAAAAGTATGAGAATTTTGATACTATTTTATGGTTATATTATAAATTAAGGTATTTTTTAATGCGCGTAAATCCTGAAGTAAGTTATGCATCAGTACCAATGAGTACTATAGGGCCTATTAAAATTAATGGTGAAGTTAGTGATGAAATTAATGTCCCACTTGCAACCTTTGAATCTCCTTTATGGCCATCAACTAACAGGGGCGCAAAAGCATCCAGATTATCGAATGGGCTGAATACAGTTATTATTAGTGAGTGCATGACAAGATCTATCGTTATAGAAGCGAAATCTGGCATGCATGCTTTTGACATTATATCTAATATTAAAAAAAATGAGCCAGAATTTGCAAAAGTTGTTGCCAAAACTAGTAGTTTTGCTCGTTTAGATAGAATAGATAATCAGGTTTTTGGAAGAGTATTATATTTAAGATTTTCTTTTTATACAGCAGATGCATCTGGTCATAATATGGTAACTAAAGCTGCTGATGCGTTACTTGCGTATTGTTTAGATAGATATAAAGATACTAAGCATATTTCAGTTTCAGGCAATTTTTGTGTCGATAAAAAAGTGTCTGCAGTAAATGGAATTTTAGGTCGAGGAAAAAATGTAGTCTCTGATGCAGTTATACCAAGAAAAGTATGTATTGATGTTTTAAAAACAACTCCAGAAAAGATTGCGGAATTAAATATCAAGAAAAACTTAATGGGAAGTATTCTTGCTGGAAGTTTAAGATCAGCTAATGCTCATTTTGCTAATATGATGCTTGCTTTTTATTTAGCAACTGGGCAAGATGCGGCTAATATAGTGGAAGGATCTCAAGGAATGGTATCAGCAGAAGTAACAGAGACAGGGGATTTGTATTTTGCAGTTACAGTACCTAATATTATTGTAGGCGCAATAGGTAATGGCAAACATCATGATTTTGTGAAGCATAATTTAAAAATATTAGGCTGCTTGAATGAAAATGCTGGTAAAGGAGATAATTCTCGAAGGTTAGCAATTATCATGGCAGCAACTATTTGGTGTGGTGAAATATCTTTACTTGCAGCCCAAACAAATTATGGCGAGCTTATGAATTGCCATTATGAGTTTGAAAGAAAGGAAACAGTTTAAAAGGATTTTATATGCAAAGGCAGATGCTTACAGCTAGATCTCCGGCAAAGTTAATTTTATCTGGGGAGCATTCAGTCTTATATGGTAGTCCAGCTATTGCTTTTGCTATAAATAAATATGTTTATACAACAGTTAGTCCTAATTTACTTAACAATAGTGTATTACTAGATTTATTAAATTTTAAAAATGCTAAAAAATTCACCTTAAAAACTTTAAAAGAATTAAAGTATAGGTTGCAAGATAGTTACACTAATTATCAATTAGGAAAATGTTCAATTAAAGATGTTTTGCAAACACCTTTTGATTTAATTAATTTTACTGTAACTAATTTAATAGAGGCTTTTAATATTAATTTGCCTCACGGGTTTTCTGTTAAAACTATATCTAATGTTCCAATAGGCTGCGGTATGGGATCTTCTGCTGCAACTATCATGAGCTTATTATATGCTTTGTGTAAAATGTTAAATTTAGATTTAACTAAAAGTAATTATTTACAATTAGCAAAAGATGCTGAAAATCTTCAGCATGGCAAATCTAGTGGATTAGATTTATATTTGTCTATGCAAGGTGGTTCTTGTTTATATCAAAGTAATACTGACATTTTAAATAAAAAACTTAATCAAAATAAATTTTATATTGTAAATACAGGTGAGCCAACGTCAACAACAGGTGATGCTGTTAGTAGTGTTCGTAAATATTTTGAAGGCTCTAATTTGGCAGATGATTTTGCAATAGTTACAAATGGCTTAGATAATGTTTTTTCTCAAGATAAGACTGATTTAAAAGATATTTTAAAATTAATTCAAGAAAATCATAAGTTATTAAATAAAATACAAGTAGTGCCAGATAAAGTTAATAATTTCATTCATGAATTAGAACAGATTGATTGTGCTGCAAAAATATGTGGATCTGGAGCTATTAATGGGGATAATGCAGGAGCAGTTATAGTTTTTGCTGAAGATATTAATAAAACTAAAAGTATTATAGATAAATATAATTATAATTTAGATATAATAGAGATTGATCATCAAGGTAGCCATCTTTTGCCTAATAATAACTATAATACTAGTGACTTTTCGGAATTACAAAAAGTTGTTAGTTTCTAGTAATACATATATTGCTAAAGCCCCAGGTAGCATTATGCTTATGGGTGAGCATGCGGTAATTTACAATAAACCCGCATTGGTAGCTGCTGTTGATAAATTTATTAGCGCAACTTTAGTTAAATCAGCTGAGAAAAACACAAATAAATTTCAGATTACAAGTAACCTTGGCGTTTTAGTTATATCAATAGAAGATTTATTAGCTTCTAAAAAAGTAAAGCATGGAAATTTTTCTTTTGTAATAGAAGTTATTAAATATTTTATAAATAAAAATCCAGGAAAAACAAAAAATTTATTTCAATATGAGTTACAAATTAGTTCAGAATTATCAAGTACAGTAGGTTTGGGTACTTCTGCTGCTGTTATTGTTGCTGTATATAAAGTATTTCTTGATTATTTAAATATAAAAGAGGATAAACATGTAAGCTTTAAAAACTTAAAGCAAATAATGCTTAATGTTCAAAAAGTAGGATCTGGTGCAGATATTGCCGCTAGCTTATATCAAGGCATAGTATATTTTGATAGTAATAACCTAAGTAATATAAAAGTTATTGATAAAAATAAATTAGATAATATTCCAGATGTTATTTTAATTTATTCTGGGTATAAAACTAAAACAGCAGATGTAATTAATATAGTAAAACAAAATATTGATGCAGTAGGAGTAAGTATTTATTCAAAAATTTTTGATGCAATAGAAGAATGTGTAAATTTAGGTTATAAATCTATTATTAATAATAATTATGAATTATTAGGTAAAATTTTTAGTATTCATCAAGGACTGCAAGATAGTTTAGGTGTAAATGATTTAGTATTATCTGAAATTATTTATAATTTAAGAAAAGATAATAATATATTAGGCTCAAAAATTTCAGGTTCAGGGCTTGGAGATTGTATTTTAGCTTTATTGAGCCCTAAGTATAAATCTGAAAATCACAAAATTTTTAATAATAATATTTTTTTAGATAAATATAAGATAATATCATTATCATTATCTTTATTAAATTAAATTAAATTAAATCCAAAAAACAAAAATGATAACCAAACAAGATATAGTTAATCTAATTTTTAAAAACAATAAAGTTTATCAAGAATTAGATAAAACCAAATTAAAATTAAATTTACTTAATAAAAAAAGTAGTGCATACGCACCTAGTAACATTGCTCTTTGTAAATATTGGGGTAAGAGAAATATTGAGTTAAATTTACCAGTTACAAGTAGTTTATCTTTAAGTCTTGGAAATAAAGGTGCAACAACAAGTGTTGGCTTATATGTTGGTGATAATGAGCAAGACAAAGTTATTTTGAATAATGAAGAAGTGAATTTTAATTCTGTTTTCTATATAAGACTAAAAAAGTTTTTAGATTTATTTAGATTAGATAATAATTTCTATTTTAAGATTGATACTAAATTAAATATTCCTTATGCAGCAGGTCTTGCGTCATCTGCATGTGGCTTTGCAGCATTAGTATTAGCTTTAAATAAATTTTTTGGCTGGAATTTAAGTTTAAAGGATTTATCTATTTTAGCAAGATTAGGGAGCGGTAGCGCTGCTAGATCTTTACAACAAGGCTTTATTTATTGGAATAAAGGAGAAAACGAAGATGGTAGTGATTCATATGCTGAAAAAATTGATTCTGATTTTACAGATGTAATGTTTGGGTTGATTATTTTGACAGATAAGCAAAAATCTATAGGCTCAACTGAAGCAATGAATATTACTAAAGATACTTCTGTTTTATATAAGTCTTGGCCTTATCAGGTTAAGCAAGATATGGAATTAATTAGACAAGCTATTCAAAATAAAGATTTTAATTTATTGGGTAAAAGTGCAGAAAATAATGCATTAGCAATGCATGCAACGATGCAATCGAGTATTCCTGCTATTTATTATGCTAATGCAGATACAGTAAATTTAATGCATAAAGTATGGAAATTAAGAGCTGATGGATTAGATGTATATTTCACTCAAGATGCAGGACCGAATATTAAATTGTTATTTCATAAAAAAGATAAGGAAATAATACAAGCAGAGTTTAATAATGTAGAAATAGTTAATCCATATCAATAATTATTAAGTAAAACAAGATGGCTTTTCATATTAAAGTTATTTTCAGAAATTTTATATAGCAAGTTAGTTTTTAGTGAAATTTTTTCAGGAATTAAATTTAATATAGATTGGTTTGTTTTTATATTTATTTCATTTGTAGCAATTACATCCATGTAATTGCTTGATAATTTTATGTCTTTTGAATTTATCGTTATTTTATTGGCAGTTTGTATATAAATATTGATTTTTTTTATGTTTATTTTAATAGTATCTGGAGATATTATTATTTCAGTTTTAATTTCATTTTTATTATAAATTTGTAGAGTAACACCTGAATTACTTTTAGTTATAATGATTTTCTTCATAAATTGTATTAACGTTTTAGCAACTTGGAATGCTAAAGAATAATGGTGCTTTAATTAAGCCTTTTAAAGTTTCAATATTTTCTATATCAACTTCGTTATTATTATCAAAGTCATTTGCAATCCAACCAAAATAATTTAACTTATTATTTATAATATAGTTACTAGTTAGTAAAGCATGATTAATGCAACCTAATTTTATTTTTACAACTAAAATAATATTAATAGTAAATTTTTTACTTAATTTATTAATTAAATCATGAAAGGTATGGTTAAAATTAATAGGAGTTAAATAACCACCAGCACCTTCAATTAAAATATAATCAACTAGATTTTGGTATTTATTTATAGTTTTAGATATTTTATTTTCCAAAATATCTAAAGTTATTTCTTGATTAATTTTTTTTGCTGCAATATGAGGGGCAATTGCTTCTTGAAATACAAAAGGATTAATTTCATTATAATCAAGATTAAGGCTGCTGTGTTTTTTAATTAATAAAGCATCTTGATTAACAAGAACATTATTAACTATCTTTGCATCACTTGCTATTGGTTTTAGACCAATAGCAATTTTGTTTTGTTTTTTATATTTATTTAATAAATAAGTTGTAACAAAAGTTTTCCCAACTTCCGTGTCGGTTCCTGTTATATAAAATACTTCAGCTGACATAATAATTTTTATTTTTTATAATTAAGTAATACATCAACCGGCACTAAAGTCTCACTTACTTCAGGATATTTACTTTTAGGTTTATCTTTTGCTGGTAACTTCCATGTATGTGCATAAATAATTTCATATGATGCTGGAAATTTATTATTTACTTTGTATTTTTCATATTCTTGTTGTATATTTTGGAATTCAGTTTTTCCTAATAAACTTTTTTTTCTTTGATTATTATCTACAATGGTATTTGCACCAATATTTTTCAAATCATGAAATATATCTATCATCTTGCTATAAGTTAAAGTTATATTTTTAGTTTCTAGAATTGGGCTTGAAAATTCTGATTTCATTAAACCATCTCCTAGATTATGCATATCAAGAAACTTATTAGTATGATGATAATTAGGATTAACCTTATGCCAAGAAGTTCTTAGTTCCCACAAAGTGCTAGTTCCAAGGGTTGTAAATATTAATAGTCCATTTGGTTTTAATATTCTATGGCATTCACTGATAGTTTGTTTTAAATCAAAAGACCATTGAAAAGAGAGATTTGCAAAAATTAAGTCTATACTATTATCTTGAAATGGCAGATATTCCATATCTGAATTTATATGAAATATATTATCTAAATTATTTCTTATTTTACTGGCTTTTAGCATATTACAAGCAATATCAGTTAAGAAAAATTTAGCTTTTTTATATTTATTTAATAATTTCTCTGATGTAAATCCTGTCCCTGAGCCTATATCTAAAATTGTTTCTGGATTTATATTAATAGGATCTAATCTGTCTATTAATCTTTTACCTACTTCATGTTGTAAAATTGCATATTGATCATAAGTGCTTGCTGATTTTTCAAAATTTTTTTTAACTTGGTCTTTGATATTATTTTGAGACATATTTGTGTATTCTGATATTATTTGAAAAAATATTTTTAAAGATTTTGATTATAGCATATGTAAAATATCAAGAAAATTATTAGTATTAGTAAGATGAGGTATATGGCTTGAATTTTCTATAGTATAAATTATATCTTGAGGTTTTTTTATAATATTTAAATACTTAATAATTTCATATGGCACAAGATAGTCATTGTCAGATAAAATATAAGTAATTTTATTTTCAAGATTTATCAGACTTTCTCTTAAGTCTAGATTTAAAATATCAAGATTGAATAATAGAGTCTCTATATTAGGTTTTTTATTAGAATTAAATAATTCATTAAGCTGATCATAATAAATTTTAAATTTGATTTTTTCTATACCTAATAATTGTAGTTTTAAAAATTTATTAATAGTTTTTGAGTAATTATTTTGAAGATTATTGTGAAAATTTTCAAAAATACTTTGCTCCATACCTATATTATTTGTTTTGTTTATAACAAAACAAGGATTTGAGCAAAGTAAAATTAAGTTATTAATAATAGGATATTTTTGTGCTAATAAAATAGCAATATTACCACCCAATGACCAACCTAATATATTTATATCTTGAGAATTTATATTATTAAAATAGCTTTGAATCTGAATATATATAAAATCTAAATAGTTATTGAGTTTGGTTGCGTTATTGAATTTAATGCTATGATTTTTACCATATCCAGGAAGATCTATAATTAATAAATTATATTTACTGTGTAGTATATTTATAATCTCTTGATTTTTATAGAAAATCTCGCTGCTTTGAAGAAATCCATGAATAATAACTAAGTTTTTTTTTTGCATATAATAATATAAAAAAGTTGAAATTAAAAATACACCATATATAATGATTAACTAACTAATCTTGTAGGTAAGGATTCTTTATGGCAAAACCAGTGGCTAAAAATACTAATGATAATATGAATGAGTATTATTTTCATAATTATTGGTATCAATTTAATAATTTTTTATCAACTTTCATTCCTATATCAATACTAACAGGTCTTTGTGTTGCAATTGGCTCAGCTTTTGCAGGAACATTTGGTATGGTTATGGCTTTAGGTTTTGCTACAGCACTTAACTTTACTATTTATTATTTTTCAGCTGATATTGTTTTAGCCATGTATGATGCTCATGATATTAGTTGTGAGGATGTGGGATATGACAAAGAATTAATTTTGGATGAATTGGTATCTGATCTTGCAAATGAGTACGGTATTCCAAAACCAAAAGTTAATATAGTCGAAAAAGGATTTTTGAATGCTTTTGCAACAGGTAGAAATCCTGAAAATGCAGTTGTGGTTGCAACAAGAGGGTTATTGGATAGAGTAAAAATAGATCCAAAGTATGATAATACAATTATGCCTGATGCTAATTTTTTAACTAAAAAAGAATTAAAAGCTATATTTGCACATGAATTAGGCCATGTAATTAATTATGATATTCTTGTATCAACAATTGTTGCAACAATGGCTGGAGCATTAGGTATTGTTGCTGATTATATGCGTCAAGCCTCAATTTGGGGAACAAGGGACAATGAGGATGATAGTGCGTTAGGAAGAGTTTGTATGTGGCTTGTTGCTGCCATTATCCCTGTTATTGCGAGTGTCCTACAATATACAGTGTCACGTTCTCGTGAATCAAACGCTGATTGCACAGGTGCAAATATTATGGGTGAAGGTCAAAGTTTGAGCCTGTAAATAATTCTGTGTAAACTACTTATTTACTACACGGGGAATCTG
>CAXBNV010000003.1:0-141471 GCA_963977185.1 uncultured Gammaproteobacteria bacterium | reverse complement strand
TAAAATCAATTGCCATTTCTTCCAGAAAGCCTTTTTTTATCTGTTTATCAATAAACTCTTCAAAGCTTTTAAATTCTTCTTGTGATGAAAATTGCGATATTTCTTCAAGAACTAAAGCTCTTCTTCTTACTACATTATTTACAGTTACTTTGTTTTGGTTGATAGTGCATTCTTCATATGCTATTTCTTCAAAATTCAAAGCTTTTCTTACTCTAACCTTTATTAATTCTAGGTGTAATTCAGATACTTCAATAGAATTATTCTCACATTTTAATGTTTCAAAATAAACAGCTAAAATATATACCCCCCATTCAACGTTAAAAGTAAAAATATTATTATTTTCATCAATATACTTCATGTCATAGCGCCCATTACCTTGTAAAGACCACCCTTTATCACTCACAACTTTTTGCTTATTAACCAATTTTAACATAATATTAAAACCACAAAGTTAGTACGTTAACAACTCGACCATATATTATAAGATTAGGCTGCTTTTAAATATTTATTTCTCAAAAAGACAAACATGCTCCCATCTGCCCTTAAAAGGAAAATCTGGTTCTATAAGTCGCCAGATATCACCAGATTCTTTATTCCGAAACCACTTTCCTCCGGATAATATTCCTTTAGAATAATTAGGATCGACCTCAACCTTTTCAACTAATCCAGCATCTATCTGATTTTTCAAATAATTTTGAAATCTACGAAACTCCCCAGGAGATTTAACTTTCTGATTTCTTCCCATTGTATTTTTTTCATTATTGTATTCAACTTTTACTTATAAAATTTAAATATATCTGTTTACCAGCGAGAATTTTAGCTGTTATTAATTTTACTGCCGTATTTTTCCATTCAGGATCTAATGCTAAGTCTACGGCATACTGCAAATACAGGAAACTTTCCATCAGGATTAACATACTTATAAGGATTATTATTCGCATAAACATATCGATTAAAATTTGCTAGATTTTTTTGGGATGAAATTAATTGGATCATGAGCTGTAAATCCCCTCAATTTTAGCATCATAATGTCTTGCGTTAAAACAATATAACCATGATAATTTATCTTTATATTTTTCTGTATAATATATGTGTAATATGGCTTGTTAGATTCTAAATCAAATCGTTAATTTCTTCTTTCCTTTTTCTAATTTAAAATCAAATGTCTCTTTTATATTTACAGTTTACATCTCTATTTTTATTGTTATTATTTATAATATTCAACCCTATAATAAACTTCACAAAATCCATTAGAATTATTATCCGGTTCTTTTAAACGCCAATATTTTTCTATAACTCTAAATCTAAACCATTCGTCATCTGCTTTATCAATATTGTTTTTATCAACTTCTATATCAATTGTTTCAAAAAACTTCCTTTTTATTTGCAGCTCTATATATTCTTTACATTTTTGATACTCTTCTTGAGTTGAGAATATATCTGTTTTTTCCAAAGCTAATGCATCGAGTGGAACAACTTTACTTTCTGGATCATAATTAGGTTTTTGGTTGGGCAGGCCTTTATATTCTTTAAATGGAATATCCATAAAATTTAATGCTTTTCTTATTCTTGATTTGATTAACTCCTTTTCTAAAGAATTAATTTGTATTTTTGGATTATTAGATTTTAATGTATCAAAAAAGATAGCTTTCCCAATATATTTTCCAGTATCAGAAAAAGAGGCATCACTATATATAGTAAAGGTATCATGTTTTTCATTAACATATTTAAATGAAAAACGATCCTTACTACCAAAGATCCACCCATCAGAACTTTTTACACCTTGTTTACCTATCGGCATTAACATAAAATCAAAACCTTATAATATTTATATTAAAAACTAATTTATTCTCAACTAAAGTAGGGTATTCGGTAGTGACTTCAAGCTGTTGATAGACATTATATATCCAAACCAAACTCAAATGTGTTAATAAATAATCCTAATACAATATCATGCATTTTCTCTAGTTTTGAAAAGCATGTTGTTTTTCTAGTTAGGATTTTAATTCTAGTTCTTAAAGTTAAATGCTTTCTTTCAATTGACTGTATTTCTTTTGCCAACAATATGTTAGTATTTCTTATAAGCAGACCAATTATCAGTATAGAAAAAGTTAATATCAAAAATTTTCAATTTATTTTTCAGGATTACTAATGACTCATTCTTATGAGAGCCTATGTGATATGCAAGCACTTCATGAGTATCATGATCTATAGCATGCCATAACCAACGTTGGTTCTTTTTACTGCCAACAAAACTCCACATTTCATCCATTTCGACTTCTTCTACGCGAATAATATTAACTTTAACAGATTTTTGTGTTTCTTTTTTACAGTTGAGTAATTGGACATTTACTGTTTGAATGCTCGCTTCTTTTTTTTAATTCTCTAATAACAGTATTAATACCAACACCTAAAACTCTTGCTGTATCTCTAATACCGCTACCGTTTAAAGCCATATCTATTATTTTTTGTTTTACTTCTGGTAAGTCACCATTTCTAGAGTAACTTAATATAAAAGTATTTTTGTTGCATTTACTATTTTGACATTGGTATCTCTGCTTGCCTTGCTCAGTCATTCCAAATCTTGAGATTTCATTACTTTTACATAAAGGGCATTTCACAACTACTGACACCATGACTTTTATCAATCCTTTGAATATTTTTAAAAAGGAAGATTATCTCACATCAACAGATTGGAATAACTACCAAAATATAGATTTAAATTTGGGCAAAATTATTTGAAACCAAAACAGCATACTCAACAAAAAAATCATTAACAGATGAAATTAGAGCATCATTTATCTTTGTCTGTTCAGAATTTTCTTCATATATTGTTATATATTTCTCTAACTCTTTATCAGTAAAATCTTTATATGTAAAAAGATAAAATAATTTCACTTGATTACCTAAACCTTGTTCTAAAGCAAAGATATAGTTATTTATAATTTCACTTAACTGATCTTCGGTATATTTTTTATTTATTTTGTTTAAGTTTTTCATAACAGAGACAAATATATTATTAACTATAACTTTAGATGATTCTGTTGATTTAGTTGCAGCATCTAACCTATTAATTAATTGTAGTCTAAAATTTGAAGGTGAATTTTGTCCTATTTTAGATACGAAAATTGCCATTTCCTGTAAGGCTTCAGGATTTGCACTATTAACCTCAGATTGCAAAAATTTTTTGAAAAATGGATCTTTATAAATTTTTAAAGCTTTATTTAATTCACTTTTGGTTAATCTTTTACCTACATTTATTTCAACTAATTTAATTAGCTTTTCATTATTTAGGTTATTTAAAAAGTTTGATTTTAATCTATACTTTTCTTCATCACTAATTTTTTCTTCTAAAGCGAATGCTTGGTCAATTGTTAAAGACAAAACTTCATTATAGCTAGATAATTGTCTATCAATACCTGATTCAATAAGTACTCGTTTTACAAGTTCATCATTTGAAATATTGGTTGCAAATATTTTAAAAGGTAACATAAAAATTAATATTAAGATTATTGATTTCATGTTGTATGCTTTATTTTTCATTGTTTTTTACTCCAGTTTTTTTAAAATTCACATGCAGTTATATAACATGCCATCAACCACTTACCTTTTTCGTAATTCTTTTCTAACAAGCTCCCAGCATCCTTTGAAAGAGTTGCTAGGCTCAATTAGCCTCCAGTATTGATTAGTTAATTCTTCTCTAAACCATCTACCACCAGTTCTATTTTTAAAGTTATAATTAAAATCAATTGCCATTTCTTCCAGAAAGCCTTTTTTTATCTGTTTATCAATAAACTCTTCAAAGCTTTTAAATTCTTCTTGTGATGAAAATTGCGATATTTCTTCAAGAACTAAAAATCTTCTTCTTATTACATTATTTAAAGTTACTTGGTTTTGGTTAATAGTGCATTCTTCATATACTATTTCCATAAAATCTAAAGCTTTTCTTATTCTAGATTTAATAAGATCTTTTTGTAAACCAGATAGTTTTAAATTAGAATTTTCTGGCTCTAAACTATCAAAGTAAACTCCTAAATCTATTCCTCTATCAACTTCAAATATAAAATTATTACCATGTTCGTCGGTATATTTCATATGCTGGCGATCTTTACCTTCCACAGACCATCCTTTATCACTTGAAACTTTTTGAGAAGCAACCCATTTTAACATAATTATTAAAACCCTAAAGTTATAACATTGACAACTAAATTATTTTCTCTTAACACAAGGTACTCCACTGGGACAAAATAAGTCCCACCAACTTACTCCTCATCTTAAAATGTAGATGTGGTGGGACTTTAATTGGGACCTTAATTTTTAATTGTTATAGTATTCAACTCTATAATAAACCTCGCAAAACCCACTAGAGCTATCATCTGGTTCTTTTAAACGCCAATACTTTTCTATAACTCTAAATCTAAACCATTCTCCATCTGCTTTATCAATATTGTTTTTATCAACTTCTATATCAATTCTTTCAAAAAACTTCCTTTTTATTTGCAGCTCTATATATTCTTTACATTTTTGATACTCTTCTTGAGTTGAGAATATATCTGTTTTTTCTAAGGCTAATGCATTAAATGGAACAACTTTACTTTCTGGATCATAATTAGGCTTTGGATTAGGGGGACCTTCATATTCTTTAAATGAAATTTCCATAAACCTTAATGCTTTTCTTATTCTTAATTGAATTAATTCTCTTTCCAAAGAACTAATTTGTATTTTTGGATTATTAGGTTTTAATGTATCAAAAAAAATACTTTCGCCAATATATTTTCCAGCATCAGAAAAAGAGGCATCAGCATATATAGTAAAGGTATCATATTTTTCACTAACATATTTAAATGAAAAACGATCATTACTACCAAAAAACCATCCTTCTGAACTTTTAACTCCTTGCGGGCCTGTAAATTTTAACATATTTTTAAAAATTAGTTATTTTAATTTCAACGACAATTTTATTTTCCACTAAAGCAGGAAATTCTACTGTTTTAAAAATGCTCTCAGCGCTTGGGTTTCTTAAAAAAGCATTAACGGTCCCACTTGCTTCTTTTGCATATTTACCTGATAAATTACCCCACAATAATTTAGCTTGATCAGTTGTAAAACCATAAGAATTATTAGGATTAAACAGATTTAGCGAATCCAAATACTTCCCTCCTGGAGTCATTTCTAGTGTATACATTCCTTTATCAAAAGCAAATAATGTCGCATAATCCCTTCCACCTTCTCCCGAATAAAATACAGCTTTGTTTTTTGGTGTCCTTACATTCGCTGTGCTTACAAAATGAGATAAGGTTTCAAAATTATGCTCTTCATGAGCAACTGCTTTCAAGCCTGATGAAACAGCTTTACCTGCTCCTCTTGCTACTTTACCAGCAACTCCTCCAACAGCCATATCAAAAGCAACACTACCAACAGCTCCAGCTACTCCTGTTGCCATGTATCCAGCATATGCACTATGAACTATTGCCGCTGCATTTGCAGTACTTAATATGCCAGAAAATATAAACCATGAAAACTTCCCATCCGGATCAACATACTTATAAGGATTATTATTCGCATAAGCATATCTATTAAAACTTGCTAGATTTTTTGGCGTGAAATTAATTGGATCAGGAGTTGTAAACCTCCCAATTTTTGCATCATAATGTCTTGCGCTAAAATCATATAACCATGATAATTTATGTTTATATTTTTTTGTATAATATAGCTTGTTAGACTATAAACCCAGCCATTAATTTTTTTGCTTTTTTCTAACTTGAAATCAGCTTATTATTGTTATTATTTATTATAGTATTCAATCCTATAATAAACTTCACAAAATCCATTAGAATTATTATCCGGCTCTTTTAAACGCCAATATTTTTCTATAACTCTAAATCTAAACCATTCGTCATCTGCTTTATCAATATTGTTTTTATCAACTTCTATATCAATTGTTTCAAAAAACTTCCTTTTTATTTGCAGCTCTATATATTCTTTACATTTTTGATACTCTTCTTGAGTTGAGAATATATCTGTTTTTTCTAGAGCTAATGCATTAAAATCAACTGTTTTACTATTTGGATCAAAGTTATGTTCTGGATAAAGGGGGCCATCACATTCTCGAAATTGAGTTCCCATAAATTTTAATGCTTTTCTTATTCTTAATTTTATTAACTCTTTTTGTAACGAATCAAGCTTATTACTTGGATTATTTGGACACAAAGTATCAAAAAAAATATCTTCTTTATAACTACCTTCAACATCTTCATAACGAAAAACACTTATTGTATAAGAATTATTATTTTCATCGATATATTCCTTAGTCTCCATATCTTTACTACCAAAGATCCACCCATCAGAACTTTTTACACCTTGTTTACCTATCGGCATTAACATAAAATCAAAACCTTATAATATTTATATTAAAAACTAATTTATTCTCAACTAAAGTAGGGTATTCTACAGTATTAAAAATACTATTTAGCTCTGGTTTATTAAGTACAGCTGTTACATTTCCTGATGTTTGACTCGCATATCTATGAGATATTATTTTCCATAAATCACGAACTTGTCCTTCTGTCATGCCATAATGATCTTTGTAATCAAATAATCTCAAAGAATCCAAATACTTCCCTCCTGGAGTCATTTCTAGTGTATACATTCCTTTATCAAAAGCAAATAATGTCGCATAATCCCTTCCACCTTCTCCCGAATAAAATACAGCTTTGTTTTTTGGTGTCCTTACATTCGCTGTGCTTACAAAATGAGATAAGGTTTCAAAATTATGCTCTTCATGAGCAACTGCTTTCAAGCCTGATGAAACAGCTTTACCTGCTCCTCTTGCTACTTTACCAGCAACTCCTCCAACAGCCATATCAAAAGCAACACTACCAACAGCTCCAGCTACTCCTGTTGCCATGTATCCAGCATATGCACTATGAACTATTGCCGCTGCATTTGCAGTACTTAATATGCCAGAAAATATAAACCATGAAAACTTCCCATCCGGATCAACATACTTATAAGGATTATTATTCGCATAAGCATATCGATTAAAACTTGCTAGGTTTTTAGGGGTGAAATTAATTGGATCAGGAGTTGTAAATCTTCCAATTTTTGCATCGTAATGTCTTGCGCTAAAATCATATAACCCTGATGCCTTATCTTTATGTTTCCCTGTATAAGCTATCTCTTTATCTTTAATGTCTTTTTTATCATAATTTGCATCATTAGATTCTAAACCAAAAGGTAAATGCAACGTTTGAGAGATGATATTTCCTGATTCATCACTTGTTGCAATTATAGAATTTAAAACATCGCCATGAAAATAAGTAACTTTTTCTTGATTGCTATTATTTAAATCTTTACTTGTTTTTGCAACTAACAAGCTTCCAAGATAAAAATATTCGCTATATTTATTATCTGTAATATCTAATAACTTCTGACCTAATTTATTATTAATAAATATTGATTTACTATTTGATATTTTATTTCCATTTGCATCATAACTATACTTAATTCCATCTACATCAATCAACTTATCTTGAGCGTTGTAACCATAATTATGAACACTATCATTAATTATTCTTCCAGCTTTATCATATTGAAAGCTATTAAAATCTTTTGACTTAGTTGATATTAATCTATTTTGAGAATCATATTGATAATCAGCACTTGTTATTGCATTTTTAACTATATTATCAAAATTATCATATTCAATATTACCAGAATAATCAGAGCTAGACACATATGATAATCTATCTAAATTATCATATGCTAAATCTAACACTTGATTACCTGGGCTAATAATTTTTGTTATATTATTTAAAATATCATAAGAATAATTAATATTAATATTTTTATTTTTTGCTTGATAATTGAAATCTTCAGGAAGATTTCTTGAATTTATAGTTTTATTAAAACTTAAGCCATTAGCATAATTAAAAGATAATATATCACCTTTAACATTATGCTTAATATCATTAACAAAATTGCCAACTTGTGAAATTTGACCAAACTCATTTGGGTTAAAATTAATTATTTTTTTACTAGGATATATAATACTTTCTAAAAAATTGTAATCATTATATTTATATTCAAAAATATAATTTTTATTTTTATAATTAAACGTTGAATTAATTAAATTATTATTAGAGTCATATTGATATTGCCAATCGTTATCAGATGTTTTGGCTAAAAGTAAATTACCATTAGCATCATAGCTGTAGTAATTCGCAGCTGTATTATCATTAAAAGTAGTTGCGACTAATCTATTTTTACTATCATATTCATTTTGTATTGCATTCCCATTACTATTTACTTTTTTTGCCAGATTTCCATTAGAATCATATTCATAAAATGTTGTGCCTGTTTCTGGCTCAATATATTCTGACAGTAATCGTTGTGAATTATATCTATAATTTTTGGTTATATTATCTCTTTGAACGCTATTTACAAGACCATCTTGTGCTCTATTAATAATAGTCGCAATATTATTTGCATTTATTATTTTTACAGGATTTTTATAACTTGGCGCACCATAAGCTTGATAATAAATAAACTCTCTTAATCCTTTAGGATTTATATTTTCTATTACATTACCTGCATGATAGTTATAATAAGATTCTATACTTTGATTTTCAAACTGTGTTCTTATGCTTTTTATTCTATCTAAAGAATCATAAGTTTTATATATGCCGCTAGCCGTATCATTTAAAATTTTATAAGGTTTAGATTTAAATATTTCACGACCGAAAACATCATACTTATAATCTTCTTTAACAAAAAGGTTATCACCAATATATTTGCTATTTGAAATAATGTTTCCAAAAATATCTTTTTGAATTATTTCTTTGTCTTTGCCTGTTTGTGTTGTTGTCGTTGTTTGATTATATATAATATTAGTCTCTAATCCTTTAGAAGGAACTATATTAGTAACTCTTCCTAAAGTATCATAGTTATAATTAGTAATATTTTCATTTGCATCAGTATGCGAGATTAAATAACCACTGTTGTCTATTTTATTTTTCTCAAAAGTATTATCTGAATAAGTAATTAATTGTGGGCTGCCTCTGAAATAATTATCATATCTTACAAAGTTACCTTTAGGATCAATTGTTTTAGATAAATTACCATCTTCATGGTAATTATATTGGCTAACAATACCATTTATATTTGCTTCCAATAACTTGCCTTGTGCATTGTAATTATACCTAGATAAATTAACCCCATCTTGTTGAGTTTTTAGTAAATTAAAAACATGATTATAAGGATAATCCTCATAACTTAATTGTGTATACTTTTCACCACTTGGCCCGTTTTCTTTTATTAATGTTGCACGACCTAATGAATCATAACCATAATCAGGATAACTTGTAATGTAGTTGGTATTATCTCTATTTAAAACTTGCTGTAATAATATTGGCCTGCGATAATTTTCATCATATCTTTTGTTATTAAAAAATAATCTATTATCTGAAATCTTTTGACTACTCCATTGATTGTTTGTTTTTTCAATTAAAAAATTTTTTCCTTTTGATTCATCATAAATTTCTGAACTAATTAATAACCCATGACTCCACACATGGCTATATCTTCTTACTTTATTATGTTTGTTACTTTTTTCTGATGTAACATAAATATACTCTTTTCTAATAGATTCAGTATTTACAGTATTTTTAATACAATTTAAGTCTTGGTGATTTGGGCATATAAAGACATTGTCTTGATTTATATCATAGGACCACTGTCCCAATTTATTATTATTTGAATCAAAATGATACTTTGCTGCAATTCGCTCGAAATCTTTGTCATCTTTTTTGTAATATCTATAAGCATATACTGTTCGCAAATCACTTGGAGATTTTACCTCTGTAATCAAACGTGACCATTGCGTTGATTGATTATAAGTATATTCCCATGTTGTTCCATCAGGCCTAATTACTGTTTTTAATATTGGTAGATTTTTTTCTTTATGTTTAAATCCTGATAATTCATATTTATATTGCCAAACTTGATTATTGGCAACTATTGTGTCAAGTACTATAAAATGATTTTCTCTTTCATTTTTAACCAAGTTTACATAATTAAAATCAACCCGGCGACCATCATTTGCTTCTATACTACTAAGATATTTTTCGTCAGTTTTCGGATTATTCTCAAAAGAAATTCTTTCATAGTTATACTTAATCCAATTACCATGTAAATCATCTATTTTTGTAAGCGTTGCTGATAAATTGAATCGCTCTTTATTAATATCTACTGAAAAAGTATATTTTTTACCATCAGGACTAAATAAATACATTTCTCTAGACTTGTAAGGGTTGTTAAGCATCCAGTTATCTGTAGACAGAGCCTCTTCAGGCCAAAAGGCGTAATGAAAACCTTCATGTCTCCATTTATCATTATAATTAGTAACATTTAACATTTTTGTGCTCCCGTCCATAAACCGCAAAATAGCTGATAATGGAAAAAAACCATAATGTATTTTATGAGGTTTTTCTTTATTTGGAACTGGTACAAAATAAGGTTTTTCTTTTTTTCTAAGATAATCTGTGATGAAGGTTAGTTTCATGGTGTTAAGATGCCAACCATATCCATATTTATGTTTTACATATTCATCTGTAAATCTTGATCCTGTATAAGAATTAATAACATCAATATCCATCCCATTATTACCTGGAAGATGAATATCAGTTCGAGATAATTTTAAATAACCTTTAAAAGTATCTATCTCTTCTGATGCACCTACATCAATAATAGAGTTACTATCAAATCCATGGTTAGAAAAAGCATTTGAATCAGAATTAGCATCAAAATTGTAATCTATATCAGATTTTTTTGATGCATAAGTAATAGAGATTACATTTACTAAAAGAAATATGACAAGATAAACAAGTTTATTTTTATATAAAAAAGACATAGTGCTATATAGATATATTATTATTATTATTATTTTGCACTATAATATAACAGTATCAATTTATGTCAATGCAGAATTACTTTTATAATAACTAATATATAAATAACTAATATGTTTGACAGTGTCTTTTAAATATGAAAAACTGCACCGTTCTAATTTGATTTAATTTAAAGAATTAATTTACATGAATAATTTAATTAAAAATATCTACACACCAATATTAAGCTTGTTTTTATTTGCAATAGGAAGCGGTTTACTTAACACTTTATTAGTATTTAAACTAAATAGTAATGGAGAAGGTTCAATTGCAATTGGTGCTATGACGTCTTTTTATTATTTAGGATTAGTCTTTGGCTCATTCAAAATAGAAAAAATTATAATCAGAACTGGGCATATTAGAACATTTTCAACTTTTGCTGCAATATTGACAGCTGCAGTATTAACGCATTCTTTGACATATGACTTATATTTATGGTTATGTTTAAGAGTTATCAGCGGATTTGCAACTGCAGGATTATTCATAGTTATTGAAAGCTGGTTACTAACAGTTGGAAGCAATAAAAATCGCGGAACAATGCTATCGATTTATATGGTTTCTTTATATTTAGCTCAGGTTTTAGGCCAATTGTTATTAAAATTTAACAGTCCTGATTCAAGCGCATTATTTATAGCTATAGGTATAACATCAGTTTTATCAATAATCCCATTGTCATTGACAAAAATCCAATCTCCAATATTAGAAGAAGCATCTGCGTTGAGTCTTAAAAAGATTTTTTCATTAACCAAAACAGGGGTTGTTGGTTGCTTTTGTGGAGGACTTATTTTAAGCTCAATATACGGTTTATTTCCACTATATCTTATTCAAACAACCTCTTCTGATTTTGTAATTACTGGCATGTCTGTTGTAATTTTAGGCGGAATGTTTTGGCAATATCCTATAGGAAAAATATCAGATAAAATTGAACGTCGTAAAGTATTAATATTCCTAAGTATTGGCACAGCAATATGTAGCTTATTACTAATCTTTGCAATACAAAGTATTGCATTGGCATGTTTTTTAATTTTTATATTAGGCGGACTGTCTTTTACTATTTACCCAATAAGTATTAGTCATGCTTGTGATTCATTAAAAGCAAACGAAATAACATCAGGAACACAAGCTTTGTTATTGGCATATAGCCTAGGAGCAGTTATGGGGCCTTTAATCTCACCAATATTTATGAGTCTAATTGGACCTAATGGCTTTTTTGTTTATATGATTTTAATATCGTCTTTCTTAATATACTATACATTCTGGAGACAAAGTGTTACTGATACTATTGAGCCAGATGAACCATTTATAACAATGCCAACAACAAGTCCTCTTATTTCTACTCTTGATCCTAGAGGAGATTAGTTGATTTATTTTTAATATAAATTAGTAGATTATTATTTGAAGGCATTTCTATATTTTTCTCAAATATTAAATCTACTTGTTTTAATTTACGAGTTATTTCATAAAAATGTCTAAGACCCATTTCTTTATTTTGATTTTTTAAAAAATCATCAAATAATATATTGCTCTTTTTAGTAATTTTATCAGGAAAAAGAAATGGGCCATAAATAATAAATTTACCAGCATCTTTTAAAAGTTCAGACGCTTTCTTAATACAATTACAAACGGCGTTCCATGACATTATATGAAAAGTATTTGCCGTAAAAATCAAATCATATTTATTTGATAACACCTGATAGTCTTTATTAACATCAAACTCTATTGGCAGTAATATATTAGAATTTAAGCTTTCTGATATTCGCTCATTAATATTACTATGATTTTCCTTTAAATCACTTGTTTGCCAAATCCAAAATGGCATTTCATTACAAAAATACAATGCATGCTGACCTGTTCCTGAGCCAATTTCAAATATTGAAGCTCTATTTGATATGTTATTTTTTAATTCTTGTAAAATATTTTTTTTATTTCTTTCACACGCTTCTGAAAAATAATGCATATTAATCCCAAAATTTGTTACACTTTAATATAGCTTTAATTATAGCTTTAATATATTTATTGTTAATAAAATTTTTAATTATTATAAACTTAACTACATGATAAAACTCAGTAAAAATCAAAAAGCAGCAGCATGGTTTATATTCTTATGGTTTGCTGGAGTAATTACATTTGGCATATCAGGATACTTACTAAAATTTATTTTTAAAATAATTTTTAGTGTTAATATTTGAGTTATCCTATAATGAAGGTTAGTTAATATTAAATATAATTTATTAAAATTGATAAATAAGGCAATTGTTAAAACATGAGTAAACTTTTATGCCATGTAAAAGATATGGACGCAAAATTAGTCAATATCATAAAAGACTTTTCCCTGCTAGGAGTACTTAGTTGGCCAAAAGAAATAATGCATAAATTCTTAAAAAATGCTAATAAAGGTAATATAAAATTACCAGAGGTTGAATATAATAAAAAAAATCATGATCATAAAATATCAGAAATAAATCAATTTTTAATTAATCTAGGCAATGATAACCATCCAGCTATTTCATTTCTCAAAAAAACTGCTGAAAGTTATAGAGATGCTTATTATATGCTTAATGGCGTAGGCACTAAAGATATTACCGAGTTTTCTTTGAAGCTATATGGTAGCCCTAAAAATATAGTAACCGGATATAAACATAGTAGCCTTAAAATAGCACATCAATTTTTGCATATCATTAATGAATATAAATATACTATTCCAAAAGAAGTTAATATTTTTTCAGCCAGAGAGTTCAAACAAAAAATAAGACCATTAATTAATGAAAATATAGATCAAATAGTTGACCCTATTAATATAATAATTGATAAAAATATTTCAGCTAAGGCTGCCGCCACGTCTGAAGGAATCAAAATAAGATATGGTGCAAAATTTTCAAAAAATGATATATATCAGTTATTTCATCATGAAGTCATGATCCATGCCTTAACTAAAATTAATGGAAAAAAGCAACCTATATTAAAAACATTAGCGTATAATTCACCACGTACAACAGAAACTCAAGAAGGACTTGCTACTTTTTCAGAATATATCACAATGTCTATGGAATTAATGCGTTTAAAAAGAATTGTTTTAAGAATTATTGCAATAAGCATGGCTGAAGATGGAGCAGATTTTTTTGATTTATTTAAATTTTTTTGTGAACATGGCCAAGATCATGAAGAAAGTTATTTTTCTGCAATGCGTATCTTTAGAGGTGGTTACCCTAATGGTGGAATTATTTTTTATAAAGATAGCGTATACCTTCAAGGATTAATTAAAATAACAGCTTTTTTAAAAAATTCAGTTCACAAAGGAATGATTCCGGACATAGCTCTTTTATTTTGTGGAAAATTAAACACAGATGATATTTCTGATTTTAAAGTTCTTTTAGAAGAAGGATATATTACCGAGCCAGTGTATATACCAGATTGGCTAAGACATAATAATATCCTGGTATCTCATTTAGCAATAAATGATCTTCTAGGTAAGTTTAATAGGTGAAATAATTCTTTAAATTATAAAAATAATCTGGTGCAATATAAACATCTATAAAATTAATAATTTTATGAATAAAAATTTCAATATATTATTTATGCTTTTTTAAATTATCAAAATCGCCATTTAGTAACATCCAAAAAACAGATAACCTATCAAAATGTTGCTCACTTAACATTTTGAACTCTGCATGTTGATTTTTATTATTTTCATCTATAACTATACCCCATAATGGATGTTTACTTGATTGGGGCAACATATTATATCGTAAATCAATAATTATATTTTTATTATTATGATGTAAAGACATAAATGAACTTGTAAATATATCAAACCTTTTTATATCATTTATTTGTTTAGAATTTCTGTCTAAATATGGAAATATTTTTTCAATATCTATAGTTTCAACAGTATCTCCTTTGATATAATCTGAAGAAAAGAATGGTGAAATATAAAAAGCATAAATATAAAAATGCTTTTTATATTTATAAATTGCTCTCCATGACATGTTATTAGCGATAGTTGGGTCAATGAAATAATCTTCCACAATATGATGCTGACTTTTAGCTACTTTAAAAAGCAGTTTTTTTATCTGGTAATGCTTAGAATAGCCAATTAATAAATAAAGAAGTGCAATACAAAGACCTATTCTTGCGATAAAAGATGATTTTTTAACACATGAAATTATACAAAATATTAATAAAGGAATTGTAAACAAAGGATCTATTATTGATATTACATTCCAGTTAACCCGAGTTCCATAAAAAGGCCAATATAATAAAGTGCCATAACTTGTCATAGCATCTAATAGGCCATGTGTTGCAAACCCTATAAAAGAAAATAAATAAATAACTATAAATTTATGATTTTTCCTAAAAAATATTCCCCATAATAGAAATGCAACTATTAAAGCCCCTATTGGTATAAACAAAAGTGAATGGGTGAAATGTCGATGATACTCAAGCTTTAATAATGGATCGCTAGTTGATCTAATAAGAATATCTAGATCTGGTGTCGAAGCACTAATAAAGCCGCAGAAAGCTGCTATTAATATATTTTTATTTCTTGCAAAAGATTGAGAAGAAATTGCTCCAAGAACACCTTGAGATATTGGATCCATTATTTATCCCTGATTATTATTTTTCATAGATGCAATAAATTATTTCTGTAACTGCTCTAAAATAACTTTCAACCTTTTGAAAAACATAAAAAATTTTAATACTAATTAATTTTTATCATTTTTTATTAATTTTTTTTCGAAAAATATTTTTCTTTCTAGTCTTTCTTTTATCTTTTTTAATACCATTTTCAATATAATAATAAAACTCATAAACAGTTAAAGAAAGACCTATAACAAACAATAAAAAAATTATTATAGCAAGAATAAGCAGAAAATTATTACTGATCATAACAAATCCTCAAAAAAATATAATATTAAGCAAAAAGTATCTTTACTTGTTTGAACTTGGTTCATCATTACTCTCATCTAATAAACATATTTTTATTTTTTCTGATAATGCTAATAATTTAAAATAAATAGCAAAACATAAAATAGATGGCACCCATATGGCAGTAAATTGAGATACAATATAGTTACCCATAAACCAAAAACATACTGATAATGCAAAAGATATAGCAACAGCAACCAAAATAATCAAATCAGATAACTTAAACATAAATTAATCTCTCTTATAAATTACTCAAACAAATTATAGTACTTTAATAAAAACTATTTTTAAAATACATATTTATTAATAAAATAAACTAGCATTGCTGTAACCCCGCAAACAAAGCCACCCCATAATGTATCAATAATAGATATAAAAATATTCCAATTAGGTAAAATTGCCATATTTGTATAATTAAAAACACCATATAGACAAACTCCATATAACCCGCCATATAATAATGGTTCTAAAAAGGATTTATTATAATTTGAAATAATAAATATGCTTAAACCGATTACTATTAATAAATAAGAAATTATAACAGCATACCAGCTTTGGATCATTAATGGCTGCCCCAAAAATTCACCATAATAATGTTGATACCATGATTTACCAATATAATTTAACCAGATAAAATCCATCAATAAAAAAATTACTAGAGCTTTAAAAAAATATGAGATTTTCATAAAAAAGTCCTGTTTCATTAGCAAAATATTAGATAATAAATTACTGCATAATTAAATCTAATTATAAGTATAATTGAAATTAATTATTTTATAAATAAACAATTCTATTAAACAATATGATATGTTTGTTATAAATTTAAACATATAGTATTTAAAGCTTTTTTATTTACTTAAAAAGTTTTAAATACTCACCATATCCCTCTTCTTCTAACTTATCAACTGAAACAAAACGTAATGAAGCAGAGTTAATACAATAACGTAAGCCGCCTTTGTCTTTTGGTCCATCAGGAAATACATGTCCAAGATGACTGTCTCCATATTTTGAGCGTACCTCTGTACGTACCATCCCATGAGTTAAATCTGATTTTTCAACAACATGATCATCAATAAATCTGACAAAGCTTGGCCATCCGGATTTAGAATTATATTTATCTTTTGATGAGAATAACGGCTCTTTTGATACTACATCAACATAAAGACCCTCTTCATAATGATCGCAAAATTTATTTTTAAATGGTTTTTCAGTTCCACCTTCTTGGGTTATGTGATGCTGTTCATAAGTTAAGTTTTTAATAGTTTTAACATCTTTATTATATTTTTTATCCATAATTAATTTCTCCTTTATATTTATAATAATCAATTTTGTTGCAAATATATCTATTTTATCAAATTTATATTTTTTAAACCTTCTTTATAATCAGAAAAAATAAATTTATAATTTAATAATGACTTAACCTTATTATTGCTAACTTTTTTATTATCTTGATAAAACTCTAAAGCCATTGGGCTTAAATCTGCTTTATCAAAACAAACTTTTTTGATTCTTGGATATTTTAATAAATTAGCCGCAAAATCATCTACATCTGCTGAGCTAGCAGGAAGATCATCACTTAAATTAAATATTTCTCCTTTAATATTTTTTTTTATAGTCTCATAAATTATAGAAGATATATCTTTAACGTGTATTCTAGAAAAAAAATGATCTTTTTTATTAATCGTAAAATATTTATTATCTTGATATTTTTGCTTTACTCTCTCAATAGCAGATTTCGATGGGCCGTAAATGCCAGATATTCTAAAAATATTAACCGGGATTTTATGTTGTTCAAATAATTGCATCCATTGTTTTTCTGATGATAATCTATCCTTTCCTCTTTTAGAACTAGGCTTACATTTTGACTTTTCATCAACCCATTCACCATTATAATTACCATAAACACTAGTTGCAGATAAGTAACCAAGCCATTTAATATTCTTTTTATTTTTTATTAAAAAATCACTATATTCTTTATAAACTACATCAACGCCATCTATATTAGGTGGAATAGATATCAAAACTATATCACTATTTTTTAATTCTTGAATAATAGATTTTTTATCATAATTAATTAATTTAATATGATCTTGAATATCTAATTTTATCAAATCACTATGCTTTTTTTCAACATTTCTTGATGTTCCAACTATTTGAATATCATTATGATTATTCTGCACAACATGATCTGAAAAATATGCCGCCGTATACCCAAAGCCAAAAATAAAAATTTTAGTAAATATCATGTTTATATAAAAATCCAAAATATATAATTATTTATAAATACAGTTTAACTGTATTAAACTCATTAATAAACAAGTACTACTATTATTAATAATATGATATTTTTATAAAAATTGATTAATTAACAAAAATCAGATGCTAGATTAATATATACTTAAATATATTTATTTGATTTACAAATAGTTTTATAAGGACTCATTTCATGATATTAATTACTAATATCTTTAATACGTTAGATAATGAATATAATATACAACATGCAGATGATGACTTTATCACATTCAAATCAAAAACATCTGATCATAAATTTACTAAAAGCAATGATGAAATGCAATTTATTATTAATTATATAAATTATAATTATAAAGAATTAAGTGATGATAATAAGTTAATTAAACTAAATAAGTTTTTCAATTTAATGCAGTTTTATTCAAACTGGGATATTGAAAGTATCACAAATTATTTATCTAAAGAAATAATAGATAATCCTAGCGCTTTAGAGCAGAAAAATAATTTAATTAGTTTTCTATTTGAGTCTAACAGAGCCCAACCATTCCATAATACATTTTTGACATTATTGACTAAAAAAATAGAATACCAAAATAGATTGATTGCTGATACTTTATCACAAATACAAGAAGCTGCTATTGGCTTAGTTCAAAGTACAACTGCTTATAACAAATTACAAGCGGCTAATTTTTTAATAAATAAACTTTTAAACTTTATATTTATAAATAATTCAAAAGAAGACTACTTAGAATTTGATATACCACCAAAATTTAAGGGACAATTTAAATCATATGATAACCTAGGCAAAATATTCACGGACTTTCAAGAACTTGGTTTATTATATAATAAAATAAATTTATCTATTGACGAAGTTAATAATACTCAATTATCTGAAAATTTTAATAAACTTTGTTTTAAATATTTGTGGTATATAAAATCTCAACTATCTAATGATGAGTTATATTATATAACAATAGATAGTAGCTTTAATTTAGCCGGATCTATATTAAGCTTACTGAAAAGTTCATATAACTCAGAATATGACTATACAAAAATTTATTCTCGCTTTATTTCTGATATTAATAACTCATGCATCATAGAACAAGAGAATAAAGAATTTGATAAAAAAGAAAAAACTTCGGCATTAAATATAATAACAAAATCTATTTATGAAAACCCTATGCCTCTTGCAAGTACAAAAGAATGGCTAATACAAAATTTTCCCCAAGGATTTAAAATACATTATTTAGACTTAGATAAAGACCCTGCTTATCATAAAGCTATTAAATCAAAAGATTATGACCGTAAATTATTAATTGATCCAAAAGATGCAGAATCCTCACTCATGAAATCAACAGCTAGTTTTGGCGATGGTTTTGATGCTAATGCTTATACTAATTTACCAGGTATATTGAGCTTTGATTATCAGCAAGAAATGCAATCTGGAGGTTTTTTAAGAATGGGGGCTCAAACTTATACTTCTAGTGGTCTAGTTAAAGCCTACCCTTCATTTTTACGTTATCTCAAAGTTATAAGCGAGCAATTAAAATCTCAAAACTTATTAGATATCAATAAAAACACAAGTTTTTTATATATATGTAATTTACGAACTGCTGGTGCTACTAAAGAAGTTGAAGCAAATGCTGAAGCTCTTAGAATCAAGGCCCTAATTGATGCTTCTGAAAATAATCCTGAGTTAGGGCTTGAAGTTGTTGTTATGCCAGCTAACAGAGGCTTTTTAAATCATACCCAAAGAGAAAAAGATGGATGCTTAGATGATGTTTTTCATTTACATGTCATCATATCTCAATTAACAGAAATTATAACTAATAACGGCCAGGATTTTTACTTAAGCCCAAGAACTAAAGATAAATTATTTGGTGATAAATCAGAAGCTGAAATTATTAGTGAAGTTCAATTTTGGATACAAGATTCAATTAAAGACCTAGGTCTTGATTTTACTAAAAGCAAATCTCAAAGATGTAAAATAAACATGTCAGAGCGACAACAGTTAGCGACACATTTTTTTAAATATACTTTAACTAATAAATTAATAGAAAAACTAAATCCTTATAGAGTCGCTACACCTTGTAAAGATTATATTGATAGAGGCATGATTCATGCAGTTTATTTTCATATAATAAATTTAATTATTTCTTTAGATAAAAAAATCAATAATGATGAAATTGAATATCAACATATTTCAGAAGAAAAAAGAATATTAGATAAAAAAATTGAAGAAATACTATGTAGTGAACTCCACTGTGGTGCAATTTTAGTAAAAGCAAGAAGAGTTAATGATCATAACATTGGTTTATTAGTGCATACTTTAGATGGATTTATGAAAGGTAGATTTTTTAATCTATCTGATGACTTTCCATTGACACAATTTTGGCTTAAAGCAAACTCTTCTCGAGAAGCTATTGTAAAACTAGAAAATGATAAACAAAGAATGGAATTTATAATAGAAGATAAAAAAAATACTGCCTGTATGCTGAGCTTTTGTTTACCTAAATCGACAGAACTATCTCATGTGACTAAATACTTACCAACAGCTATTGGCACTTCAGCAGCAGCTACTACAGCAATTAAAATTGCAATATGTTCTGTTGGTAATGAATTTTTGAATATGTATAATAATTTTACTAGATATAATCTTCAATTATCTATACCTTTTGATGAAGATAAAAATGAAGAGGCAAATGAAGATGAAGATGAAATAAACATAAAACCATCAAAACCTTTTAAGTCTATGTGAATTATATTTGAACACAAAATAACTTAATTTTTATTAATTATCAATATAATAAATCACATAAAATATAATTGAACTTATTAAAAAACATTTAGTCCAATTTGGTATGGATAAAGATAACAAATATCTTTTTGGTGAATATTATGATGAACTTTAAAAATAGCCCACTTTTATGTTATGCTGTTGTTTTTGCTATTGTAGCTGTTATAACTGGCTTTTTAGGTTTTGGCGGCTTAGGTGGAGCCCTTGGACAAATTGCTTGGATTTTGTTTTACGTATTTATTTTGCTTTTTGTTTTATCACTGATTGCTCACATTTTTCGAGGAAAAAGAAAATGAATAATTAAATTTAAAGGCCAATCCATCTAATAAACTCATTTGTTGTTTGTAGATGGAGGTCTTCTCCTTTGTCAAAATTTATTATATAATTTTTTATAAATCCAGAATCATGTGTTGCCTGTTTTGATAAGTCGGTATTATTATGGATTTTTTGAATATGTCCCATATTCAAAATTTTCATTTGAGTTCTATAACGTCCGCGTTTCTTAACTATAACTGGTATTACAAAATCAATTTTATTCAATTTTTTTTTATTTTCTAAAAGAGCTAGTTTCTGAAATTCTTTATTACTTAAGGCAATATACTCTTTTTTATTTATTTGTCGTCTTAACATACGAGATAAAGGAGCTCTAATGTTAAAAATCTTTTCATAATTATCTGCTGACATTGTTATAATAGGATCATCTTTATCTCGAGTATTGTTTACTTTAAGATCAACATACAATATATTTTCTCGAGTATCATTTTCAACAAGAATTACAGGCTTAACTTGCCTGCCAGCATTTAATTTTAAATCTTTTTGTACATTACTACAATTTAAAAATTTAGATTTACTAAACCACTCATCACTAGGATAATAAATTACTAATAAAGAATTGTCTTTTATAGTATTAATAAGCTTCTTTTTAATAGGTAAAGGAAAAGATGGACAACCCCAACTACGACCTGGCCTGCCATATCGCTTAATAAACCCCTCATCCATATACCATCCACCATGCATCACAATATATCGTTTTAAGGCGTTATCATTAAAATTAGCATCCAAGCCTTCTAATCGTAAAGACACCCCTTCTCGACCATTATATGACTCCATAGTTTTATACACCCCTATACTACTAGCCTTGGTATCTTTCTTATTAGAAAATTTTTCAGTTAATAAAGTACCTGATGTTATTCCATGCGATACATACGTATTAAACAGTAATTTCTTTTTATTTAAATCAAAAACCCATAATCGTTTTTTATTAGATGGTGCTGAATAATCAATAACTGTTAAAATATTATTTCTATCAACCTCATATTGATTAGCGCATTGAATTGTAGTTACCACTTTATCAATAATTAATTTGTTTAAGCCTTGACCTTCTTTTTGTAAAATTTTTTTTATTTCGTACGGAGAAATATTAACATAAGGTTTTTCAGTATAAAGATTACTATCAATTAACTGCGCATTTAACGATAGATTAAAAAGAGGTGAAAAATATAATAATACAACTGCTAATGATTTTAGCAGATAAATAATCATGGTATTTCCTCTATTTAATTTATTTTATATATCTTATTCTTATAATAATTAATATAGAACACAATAAAGAATTACGCTTATTTTTTAGCTAATTATTGGGAAATTAGAAACTATTTTTCTTACAAATAAACGTATGAAAAAAAGCGAGCTAGAAAAAAAACTAAATATACTGTACTGAAAATTCAGGGAAATTAACCTAAAAGGTTTAAATTGATTTCTAACTCTTCTTTTCTAAAATATTATGTTAATATAATATGATAAATTATAAACATGCCTAATTAAGGATCTCGTAAAATGTTTAAAATAGACGAACGCCTTACTTCTACGAGTATTATTATTACAGATTTAGCTTTATCAAGAGTTTTTTTTAAAAATGAACAAAATTACCCATGGTTTATTTTGATTCCAAGAAAACAAAACGTTACAGAAATACACGAATTACTTCCAAAAGAAAGAGAAACACTTATAAACGAAATCAGCAAAATATCTAATTTCGTGAAAAATTATTTTAACCCAGAAAAACTAAATGTTGGGGCATTAGGAAATATAGTTCCACAATTACATATACATATAGTTGGACGCAATAATACAGATCCATTATGGCCACATAGCATTTGGCAACCAGAATATAAACAATCACCTTACCCACAAAACGTTTTAGATAATTTAATACAATCATTAAAAAGAGATTTATCTTGTGAAATATCATAATCATATAATCAATGATCCAATCCACGGTATTATGGATTTTACCAGCGAGCAAAATAAATTAATCAAAAAATATATTGATACAGATTTATTCCAAAGACTTAGACGTATTAAACAATTAGGCTGTGCTGACTATGTCTTTCCTGGAGCAACTCACACTAGATTCAGTCATTCCCTTGGAGCTTGTTATTTAGCTAAAAATTTGTGTGAATATTTAGGGGAAGATATTGGCAATAAAGATGATATGCAGTCAATAATATTAGCAACTTTATTACATGATATTGGTCATGGTCCTTTCTCTCATTCATTTGAAAATATTCTAAATAATGATTTACCTGATAAAAAAAAGCTCTCTCATGATAAAGGGTGGTTATTTAAATTTCTTGATGTATTTAAATCAATTGATAGTAAATATGCTGAAGAAATTTCACTAGTTGAAGATATCTTTAATAATAAAAGTAATTACAAAAAAGATATTGTTTCATCACAATTAGATGTTGATAGACTTGACTATCTTATGCGAGACAGTCATTTTTGTGGAGTTCCTTATGGTAACATCGATCTTAAATGGATATTAAATAGCTTACAAATAATAACAAAAAACAATAATAAATTCTTAGCTATAAAAAGTGAAGGTATAGGAGCTGTTGAACATTACTTATCTGCTAGAAGACTAATGACTAAAAATATTTATCACAATCCAAAAATATGTTCTGGACAATATTATATTAAAGAATTTATATCTAGCTTAGAAGATCATTTAGATTCCAAAGATGAGTTGTTAATAAACTCTAATTTAATGAAATTTATGAAAAAATATTTTGACTATAGGGATAATAATAAAATCAATCAAAGTGATTTTATAAATGATACCTTTGATATTTATAAAGAGTTAACTGATGATGACATTATAATGAAAATAAAATTAATTAATCAATTAAAGCCAAAAACTAAATCTTATGAAATATCGCAAGCTTTATTAAAAAGAAAACTACCTATTTGCCATCAACTTAATTCTGAAAAACTAGAAGATAGTGAGGCAATTATAAATGATTATAAAAATAAATTGCCTGCCAATCAAAGATGGAAAATACATATTGATAAATTCAATATTCAAACTTATAAAAGTAAAAACAATCCAATTTATGTAACTAAAAATGATTTAACAAGTAACATACAGTATGAATCAGGAATTTTAAATTATCATTCTAATAAAGATGAAGCAGTGTTACTTCTTTATATTGATTCAACTATAGATAAACATGAGGAAATAAAAAAAACATTAAATTCAAAAAATTGTTTTTTATTTCCATATAAAAATAACAATGTTTAATTTTTAGTATCATAAAATAATTAAATAATTTCGGATTATACCTTGTTAACTTAAGCATAAAACAGGATTTATTATACTTATCTAAAGAAGGCTTTATTTAATCTAAAACTTCTTTTTTGTTTATTTTTGCCTAATGCTTCTGTTGATAAAGAATCTTCTACACTGTCTTCATCTGATGATGAAATACAATTATGCTCGTTATTACATTCGCTGTGATAATCATCATAATTATCTAAAGGATCTATTAATTTTGTTCTAATTAAATTAATGATTTCACTCTCATTTGTAGAGATTGATTTTTCTCCATAAAAGTTTTTTCTATAATTATGAATTTGTGTGCAGGCATCCATATATCTAAAATAACCCATACCATTTTCGCCAACTAAAATTAATCTTGCTCCATTAGTTAAAGATGACTTTTCTAATTTCATTCCAAATTTAGGGGCACTTTTACTGTCTATATAACTTGGATTTGACATTATTGAATATAAAACTACACTCAAATATGACATTTTATTAGTATATTCTATTTTAGATGCGGCAAATCCAGAAAGATGTAAGGCTAAAAGACCAAGATTATTGCCCCCAAACTTATTAGAATCTTTATTTGATTTTTTATATAATAATTTTGCGAAATATTCAGGTCGATTTAATGGATGTCTTTCTAATTTGTTTTGGCTAATTTTGGCTTCATCTGGATTATTATATTTATCATCAATAGATATAATTTCTTTACTTTCCCCAAATTTACAAGTAACTAATACTTCATCTGCTCCAGAATCACTAGAGTTTTTTAAAGCCTCGTAGATTAAACTCGTATTTTCTAATAAATTTCTTATAAAAGAATTATCTCTCGTTTTTTGCAATACATCTTGAGTAAGCTTATCAGACTCTTGAGCAAGAGATTCTGAAGTTAGTTTTTTATCATCAGATTTTAACTGTATTATATATCTCATATTTTATAAACCTTATTTCTATTACAAGTACACATAGTAGTTTATAGTATTTAACAATTAATATTATAATTATAACCTATTATCTATAGTATATAGAAGTATGCAGATACATTTTTTTAAAAAACTATTTTCTAAGTTATAATAAATTTATAATATTTAATTTTATAAATAAAAATTATGTCTTTTCATTACTCTTTTAAAATACTAATTATTTTTATTCTATTAATTAAGACTTTATCTAGTCATGCTGACACCAAAAATAAAGACTCAAAAATCAATTATTTAGATAATTTTTTACAGGAAGTTTTAGAAATTAATCCTAGTGTCCAAGCTGCAAAAGCTGAGGTAAATGCAGCTTTTGCTAATTCATTGGCATCAAATCAACCAATATATAACCCCATATTAGATTTTGATGGTGAGCGCATACGCAATGATGCAAGCGAAGACACTTATACGGCAGGAATAACTCAAACAATAGATTTAGCCAATAAACGCAAAACACTACAAAGAGTTGGTCAATTAACAACAAGTAAAGCACAATCTGAATTAGATGAACAAAAACTTATAATTAGCATTACGGCATTAACTTATCTTAAAGATTTTAATGTTTATACTCAAATAGTAAATTTAGCACAACAACGAACCGAATTATTAACAAAATTTGTTAATCTAACCGAAAAAAAATATTCATCTGGAAGCTTAGATAAAGCATCTGTTGATCAATCAAAACTAACTCTTTCAGAGGCTATTGCTCAACAAGCACAAGCCGAAATATCCTTAAGCTTTGCTAAGGAAGCCTTAGCAACAATTACCAATAATTTTGATAATAAATGGCCAAATTTACCTAGTGATTTACCAGTGCCACCAAGAATTCAAGAAGTATCTAAAAATTCAACTCAAATAATTCAAAATTTACCTTCATTAAAAATACTTAGCTATAATGTAAATGTAGCCAAAGCCCAAATTAATGTAGCCCAAACTAACACAATTCCTAATCCTACTATTAATTTTAGAGGTGGCCAAGAAGATAAAAAATTATTAGTTGGGTTAAACTTTAGCATCCCTTTATTTGTACGAAATAACTTTCAAGATCAAGTGCTAAATATAAAACATAAAGCCATTGCTGCAAACGAAATAAGGACAAGTAATTATTGGAAAGCCAAAGCGCACCTTGAAGGTACTGCCAATCGTTATAATCTACTTTATACATCATATAATAAATGGAAAAAAGCATCTAATAATAGTTTGAATGAAGGTATAAAATTACTTGATAAGTTATGGGATGCTGAAGAAATTAATACCTTTGATTATTTAACACAATTTAAATTATGCATTGATAGCCAAATTACTGGAGTTGAATTAAAAAATTCATCATGGCAAGCATGGATACAATGGCTTAAAGCATCTGGAAATTTTAACCAATGGTTAAACGTTACATAATTCTAGGTATATAAAAACAAGGATGATTAAATAAATATAATGAAAACATTAAAATATAATATAGGTATTATACTGCTACTAAGTACAGCTTTATCTTTTACAAATACTAAGCATCATAATACAACTCATAATGAATCAAATATTGTTGAAATAAATGCAAAATCACAAAAAGAAGCAGATATAAAAACTTCTGTTTTAAAATTACAAGTTTTACCAAGATATATAAATGCTCCTTGTGAAGTAATTCCAAATATAAATAAATCTAGTAAAGTAGCTCCTAGAATTACATCTCAAGTTGTTAAACGAATAGTAAATATCGGTGAGCACGTAAAAAAAGGTCAACCTCTTGTTACTTTGTCTAGTATTGATATGGCAAAAACACAAAACGAATTATTGTTAGCTTATTATGAATGGCAACGTGTTAAAAATCTTGGTAAACAAACTCTTGGCGCTAAACGTTATCAAGCAGTACAAATTAATTATCATTACTTATTTGCTAAACTTATTGCTTATGGTCTAACCAATCAACAAGTAGAAAGTTTTTTGAAAGAAAAAAATTCAATCAAAGCTAATGGAGAATTTACCTTACTTTCACCACAAAATGGAACTATTTATGATGCAAACTTAACAGATGGTCAACAAATTGAACAGGGGCAAGTTTTATATCATATTTTGGATGAATCATCTTTATGGGTTAATGCTAGTTTATCAAATAAAAATGCTAAACTAATTAAAAAAAATGATCTAGTGATTGTTGGCAAGTCTGAATACAAAACTGAAGGTAAAGTAATACAAATTCACCATAAACTAGAAAAAATTACTCGAAAGCAAATTGTTAGAATCGCTATTCCTAATAAAAATGATAATTTTCATCCTGGTCAATTTGTTAATTGCCGTATTGCTATTGACAATAAAATACCTGTATTAGCAATACCAGAATCATCAGTTTTACGAACTAATGATGGTGATTGGGCTATTTACACTGAAGTCAAACCAAATCATTTTAAGCAGGTTGAAATTAATCTTGTAGAAACTATTGATAACTTAGCTGTTATAAGAGGCGTAAAACCTGGAATTCATGTAGTTACTAACAACGCATTTGCAGTACATTCTGAAATAATGAAAACAGGATTCAATCCTCACAACCATTAAGGTTATAAAAAATAAAAGGATGTTTAATATATGCTAAATTGGGTAATTGATTTTTCTGTTAAAAATCGCATATTAGTAATATTAGCTTTGCTTGGTTTATTAATAAGCATAATATTTACGTTGCCTAAATTAAATTTAGATGCTTTTCCTGATGTAACCAATATACAAGTATCAGTTAATACAGAAGCCCCTGGATTAGCCTCTGAAGAAGTAGAACAGTTAATTACTTTCCCTATTGAAGCTGTGATGTACTCATTACCAGATGTTGACGAAGTTCGTTCTATTTCAAAAACTGGACTATCTGTTGTTACAGTAGTGTTCAAAGAAGGCGTTGATATTTACTTTGCACGTCAATTAGTTTTTCAACGTATGCAAGCTGCCCGTGAAAATATTCCAATAAATATAGGGTTGCCTAAAATTGGTCCTAACACATCTGGTTTAGGACAAATATATCAATATATTTTACGAACAAATAATCCTAAAAAATATGATTCAATGACTTTACGAAGCTATAATGATTGGTTAGTGAAACTAATGTTATTACCTATTGAAGGTATAACAGATATTCTTTCCTTCGGTGGCAAAGTTCGTCAATACCAAGTTCATTTAAATCCCTCTAAAATGCTTTCTTATAAAATTACAGCGCCAAATATTATTAATGCAATTGAAAATAATAATCGCAATGCTGGTGGTTGGTATCTTAATCGTGGTAATGAGCAACTTATTATTCGTGGCGTTGGATGGATTAACTCAGGAAAAAAAGGGATAGAAGAAATAGCTAATACTCCAGTTAAAGAAGTGCATGGAACAGTTATTCGTGTACGAGATATTGCAACTATCAGCTATGGCAGTGAAGTTCGTCAAGGAGCTGTAACCATGACAGTAAAAGATAAAAAAGGTGAGCCTAAAATATTAGGTGAAGTAATTACTGGTATTATTCTTAAACGTATGGGAGATAATACAAAAACAACAATTGACAGTATTAAAGAACGTATTCCTCTTATTCAAAAAGCATTACCTGATGACATTACTTTTGAGACAGTTTATGACCAATCTAATTTAATTAATCAAGCCGTATACACTGTTATTAAGGCATTAGCTGAAGCATTTGTGCTAATAATTATTGTTTTATTATTGTGTCTAATGAATTTACGGGCAACCTTTCTTGTATTAATTTCAATCCCTATTTCTATAAGCTTTGCTTTAATTATGATGTCTCAACTTGGAATATCTGCAAATTTAATGTCTCTTGGAGGCTTAACGGTTGCTATTGGTATAATAGTTGATGGATCAATTGTAATGATAGAAAATATATTTAAACATTTAAACTATTCTGAGTCTAATGATACAACACTAAAAATTCACAATCATGATGGAATTTCTTTACGTATTCAAAAAGCAGCAAAAGAAATAGCTAGACCCGTATTTTTTGCTGTCTTAATTATAATTGTTGTCTTTACGCCTTTATTTAGTTTAGACGGCGTTGAAGGGAAGCTATTTCATCCAATGGCTCAAAGTATAATATTTGCAATGATAGCATCTTTGTTTGTTGCTATTATTGTTATTCCAGCTTTAGCTACATATCTTTATCAACGTAGTGTAAAAGAAAAGAAAAATTTTGTATTGCAACCTATCCAATCTTTTTATCATAATGTTTTAATGAAAGCATTAAAAAGACCAAAAATTATTATTATCGTCTCATTTATGTTACTCATTCTAGCATTAACACTTATTCCTTTTTTAGGCACTGAATTTGTTCCTGAATTAGAAGAAGGAGTTCTTAATATACGAACAACCCTTGCTCCTTCTGTTAATTTAAATACCTCATTAAAAGTTGCTAAAAAACTTGAGAAAAAAATAATTACCTTTCCTGAAGTAACAGCTGTTTCAGCTCGGATTGGTCGTGCTGAATTAGGCGGTGATCCAGAGCCTGTATCAAATATTGAATTTTTAGTAAATCTTAAACCTATTAACAAATGGATTTCTGCTGATAATCGACAACAATTGCAGAATTTAATAGAAAAAGAAATATCAACTTATCCTGGGTTATTATTTAACTTTTCACAGCCAATTGCAACTAGAGTTGATGAATTACTTTCAGGCGTAAAAGCACAACTTGCAATTAAATTATTTGGCTCAGATCTTAAAGTTCTAAATGAAAAAGGAAAAGAAATTGAAAGCATCATTAAAAAAGTACCAGGAACAAAAGATGTTGCCCTGGAATCTATAACAGGAGAGTCTCAACTTGTTATTAAACCAAATCGTGAAGCTTTGATGCGTTATGGAATATCTGTCGGTCAAGTTATGTCTTTAATTTCTAATCAAATTGGAGGAAAATCAGCAGGACAAATTATAAATGGCAATGAACGTTATGATATATATGTACGTTTAGCAAAAAAATATCGAAATAGTACGCAGGCTATTAAAAATTTATTATTACAAGCCCCTAACGGCACTTGGGTAGAATTAGGTGATGTTGCGAGCATTCAAATTGAAACTGGACCACCACAAATTAGACGCGATAATATACAGCGTCGCATAGTAATTCAAACAAATATTGAAGGACGTGATATGGGTAGTGTTGTGTCTGAAATTAAAAGTAAAATTAATAATAACGTAAATCTACCAAATGGATACACAATTGTGTATGGTGGACAATTTAAAAATCAAGAGCGAGCAACGGCGCGTCTTATGATTGTTGCTCCTTTGTCACTTGCTCTTATTTTTATATTGCTTTATTTTACTTTTAATTCTATTGGACAAGCATTGTTAATTATGGTCAATGTTCCTCTTGCTCTAATAGGAGGTATTCTTGCGTTGTTCATTTCAGGACAATATCTTTCTGTTCCAGGATCAATTGGATTTATTGCATTATTTGGTATAGCTGTATTAAACGGAGTAGTTATGGTAAATGCTATCAATAAAAATATCCAAGCTGGTATGAATCACTATCAAGGAGTTTTTGAAGGAGCTTTATCTAGATTACGCCCCGTTCTTATAACGGCATCTATTACTGCATTAGGATTACTTCCTATTTTATTATCCAATGGCGTTGGCTCAGAAGTACAAAAACCATTAGCTACTGTGATTATAGGCGGTTTATTTTCATCAACTTTATTAACTCTTTTATTATTGCCTGTATTGTACAAAATATTTTTTGTTAAAAAACTTAAATAAAAACCCATATGACAATGGTATAAAGATTATCTCTTTATGCTATTTTCTCCCACCATTATCTTAATATTATTATTTTTATTATTTTTCAGATAGCTATATAATTCATGGTTTTGCTCGATACACATAATACGATTATCACCATTTGTTTTATTTATAATTTTTAAAATTTTTTCATTATCATTACAATTAGGTAATTCACTATCAAAGCGTTTATCAACAGAATATGCAGAAAAACTCAAGCCCATAAACAAATATAAAAAGCTATAATATTTTACTCTATTAAACATAAATATAAACATTCCTTAAATTAAAATCATTATTATAATGACAAAAACCTAAAAGAAATGTTTCATCAACGCAATATTTTTATATTAATTTCATAAAAGCTATTGTTTTACTCAACAACTTTGAGTCACTACCTTAAATAAATATTATCTCAAACAATTAAATCTCATTACAGAGCTTAACGCAATGAACTCCTAACAACGGGATTTTTTATAACCACATTGGTTTCAGGATCAATAATTAGGTTTTGCTCATCTAACGCCTCAGTTAATTTTCTTAAATATAATACTAAGCATTCTTTATATGGTATAGATATTGAATAATTTAGTTTACTACAACTATGGGTAATGGCTGCTTGCTCCTTTATTAATTCATAAATAGACTTATTTTCTTCTTTCGATAATACAATAATTCTACCTACGTTAGGCACAATTTCCTCTGGAAATACCCTCACTGCCACGGTAAAAGGATCACAGATAGAGCATCTTAAATCTAAATCAGCTAAATTTTCAGGCTCTGAATTAGGCGGTGCTTTTTCTATAAAATCACGCCTTGCTAATCTCACATTATACAGATCATCTGAATCCAATACAAAACTCCATGGATCTTGCTGTAACTCATGCTTATAGTCAAGCATTTGCCGTAATAAATTCATATCTACGCTATTAGCATCATACATCTCAGTATCATAATGAGCAAAATGGCGTGCTCCTAGTGCTTGAGAAATATTATCAAATGAATCTATATCAGTCTCTTCATATGTTAATGAATTTAAAGCATCACGCCATTTTGTAATCTTTATGGCAAAATAAGATTTTGCTGGATCTGCATCATAATTATAATTACGTGCTAAAAGATGCAATATTTGTTTAAGTGTTTTATTTTCTTGCATCTCTATAATAGCTCGATATAAAGCAAATGAAGAAAAACCAACTGTATTTGTAGAGCCATACCCTGCATGCCTTCTTTCAAAACCCAGCCCATCATCTTCTCTATATTTATCAGAAATTGGGCTGATCAATTGATTCATCTCTAAAACAAATTTTGTATCTAAATGAAAGCGCGACCAATAGTCCTCATCGCCATTATCATATATCCAAGTTAATTCTTTAGTTGGAGAACAAGCCGCAATTAATTTTGCTTGCTGTTTAAGTTTTTGCAAGAAATTATCTTTAATAAATTCTTCATTCGTAGCAAGCATTAATTTAACTGTTTGATATGGCTTCGCATCATTACTTTCAATAGCTAGATTAACTTGTATATTTAATAAATCAAACAACTCTCCTTGTAAACCTTTGCGGAACACATCATCTGTATTTAAAACTATTTTATCAATTTCATTTACTATATTTGTAAATAACTCATTTTCAACTTTAGAATTAAGATTACATATATTTAAAACTTCTTCAACTATTGCAAATCGTGTATTAAATAATGCAACTTCTATATCATCATTAGTTTTCTCTATTAAATCTAATATTTTCCCACAATTATCAAGTGCTCTTGATTCATTATCAGGCATGTTATTTAGTTCAAAAATAAACTTATCAACGTTATACTCTATATGTTTTTTTGCAATACTAATTAGCTCAGCATATCTACTTTCTAAAAATGGCTCAACTATAGATGTGACAACTTCCGTAATTCTTGGCAAAGAATCAGGTGTTAATTCTATTGGATGATTTTTAAAATACAAATATGTAATACTAACAAAACCTGGTGTCCCATGATACCAATTGTAACTATTTCTTAAATCTAATACTACATCACGCTCCATGTCTTGTGCTTTTTCATTAAAGCCTAATCGCAAAGTATCACCTAATAGCTCTTGATATGGACTATTAAAAAATTCTGCTGCAGCCTTACTAGGATCTTCATTTATTTCTTTAGTGATTTTTACTATATTCCATAAAGATTCAGTTACTGTATATTTATCCTCAGTCGTTAAAATATTTAGCTTTTCATCATCACTTTTAAATAACTTAAACAGCCATTTAAGTATATCTACAATAAACCCTTCTAACCCATAATTACGTTCCCGTGCTTCATTTACTAAATATGTTGTGTCATCTAGTTTATACTCCATACCTAGATGCTTAGCACAACTATTAAAATAACCTCTATACTTTTCTATCTCTTGTAAATATAATTTTAAATTTTGTTCAATAGTTTGAATATCTATTTTACTTATCAAGGCTGTAAAATCAATGTCATGAAAATTTTTAAACTCTTTTGTACCACCTGTATCATGAGCATCTTCCTGATAAACTGATGATAATTTTCTTACTAACTCATCAAGTGCTAACTTTTTATTAAAAACATATGTTTGCCTAATAACGTCAAAAGTTTTTTGCCTTTCATCAACTGCCAATTCTTGCTCTTGCACAACATCCTGATTTAACTGTTGTTGCCAGAGTTTATTGGCTCTTAAAATAATATCAATTTTAGCGTTAATATCTACTGATACATTTATTTTTTTTGCAATGTCTGAGTTAATTATAATTTCTTTTAAATCATTTATTTCAAAATTAGATTTATATTCTTCTTTGAAAATAGAGTTTATTTGAAACACTAAAAACTTATCTAAATCCCCTAAATCCTTTTTAAATTCATTTGTTCCAAAAAAATAATTATAACTTTCTATAGAGAAATTACTTTCATATTTTTCTACAAAAAGCTGACGTTGTGATGCCGAGTTAAACATGTAATTCAAAAACTCGTGCCAATACAAAAATACTTCTTTCATAATTTTATATCCCTAACAACCTTATATTTAAATTATTGTTTCACTTTTTATTTAATTACAAAGACACAATGTTTTTTGTTTTCTTTCCAAAATAACAACTTCTTTTGTAAAGTGGTTATACATATAACTTTCATTCTTTATTTTTTTTATCTGTTTTTTTTAGGCATATTTTCTTCTCTTTCTTTAATGGCTGGGATTTAACTTGCTAGATACTAGCATGTTTTTTACCCTCTTTCAATTAACTACCTAACTATTAACAAGGATATATCTATATTACAGGTTCTGTTGCAAACTTGACGTTGCAATATCATATCAAGCTACATTTTACAGCACAGGGATGATTAGGATTAGTTTTAAATGAAAGTAGCATTTAAAATCAGTTATTTTAATGTCGATATGATGGTATCTTGATCTTACCCTGTTTTAATAGACAACCATCTGTGTACTTTTTGCCTCATAGTTTATAGGAGCTAAATATCCTATAGAAGAATGCAATTTTTTTTTATTATAATATGTTTCGATGTATTTAAAAATACTATTTTTAGCTTCATTTATTAATTTATATTTATGATCGTAAATTAACTCCACTTTCAAAGTATGGAAAAATGTTTCTGCTATAGCATTATCCCAGCAATCACCTTTTCTGCTCATGCTGCAAATTAAATGATAATTTTTTAACATAGCTTGATATTTTTTAGAGCAATATTGAGATCCTCTATCAGAATGAACAATTATATCAGCTGAGAATTTTCTTCTCCAAAGAGCCATGTTTAAAGCGTTACAAACTAAATCTTGAGTCATTCTTCTATTCATTGACCTGCCGATAACAGCCCTAGAATAAACATCTATAACTACAGCTAAATATAACCATCCCTCATTAGTATGCATATAAGTAATATCTGAAAACCACTTTTGATTTATATCAGTTGTTGAGAAATCTCTGGCTATTATATTATTATAAACAGGTAATTTATGATTAGAGTCAGTTGTAACTTTAAACTTCTTTTTACTTTTGTATTTTAGTTCTAAATTTTTCATTATGTTATAAACTCTATTTTTACTGCATGATATTCCTGTATTTTTTAACTGCTTGGTTATTCTTATATAACCATACTTTCCTTTATGTTCAGAGTGAATTTGACTAATAGTTTTTCCAAGCTTAATGTTGCTTGCCTTTCTTCTGCTGAGAGCTCCATTTAACCATTGGTAAAATCCACTTCGGCTAACATTAAGAACTTTACACATTACATTAATACTAAAAATATTTTTATTTTCCTTAATAAAAGCATACTTCACTTCATTTCCCGAGCGAAATATGCTGCAGCCTTTTTTAGAATTTCTTGCTCCTGTTTTATTCTAGCTAGCTCTTTATTCAGTTTTTTATTTTCATCTAGAATTTTATTAATATCTAATTTATTAGGTTTTCTATTTTAACCACGCGATTTCAACCAAGTATGCAAAGTAGCCTCAGGAATACCTAAGTTTTTTGCTACTCCTGAGGTAGAAGGTGAGCTTATTGCCAAACCAATAGCATTTTCAATAAACTCTTCAGTATATTTTCGTTTAGATGTTTTAATTGATTTAGTCATGTTTCACCTCGTATGCTGTGTTATTTTAACACAAAAAGGTGTCTGTTAAATCAGGGTAAGATCAAATATAAAAAGCTATAATATTTTACTCTATTAAACATAAATATAAACATTCCTTAAATTAAAATCATTATTATAATGACAAAAATCTAAAAGAAATGTTTCATCAACGCAATATTTTTTGTATAGGTCATTAATAAATACTGGTTTTTGGTCCTTTGTGTGATGTTATTATCTTAGAATTTAAAGTCCGTTAAAACAAGGTAACTGTTAATAAGCTCTTAACGTCTTTTTGGTTTTAATTGCGGTACAGACAAGGAATTAGAATTACTATTATCCTCTTTTAACGTCTCTTTTAATTCGCTGCATACTGCGTCTTTTTGAGTTTCATTAAGATATTGAAGAAAGTAACTAAGCTCACGTTCTGATTTAATTATATTTTTTAAATTACCTTTTAATGCCGTGCATACTGCGCCTCTTTGAGCTTGATTAAGAGATATAATAGCGTAACCAAAATCGTATCCTGATGTAATTATATTTTTTAAACTATCTTTTAATGAGTTGCATATCGAAGTTATTTGAGCTTCCTTAAGATATTGAAGAACGCAATCAAAATCGTCTCCTGATTTAATTATATTTTTTAAATTATCTTTTAATGCGATGTATACTGCGTCTCTTTGAGTATCATTAAGATATTTAAGAGCATCCTTAAAATCATCTCCTGATTTAATTATATCTTTTAATTCGGTGCATACCACAATTATCTGGGGTTCTTTAAGATGTTTAAGGGCTAAACCAAAATCACGTCTTGATTTAATTATATATTTTAATTCGGTACATACCGCGGTTATTTGGGTTTCATTAAGAAAATAAAGAGCGTAACCAAGCTCTTTTCCTGATTTAATTATATTTTTAAAATTATCTTTTAATGCAGTGTATACTGCTCCTCTTTGAGACTCATTAAGATATTGAAGAGCATTAGCAAACTCACGTCCTGATGTTATTATATCTTTTAAATTATCTTTTAATGCTTTTAATATAATATTTGTTTTTGCATTATTTGATGCGCAATCAACAACTATCGCTAATGTTTTAGCAGAATCAAAAAGCTTTGTGATATGACCTTTTTTTGAAATTACTTCCAATAAAGCCTTTAAGTTATCTTCTGAGCAATCCAAAAAAAAATTAGTTAAATTTTCAAGATTATTTTTAATTGGATTTATAAATTGTTCAATATTTTCATCTCTTTGGCATAAAGATAAAATCTCATCTTTAGTTAAATCCTTAATAATATCAAGCAATGTATTTAAATCTTGAATTTTAAAGTCAATTTTAAATGTTTCTAGCAATTTAACAGATATACCTAATGAATCTATTCCTTGATAATTATCAGCCTTGTTTAATGAATCTTGCAAAGCCTTTTTAGTTCGTTGTAGATCATTATGTGATTTTTTTATTAAATTAGCTTTAGATGCATTAGATGTGGTTATTTCTGCAAGTGATTGCTTTTGTTCTGGACTTGAAATTAATTTCTCTAAAGCCTCCCTTCTTGAGCCTATACATGTCTCCATGTTTGCTGTTGCATTCTGATTTCTCGATGAATCACTTGCTAATATTAATAACTTTTCAATTTCATTTTTTAGCTCTTTTGGGAGCTTGCTTTTTGCTTCATCTTCTAATGAGGCATTACCTTGAGATATAATTATTTTTAATATTTTTTCTTTATAATTTTTTGCTTTTTCAAAATAAAATCTACTATTATCTTTACCTGTATTTTTATCATTCTCATTACTGTCTTTAGAAAATAAACTATCAATCTCTTCTTGTTTAATAATACCTTGCTTTATGCTGGTATCTTTTGATTTTACTGCATAAGTAAATCCTTCTGTAGGATTATTATAAAACTTTATATATATAAATCCTTCTTGAATCTCATGCTCGTCTTGCCACTGTTTTAACTGATACTCTAATCCATCATAATATTCTTTAAAAGCTATAATTGCAGGATAAGCTCCCTTTCCGGCGTTATCGTCTCTACCTATACCAGAGTGAGAGTCATTAAATTTTAATTGCTTACAAAGCTCCGTTAAGTTACCTAAAAAATGATTTTGATCACTTTCAGCAATACTTAGTTTGTTCATAGCATTATATATTGCTAAAGTTTCATTTGAGTGTGATATTATTCGTTGATTTGTTCTTTTTTTTATTTGCTCATCAAATACTACACATGAAAAATCATAAGGCCTTAGGTTTAAATCTTCTAAAATAACTGAAACAGGAATTAAAGAACTAGAGTCTTCGTTCAATACGAAAGTTTTTAAAATAATTTCAAGAGGTATATTAGGAATACAGTAGTCTTCTTTTACAATAAATCTATTTTGTCTTATGTGCTCTTGCTGAGCATCAAATAAAGATTTTTCTCGCTCTAACTTATCTTTCTCATCTTTTAACAGACCAGGTTCAAGTCGTGAAAGTTGTTGTTGATCTTCGCTGTTTGATTTTAATAATTCAACAGGCTCTAAGTCATTGTAATGGGGAATAAGTGAAAAAAGCTCAATTCCAGGCATTAAAAACTGTAATGGTACAAAAGGCTCTGACTTTGCTTCAAGTTTGCTGTTCTTAAAATCACAAATTGACTCTGCAGCTTTGCATAAAGCTTTTGTTATTTCAGTATTATATATTGAGGTGTAACTTAATAATGAGCCTTTAATTAGCTCCCAATTTTCTTCTAAAAAAGACTCTAAGGCTGAATATTTTTGTTCATCGTTGTCTTGAGACTCAAGAATTTCATTAAGAGATTTTTTTACTGATGCTTGATAATTTAGGACCAAATTATCTTTTAATTTTATTGTTTCATCTGCATTAATATCTGGAATATTTGCAATTAACGTTGATAGTTCAGTTAATTTCATACGCGCGCTTCTATCATTAAGTTTAATAACTACAATTATAGCTTAATCGTAATTAGTTATCAATGCATAAAAGTTAATATCAACAGTTTCTAGGAACTATCACAGTTAAAATTATTTTTAAATTAGTTTATTAATTAATGCCAACATTTAAAATTTTGACTATGCCTATATATCTCTAATTATGCTTCAACAATAACATCAATGCCAATAGGTGAAAATTGATGTAGCCATTTAGCATCATCATTACCAACTCTTACGCAACCAAGACTAACTGGAAATCCAGGCATTTTAAATGCATGAATAGCGTATCCTTTATGAAAGAAAATGCAATAAGGCATAGGGGAGCCCCCTTTTGGAATAGGATATTTTGAAGATTGACATGTTGCTCCTTTTTTTCTATAAATTTTAAACTTACCTAAAGGTGTATTACGTTCACCATCTTCAGCTCCAGTATTAGCTGCTCCCCAGCGTAACAAATTACCTTTTGAATCATAAGCTGCATATGCTTGTTTAGAAATACTAATTACTATTTTTTTCTTATTAGTTTTTGATACTTTTTGAGGGAACGGTGAATATAATATATGAGAATTATTTATATCCTTTGGAATTATAATCCAATCTCTATATTTTAACGGCATATTAGTTCTGTTTAAATCCATAACTAATTGCCTGGTGTTTTTATCTTTAAATAAATTTTCCCATGTATCTTTTTTATATATTTTAATACATTTATATTTACTGTTATGACATAATTTTTTACCATAAAAAGGATCAGATGAATCACCAGATACGGCTAATCTTGCATTAAAACTTTTGTTTGCATCTGAATTAATGTCAGAGCATCCATAATTTAATATTACTAATATCCCGCATATTATAAATACTAATATTTTCATAACACTTATCTTGCTTAAAATAGTTAAAAACTTATAGACTTTCATTTCATATTCATAAAAAAGAAATTTAAAATAATATATGTTTTTTATCGTTCGACAGGAAATTTAGCATCACTCCAGCTTCTAAATCCTCCAGCAAGAGATTTTACATTTTCGTATCCCATTCTTTGTAAGCTTTCACAACTTAATGCCGAACGTGTACCGCCGCCACAATAGATAACTATTTCTTGATTTAGTTTTGGGCATAATTCTTCAATGTTTAACTCCAACATTCCTCTTTCACAGCTAACTGCTCCTGGTAAATGCCCTTCTTGCCATTTATCTTTAGAACGAACATCTAAAATAAATAATTCTTTTTTAATATTTATTTGATTATTTAATTCTTCTATTTGAATCTCATCTATATTAGATTTTACTTCATTCATTAATTTTTTGAGTAAAGTTGTCATAGCTTGTATTCCTATAAAATATATTATTTAATTAATTATTTCTAATATAAATATTCTTACCAAGTTCCTGTATTTTCCATACTAACCCAAGGATCTTGTGAAGGCAAAGCTTCACCTTTTTGTAATAATTCAATAGAAATATTATCTGGTGACTTAATAAATGCCATGTATCCATCACGAGGAGGTCTATTAATGATAACACCCTGCTCCATTAACTTCTCGCAAGTATCATAAATATTATCTACTCGATATGCTAAATGACCAAAATTACGTCCAACACTATATTCCTCTAATGCATCCTTATCATCTGGCCAATTATAAGTTAATTCTAATAATGGAGATTTATATTCTTTGCCTTTTGACTCATCATTTGGCGCAGCAAGAAAAATTAAGGTAAACTTAGCTTTAGAATTTTCATGGCGGTTAAGCTCTACCATACCTAATTTATTACAAAAAAAATCTAAAGATTTATCAATATCACTAATACGTATCATTGTATGCAGGTATTCCATTATGATGTTATCTCCATATAAATATGTTATTAAATTATTATCTAAAAAATTAGGCTAATTACAATTACAACTTGAAATAACTCATAATCATAAAATTAAAGATAAAATTATAGCAATAAAATCTTAATTTTTAAATAAACTTATTTTATTACAAGACAAAATATATTTATACAAAGTTAACTTTATGATGATTATCTAAAAAATCAAATTAGTGCTAATATTGATATTATATTAATCAAAGACAAATATTCTGATGATTGAAAATCTTTTAAAATATTTAGAACGTGCCGATGCGATAATTAGTTTATTTGCAGTTGCTATAATAGTAATTGGCTTATCTATAGTTTCAGTAAGGTATTTATACAGATTTTGGAAAATAAAATCAAAACAAAATTTTACACTATTTAGAGTTGAATTTGGAAATGTATTAACTTTAGGTCTTGAAATTCTTATCCTTGCAGATGTTATAAGAACAATTATAGTAAAACCAACATTACAGTCGTTAATTTTTTTAATATTTATCATAGCGATTCGAATTATTGTCAGCTGGACTCTTAGCTTGGAAACAAATGGTTATTGGCCTTGGCAAAAGCCTAATAATAAGGAGCAAACCCATGTCTTATGAATTGCTTAAAAACCTTACGTTATTAGCTAAATTATTAGAGATAATAGGCGCTAGTGCACTTTTTTTTGGTTTTTTAATTGTAACCATAAAATGTTTCTATCTTTGTTTGAAAAATAAAAATATCTCTCCTATTCAAGATTATAAACGCTCCCTTGCTAGAGTTGTGTTAATTGGATTAGAAATTCTTGTTGCCGCAACAATAATAAAAACAATATCAGTCAATCAAACTATAGAAAACATTCTTCTTCTTGTTATTATAGTTACTGTTAGAACAATTCTTGGCTGGATAATGGAACTAGAAATAAAAGGCAAATGGCCTTGGCAAAGGTCAAAATAATAGTGCTATACTTATATATCATATGAAGAATATCATATGAATAAAATCATTAATTTTAATGAATAAATATTATTAATAACACATCAAATAAAGGTGAATTTTATGATATGGGTTATAACAGCTAATACAAATATGTGCCATATTTATAAATATAATAAAGCACCACCAGAATTATTTTTATTAAAAGAAATCAATCATCCAGAACTTAGAGCTAAAACTGGAGATTCTATGACTACCGAACAACCTGGTCACTATAGAACAAAAGGTCCAACATATGAAGCTTATACCCCATCTGTTGATCCTAAAGAAGTAGCAGTTGAGCAGTTTTCACAAGAAATATCTAAAATATTAGATCATAGTCGCAGTACAAATGAATATGAAAAACTTATTATAGTAACTCTACCTCATATGAATGGATTATTATTTAAGCATCTTAATAAACATGTTAAAAGCTTAGTTATCAATAATATTCAAAAAGATGTTATGCAGTTAGAAAATAATGATTTATTAAATTTTTTAAAAGAGCATACTAAATACCCAGATTGATAGTAAAACTTAAAATAAATAATTATATCCAACATATAATTATTTATTTTAACTCTCTTGTTTTATAAAACAGATAATTTGGTATTCTTTTTAAATAGTTACTAGCTAATATACCAAAAGTTGCTAATTTTTGATTTTCTAGAATTTTATGCAGTATATTTCCCCATTTTATTCTAGTTAAATATCTTTTACTCCAATCATCTTGGTATTCTTTATAGTTTTGATTTTTTGCATATTCACCTACCATCTCACCTGATGTAATAGCCATTGCAAGTCCATCTCCAGTTGCAGGATATAGACTTGCTGCAGCATCTCCAACATAATAAACATTATCTCTAGTTGGCATATCGCGTACCCCAAATTTAGGAATGCGAGCTTCTATCCAATTAGTTAATTCAAAATCAGCTTCAGAAATACATTTTTCTAAATCAGTATTTTTATAATCTTTTATAATGTTTTGCAAACAAGAACTAACGTTAGAATATTTTTCAAACTCTTCAAATTTAATTAAACAAGCTATATTAACCAAATTATTATCAACCGGAATCATACCAATATATCCTGATGGAAAAGTATACATATCCAAATGATTTCTTTTCCAAGAATATTTAACATGCGCCTTAAATCCCACATATTTAAATTTCATTTTATTAACAGGTAATACAGTTTGTATTGATGAATGTAGCTTTCCTGCTGCAATAATTAATTCTTTAGGAAAGAATTTACTGCCATCACTTGTTTTTACTGTAAAACAGTCATCTTTATTTTTTGAATATAAAATATCATCTACTGGTTTATTTAATAATACCTCAACTCCCATAGCAACAGCTTTATCTAACAACTTTTGTTCTAAATCTAATCTTTTAATAGCTTTAGCAGCAATTGGCAGATTATATTTAAATCTTTTATTTTTAGAAAACATATTCATAACTGGTATAGAAATAGGTATATTAATAGACCAGCGTTTTAATATCTCATGACATTCAGGAGAAATAAATTCTCCGCAAACTTTATTACTTGGAATTTTTCCTGCATCTAATAATACAACTTTTTCGTCTAATTCAGATAAGCGAATAGCTGCTGATAATCCTGCAATGCTGCCGCCGATAATCAAATATTTTTTGTTATTAACACTATCCATCTGAAAGCCCATTTCCATTTAGTTGAACAATAATTAAAATCTAATTTAGCTTTTTGTAGATATTTTTTCCAATCATTATACTGAAATCCTCTATAAATTGACAAAACTCCATCATGCTTGATTAATCTGTTATTAAAAAATAACGGGGTTATTAATTTAAAAGCAAACAATGCAATTTTTGATCGTTGTAAATCATTAATAATAACAGCCTGTTTTACAGCTAATGAACTCATTTTAAGAAACTTAATAATTTGTTCATCAGTTAAATGGTGGCAAGTTAATGTTGTAATAATAATATCTACACTATTTTCAGGTATTATATAATTCTCAGGATCAACTAATTTAAATTCTAAATTTGAATATTTTTTTGTTGGAAATTTATTTTGTGCAAAACTTATGGCATCTTTTGATGAATCAATACCTACTATTTTACAATCTGGGTATAATTTAGCTAATTTTGCTGAAAAAAATCCGCCCCCACAGCCAAAATCAATAATTAATTTAGGATTTGTTTTAAATTTAGATTTTACTTTTTTTAAAGCCCATAAATTTGCAGAATCTCCACCTAAATATCGAGATATTTTATCAAGTAATGTTAGGCATTCATTATACTCTTTATCAGTATAATGAGGTTTACCCAAGTCGATAATTTCAAGTTGTGTTGATCTATTTTGCATAATAATTTTCTAATAAAATTCCTTCAAAACTTAATCCTGGCCCAAAACCTATTCCTATGCTCCATGGTTTAACACTTGTATGTTCTTTTTGTAGAATTTCTTTTAAAACAAACAAAAAAGTTGCGCTAGACATATTGCCATATTTAGATAAAACCGAATAAGTGCTATCTAGACTCTCTGTAGGTATTTTCACAGCTCCTGCAATTGCTTCAATAATAGCTCTTCCACCAGGATGAATTGGCCATTCACAATCTGTATTATTAATATTTTGTCCTTTAAGTAAATTTTCTATAAATCTATTTGCATGTGTTTTTATAATATTTGGAACTTTTCTATCTAAATACATTAAAAAACCATAATTAGAAATATTCCATGTCATAAAATCTATAGTTTCAGGAATAATTTCTGAATAATTTTTTATTATTTTCCATAAAGGTTTCTCAAAATCTAAAGGATTAGCTCCAACAATTACAGCAGCTGCGCCGTCGGCAAATAAAGCATTAGGAATAAATTTTTCAAACTCATTTGTTGCCTGTACATGTAAAGAGCACAATTCTGTACACACTACTAAAATTCTGGCTTTTCCATTGCTTTGAGAAATTGATTTTGCAACAGACAAACCTTTGAATGCTCCAAAGCATCCCATATAATTAATTGCTAATCTATCTATATTATTAGATAAGTTTAAATTTTTTTGTAAATATGCTTCTAAACCTGGCGCATACATTCCGGTACATGAAATAGATATAACATGAGTTATGTCAGAACTATCTCCTCCCCATTGATTTAAAGCATCCTTAGCAGCTTGTAAACTTAGTTTAGGGGCTTCTTTAATATATATTTTATTTCTATCTTCTATCGACAAGCCTTTTTCTGAGTGCTCAGATTGCAATAAATAAGCAACTCCACTAAAATCTTCACTTTCTTCTAAAACAGTATGACGATTATTGATAGCCGATTTTTTAAATATTTCTTTAAAAACCCTTTGCCTTTTTGGATCTATATCACATAATTTATTTATTTTATCAAATATCTCTGATTGTTTAGAAATATATTCTGGAACAGCTGTTCCAATACTTAAAATAAATGATTCTAATGAATTATATTTTGTTTGCATTTAAAAATTAAATCCTGATAGTATAATTAAATACTACCACGTTTATTCATGAGAGTGATGCTTTTTATTTTGATTAATATTGTGAGAAAATCATTTGAATTATTAAACTACAATGCTAAATACATGTCCTATTAATGCAGTTAACCCCATAGCAAAAGCGCCCCAAAAAGTTACTCGAAAAGCACCAACAACAATTGATGCGCCACCAGCACTTGCAGCAAGTCCACCAAGAATAGCTAAAAAGAAAAGCGAAATAATTGCAACACCAGTTATTAAAGAATCTTCTGGAATAACACAGGCAAGTAACAATGGAAGAGCAGCTCCAATTATAAATGAACCTGCTGAAGAAAAAGCAGCTTGAATGGGTTTAGCATTAACAACTTCTGATATACCTATTTCATCTCTAGCATGTGCCCCTAATGCATCGTGAGCCATTAATTGTTCAGCTACTTGTTTTGATAGACGAGAATCAAGCCCCCTATTTTCGTATATTTTAGCAAGCTCATCTTTTTCAGCTTCAATATTATCTTCTAAAGACTTCTTTTCTATCTCAAGATCTGCTTTTTCCGTATCTAGCTGTGAACTAACCGACACATACTCACCGGCTGCCATTGACATAGCGCCTGCGATTAATCCGGCAGCACCTGCAAGTAATATGTTTTCTTGTGTTGAACTTGCAGATGCAACACCAATAATAAGACTGGCTGTAGAAATAATGCCATCATTTGCACCTAATACAGCTGCACGTAACCACCCTACTCGGTGTGATCTATGTATTTCATGATGCGTCATATATTATCTCAATATTTTTATAATTCTTTTATAACTTTCATAGAACTATAGTATATAAATCATAATTCAACTAGATCTTATGATAATGGTATAAAGCAGTTCGTATCATTATTTTTTAAATATGATAATATAATCCCATATAAACCAAATAATTAAAATAAAATGACTATTGAAAATATATTATATGAACGCAGTGAATCTAAATGCGAGCTATGTAAAGCAACAGATAACTTAAATGTTTATAAAGTGCAACCTAATAATACTGATGATATAAATGCATATGCTTTAATTTGCAATATCTGTAAAAAACAAATAGAAAATAAAGAAATGATTATTCCTCAGCATTGGCTTTGCTTAAAACAAAGTATGTGGAGTCAATTTCCAGCCGTACAAGTCTTAGTTTGGCGCATGTTACAAAATCTAAAGTCTGAGTCTTGGAGCACAAGTTTACTTGATATGCTTTATTTAGATGAAGAAACATTAGGCTTAGCTCAAGCAAGTAATGAGAATACTAATATTAATACAGAAAAACATCTTGACTCTAACGGAGTTGAACTGCAATCTGGAGATACAATAACCATAATAAAAGATTTGAAAGTAAAGGGTGCTAATTTTACTGCTAAACGAGGTACATCAGTAAAAAGCATAAGCTTAGTCCAAGATAATCCTGTGCAAATTGAGGGTCGAGTTAATGGTCAAAAAATTGTAATTTTAACTAAATTTGTTAGCAAATCTTAGATTAATAATATACAAAAATATATTTTATATCTTTGTGGTATCAATATTATTAACTAGTAATATTAAGCATTACCCTGCTATTATTAATATTAATTAAATTAATAAATTATAACTAATGCGACACGTACCAGTTGAACAAATTTTTTTATGGATATCTATTTTATTAATTATTAGTCTTGGAGCAAGCAAGCTATCGGGCAAAATAGGGATTCCTGCTTTATTATTATTTCTTGGGATAGGTATGCTCGCCGGATCAGATGGATTCGGTGGTATTTACTTTAACAATCCATATATAGCTCAACTTATAGGTGTTGCAGCATTAATTTTTATATTATTTTCAGGAGCAATAAATACTAATTGGAATAATGTTAAAAAAGTATATTTAAGTGGTACATCTCTTTCTACAATCGGTGTTTTTGTTACAGCCCTTCTTGTTAGTGTTTTTGTATATTATCTTTTAAATTTATCATTTATAGAAAGTTTATTACTTGGAGCTATAGTATCATCAACTGATGCAGCTGCAGTTTTCTCGGTTTTAAGATCAAATAAAACTAATATAGATGAAAACTTACAAACCGTTATAGAATTAGAATCTGCTAGTAATGATCCTATGGCTGTTTTATTTACAATATCCTTAATAAGAATATTAACTGTTGCTAATACTACTTATTTAGATTTACTCCAAATTATTTTTACTCAAATTTCAATAGGACTAATTTTGGGATGGATAATGGGGAGCATTTCTCCTTGGATTATAAACAAAATAAAATTAGAACAAGATGGTTTATATTCTGTTTTAGTTATCAGCTTAGTTCTGTTTACTTATTCGATAACAACAACTATGAATGGTAATGGTTTTTTAGCTGTTTACTTAACAGGCCTTTTAATGGGTCGAGTGCGCTTTAACCACAAAAAAAAATTAATTCATTTTAGTGATAGTATAACTTGGCTTATGCAAATTGCTATGTTTTTAGTATTAGGTTTATTAGTTTTCCCATCACAATTAGTAGGTGTAATTTGGATTGATATCATTATAGCCTTTTTCTTAATTATTGTAGCTAGACCTATTAGTGTTTTTATCTCATTAATGTTTAGCCAATTTAATATGAGAGAAAAATTGATGATTTCATGGGTTGGCTTAAGAGGAGCAGTACCAATTATTTTAGCAACTTTCCCTTTAATAGCAGATGTGCCAAATGCAAAAGGTATATTTAATTTAGTTTTTTTTATTGTTATAACATCTGTTTTAATACAAGGAACTCTTATATCATTTATGGCTCACATATTAAAGTTAAAAAAGTAAATTTTTATAATAAAATTTTACAAATTTATATGCTCAACCCTAAATCCTAAACCAATTTTTTTTGCTATAAGTTTTCTTGTAAATTGCCAACGTAAAACAAAACGCATAAACCAAGGCAAAGATAATGTTTTACTAGAATGTAATGCTTTATTTATGAGTTTATTCTGTATTATAACCTGAATTTTTTGTGTTACTTTTGTTGGGAAGCTTCTTCTTTTTTGAACCTTTTTTAATAAAAAATTAATATCTTTATTTTTGGTCAAAGCATCTCCTAATATATTAGCTGTAGCAACAGCATCTTGAATAGCAAGATTAACTCCAACTCCTCCAATAGGAGACATGGCATGAGCTGAATCACCAATACACAATAAATTATTTTTATACCATAATTTAAGTCTATCAACGCTTACTGATAGAATCTTAATATCACTCCAACACGATAATTCATGAATTCTTTCTTTTAAAAATGGTGCAACTTCTAATAGATTATCTAGAAATTTGTCTAACCCTTGTTTTTTTATTTTTTCAAAACTACCTTTTGATATAATATAAGCGCACTGCCAATATTTTCCTCTGTTAATCATTACAAGCATTTTACCAGAATGTACTTTTCCCATAATCTGATCTGGATCAGTTGAAAGGCGTGACACTCTCATCCATAAAACATCCATGGGTGCGCCTAGCTTAATCAGTTCCAAATTAGATTTTTTTCTAACAATAGAATCTCTTCCATCAGCACCAATAACTAAAGACGCAAATATTTTTATATATTTTTCATCTGAATAAGCTAATACTCCTGACACATGATTATCTTTATATAATAAATCTACTGCTTCAGTATTCATTAATAAATTAAATTTCAATAATTTTTGCGCATTATTAGATATGAAATTTAAAAAATCCCATTGAGGCATTAATGCAACATATGGGCAAGCTGTTTTTAATTTTGAAAAATCAGCTATAATATTGTTTTTACCTCCAATTTCCAACACAAACTGTTTAATTTTATCATGAGGTAATTTTAAAAAATTTTCTAATAACCCTAGTTCTCTTAATAATTGTAATGTAGATGGATGTATTGTATCTCCCCTAAAATCACGTAAAAAATCATTATGCTTTTCAAGTACTATGACATCTACACCTTTTAAAGCCAATAAATAACCACATATTAAACCAGCAGGCCCTCCTCCTACAATACAACATGATGTCTTTAATATTTTGTCTTTCATTAAACAAGAACCTATAATGTAATTAATTTTAATATTTATAACAATAACGTCATGGAAGAAAACAAGCACCTTAATTATTTGAAGCGTACTATAACAGTAAGCTCTGACATAATAAATATAATATATAATTTTATAAAAACAAATCAGACAATAAAAACAAGCGTAAATAACGTATATTCTGGTCTTGTAGATGGTATGTCAACAGCTGTCACTAATTTACCTAATATCATACAAGATAAAAAAAATTATAATATATTAAAAACATCTCTTGTCTTAAACCTTATGTTTTGTTTACCTATTTTGTTATATTATAAATTTTCTAGATTACTTTATTGTATGTTGCTTTCAAATAATAATGAAGATTTTGATGAAAATAGTTATTTAATAACTGATTATATTTTCTGCATCTTTTTTATTCAAAAGTTCTATAAAGATTATATTGGGGATAATCTATTCTTATTTACTACTACATCTTGGCTTCCAAAAAATAAAAACACCAATGTTATTTTAAAAAAATGTAACTGTAGTCAAAAAAATGATAATAAAAATATATTACTTAAATCTTTAAATTTTACAGCTGAGCAATTTTTGTTATTATTTTCTCAAAATCATATTATTTTAAAATTTAGCTATTATTTATTATTTTCTTTATCTAATGGCAGAAGTTTAATTAGAAACAATATAAATAAAGAAAATTCATGTGAAAAACATCAAAATAAACATCTTAATTCACACACTAGTTATGCTATTGGACTTGGCATGGCTTATTTAGCATTAATTAATTTATCATATAGTATAATAGCTAAAACAACTGGTGTTCATAGTCTATTTTTATATGATGCCTTATCATCAATTTTATACCAAATATTCCTAATAAACAGTAACTTTTCTTGTTGGCATCAAAAAAAAGATTTATATTCACTAAAATTACATCAAGTTTTAAATATCATTTCGTCTGAATTATTTAATAAACATGAACCAAATATAATTCTATTTATAGAAAAATGTAATTCAAAAATTGATAACAACCAACAAAATGAATCTTTTATAAAAATAAAATATTACTCAAAGGAAGCTATTAAAATATTTATTATTCCCAATAATTTGCAAAGTATTGATAAAATATCAAGAAATAAATCTTTTCAATTATTCTGTTATTATAATTATTCAATTATTAAAGAATCTCTTGATCTATTAATTACTAAAAAACAACAGCTGGATGCGACAAGAGAATTTCAGTTACCTATTTTATATATTATATTAAAATATTCATACCCAACTATGTTAGCAAAAATATTTTATTTTTTAGTAGAAAGTAAATTATATACAGTTGAAAACATTGAAGCAGTAAGTTTAATTATAGATAAAGCTATATACGCTTACAAAGATACAGGTTTTGATATTATTGATCATGAAGAAATAAAAAAAACAAATCCAATAGCTTCTTCTAACTCTGAATTTGATTTAGTTGAAGAGTATCCAATGCAACATGATGAGTCTTATAATAAATTACAAAATAAATAAAAATAAACTTAATAATATAGAATGTAAATTATTTTGATTTTTTTTACTGCAATGTTGGCATAAAAAATTGATTATTTTCAGTATAACTGCTTGCATCCCATTTGGTTGTTATTGTTTTAAGTCTAGTATAAAACCTAACTCCTTCTAAACCATGCATTCCATTTGTGCCAAACAAAGAATTTTTCCAGCCACCAAAACTATGAAATGCCATAGGTACAGGAATAGGGACATTAATACCTACCATACCAACTTCTACTTCAGAGCTAAACTGCCTTGCTGATGCCCCATCTTGCGTATAAATAGATGTACCATTTCCATATTGGTTATTATTTATAAGAGCAATAGCCTCTTTTAAGCTTCCTACTCTAACTATACATAAAACTGGTCCAAAAATTTCTTCTTTATATATCGTCATGCTTGGTTTCACGTTATCAAATAAAGTTGGTCCCACAAAAAAACCTTTTTCATGACCTTTACAAGTAAATTTTCTACCATCTTTTACTAATGTTGCTCCTTGCTCAATACCTGTATCAATATAACTAATTATTTTGTCTTTATGTTCTTTGGTTATAACAGGACCCATTTCAGAACCATCAACATCTCCAGGAGCGATTTTCAAAATATCTATTTTACTACTTAAAGAAGAAATTATTTTGTTTGCTGTATCATTACCAACTGCAACAATTACAGAAACAGCCATACATCTTTCTCCTGCAGATCCAAATCCAGCTCCCATTAGCCCTGCTGTAGCATCATTCATATTTGCATCAGGCATTAATACACAATGATTTTTAGCACCACCCAAAGCTTGAACTCGTTTACCATTTTTACTTGCTGTCTCATAAATATACTTAGCAATTGGCGTTGAACCTACAAAGCTTACAGCAGCTACATCTTTATGATGCAATAAAGCATCCACAACTTCTTTGTCTCCATTTACTATGTTAACAACTCCTTTTGGTATGCCAGCTTCATGTAATAATTTAATAGCAAGCATTGATGCCGATGGATCTTTTTCTGATGGCTTTAAAACAAAAGTATTGCCACATGCTATTGCAACAGGGTACATCCACAAAGGAACCATTAGTGGAAAATTAAAAGGAGTTATTCCAACACAAACTCCAACAGGTTGACGTATTGAATAAGTATCCATAGAACTAGATACTTGATATGACATATCGCCTTTTAATAATTCAGGAACCCCACATACAAACTCAACTACCTCTATCCCTCTTTGAACTTCGCCTAAAGCATCAGCATATACTTTACCATGTTCTTTTGATATAGATTTAGCTAAACACTCTTTATTCTGATATAAAAGCTCTGTATATTTAAATAAAAATCTAGCTCTTTTTAAAGGACTTAGTTTTGACCACTCTTTTAATGCCTCTTTGGCCGATTTAACTGCTAAATTTACATTATCGGATGTACCCATTGAAACTTTGGAGATAACTTCGCCTGTTGCCGGATTAAAAATATATTTGGTTCTTTCACTTGAATCAATGCACTTATCATCAATATAATCTGTAACTACGTCCATGTTTTTATACATATTTTACCTTATCTTACGATCAAAATTCTTTTTATTAAAAAAGACTTACGTATAATCTTTTATAGTCATATTGTTGGTAAAATACAATTAAATATTAAAGTTTTTTAGCTAAAAGAGTAAAATAATTATCCTCTGATTTAATGTATTTTTTTAATGGTTCACCCAAATCTGCAGCTTTGGATATTTCTGTTTGCAGTGGTATTTTAGCCCAAATAGGAATATCTAATTTTTTAGCAAACTCATTTACATTACCTTCAGTAAAAATATGGCTAAGTTCATTACAATTACCACATTTAAATCCAGACATGTTCTCAATAATCCCAAGAACAGGAACATTAAGTTTTCTAAACATATCTAAACCTTTTTTAGCGATATTAACTGCAACTTCTTGCGGTGTTGTAACGACAATGGCGCCATCAAGTTTAGAATTTTGAATAAGTGATAACTGAATATCACCAGTGCCTGGAGGCAAGTCGATTAACAAATAATCAAGTTCACCCCAGTTAACATTATGTAAAAGCTCTCTTAAAATTTTTATTATCATAGGTGATCTTAAAATTAAAGGCTTGTCTGTATCAACTAAAGCACTAACTGATATTAATTTTACTCCATGTGACTCTAACGGAATAATTTTATTATTATCATCAAATCCTGCCTGCTTTGACATACAACCAAATATTTTAGACTGAGTTGGACCATAAAGATCAGCATCAATAATGCCTACTTTATAATTTAAGTCTGCAAGAGCCATTGCTAAATTAGCTGTAACAGTTGATTTACCAACTCCACCCTTACCTGAACCTATCGCTATGATTTTTGTTTGAGACATATTTACAATTACATATTAAAAAGTTTATAAAACATCTAATAATTCGATATCAAAAATTAATGTACTATTAGGTTGAATTACAGGAGGAGCACCTCTTTCACCATACGCTAAAGTTGGATGTATATATAAAGTCCATTTATCTCCAACACGCATTTGCGTTAAAGCATTAGTCCAGCCTTTAATAACCATATTAAGCGGTAATTCTATGCTTTTACCTTGATCAAAAATACTTCCATCAATATTTTTACCAACATAATTAACTAATACAGTAGAATTTCTCTTAGGTAATTCACCGGTTTTATCACCAGATTTCTCGATTTGATATAATAAACCTTGCTCTAGCTCTACAATACCTGCTTCTTGAGATTTAGCTTTTAAAAAATCTTCCCCAACAGCTTTATGATCTGTCATAATTTTAGTACCTTTGATTATTTTTATAATCCTACTACTTTAAATTAAAAATAATTAAAGTCAAATTACAATAAATCAGTGACGTAATCTATTTTTGTAACATTATCAATAAACATAGAAAAATCTGTATAATCAATGTATTCTCCTGTAATACTAGATAACTCAAAAATAGGTAACTCTATATATTGTATAATCTTAGCTTGAGATTCTGACTTTGGATTAAACACCCCTTTTTTCTTATAAAAAGCTTCATCACTCAATCCTTGCTTGCAATGCTCACAATGATTTCTAAAAAATCGTTCTTGATCTTTATTAGGCCTGCCTAATTTAAAAGATGTACATCTTGCTTTTAAAAAGTCTTCTAAAACTTCAGGAACTTCAATAATATTTTTAAAAATGAATATACCTTTTTTATCTTGTACAGCTTCAGCATATATAGCATAAACTGTAGTATATCCTTTACAAGACCAGCAACTAGTAATTGCTCTTAAAAGACCTAAATTTCCTATTTCATAGATATGTAAATTTTTATGATTCTTTAACGTTTTCTTAATACTAGCACAAAGCCAAGGCTTAAATATTTTTTGATCTTGATCAGATAATATAAACCAATATTTAGCAATAGGATCCCACATAGCTCCTAATGACTTAACTAAATTTTTTTCTTCAAAAGAAACATTTAATATAACTTTGGAAACTTTGGAAACCTTTGAACTCATTATAATCCTATTTTAGCTGTTTTGATTGTACTGTTTTAACTCTATATAGTGTTATACTTAATCATCATTTAAAAACTTAATTTCTATCAGTATGATATCAAATCTAAAAAAAAGCATTAACATTTTTTTTCATGAAGTTTATTTTAAAATAATTAATCTTTTTGATAAATTAATTAAGTCTAAAATTATTGTTAAGACTGAAGATACTAAGCATAACTTTACTATTTTTATTAAAGAAAATTATTTCTTTAAATCATTACATATAAATAATACTGAAATAATCCAAAGTAAACTATATAAAAAAGATCCATCCCATCTTTCTTTAATAACGTCGCAAGCTTTAATTATACCTACAATTCTCCATGAAAATCCCACGGAATTATTAATAATTGGGCTAGGTGGAGGAGATATTATTAGATATTATAATAAATATTTTCCAAATACTAACTTAACTATTGTTGAGAAATCTAATGTTATTATTAATTTGTTTATGAAACACTTTAGTGATGAAATACAAGTAAACCATAACAGTAATGCGAATCAAAACAATACTGAAAACTTATTTAATGTTATTAATGATGATATTTTTGACTTAATAAAAAACCAAAATAAAAATATTAATTTTACAGATAAAAAATTTGATACGCTTATTTTTGATGGTTTTGTTGATTTTAATTGCATTAATAAAGTTTTTCTAAATACCATTTTTAATAAATTAAATGATAATGGTATAATAAGTTTTAATTTTCTTTTCCCTAATGAACAAAAATTTATTCAAACATTAACAATTTTTCAAAATTATTTTAAAGATAATATATTAATTATATATAGTAATAAAATTCATAACACTATAATTATAGGCTGCAAAAGCCCACATTATACTAGATATTTTAAGGCTCTTGAGTCTCATAATATAATCAAAAACTTACATTTTAATAAAAAACTTGGTTTTATTGCTGAGTTTACTTAAATTAATATAATTATAAAATTTAAAATTAGATAAAAATATGTAAGTTTCTGGTTGCTAAAATAAGATTAGAACAGACAATTAAAATCAATCAATGTGTATTGTATCATCGAAAAAAGACACTTCTCCTGTAGCTATATTATGATACCCACCAGCTATGCCACATTGTCCTGAATCAATCAATTCTTTTAATATTGGGCTATGCTCCATAATAAAATCAACTGTTTTTTTTATATTAATAGCCGATACTTTTTCTACAAACTCATCATTAGCAGAACAACGATTTTCTGTAACGCTTTTTTCATCACAAATAGCGGGATTTATCTTTTTTAGCAACTCTGTTAAATGGCCTAATTCAATTTGATCACAAGCTCCTTTGATTGCACCACATTTAGTATGTCCTAAGACTATAATTATTTTAGCACCAGCTATTTTACATCCAAATTCCATGCTACCTAAAATATCATCGTTAACAATTGAACCTGCGATACGTATACTAAATATGTCGCCTAAACCTTGGTCAAAAATTAATTCAGCAGAAGTTCTTGAGTCTATACAACTTAAAATAATCGCAAAAGGATGCTGCCCATCAGATGTATCATTCGCTTGTTGTAATAAATTACGGTTTATTTTTAAATTATCGACAAAACGTTTATTACCTTCTTTTAATAAATCTAAACCCCTTTTGGGTGTAATTTCTGACTGCATTTCTTTTGTTAATGTTTTCATAAATAGATCCTTTTAATAACAACTATAAACTATATTGGTTCGATAAACCCTATAGTCTGAAATTTAATGTTTTTTGTTGCAGAAGTTTCTTTAAATTCTTTAAATAATACAGCAACATCATAGGATATAGATTTAGAGTTAGAGCAATCTATAATTACTGTTGAATTTTTTGGTATATTATTTAATAAATTAATAATACTGCCTTTATTAAAAAATGATACCTCTTCAGCTAATGTTATATGATGTGTAGTATCACCATTTTGATGTTGAATTACATCTTTTAAATGATACGTATTACGATAACTGTGTTTAAGAGCATAAAACAATCCAATTATTAAACCTATTATCACTCCTTTTAATAAATCTGTTAATAATATTGCAAATACGGTAATAATAAATGGCACAAATTGTTCTTGACCAAGATTATACATATCTTTAAATAATGATGGCTTTGATAATTTATATCCTACTAATATTAATATTGTTGATAAGCTTGCCAATGGCAGCATATTTAAATATTTTACCATTGTTACAGAGCTAATTAATAAAAGTACACCATGCAAAATGGCTGATAATTTAGTTTTTGCCCCAAAATTAATATTTGCGCTGCTTCTAACTATAACCTGCGTAATCGGTAATCCACCAATAAATCCTGATATAATATTACCAAATCCTTGAGCCATTAATTCTTGGTTGGTTGGAGTAATCCTTTTTTGAGGATCTAGTTTATCTGAAGCTTCTACACATAATAATGTCTCTATGCTTGCAACCAATGCTAAAACTACAGCAATATGCCAAACATCAGGATTAGTAATAGCATGAAAATCAGGAAAACTAAACTGACCTAAAAAAGCACTAAAACTATCTGGTACTGGTAATCTTACTAAATGATCGCCTTTTAAACTAAAGCTATTAAACCAATATTTAAAAACACTATTTAAAAATATACCAAGTAAAACAACAAGTAAAGGCGCAGGTATGCTCTGAAAAAATTTATGTTTTTTTATTAGTTTTAAGTCCCATATAACCAATATAAATAATGATAAAATGGATATAATTATTGCAGCTGGCGAAACATGAGCAAGCGCATTAAATACATTAGAAAAAGAATTTTCTCCATTTAACTGATGAAAATAAAAAACACCAATATAATCCGAATCATAGCCTACCATATGAGGTATCTGCTTTATAATGATAAGCAGTCCAATTCCTGTTAACATGCCTTTAATTACAGAGCTTGGAAAAAAACAAGAAATAAATCCTGTCTTATAATATCCCATTAAAAGCTGGATCACACCGGCCAAAACAAGTGATAATAAAAAAACATTCCATGACCCAAGTGTATTGATAGCTGCAAAAACTATCACTACTAAACCAGCAGCAGGACCACTAACACCAACACTTGAACCACTAACTATCCCAACAATAATACCACCAATAACTCCAGATATTATTCCTGAAAAAAGTGGCGCACCAGAAGCTAGCGCAATCCCAAGACATAAAGGCAGCGCAACTAAAAAAACAACAATGCTGGCTGAAAAATCATTTTTAAAATTTTCAAACATAATTCTAACTAACTCTATTTATTGAATATATTTAAATTATATAAAATCATTTGCTTAAATCCAAATATAAATAAACATCATATTTGATTATTAATTAAAGATTTTAAAACGCACTAATTCCAGTCAAGGCTCGACCAATCGATAAGGTATGAATATTATCAGTACCTTCATAAGTAAACACTGATTCTAAATTATTCATATGCCTTATTACATTATACTCTAAACTAATACCATTCGCCCCCAGTAAGTTTCTAGCAGATCTAGCTATTTTTAAGGCTTCAAAACAAGAATTTCTTTTTATTAAAGACACCATTACATGATCAATTTTATTTTGATCTTTTAATTTAGCAACATGTAAATTTAAATACATAGCTTTACAAATTTCACTATACATATCTACCAATTCTTTTTGTATTAACTGCTTTGTTGCAATTGGTTTATTAAATTGTTTGCGTTCTTTTACATAATTTAGAGCTATTTCATAACAATTTCTAGCAGCTCCCATTGCTCCCCAAGCAATACCATATCTTGCTTGCGTTAAACAACTTAATGGGGCTTTTAAGCCAATATCTGATCCTGGCAAATAATTATCATCACTTACAAAAACATTATTTAACCCAATTTCTCCAGTAATAGATGCTCTTAAGGACATTTTATATTTTAGCTCTGTAGTATTAAATCCTTTTGAATCACTCGGTACTATAAAGCCTCTTATGCCATTATCTGTATTGGCCCAAATAATTGCTATTTTAGCAATTGTTGCATTTGTAATCCAAAGTTTGCTGCCATTTAATATCCAACCACCGTCTGTTTTTTTTGCAAAAGTTTTCATACTAGATGGATCTGAGCCAGAATTAGATTCAGTTAGACCAAAACAACCTATAATATTTCCTTTAGCCATTTCAGGTAAATATTGCTTTTGTTGCAACTTTGTTCCAAAACTATATATAGGATACATACACAATGAACTTTGCACCGAAACAAAACTTCTGATTCCACTATCTCCTGCTTCTAATTCCTGACAAGCAAGGCCATAACAAATAGAATTTAATCCACCACCACCATATTCAGTGGGTAAATTCATACCAAATAAGCCAAGCGAGCTTAACATTTGGACTAATTCCATAGGAAAACTTGCTGTTTCATAAGAATTTAATAATAAAGGCCTTACATCTTCATTTATAAAATTTCTAACTGTATCCTGAACTAGCAGCTCATCTTCAGTTAACTGCTCGCTAAAAAACAAAAAATCTTCCATTTTAATCCCTTTTTATTAAATTTTAATATTTTAATATTTTAATATTTTAATATTTTCTTTTATTTTTTATTACTATATCTCTTTATATTATTAAGTTTTATATAAATAAGCATTATACTACTTACTATATAGAATATTTATTATATAATATGCAATTAGCACTAATCTACTTATTTAATATTATAATTTATCTTTAAAACTTGACATTATGGCTATACAAAAACACACTGCAAAATTAATCAATAAAGAAATAATTGGTAATAATATACTGGAACTTTCTTTAAAAATAGACCCTATAGAATCTTCTGAAATTTTTAATTATATTCCCGGTCAATTTATATCTATTCATTTTAATTATAATGAAAAAGAATTAAAACGTAGTTATAGTATTTCTAATTCACCGAATGCTGATAATATTATTAAATTTGCTATATCAAAAGTTCCTGAAGGTGCAGCTACAGAATTTTTATTTAATATACCATTGAACACTAAACTTACAATAAGCGGTCCTGTTGGTCGTTTAGTTTTACCTGATGTTAACTCAAATAATCATCCGAAACGTTATGTTTTAATAGCAACAGGAACTGGAGTTACTCCATATAAAGCAATGTTAGAACAAATAAATGAAATTTCTAAAATAAATAATACTGAATTTTTGTTATTATTTGGCGCAAGAAACTTTAGTGAATCTATTTATTTAGAAGATTTTAATAATTTTTCTAATTTTAACAGTAATTTTAATATTAATATGTTTTTTAGTAGACTTTCAGAAAAAGATATTTATGATAGCAACCATTATATAGGCTATGTCCAAAATAATTTTGACAAAATAACTCCTGAATTAAATCCAGAAAACGACATAGTATATTTATGTGGTAATCCTAATATGATTGATGAAACATTTGAGATTCTAAAAAACAAAGGATTTACAGCAAGAACAGTTAAAAGAGAAAAATATATATCTTCTAAATAGCCTTTTTTTAAATTTCAGACAAAAAAATAGCCTCAACTTGAGGCTATTTTTATATAAGCTAAAATTAAACAAGCTCTTTTAATGCTTTTAAAGCAGTAACTTTTGCAGTAGTTCTTTTAGGCTTGGCTGAAATCGTAATTTCTTCGCCTGTAAAAGGATTTCTACCTTTTCTTGATTTAGTTGCAGGCTTAATTGCTTTGCGTACTTTAATACCTAATTCAGGTAAAGTAATTTCACCAGAGCCGCGCTGCTTTAAATGTCTTGCGATTTGATTTTGCAAAGCTTCCATAACACTTTTAACAGCTTTTTTTTCAAGCCCAGTTGCTTCAGCCAAATCAGTATAGATTTCAACTTTAGTTTGTTTTTTAGGAACAGCAGATGTAGCAAGTTTTGATACTGCTGCTGGTGCTTTTTTTACTGTAACTTTTGTAGCTGCAACTGTTTTTTTAGTTTTAGCTTTAGTTGTTTTTTTTACCATTCAAATATCTCCTAGGATATAAATTTATTTAATATTTATATTATAATAAAATTATTCAATATAATGGAAAAAATTCAAGTTTTTTTAACTATTTTTTTCATTAAGAGACCGAATTGTACGCTATTTTATAAATAAAAGCTAGATATTATCTATTCTAATAATAAGATTAAGCAAATAAAAAGCACAATTTCTAGAGAAAAAACTATGACTAATAAAGAATCTATTGGTAAAATAACTTTATAAAAAAAGATTGATTAATAATATAACAGGAGAATCAGATATCCATGTCTACTACAAAAAATATCTCAAATGATAACAATAATAAGTTTCGTATAGAGCATGATAGCATGGGTGAGCTTAAAGTACCTGAGTCAGCGTTATATGGGGCTCAAACGCAACGAGCTTGTGAGAATTTTCCTATTAGTCATCACAAAATGCCTAAAGAATTTATTAAAGCTATGGGGTTAATTAAAGCAAGTGCGGCTGAAGCTAATAATCAATTAGACTTATTAGATAATGAAAAGACAAATGCAATAGTTAAATCAGCACAAGAGCTAATAGAAGGCTTGCATTATGAACAATTCCCAATAGATGTATTCCAAACAGGCTCAGGAACTAGCACTAACATGAATACTAATGAAGTTATTTCTCATCTTGCTAAAAAATATACTAAAGAAACTGTTCATCCTAATGATCATGTAAATATGAGCCAAAGTAGCAATGATGTTATACCTACAGCTATACATGTAAGCGCAAGCATTCTTGTTTATACAAAACTAAAACCAGCTCTAGAAAAGCTTTATATCGCACTTAAGAAAAAAGCTGAAACCTGTAAAGATATTGTTAAAACTGGTCGTACTCACTTAATGGATGCTATGCCTGTTACGTTAGAGCAAGAGTTAAACTGTTGGGCTCAACAGATTTTTTATTCTAAACAACGTATCGATAATATTTTACCAAGATTAAATTTATTAGCTCAAGGTGGGACAGCTGTTGGAACCGGAATTAATGCTCATCCAAAATTTGGCGAAATTTTTGCAAAAAAAATATCTAACCGAACGAATATTAATTTTACTACTAGCCCTTGTTATTTTGTGGAACTTAGCTCTCAGGATACCATACTAGAGCTATCTGGTCATTTAAAAACACTTGCAGCAAGTTTAATGAAAATATCTAATGATTTAAGATGGATGAACAGTGGGCCACTTACAGGACTTTCTGAAATAACATTAAAACCTCTACAACCTGGTAGTAGCATTATGCCTGGTAAAATAAATCCTGTAATACCTGAAGCTGTTTGTATGGTTGCAGCACAAATAATTGGACATGATGCTGCTATTACCGTTGGTGCACAATCAGGAAACTTCCAATTAAATGTAATGCTGCCTGTTATAGCTCTTAATATTATAAACAGTTTAGAAATCTCTGCTAATGCATGTGAAGTGCTTGCTGATAAAGCTATTAAAGATTTCATAGTAAATGAAACTAATTTAGATAAAAATTTATCTTATAATCCTATATTAGTTACTGCTTTGAATCCTATTATTGGCTATGAAATTGGCGCAAAAGTAGCTAAAACAGCTTATGCTGAAAAAATATCAGTGAAAGAAGCAGCTAAAAAACTAACAACTTTATCTGATAATGAATTAGATAAAATATTAGATCCACTAGCTTTAACTAAAGGCGGAATTTTCGGGTAATTTAAATAATAACAATAATGTGGCTCAAGAACTTTGAGCCACTTAATAAATATAAATACCTAATATTAACAATTATTCACCAAAAATTTCCTGAATAGATAAACCATTTTTATCTAGAATTTCTCTTAACCTTTTTAAAGCTTCAACTTGAATTTGTCTAACTCTCTCCCTTGTTAAACCAATAGCTTTTCCAACCTGCTCTAACGTATTAATTTCAAAGCCATTTAAACCAAATCTACGCTCCAAAACCTCTCTTTGCTTTGAAGATAATTGATTAATCCAATAACTAATATTATCTTTTAAATCAGAATCTTGTAAAACTAAAGCTGGATCAAGATTAGCATCGTCAGATATAGTATCAAGTAAAGATTTATCAATTTCATTACCAACTGGTACATCAACTGATGCAACTCGCTCATTTAAACCTAGCATTTTTTTGACATCTTCAACGGGCTTATCCAAAACGGCAGCGATTTCTTCAGGTGTTGGATCATGATCTAATTGATGCGATAATTTCTTAGCTGTTCTTAAATAAACATTAAGCTCTTTTACAACATGAATCGGTAGTCTAATAGTTCTTGTTTGATTCATTAATGCCCGCTCAATAGTTTGCTTAATCCACCATGTGGCATAAGTAGAAAATCTAAAACCTCTTTCAGGATCAAATTTTTCTACGGCTCTAATTAAACCTAAATTTCCTTCTTCAATTAAGTCTAATAAAGTAAGCCCTCTATTAATATATCTTCTTGCTATTTTAACAACTAATCTTAAATTACTTTCAATCATTTGAGCACGCGCAGGCATTTCTCCTTTTTGTGCTTTTCTTGCATAGTATACTTCTTCATCTGCTGTTAAAAGAGGTGAATATCCTATTTCACTTAAATATAATTGAGTTGCATCTAAAAAAGAGCTTGTTTCATCAAAATTTTTTGAAATTCTGCTTTTTGCTTTTTTTGTTCTAGACGCAATACTAGCTTCACATTCTGTTACATCAAATGGTTTTTTATCTTTCTTTTTTGCTTTAATTTCTCTTTTTACTTCTGTTTTTGATATATCTGAAACAATTGTTGACATTGCTTCTTTAGAATCATCAGTAGTAATATTTAAAATCCCTTTATTTGCCATAAATCAAGCCTCGTAATTGATTAAAACGAAACTACAAAATAAACTTAATCGGGTTTACAGGTTTTCCTTGATAACGAATTTGAAAATGCAACATCGCTAGCCCATCATTTCTTAGCCCAGATTTAGCTATTTTTTCTCCAATTAAAACATCCTGTCCTTCTTTTACTAAAAGTAAGTTATTGTATGCATAAGCACTTAAATAATCACCCTCATGTTTTATTATGATAAGCTTTCCATATCCCTTAAGTCCACTACCCGCATATACAACCTTTCCGGATAAAGCCGCCAAAATATCTTGACCTTTAGGTATTAAAATATCAAGTCCTTTATTGTACTTGCTGAGTTTATAAATTTTTTTGTGCTTTGAAATGTTATTTGTTTTTATAGGGAAAGCCCATTTAACACTTCTAACATTTTGTTTTGTAAGATTTTTTTTGACGTTATTCTTTTGAATACTTTTCTGAACTATCTTATTATCATCACTATAATTAAGATTAAGCTTCATTCCATTATAAAGTTTATATGGAGAAAACAGATTATTTACCATGGCTATTTTTTTATGATCAAGCCCATGTCTCCATGCAATCATATACAATGTCTCACCTGATGTTACGACATGCTCCCACTTCTGATTCCTTTTAGGTTTAGTTAAATTGACAATTTCAACCGATTTGGTCTCAGAGCATCCAGTGATAAACATTATAAAAGCAACAATACTAATGGTAAAATATACTTTTGCAAATATTTTTTTTATTAATAGATCTTTTTTTATCATAACTATTTTTAATAATAGCACATATGTGCTTTATTAAGTTAGTTTATAAATTAATATAGCAAATATAAAAATCAGAATAGAACCATATCCTATGATATCAATCCATTTATATATTGCTTTTTCAATTTTTGCTCCAAAGTAATATATAAAGCTACTTACCAAAAAAAATCTTAGTCCCCGTGAAAAAAAAGATATAATAACAAAAGCTGGAAAATTTAAATGCAGACTGCCAGATGTAATAGTAAACAATTTATATGGTACCGGTGTAAAACCTGCAATAAAAACTAACAAAATCCCCCATTTTGAAAACCATTGTTCAATTAAATAATATTGTGGTTCATAGCCAAAATTTTGGATAAAAGTTTCGAATATAAAATTAAAAGCTAAAAAGCCTATTAAATATCCCAAAATTCCACCTAAAACAGAAAAAATAGTAGTCCAAAGTGCATAACGCCAAGCCTTACTTGGTGTTGCTAAAGACATTGGAATTAGCATAACATCTGGCGGAATAGGAAAAAATGAAGACTCAGCAAAACTGATACCATATAAAAAATATTCTGAATTTTTTGTTGATGATAAAGCTAAAGTTTTATCATAAAGTTTTTTAAACACTGCGGTTCCTTTATAAAACTTATTATATCAGTCTTAGTAAATTTATAATTTATAATAAAGACTTTCAAATATTTATGTTTATTAACCCCATAACTCACTTACAAGATATGGGGAAATAAGTAATCTTATTTAATTACAGATTAAAATTTTGTGTCCACTTACTTAATTTTTCTATTTTTTCATGAGCCGTCATATCTATTTTCAAAGGAGAAATTGATACTTTTTTAGCATGAACAGCATGAAAATCTGTACCATCACCAGCATCAGCTTCAGCTCCAGCAGGACCAATCCAAAAAAACTCTCTTCCTCTAGGATCCAATGCTTTGATAATTGGTTCTGCTTTATGTCTATTGCCACATCTTGTTATTTCAATGCCTTTAATTTCTTCCAACGGCAAATCAGGAATATTAATATTTAAAATATTATCTTTTCCTAATTTATTCTCAATAGCATGCTCAACTAACCTTTTTGCTATAATAGCTGCAGCTTTATAATGGCGAGGATTTTCCGCACCTTGAGATAATGCTATAGCTGGATATCCCAAAAAACGACCCTCTATTGCTGCTGCAACAGTTCCAGAATATAATGTATCATCCCCTAAGTTATAACCAGCATTAATTCCAGAAATAACCATATCTGGATCAAAATCTAAAAGTCCTGTAATTGCAAGATGAACGCAGTCTGTAGGAGTACCATCTACACTATAAAACCCATTATCAAGTTTTGTGCATCTTATAGGTCTATGGAGAGTTAAAGAGTTGCTTGCCCCGCTTTTGTTTCTATCTGGTGCAACAACTACAACTTGAGCTATTTCAGATAAAGTTTCGGCTAAAACTCGAATACCTTCTGCATGAACGCCATCATCATTACTTAATAATATTTTCATATAGCTCCTTAATTAATTTGGTAAAATATTTCGTCTTGTCTTATATAACCTAAGTCTTTACGTGCAATTTCTTCTATTAATAAATTACTATTTTTTAAATTAATAAAATCTAAATAGAGTTCGTGATTTTCTTGTTCTAATTTTGTATTAATTTTATACTGTTTTGAGTATATTTTATTTAAATTAATCATTCTTATTATACTGCTCTCTCCTAACCATAATTGAAATTGCAGTAAAAATATAATAAAAGTTAACAGAGATATTATAAACTTTGTCATTATTAAAAGATAGTCAATATATTTACTTATTTATATTAAATCAAAATCCGCTTCTTTGTCTTTTTTTGTCTCTAGCCAAGTTAAAGACATGTTCAAATCCAAATTATCAAAATATTTCAAAATACTATTTGGTATTTTTTTTGATTTTATATACGATTTATTATATTTAGCTAAAATAAAATCACATAATTGCAAAAAATATATATAATTTTCAAATTGTCCTCCAGAGTAATCTTTATAATGCCATAAGATACTTTCAACAAATTTTTGTGGCAATCCCCATTTATTCAAAGCTATGGCGCCAATTTTAGCATGACAAATAAACCCGCTACTACATAAATTTGTAGAAATTTTCATTGCCGAAAGATTTTTTTCAAGTGTTAATAAAGAACTATTAGGATTTTTCTTAGCTAAACACAATAATAAATTATATTCTATTTTAAATAACCCACTTAAAATACCCAAACCAATATTATGAGTACTTAAAATTAAAATAATATCAGCAAAATTATTTTGTTTTTGTAAAAATGAATTTTTTAAGAAAATTTTATAAGCTATATATAATATAGATTTCATATGTTCTAAATAATATTCTTTACCTGCCTGGGTATCACATAAATCAAGACTAGAAAGCCAAAATCTCTGTAAGCTCAAACCTAAAATTAAACTCAAAGCACATTCATAATTAAACACTGTATTATGCTTAAAATTTATTAACATATCTTTCATGTTTGTATTTCTAATATTTTCTATCTGATTTTCTGTAACAAATGATAAAACTTTTAAAGTTAAATCACACAAAAAAGCATCTTTATAAAAAATTTCCTCAAAATAAGCGTAATCATGACTTAAATATGCGTTCAATAATTTATACGCTGTATTATCGACTTGTTTTAAAGTAGGAATTTTATTTATTTCAAAAGTATTAATATTTATTATTTTATTGTTCATTACATTGCCTACGCCTAATTTTAAAATTATTTCCTTATATAAAAGAATAGCTTCTTTTATTTAAAAAATCATAAAGATCTCGCTATTGAACTTTGCTCATGATATTTTAATAAGTATAGATATACTTTATGCCATACCAAGGAGAAGAACATGGGAAAAGATAACGTTCTTTCAAAAAAAGAATCATGGAAGATATTTCAAATTATGGCTGAATTTGTTGAAGGCTATGAAAGATTATCTGAAATTCAACCATCAGTTAGCATTTTTGGTTCAGCAAGAACTAAAAAAGATAGCCCAACGTATAAACTAGCTGAAGATGTGGCTTATTTACTTTCTCAAGCTGGCTTAACAGTTGTAACTGGCGGTGGACCAGGTATCATGGAAGCAGCAAATAAAGGAGCATACAGAGGTGCAACCCCTACGGTTGGACTAAACATAGAACTTCCATTTGAAGAATCTACAAATGCTTACCAAAATATATCCTTAAGATTTAGACATTTTTTTTCAAGAAAAGTAATGTTTGTTAAATATGCGACTGCTTATGTAGTCTTACCAGGAGGTTTTGGAACTTTAGATGAGCTTGCAGAAATATTAACGTTAATTCAAACTAAAAAAAGTCGTCATATTCCAATTATTCTTATAGATAAAAACTTTTGGAATGGTGTCCTTGAATGGTTTAAAAATACGCTTGTTAAAGAAGGTATGATTGATGAAAAAGATTTATTATTAATACAAGTAGTCGAAACTCCTGAAGAAGTAGTATCATCTATAAAAAAATTCTACTCTGATAGAAAAAATTATAAAATGACAGAGCATGAACAAGAAATAATGGTTAATTTATAAAATATATCTAAAAAATGTCTGATATTAGTGATCTTGAGCTAGATGCAATAAATGCTCTTCAACAAAGAAATTATGATCTAGCTGAGAAATTATATATCAAACTTATATCTAAAATACCATCTTCAAAAGAATATAATAATAATATTGCTAATATTTATTTAATTAAAAAACAAACTAATTTAGCAATAAAATATTACCTAAAAGCCTTAAATATAGATACAAACATTAATCAGCTTAATAATCAAAGTATTGCTTATAATTTATCTTGCGCATACCAAATAATAAATAATTTAGATAATACTATTAAATACTTAGCTTTAACTTTAACTATAAATCCTAATCATCAAGCAGCAATAAATAAATTAAATAATATTAAAAGTATTTTATTGAATTCATCTGATAATGAAAATAATAATTATTATAATATTGCAGTAATATTCCATAAAATCAAAGACTACAAACAAGCTGAAAAATATTATTTATTATCTTTAGAAAATTTAAATAAAACAACAAATCTAAACTCTTTTGAAACTAATTATAATTTAGGATCTTTATATCAAAAACAAAAAAAATATGAAAAAGCATGCTTTTATTACAAAGTTGCTAATGATATAAAATCTAATCCAAATACAGAATTTTTAATAAACTCTATAGAGCAGAACAATAATATTATTAAACCACCTGAAGAATATATTTCTAATTTATTTGATTATTATTCTGATAATTATGAAAATGATTTAATTAATAATTTAGAATACAAAGTTCCTGAGTATTTTTATAGTTTATTTCAAAAACATATTTCAGATAAACAAGATACATTTAATGTTCTTGATTTAGGATGTGGTACTGGGCTTATAGCTCAAAAATTTCAACTAACTAAACATAAAATAAATAATATAACTGGTACAGATTTATCTCAAAAAATGCTAAATATAGCCAAACAAAAAAACATTTATAAAAAGCTGTACTATGAAGATATTATAGAAAGTTTAAATAATATAAATATAATAAAGCAAAATATTAATTTAATACTTGCTGCAGATGTTTTAGTCTATTTGGGCGATTTAGATAAAGTTTTTTTATATTTTAAAAAAAACTTTGATAATAGCTTTTTTATATTTTCTTGTGAATCTACTAATAAATCTGACAATTATAATTTAACCCAAACAGGAAGATATCAACATAATAAAAAATATATTTTAGAATTGATTAGTAAATATAACATAAAAAATATCTTTCAAGGAGATTTTGATTTAAGAAATAATAATAATAATACAGTTTCTGGACAAATATGGATTGTAGCAACTTAGTAATTTTTTACCAAATTCATATTAAATCAATTACAAATAAAATCCTCAAGTCTTTAACCAACTCTTTTAACTTCTTTAACACAAGGTAAATTGGCTAAATTACTTAAAACTTTACCTAGTTCTTCTACACTAGATATTTCTAAGGTAATATCAGTATGCACCGTATAAGTTTTAGAATTTGTAACCGTCTTTAATGCTAAAATATTTACTTTAGCAGCTGCTAAAGTTCCAGTGATATCTTTTAACAACGCTGCTCTATCATCTGAAATTATTTGAATATCTACTGTATGACTTTTATCAAATGAATCTTCAGCCCAACAAGCACTTACACTTCTTTCTGGGCTAGATTCTTCTAAATATAACATGTTTTGACAATCAGTCCTATGTACACTAACTCCCCGCCCTAAAGTTATAAATCCTATTATTTTATCGCCAGGCACAGGTTTACAACAACGTGCGACAGTTGTTAATAAATCATCAAATCCTTGGATTAATATTGATTTTTCAGTATAGTTTTTCTTTGTAACTTTTTTCTTTATAGGTAAAGTGTCAATTATATTTTTATCTTTTCTAAGGCCATCAACTGCACCTAAAATTTGTGATGTTTTTACATCTCCTGTTCCATAGCTAGCATATAAATCACTTACAGCCTTAAAATTTAACTTACTAATAATTTTATCAAAATTAATATCATGTAAACCTAATCTGTTTAATTCTTTGTTTAGTAGCTCGCGCCCTTCTTGAACATTTTCATCATAATCTTGTTTTTTAAACCAAGTTTGTATTTTAGATCTAGCTCTTGGTGTTTTTATAAAATCTAAATGCTGATTCAACCAATCACGACTTGGAGACTCTTTATTACTAGTTAAAATTTCCATCTGATCACCAGTTGCCATCTTATAAGTCAATGAAACCATATGACCATTAGCTTTTGCGCCTCGACACCTGTGACCAACGCTTGTGTGCACCGCATAAGCAAAATCTAAAGGAGTTGCACCTTCAGGAAAATCCATAATATCTCCAGTTGGAGTTAGAACATAAACCCTATCTTCTGATATATCTTCTTTTAACTCTTCAATAAGATCACTGCTGTTAGTAACTTCATCTTGCCATGCAAGAAGCTGTCTTAACCAAGCAATTTTATTTTCAAAACTTGCATCATGATTAACACCTTCTTTATATCTCCAGTGTGCTGCAACTCCCAACTCGGCATCATCATGCATTTTACTAGTTCTTATTTGAATTTCTACAACTTTTCCTTCTGGTCCAATTACAGCAGTATGCAAAGATTGATAACCATTATCTTTTGGTAAGGCTATATAATCATCAAATTCTTTTGGTATATGTCTCCATAATGCATGCACAGTACCTAAAGCAGCATAACAATCTGATACTTTATCGGTTAAAATTCTTATTGCTCTAATATCATATATTTCATCATAATCTAGATTTTTTTTCTGCATTTTACGCCAAATACTATAGATATGTTTCGGGCGTCCTAAAACTTCTGCTTTAATGTTTTCTTTTTGTAATTCATCTTCTAATTTTTTAACAACATCAATAATATAATTTTCTCTATCAAGCCTTTTTTCATCTAATAGCTTAGCTATATATTTATATTCTTTAGGTTGCAAGTATCGAAAAGATAAATCTTCTAATTCCCATTTTATTTGCCCTATACCTAATCGGTTAGATAACGGGGCGTAGATATTTAAGGTTTCTTCTGCAATATCATGCTTAACGCTATCAGATTTATTTGCAGCAGCTCGCATTTCACATAAATGTTCAGCTAATCGTACCACCACAACCCGAACATCTTCCACCATTGCAAGTAGCATTTTTCGAATTTTATCTGCATATACTTGATTATCAATGCTTTTGACTTGCAAATCTCTTATAGCATCCATTTGCATAACACCTTTAATGATATCAGCAACCGAATTATTAATTTTAAGAGCAACAACATCAATACTAAATTTTAAGTCATGAACAAAATTAAATAATATTGAAGCACAAATAGTATCTTCATCTAAATTTAATTCAGAAAGAATATTGGCCATTGAAAGACCTTGTAAATAATAATATTCTTTTTGAGCAAAATTAATATTATCTTTTTTATTAACCCAAGAATTTACTAACTCTATAGCTATTTTAATTTTATCAATATTTGAAAAATGTTTTTCTTTTAAATTTTCAAGCCATAATAGCTCATTTGCCGAGCCATGTTTGTCTACTATTGAAAATTCTCTAACTTTTACCATAATCTAAAAATCCCTATTTATATGATATAATTTTTATTTTTCAAACACAGCCATTGACTCCACGTGTTTTGTATTAGGAAACATATCTAAAATACCTGCTTTAGTCATTTTATAATTATAATCATTTACCAAAATACCAGCATCACGAGCTAATGTTGCAGGATTACAAGACACGTAAACTATTTTTTCTATATTAAAATCTTTAATAGTATGCAATAGCTCTATAATTTCTTTAGCTCCTGCTCTTGGTGGATCTAATAAAATTTTATTATAACTATTATTAAACCATAATTTATAATCTGATTTTTTATTAGCTTCTTCTAAATTAATCAAATCTGTTGCATAAAAATCAATATTATCAATATTATTATTTTTAGCATTTAAATATCCCCTTTGAACCATAGCATCTGATCCCTCAACAGCTATTACTTTTTTAGCAAATTTTGCCATAGGCAGAGTAAAATTACCCAAGCCTGAGAACAAATCTAAAATCACATCCTGATTATTAATATCTAAAAGTTCTAACGCTTTATTCACAAGTTTTCTATTTATATTTAAATTAACTTGTGTAAAATCTGTTGGTAAGAATTTAAAGCTTAAATTTAAATCTGGTAAACTATATTCTAAATAATTTTCATTATTACCCAAAGGATAAATTCTATATACAGTATCTGGGCCTTTAGGTTGAAGAAATAAATTAATATTATATTTTTCTGCAAAATTAATTAATTTTTCTTTATCAGATATATCAAGTGTCACTAAATTTCTAAATATTAAAGCTATGTCTGTATCTCCAACAGCAACTTCAATTTGAGGAATTTGCTGTCTTGCCTCCATGCCAAAAATTAATTCTTGTAAAGGCACTAATAAATCAGAAACTTTGGAATATAAAATAGGACATGAATCTATATCAGCTAAAAATCTACCATTTTTTTCACGAAAACCAACTAAAACTTTATCTTTTTTAATTACATATTTAACGCCTAATCTTGCTTTTCTTCTATAACCATATTGCTTATCTGTAATTGGTTCTAAATATTCATTAGGGCTAACATTATTTCCAAAATGCAAAAAGTTATCTTTTAAAGTACTTTGTTTAATTTCTCGCTGCATGTCTTCTGACATATGTTGTAAACTACAACCACCACACACCATAAAATGCTTACAGGCAGGATCCACTCTTCGAGGAGATTTTTCTAATATTTCTTCTGCAATGCCTTCTATGAATTTAGACTTATTGCGTAAGATTTTAAATTTAACTAATTCATTTGCTAAAGCACCATCAATAAATATTTTTTTGCCATTATATTCTCCAATGCCACGCCCTTCGTGTGTTAATGACTTTATTTCAATAGGATCTTGTACTACAGATTTCATAATTTATATAATTAATTTTAAAAAACTATATTATAGCAATTTATAACTTTTAGTCCTATCCTAATTTATCAAAATTAAATTTAAATAAATCTATATTATGATCCGCATATTATATAACATTGTTAATAATTTAATTTTATTGGTATATACTAGAGATTCAAGCTATGTAAGTTCAATAACGTGCAGTTTGACATTTAACTAAATACATATATATAATAACATGCTAATATTTTACAACTGCATATTAATTTCAAGGTGTTTTTATGAATTCATTGCTAAAACTATTCAGTGTAGTACTAATCTTCTCATTAAATTCCATAAGTTCTGTTTATGCTAAACATGACAACGAATTATCCGAAGAATTACTTAACGGTAAAGAATCTTGGATTTTCTCAACTAAAAATGATAATTTTGGTGAATATGATATCTCTCATGATCCTGATGATAAAGCAACTCTTAAAAGATTTATTAAATATCAAAATCAAGAAATAAAACATTTAGAAGGTTCTGTTCAAGATTATTTAAACGCCAAAGGTCTTAAATTTAAAATTAGAAAAAAATTTGATAATTTAGGAATTATTGCTGTAGATATTTACAATGATAACTCTAAAAAACTAGATTTAAAATTACCATCTTATATACATTCTCATAAAAAAAAATTAGTATCATTGGCATATTTCAATCACCAGTTAAATACAAACCCAGAGCAAATTGATTTTAATAAAAAAGATCACTATTCAAATGATAAATTAAATTTTAAAGATTCTTACCCAAAGCTTGGTAAAAATATTAATGTTTTTATTCTTGATACAGGAATTAGAGAATCACATAAAGAATTTAATAAGAACATACATTTGCATAAAATAAATACTAACAATTCAGATGACAATGGTCATGGTACACATGTTGCCGGTGTAATTGCTGGCAAAAAAGCAGGATTTTCCGTTAATGCCAACTTATATATTTCTAAAGTATTGAATGCTAGTGGTTCAGGAGATGATTTATCTATTTATAACGGCTTAAATTGGGTTGTACAAAAATGCTCTAAAATTAAAGGGCGCTGTATTCTATCCTTATCATTAGGTGGCGCTAATGATTCTCTAGAAAATAAAACAATAAATAGTCTTGATCGACTAGGCATTTTAGTTGTATCTGCAGCTGGCAATGATTCAACTGATGCGTGCGAATTATCCCCTGCAAGTGCAGCAGGAGCCCTAACAGTTGCATCTGCAAACATCTACACACAAAAATTATCTTATTTTTCTAATTATGGATCTTGTGTAAATATTATTGCTGATGGTGAAAACATAATATCTTCTTGGTATGATAGTGATACTTCTTATAACTCTATATCAGGAACCTCAATGGCAACACCACATGTATCAGGAGTTGCCGCGTTAGTATGGGGTGAACAACCAACTCTTAGTAATCAAGAATTAAAATGGTATTTAGTATCTCTTTCTAAATTATGGATTCTTGGATATCCTTTTTTAGTTATGTAATACATTCATGATTGCAATAATATCTTTTTAGTTAGTTTATTTTTATAATAAACTAACTTTAATTTCCTATCAAACTACCTTTATTTTACCAAACAAGCTATAATTTAAACTTATACTATTATAAACAACATTTTATAAGGATATAGAATGAAAATACATCGTATGCAAAAAGCTTTTATAGCTTTTATGACTTTCTTATTTTCTATGCAAATTAGCTATGCTCATGATTTATGGGTTATATCCACAAAAGACGATAATTTTGCTGAATATGAGATCCCAAGTGATCCTAATGATAAATCTAATTTAGAAAAATTTATCAAATATCAAAAAACTGCTCTTGTAAGCTTAGAGCAAGCCGCAGCAGAGTATCTATCTATATTAGGGCTTGAGTATAAAGTCTCAAGAAAATTTGAACATTTAGGCATTCTTGCTCTTGAAATCATTGATCCTGAATATAGTGATAGTGATGAAGATAGCAATGATGGTAATAACGAAGATAACAATGACAATAGTGTTAACACTATATTAAATAAAGCCAAAACTATTACCCCACCACCTTTTCATATTTACAAAAACAGAAAATTATCATTAAATTTTATTAAGCATGAAAATGATAGTTATATGCAAAAAAACAAATCTAATGAGTTTAGAAATAACTTTATAACTAATTTTTCTAAAGCTGGTGAAAACACTAATATCTTTATTTTAGATACTGGTATTAACAGCTCTCATAAAGAATTTTTAGGACATAATATTTATTTACAAAAAGGCATCGAAACTAATGATGCCCATGGTCATGGCACCCATGTGGCTGGAACGGCAACTGGAAACCGTGTCGGATTTGCAACAAAATCTAACTTATATGTCAGTAAAGTATTAAATGATGAAGGCTATGGTGATGATATAAGCGTCTATGATGGCCTTGATTGGGTTGTAGAAAAATGCAGCGAAGCTTCTGGCCATTGTATATTATCAATGTCTTTAGGTGGTGGTAAACAAGATCTTGAAAACAAAGTAATGAATAATCTTGATAGACTTGGTGTTTTAGTTGTTGTTGCAGCAGGCAATGAATCTGATGATTCTTGCTATTATTCACCTTCTAGTGCTTCTGGTGCTTTTTCAGTAACATCCGCAAATGTATTTCAAAATAATTTATCATATTTTTCAAACTATGGCTCATGTGTAAATATAGCTGCTGATGGAGAATATGTAATATCAGCTTGGCATGATAGAGATAACTCTTATAAAGCTATATCAGGAACATCTATGGCAACACCTACTATTGCTGGAATTTCAGCCTTAGTATGGAGTGAATACCCTAATATTATGAACCAAGAACTAAAATGGTATTTAGTATCTATGGCTAATAATTGGATTCTAGGGTACCCTTTTGTAAACATCTAGCTACTAGATTACCAGCTAAAAAACCTAACCCCTGCTACTCTTTTATGAGCCCAGTTGGGGTTATTTATACTCCTACCATTTCTTGCATAAAAAACAAATTTATTTTTACTATCTTCTTGAGGTTCAACCCAAACATGTTTTTCATCCATGCCTGCTTGCCAATGTTCTGGCGCTAAAAATACTGAGCTTTTCTTTTCTGTTTTTTGATAATTTATAGGTTTGTTGTTATCAAATTTCATTTCATATATTAATTCGTTAGCATTAATACTAGATATAAATAAAACTGATAAACATATTAACCCAGATGATAAACTTTTTTTTGATTTAAAAAATGACTTTAATTGCATATTACACTCCAAGAACTACAATACAACAAATGGGAATTCTATGAGTGATATCAAAAAGATATTATATAAATAATATTATATTAAGACACCAATATATATCCCTATATATAATTAAAGCACTATTTAGTTATAATTCAAGTTTAATCACTATAATAATACCTTGTTTTTTAGCAAAGCCATATAATTTTACATTGTGCATTTTTTACTGGCCTCTGAATTATCCTCATAAATTCCTAACTGGCTAAGGCTATTCTTACAGCTTTCTTTTACTTCGTTTACAAGAAAATTATTATCACTACTATCAACATAAATTTTCACAGTATTATCTGAAGACTCTATTTTAATGAGACTACGTTCAAATGCTCTTTTATGTTTCAGATTAATTCGCCAGCTCATTTCTTTTAAGAATTCCTCTGCTTGGTTAAGATTAATAAATTCTTTACTGAATTCTAACTTATGGCCCGCTTCAGGAATATCATTAACTACCTTAATATCTCGGTTTGGATATTTTTCGGCAATAATCTTCTCAAGTAATATTTTTAATTGACCATCTTTTGTATCTTTATAAATTATTATCTTTTTTGTATCTGGTTTCATCTCTTTATCTAATAATTTAATCATCTCATCTTTTGTTACTTTAGAAAAATCATCAAAGTCAAAACTTCTTATTTCTGGTTCTGATTCTGATTCTGATTCTGATTTTAAAACATGTGTGTTGCTTAACCCATCTTCTGTATTAGTAACTACGGCTTGATGAAAAGCAGAATTTGTGTCAAGTAAATTAATAAATGTATATTTACTGCTATTATCTTTTAATACTTTTTCTATAGTTTTTTGTAAATCTGCTTTACTAACACTTAAACCACTTAAATCTAAATCTATAAGTTGATTATTACTATTTTTAGATAATAATTCTAATTTATCTAAAAAATATACAGCATACTTTTCATGCTCTTCTGGTGTAACACCATAATTTTCAATTTCAACATCATAACTTACAGAATCTTCAGATATTTTACGCTCAAAAGTAGTAACCCAAGTCTCAGTATTATGATTTAATTTGATTTTATTTTCATTACAAAGATCATCATGATCATGTTCAATATTATTATTAAACAACATATCTTTTAAACTTGGCAATGCATTACTTTTAGGTTTTTCATGACTTACAGTAACAGGAGTTGTTTGATCATCAACAAAACTTGTATGAGATGATGATAAAGTCTCATCACTTAATCCAGAAACTGATTTAGATGCTTCATCATTTTCATCAATGACTTTTTCTGGCATAATTAGTGTCGGCTCGTGAATTAATCCAACAAAATCTTGAATATTTTGATCACTTTTTTTTTTAGCTTCAATGTCATCTTGTGGTCTAATCATAATTAATCTTTCTGAAGTAATTTAAATAATTACTACATTATAAACAAATCTAACTTAAGTAATTATTAAAAAAATAAATATGTAATTATTTCAAATATTTTATTTTGCGTTTTAAATATCGATACGTGGTAATAGAAACACTATCATTGAATACAATAGCACTAACTTGTTGTTTTTTTTGCTTTTTTATATTACTAAACTGATTATAACTAGGATTAATTATATCAAAGTTTAATACTAGAACTACATTAGATGTAAAATTATTATGTCTTAAGCGGCCAATGACTTTAGTATCATTACCTAATGATAACTCCCATGTTTTTTTATCTTCTTGATATTCAAGCTTTTTTACTGTTTTTTTTGAGCGTCTTAAAAAATACGTCCTTGAATAATAATAAAAGCTCAGTAAAGTTATTATTACTAAAACTAAAGCAATATACCAAGTTAAATCTAAAACATGAATTAAAAAAATTAATAAAGCATGAGAAAAAGATATTAATGTAAACAACATCTTAGATGGTCTAATAATAATTTCATTATCTTGATATGGCTTGTTAATCAATTTACTTTAAACTCTTATATTCTTTAATAAGCTTAAATATTGCATGTAATCTTTCATCTGGAACTTTAACATCTTCAATAAACCAGCTATAAATATCGGTATCTTCTTGCTCTAGTAAATAATAATACTCCAATAACTGCTCTTGACTTAATAATTCGTAATTATTATCTATAAAGCTAATAAGCAATAAATCTAGCTCAAGCATGCCTCTTCTTGATCGCCATTTTAAAATATCGAGGCTTAAGTTTTTTTTGTCTTTTAATGGCTGTTTTGCGTGTGTCATGGTTTAATAGTTTGTATAAAAATGATAGTTTAATTTATTGCGCAGCAGTAACAAAACCATGAGCTCAAAAATAAATTTTCGCAATGTAAATATTGGTCTTGTATCTTGCTACGCAGGCTTATTTATAATATATTTTATTTAGAATTACATATCAATTAAAACCATGCAACAAATACTAAACTCAAAAAAAATATTAAATAAAAAAAAAATCACTTTAAATAATATTCAAGGTTCATCAACCAGTCTTATTTTAAGTGAAATTTATAAAGATATAGAAGAAAACAATAAACAAATCATAATAATAAGCCCAGATTATCAAAAGCTTACCGATATAAATTATGAGTTAAGGTTTTTTTATCCAGAGTGTGCAGAAGATATCCATTTTTTTCCTGATTGGGAAATTTTACCATATGACTTATTCTCTCCTAATATTGATATAGTTTCTGAAAGACTTAAAACGTTATATAACTTAAGTAGTGGCAAGAAAGGCATATATTTAATTACCCTGCACTCCGCACAACACAAAATTTGTCCTAAAGAATATATTAAATCTAATATATTTTTTATTGAAAACAACACTAATGTTAATAGAGCTAAATTAATTCAAGATTTAACTAATTATGGTTATATTAATAGCCCACTAGTTAAAAATCACGGGGAAATAGCAGTTCGTGGTTCAATATTAGATATATTTCCTATGGGCTCAAAAACTCCATATAGAATAGATTTTTTTGATAATGATGTTGAGTCTATAAGAATTTTTGATCCAGAAACTCAACAATCTATTAGTAAAATAGATAAAATATCTTTAATGCCAACAACAGAGTTTCCTTTTACAGAGCAAAGTATTAAAATTTTCAAAAATAATTGGCGCGAACATTTTACTGGCAACCCATTGAAATCACCAATATATCAAAATATATCTAATCAAGAACCTGCAGCTGGAATTGAATATTATATCCCTTTATTCTTTAATAATGAACTTAACTCTGTTTTTGATTATATAAATGATAATGGTATAATATTTACCATTGGAAATATCAATGATGCTTCGATTAAATTTTTAAAAGATGTAAAAGAAAGATTTAATAATTTAAACATAGATCATACTAAGCCTATATTAGATCCAAAATATTTATTTCTATCCCAAGAAGAATTATTTAATAACATTAATAAATTTAAATCTGTTAAATTTAAAGATGATGTTAAACAAGAAAATATTAATAATAACTTAAATGAAAAATCAATTGTTAATCTTGATATTGAACGACTTCCTGATATTAGTATTGCATCTGATTCTAAAAGCTTACAAAATCCACTAAATAATTTTAAAAACTTTATAGCTCTAAAACCAGATTTAAAAATTTTAATCTGTGCTGAAACAGATGGAAGATTGGAAACCTTATTAGAATTATTCAAAAAAAATAATATAAATTTAAATATATTAAATCAAACAAAAACACAAAATAATATATGGAACTCTTTTCTTAAGCTACCATCTAGTAATATTTATATTTGCACAGCTGCTTTGAATATAGGCTTTATAATAAATAAAATAAATTTAGCAGTTATTGCTGAAACTGATTTGTATACCAATAAAATATTACAAAGAAGGTTTAGAAAAAAAAGATTTACTAGTAAATTTAAAGATATAGAATTAAATGCTATAGAGTTAATTCAAAGTCTATCTGAGTTAACTATTGGTGATCCCATAGTTCACCAAAATCATGGCATTGGTCGTTACCAAGGACTTAGTAATCTTAAAGTTAATAATATTGACACTGAATTTTTAACTGTTTTGTATGCTAACAATAGTAAATTATATGTTCCTATTACATCACTTGATTTAATTAGCAAATATACAACATCAAATCCAGATCTTGCGCCATTGCATAATTTAGGTAATCAAAAATGGAGTAAAGATAAAACTAAAGCTTCACAAAAAATAATTGATATGGCTGCAAAGCTATTAGATTTGTATGCAAAAAGATTATCTAAAAAAGGTTATAAATTTAAAATTCCAAATTTAGAATATCATAGCTTTGCAGATACTTTTCCATTTGAAGAAACTTTAGATCAAGAAAAGGCTATATCAGAAGTATTAAATGATATGCAGCAAGAAAAACCAATGGATCGCCTAGTTTGTGGAGATGTTGGCTTTGGTAAAACAGAAGTCGCTATACGAGCAGCTTTTATTGCCGCCCATAATAGTAAACAAATTGCTATATTAGTGCCTACAACTTTATTAGCTGAACAACATTATGAAGTATTTAAAAATAGATTTGCTAATATGGCTATTAATATAGATATTTTATCTAGATTTAAAACCAAAAAAGAGCAACTTTTAAGTATTGAAAAATTAAAAGCTGGAAATACTGATATAATTATCGGCACACATAAAATAATTCAAAATGATATTAAATTTAAAAATTTAGGGTTATTAATTATAGATGAAGAACATAGATTTGGAGTAAAACAAAAAGAAAAAATAAAAGCTCTAGCATATAATGTTGATATTTTAACATTAACAGCAACTCCAATTCCAAGAACGTTAAATATGGCTCTTGCTGGCATAAGAGATTTATCTATAATAGCAACGCCTCCATCTAAACGACTAGCAATAAAAACATTTATTCATGAAAGAAATTATTCATTAATACAAGAAGCTCTGAACAGAGAGCTACTAAGAGGAGGTCAAGTCTATTTTTTACATAATGATATAAAGTCCATGAATAAAGTTGCAGAAGAAGTTGAAAAATTAGTTCCTGATGCAAAAATAGTAATAGCTCATGGACAAATGAAAGAAGTAGAGCTTGAAAAAATCATGACTGATTTTTATCACAAACGAGCAAATGTTCTTATCTGCACAACTATTATCGAAACAGGTATTGATATTCCAAATGCAAATACTATTATTATTGATAGAGCAGATAAACTAGGCCTTGCACAGTTGCATCAAATCAGAGGTCGCGTTGGTAGATCACATCATCAAGCTTATGCTTATATGTTCACCCCTCCTTTTAAAGCATTAAGCAAAGATGCTCAAAAACGTATAGAAGCCTTAGAACAACTAAAAGATTTGGGGGCTGGATTTAATCTTGCTACTTATGATATGGATATTAGAGGCTCAGGTGAAATATTGGGTGATGAGCAAAGTGGTAATATAGAATCAATCGGATATAGCTTGTATATGGATATGCTAAATAGAGCTGTTGAAGACTTAAAGTCTGGAACAGAAATTGAAAAAATTGATCTTAATAACAATGAAATAGAAATTAATCTAGGCATGGCAACGCTTATTCCTGAATCATATTTACCTGATGTTAATCAAAGACTTAATTTTTATAAAAAAATTGCCTCATCTAAAAATGATCAAGAGTTTAATAATATAAAATTTGAAATGCAAGATAGATTTGGCTCTATTCCTCCTCAAATTGAAAATTTATTTATTGCAACTAAAATTAAAACATTATGCAAAAAATATAATATTAATAAAATTAATGTTAAAAACAATGAATCGAGTATTAAATTTACTGAAAATAATAAAATTGACTTAAATAAGTTACTTAAACTATTGCAAACTAAACCTCATAAATATAAATTAATCAATAATGATCAATTAAAAGCAAAATTTGATTCGGACTTGAGTTTATATGATAATATAAACAATCTTATATCTGAAATAACTAGCTAAAATAAACTAATTTCAAATAAACATAAATATAAAAAATATGAGTAAAGTAAAAAATTTGTTAACCGTAATATTTTTATTAAATATATGTCATAATTTTTTTGCTACAAACGCAGTTAATACAAAAAGCAAATTAAAGGAAAATGAAATTTATAAAATAGAAATTATTGTATTTTCTAATAACATAAAAATAGATAACCTATATTCTAGTTTTGACAAAATAGCCAAACCAAAAGGTATTAATGTTTTAAAAGATACTGCAAGTCCTGAATCTAAAAAACAAGAAAACACTGATTTAGATGCTAGCGATTTTCAAGAAATAAGCGCTTTAAATAATAATGAGCAAACTGAAAATCAAGAACCAGATTCAGATCCTAAGCTTTTTGATTTATTTTATAAAATAAATCAAGATCAGCATAGTCTGAAAACTTTTGATAAAAAACTTCAAGACTCTCCGAACTATAAAATAATATCTCATTATGCTTGGTATCAAAATTTATCAAAAAAAGATGGTGTTTATTTTTTTGGTGGAGAAAATTATTATAATACTAAGAAAAATGACGCTTCAACTGAAATACTAGCAACAAGCAGTAATGCTTTTGATAATTCTAATAAAATAGATTTAAACAAATTAAAAAAAATTGATAATAATTACTTTAAATTTTTAAACCCAGAATGGGAATTAGAAGGTTTAATATATTTACAAAAATTTACTAAACAGAAAATTCATATAGATATCAATTTATTAATCAATGCCCCTGTTATTTTAGCCAATTACTTACATTACAAAACTTTTACTATTCATCAAAATCGCAATATATTAATTAATGAAAGTAATTATTTTGATAATCCATATTTTGGCACTATTGTATATATTACTAAATTATAAAAATAATTAACCTGCTTTACGATTAATTTTCTGATTAGGAACATGCATCAAATAACTATCTATAACTTGAATATACTTATTGGTGAAAAAATCATTATCCTCTCCCAAACTTTGAGCAAAACTATCTACAAATTTTTTAAACTTATCATCAGGAATAAATTTAGATAAAGTATGATGAATTGAAATTATTCTATTGGAAAACTCACTATACTTATTAATAACAGAATCTCTTAATTTATTATTTTTTGAAAAATCTAATAATAATTTTATATAAATAGCGCGATATTCATCAGTTAAACTTTTATCTTCATAAAAATTTGCAATGGCATGAGCCATATCTAGCCTATCAAAACCTATTACTTCTTGTAGAAGTGTAAAATTATCGAACAATGCTTTTTTTAGCATTTCTTTATCATTAAATAAACGAGAATCTTCTGGTAAACTATTTACTAAATAATTTACCAAACTTGTATAGTTTGATTTATCAGGCTCATCAATTGGCTTTGTAGTTGAATACATTGAAAACACAGCTTCCATAAATACCTCTTAATTTATGCTTATTAGGAGAGCATTATGAGGCATCTATCTTAAGATATAATGAAATTATTTACTTAATCAAAGCGAATTTATCTAACAAATAAAGCATGTTATTATTAATTGATATATAGTCCTGATTTATTAGTATTTCTTTAGACTGAATATACTTAGAATTGATATCTAAATCATCATGTAACTTATTAATCATTTTTTTTATGCTTAAAAGCGTAATCTCAAAATGGCATTGAAAGCCATAAATTTTATCAGCATACTTTATTACCTGTCTTGGGCAACCTTTACTTTGAGCCAACACAACAGATTCTTTTGTTAAACCCGGCATATCATTATGCCAATGTATTACTGGTATTTCGCAAGGCAAGTCTTTAAATAAAATATCTTCTTTAGCATCTTTTGTTAAATTAATATTATAAACACCTACTTCTTTTTCTGTACTTTTTTCTGTCTTAACTCCAAATGCTTCACCTATTAATTGCGCGCCTAAGCAGATACCCAGAACTTTTTTATTGGCTGTAATTGCTTGTTTAATTAAGTCTATTTCATACTGCAAGTAAGGATATTTATTTATTTCTAGAGCGCTTTGAGGCCCACCCATAATGATAATCCAATCAAAAGAATCTATGTCTATATTCTTGATTGCTTTATATGGGCTGTATAGATGAAATTCATGATTATTATGATCAGCCCAAGACTGTATTACACTATAAGATTCAAAAGTTGCGTGTATTATGCAAAGAATATTCATTTATTTATTTATAACATGTGATTAAATTTACTAATGAGTAGAATATATAATTATACTCTTACAACAATATCTGTAAAATATTAAACTTTGCTTAATCCTAATAAGGGTAAGCAAAGTTTAAATTATAATTAGTCTAATTTATCTGTTATTTTTTATTTAAATTAATACTTATTCATGCTCTTTTGCGACAGAATAAATTCCAGGAGTATTTCTTAAATATTCATTATAATCCATTCCATATCCATATATAAATTTATTTTCAACCTCTAAAGCTGCAAAATCAGCTTTCTGGACTGCTCCTTCTGGACGCTCACGCTGTTTGTCTATTAAAACAGCCGTGTATATTTTTTCTGCTCCTTGCTCTTTACAATAATCAACAATTCCTGCAAGGGTAATTCCACCATCTAATATATCATCTACTATTAGGATAGTTCTGCCTTCTAAACTTTTTTGAGGCTTAACAAGCCATTTCAACTCTGAACCTCTTGTTTTTCCTGTATACCTTGTTGCATGAACATAATCCATTTCCATAGGAAAATGTAACCGTCTTAATAAAGCTCCTGTTGGAATTAGGCCGCCAATCATAACAGTAATACAAAGTAAATTGCTATCAGTTAATTTTTCTTCGATTTCTAAAGCCATCTTGTCTATAGCTTTTTCCACTTCTTGTGCGGTATATAATAAAGTAGATTTCTCTATTACATCATGAATTTTTTCTAAAGATAATGTCATAATAATAAATTCCAGCTCTATCAATTTATTAAAGCTAGAATTCTACTGTAAAACAATTTTTTTTGCAATTGGTATAGTTTTAAATATTCATAAGATGCGCTAAGGTTTATCTAAAGGCTTAACAATCAATACATTACCTTCAGCTTTCAAAACTATAACTTTTGTATCAATAGCAATATCAATATCTGACTTGGCAATCCAAATAGAATCACCAACTTTAATAACTCCTCTGCCATTTTCAATAGCCTCAACAACTTTAAATACTCGCCCTACATATTGAGAGCCTCTTTGATTTAAAGTGTCATTAATTGTTCTATTATGAGTTTCTTGTGATCTAAAGTATTTATAGCCAATTGTAATACCAACAACAGCCATAACAGCAAAAGTAAGACCTTGAAGTGGCCAGCTCATACTTGGGAAAACAAAAGCTATAACCCCTGTCAATAAAGCCCCTATACCAAGCCATAAAGAATAAGATGTAAAAGTAAAAATTTCTATAATAAATAAAATTATAGATAATCCAATCCAAAACCAATAATCAATGATAAAATTTTCTAGCATATATTTTATTTCTTTTGTATTTCACTTTTACTATAATCTTTAATCAATTCAGAAATTCCAGCAACTGATCCTATTACACTACTTGCCTCTAATGGCATCATAATTAATTTTTGATTATCCGCGCTACCTATTTTACCTAAAGCCTCAATATACTTTTGTGCAACAAAATAATTTATAGCTTTAACATCCCCATTTGCAATGGCTTTAGAAACAACATCTATCGCCACAGCTTCAGCAGCAGCTATTCTTTCACGAGCTTCTGATTCTCTAAAAGCTTGTTCTTTTGCTGCTTCAGCTCTTAATATTACAGATTGTTTTTTTCCTTCTGCTTTTAGAATTTGAGCTTGTTTTATACCTTCTGCATCTAAAATATTTGCTCTTTTTTCTCGCTCTGCTTTCATTTGACGCCCCATTGAAGCAACTAAATCTTGCGGAGGAGAAATATCTTTAATTTCAATCCTTGTAATTTTAACCCCCCATGGCTCAACTGCTTCATCAACGACTTTTAACAGCTTGGCATTAATAAAATCTCGTCTTGATAACATTTCATCTAAATCCATAGAGCCCAATACCGTTCTTGTATTGGTCATAACAAGATTAATTAAAGAAGGAAGTAAACTGCTTACTTCATAAGCTGCTTTTGGGCTATTAACTATTTGAAAAAATGCAACTCCATCTACAACAACCATTGCATTATCTTTACTTATTACTTCTTGAGAAGGTATATCTATAACCTGCTCTTTCATATTAAGTTTTGCGCCAACTCTTTCAACAATAGGTGTAATAAAATGTAACCCTGGCCTTAAAGTTTTAGTATAACGCCCGAACCTTTCAATTGTTAACTCATATCCTTGAGGAACCTGTTTTACTGCAAATACGACATAAATAACGACTAAAGCAATTATTAATATTATTATTTCTACCATATTAAATCCTAATAAACATTAAATTAATTTTCTTCTAAAAATTTTATAAGCCAATTATCTACTATTGATAAATATTTTTTATCTTCATTTAGCAAATTATGATAAGCGCCTTTTATATATTGTAATCTACTATTAGGAAATTTTCTCATTATTTCTAAAACATTATAATGCCAATCAACAACGGTATCAGCATCACCTTGCAATATACCTATTTGGACTTGGCTATTAATTCCATAGTATTTAAACCTATCATTCCAATTAGACATAGCTTTTATCCAGGAAACAGAAACATACCTTCCTTGCAAAGGGTCATTGTATTTAATAAAATGTGCAAACTTAATATCATGACTACCTAATTCATAATTTCTTTTTAAGTAAGTAATGTTTTTTAAAAGACTAAGAAGTATCTTCCCTATCTTCCAAGATACAATCCTAACTAACGGAGCACATAAAACAACTTTTTTAATTAAATGATTAGTTACAAGTTTATTATTGTGCATTAAATATTCCATTACTACAGCAGCACCTGTACTATACCCCATTAAATAAAACTCTAAATCTTTATCATTATCTAGTTTATTAGAAACACAAATTTGCCTATCAAAGTCATTGATAACCCCGTCTAAAACCCTAACATATTCACCAAAATCAGAAATTTCTGCTATTTTTCCAGGAGATAACCCATGTCCTGGCAAATCAAAAACAACAACCCCAATATTATTTTTATTTAAAATAGTAATTAATTTTCCATAAACGCCAGAATGGTCAAAGTAACCGTGTGTGTATATTAAATATTTATTTACTTTTTTACCTTTAGGCAAATATAACTGCACAACTACATTATAACCAAATGTATTTAACTTACCTACTGTGAACTCTATATTATTTTTATGATTACTAAATAAAACATTAAAAACTTTATAATAATCAAAGTAGTCTTTTAGTAATTTAGGTATATTTTTGCTATCATAAGTATCATTAATATCAAATTTGTCTAATTTATTAATAATATTTCTAAATTCTTGTTGTAAAAAAATCTTTGACATATGTTTTTTAAATTCTTAAATTTATAATATAATTATAATTCATTTTTCAATAGATATATTACTACAAATACAAAGCTTGCATAGCAAGTATTTTTAACATTAATAAAGGTAAACTTCATGTTTAATTTCAAAAAAGCCGACATTAAAGTAAATCAAATAAAAAATTCTTTAATAAAAGATATAAAAAAAATAGAGACTAATAATCCTTTAGTAATTATTTATGAAAAAAATACTTTAAGTGATATCTGGAAAGATTTACCTAGTTCTGATCTTCTTAAATCAAGATTAGACAAATCGTGTGATTACCTTTGTACGAGTTTACCTAATAAAGCAGATACCCCTGTAATTTTTATAAATTTAAAAAATCATGATAATAATAGATTTAAAGAATTAACAGAAATTAGAAAAATTTTACAATCACATTTTACTGATAAAAATACTTTTGCAAATATTTATGTTAATTTAAAAAATAAAAATGATGAATACAATTTATTAGAAGCGATCGTATCTTTTGTTACTTGCAAATATAATTCAACTCCTAATTTTTCAAAAAATAAAGATAATAAAAAAGTTAGTAATAAATTTGCAATAAATTTTTATAATTTAACAAATAAACATAATGCTGAAAAACCCCTTGCAGAAGGATACGGCACATCTTTAACAAGATATCTTGCAATGATGCCTGCTAATATTTTAACACCTAAGAGCTATGTTCGAGAAATAAATAAACTTGCTAAGCAATATGGTTTCAAGCAAACTTTTTATGGTCATAAACAATTAGAAAAACTAAACGCAGGTGCTTTCCTTGCTGTAGTACAAGGCTCACATCATAAAGATTCTGGGATTTTGCATCTTAAATACACTGCTAAAAAAAATAATAAAAACACTAAAACCATTGCTTTAGTTGGTAAAGGAATGTGTTTTGATACTGGCGGAAATAACCTTAAAACACCAACAGGTAGCATGTATGGCATGCATCATGATATGACTGGTAGTGCTGTTGCCTTAGGAACTCTAGTTACTCTTGCAGAATTAAAAGTAGATTTTAATATAGACTGTTATTTAGCCATTGCTGATAATTATATATCACCAGAAAGTTATCGTCCTGGAGATGTAGTTTATGCATCAAATGGAATGAGTATTGAAGTAATTAATACTGATGCAGAAGGAAGAATGGTATTATCAGATACTTTGCACATGGCAAGTAATAAAAAACCTGATTTAATTTTTGATTATGCAACCCTAACAGGTAGCTGTGTTCGAGCATTAGATAATTTACAATCTGGTGCGGTTACTAATAGGCCTGAATTTGTTAGTAAATTAATCGATATTAGTAATAAATCTGGCGAAAGAGTTTGGCCATTTCCATATAATGAAGATTATGACGATATATTAAAAAGCGAAGTTGCAGATATTAAGCAGTGTCATGAAGGATCATCAGATGTCATTCGAGCAGCAAGATTTTTAGGTAAATTTGTTGATCAAAATATTCCTTGGGTACACATTGATTTATCTGCAAATGAAAATAAAGGCGGCCTTGCACATGTTTGCAGCAATACCACAGGTTTTGGCGTAAGATTTACATCCCATGCACTGGTGGATCATAAGTTGCATTTGATTGATTAGAGATATTTTTGCTTGGTGGGGTAAATGGCTCTACTCCACCATTATAACTAACACACACAAGACTCGGTGTAGTTTTTGGAGCATAATCTAATGTTATTGATACATCATTATTATCTTTGATTGATATATTTTTATCATCAACGATACCTTTTTTTTCTTTTTTTAAAATTAAACTACCATAAACTTCCTTAGATAGACTATTTAGATTCCTAATATTTTTCATAATATTAAAAAATTTGTTTTTAAAAAAAGATTTTATTGTTTTAATAAAAATAGTAAATATATTTGAAGAATAAGTATGCTTTGACTCAAATTTTTTAGACCATGACATAATATGTTCTGGTAATTTTATATCAGATGTGTTTCTTTGATTATTAATTTTCACATTAAAAACATTAGCTAAGATTTTTTCATGAAAGTTAATGCATCGACCTTTTACTTCTACAGCAGCACCATCTTTATTTATTTTAAATTCATCGCAACTTATAGGATTATTTAACTCTATTGATTTTATAGTATTATAATATAACGAATGAACAGCTCCTCTATCAATTGCATCTTTGCATGAAAAATTAAAAGAATCTGGTCCTAGTTTTTCTATTATAAAATTAGTTAATTCATATTTAATAAAATGAAACATTAATGCTTGACGTTCTGCTGGGCTAATAGTTTTTTTATTATTTAAACCTAAAAATTTTGCGCTTTTATCTAATAAATGATTAAGAATAAAATACTCTTCTTTTTTTGTTCCAAATAACTCTTTTTTAATATTTTCACTAATAAAAAAATCTTTGCCATTATTTAAAGAAATGTTTAAAATTTTCTTTTTTTGAGAATCATAAGATAGCTCTTCTTTACGATTTATTTCATTCTTATCAAGAAAGCCTTCATCTGCAGGAAAAGTAATTACTGCAATACCTAGATTATTACTTTCCATTTTATGCAATTGTTCAGTAAAACTACCCTCTTTATTTCTTTCAACATTATCTTTATCATGTTCATCAGTCTTTTTTAACAAATTAAAATATATAACAGGATATATTTTTTCATGAAATTTTGCTTTTTTTGCTTTAATATAAGCTAAATAGAGTGCATTGATAACAACTTCACCATCAATAACCTCTATTTGTGTCCCATGTCTAATTTCTATTTTAGAGCTATTCCTGCCGTATTTAAATGTTTTTTGATTTGGAATACTTGTAGTTAGCATTGGTAAAAAGTATCGACCTATCACGCTATTTAATTTAGATTCAGGCGACTCTGAATTTATAGGGGAAAATTGATTAAAAACAACACTATGCCCTGTTGCCTTTGCTCGTTTAATTTGATTTTTTATATCTTTTTTTTCTTTCTCAACTTTCTTTTTTATTTCTTTAGCTGTTGCTGCTTCAGCTATCCATTTATGAGCAATTTCTAAACCTTGATTGTTGTTTTCATATATAGTGATTATAAAGTTATGTAAATCTGTTTTTTCAACCCAATAATTAATATATAACTGTAAATCACTCAATATATCTGTGTAACTATTGCCATAATTAAATGTTTCATCATAATCCTGATTAGAGCTAAATAAACTTTCAAATTTATTTTTTATATTTTCGAAATTAACAACATTAGAATCAATACTTTGGATTTGATTATATAAATTTAACAAATAACTGTGACATACTTGATTAAACATGTCTTCTATATTTTTTGGAGAACTTGATTGCACTATCATTTATAACTACCTTCGTTATTATGTTAGTATCATCACCTTTAATTATTAAGATTTAATTAATTTGATTTTCATGGAAAACATTATTATTAAATTTATTTTTTAAAACTATATATAAATGAAGATTCTTGAAATCAAGTTAAAAACAATTTAAATAAATTTTACTTTTTATATAAAAATACGTTATATTTTATGTAATTATCTAAAATATATCTAAAACCACAAGGAATGTGTTTAGCTATGAAAAAGAGCTTTTTAAAGTCATTTACATTTAAAAGAATAATTTTTTTATTGATACTTATAATCAATTTTGGCCTTAATGCTCAAAATGAAACCCTTCCTGACACTATTAAAATAGCAGTTTCTGGACCTATAACTGGAAATTACGCTGCCTTTGGCGAACAATTTGTTAATGGTGCCAAACAGGCTGTAAAAGACATAAATAATAATGGCGGTATACTTGGTAAAAAAGTTGAATTACTAGAATTTGATGATGCCTGCGAACCTAAACAAGCAGTAAATGTTGCCAATAGAAGTGTAGATAGAGATGGAGTCAACGCGGTAATTGGACATTTTTGTTCATCTTCAACCATACCAGCATCTGATGTTTATGCAGATTCTGGGGTATTAATGATAACTCCTGGATCAACTAACCCTCAAGTAACTGACCGAGGCCTTCCTACGATTTTTAGAATATGTGGAAGAGATGATCAACAAGGATCAGTTGCAGCCAAATTTATCTTAAATACTCTTAAAGCTAAAAGAGTGGCCATTATTCATGACAAAGACACTTATGGTAAAGGCATTGCTGATGCAACTAAACATGTTTTAAATGAAAATGGTGTTAAAGAAATATTATATGAAGGTCTAACAAGAGATGAAAAAGACTTTACTGCTCTAGTAACAAAATTAAAAAGCCTAAATCCAGATGTTGTCTATTTTGGTGGATTATATACTGAAGCCGGTCCTTTAGTTCGTCAAATGCGCGAATTTGGTCTTAAAGCTAAATTTATATCAGGAGATGGAATTGTTACAAAAGATTTTTTTAATACTGCAGGTGGAGCAAAATACGTAACAGATGTTTATATGACTTTTGGTAAAGATCCTAAAAGTATGATTGAGGGACAAAAAGTAATTAAGACATTTAAAAATAATAATATAAAACCTGAAGGATATACTTTATATTCATATGCTAGTATGCAAGCAATTGCTGATGCTATAAAAAACACAAAATCTATAGATGGTATGAAGCTTGCAAAATATTTACATGAAAATAGTGTTAATACCATAATTGGAAAAAAATCGTGGAACAACAAGGGTGATTTAAGCAAAACTGATTACGTTATGTACACCTGGCTCCCAAATGGTAAATATACTGAAGTAATAAATAATAAATAATATATTAAGTAATATAAAAATGGATTTATATATTTTAGCGCAACAAGTTTTAAATGGAATCATACTAGGTTCTATATACGGACTAATAGCTATAGGCTATAGCATGGTTTATGGCATAATTGGCATGATTAATTTTGCTCATGGTGATATTTATATGATATCAACTTATCTTACCGCTATTTGCATTGCAATTTTTGGCATAATTTTAAAATATCTAGGTTTAGATTATAATATTTTAACTCTAGCTCTAACATTAATATTTACTGTTTTTATAACAGCAGTATACGGTTACTCGGTTGAAAAAGTTGCTTATAAGCCCTTAAGAGGCGCAGCAAGATTATCTTTATTAATATCCGCAATAGGAATGTCTTTAATTTTACAAAACTATGTGCAAATTAGCCAGGGAGCAGATAACAAAACAGTACCTAATTTAATGAATGGTATTATTAAATTTAGTTTTAATAATAGTTCTAATTCTGCTGATTTTGTTCAAATTTCTCAAGTTCAATTAATGATTATAATCGTCTCTTTTGTGACAATGCTAATTTTATATAATATTGTAAATAAAACTAAATTAGGGCGAATGATGCGTGCAACTGCTGAAGATAGAGTTATGGCCAATATATTAGGTATAAATAGTGATAGAACTATTTCTTATGTTTTTATTTTAGGCGCAATAGCAGCTGCAATTGCGGGATTTTTAGTTTCTATAAATTATGGATCTTTTGATTTTCACATGGGATTTATTACTGGCATTAAGGCCTTTACGGCAGCAGTTTTAGGCGGAATAGGCTCGCTTCCTGGTGCAATGATTGGTGGTTTGATTTTAGGACTTGCTGAATCTTTATTTTCAGGATTTGTTAATACTGATTATAAAGATGTCTTTGCTTTTGCATTATTAATAGTAATATTAATATTCAAACCAACTGGATTACTTGGTAAACCTGAAGTAGAAAAAGTTTAATAAAATTAAATTATATAAATTTATATGAATAATACTTATTTGATTTCTGCTATTAAAAAATCTTTAATAAGCTTAATCTTATCTTTTATAATTTTTGCTCCCATTACTGGATTTGTTCTTGATGAGTATAATGTAGTAATTAATATCTACCCTGCTATTATTTTATCTAGCATTGTTTTTATATTCTGTTTTTTATATTTATATATAAATTCATACTTTAAAAAATATTATAATCAAATGTTATTTTATAAACAAAACAAACATATAGATAATATTTTTTCTTTAAATAATAAAATTAAAATATGTATTCTAACAATAATATTTTTAATTTTTTTAATCATGCCTTTTATTATTCAAAAATATTGGCTTACTATATTAATTCTTGCCTTAATTTATGTAGTTCTTGGCTTAGGATTAAATATAGTAGTTGGATATGCAGGATTATTAGATTTAGGTTTTGTTGCTTTTTATGCAGTTGGTGCTTATGGCTATGCTCTTGGCAGTCAATATCTTGGATTAAGCTTTTGGGAAGCACTTCCATTTTGCGCCCTTCTTGCCGCTTTGTTTGGAGCAATTTTAGGATTTCCCGTATTAAAAATGCATGGTGATTATCTTGCAATCGTCACCTTAGGATTTGGAGAAATAATCAGATTAATTTTAAATAATTGGTCAAGTTTTACGCATGGGCCAAATGGTATTAGCGTCCCAAGACCTAATTTATTTAACCTTGAATTTTCAAGATATGCAAAACATGGTGGGATTCCATTTCATGAATATTTTAATCTACCTTATGATAGCAGTTATAAATATATTTTCATCTATTTCATTTTATTAATCACTGTTACTTTTGTAATATTTTTTGTTAATAAATTAAAAAATATGCCTTTGGGTAGAGCTTGGGAAGCTTTAAGAGAAGATGAAATAGCAGCAAGATCATTAGGAATATATCATGTGACAACTAAATTATCTGCTTTTAGTATGGGAGCTTTTTTTGGTGGCTTAGGAGGTGTCTTTTTTGCAGCTTATCAAGGGTTTATTGATCCTTCATCATTTACATTCATTGAGTCTGCATTAATTCTAGCAATAGTTGTATTAGGTGGTTTAGGCAGTATTTTAGGGGTGATTATAGCAGCTTTTATATTTACTATATTGCCTGAATTATTAAGAGATTTTGCTAATTATAGAATATTACTTTTAGGAATAATAATGGTTCTAATGATGATTTGGCGGCCTCGCGGTTTAATCAGCATAAAAAGACCTAAATATTAAAATAAAATTTAAAAATAAATTCTTATGGATACAAATCTAAATAAAGTTTTACAGGTAGATAAAATTTGTATAAATTTTGGCGGTATAAATGCTTTAAAAGATATATCTTTATCTATAAATAAAAATAAAATAACTTGTATTATAGGTCCTAATGGAGCAGGTAAAACTACTTTTTTTAATTGTATTACTGGATTTTATAAAGCAACTTCTGGAACAATAACTCTACACAATAATAATAAAGAAATTTTAATTAATAAAATAATCAGTGAAAATTTTTTGGCAGAAGATTTTTTAAATTATAAAAAAACTTTTACTAAATTATATTATAAACTTTTTGGTGGTAGTCATTTAGTCAATAGATATGGAATTGCTAGAACATTTCAAAATATCAGGCTTTTTAAAGACATTACCGTAGTTGAAAATTTATTAATTGCGCAACATAATTTTTTAAATACTAATATTATATCTGGATTTTTTAATACTAAGTCTTATAAATACCAATTAAATAAAGCAATTCATGAATCTTATAAATGGCTTAAATTTTTTAATATTGAAAAATATGCAAATCATTTAGCAAAAGACTTATCTTATGGAATTCAAAAAAAAGTTGAAATAGCTAGAGCCATGTGTACTCGTCCTATTTTATTATGTCTTGATGAACCGGCAGCTGGTTTAAATAATAAAGAAACTGCAGAATTAAGCGAGTATTTACAAAAAATAAAAAAAGAATATAACTTAACTATTGCTCTAATTGAACATGACATGGATTTGGTTATGAAAATATCTGATTATATTTATGTTTTAGATAACGGCAGTCTTTTGACTCAAGGAACACCAAATATTATTAAAAAAGATCCTAAAGTTATTTCTGCTTACTTAGGAGTTGAATATTAATGAGTTTATTAGAAATTAAGAATTTACACGCTGGATACGGAGCCATTAAGGTACTTAGAGATATATCTTTAAATATAAAAAAAAATGAAGTTGTAACTATTTTAGGACCAAATGGTGCTGGAAAAACAACGTTAGTTATGACTATTTTTAATGCCATATGCGCAACTCATGGGAGCATTTGTTTTAATCAACAAGATATAACTAAAACCCCGAGTCACAATATTTCTAAATTAGGTATAAGTCTTGTTCCAGAAGGTAGAAGAGTTTTTTCTAAAATGACAGTGTTGGAAAATTTATTACTTGGTGGTTGTAATTTAAAAAATATTGATAATAAAATTTTAGAACAAATTTATGAACAATTCCCTATTTTGTTTAAAAGAAAAAATCAATCGGCTGGTACTTTGTCTGGCGGCGAGCAGCAAATGCTTGCAATAGGACGAGCTTTAATGAGCGAGCCAAAGTTATTAATTTTAGATGAGCCAAGCCTTGGGTTATCACCTAAAATCACCATCCAAATTTTTGATATTTTGAAAAAAATTGCAGCATGTGATACTACTATATTATTAATAGAGCAAAATGTTAATCATGCAATAAAACTTGCGGATAGATTTTATCTTTTATCAAATGGAGAAATTCAAAAACAAGGCTCTCGCCAGAATTTTTTAAATGATAAGAGCATAAAGGAGCATTATTTAGGAAAATAACAATTATAAAATGGATGTAAAATATGAACTTAATCAAAAAAGCCAAATCTCCAAAAGATACTTATATTTGGATTGAGCAATATCAAAATTTAAGTAAAATAGAACAAACAAAAATTAAAACGGCTATTTTAAAAAATCAATATCCTATATTTTTAACTCATGTTGAACAATTAGCAAAATATCAATTAATAAATAAACTCAATGAACTTTTTGATATATTTAGCAACGATTCTGATAAAAAAAAATTCTTTGATAGATTTGGCTCCCAAATAATTAATAAAACATTTTGGCTAAACTTAGAATCAGCTACTAATCATATAATAAACAACTATATTGAAAAATATTCAATTTTTAAATATTCAAACCATTTAAATAATTATAAAATTCTTTATTTTTTTTATAGCTTTACTAATTATTTATTACAAAACAACTTAGATATACAAGTTGTTATTAATTATTTGCAGAATTTTAATCTTGAAACCAGATATTACCTACTTAATTATCAATTTGATTTTCCCAATATTAATTTAGGCCAACAATCTTTTTTAATGGTTCTTCTATATTTGAATCGAAATAGTGATTTTGTAAAAATTTTTACAACTCCCAATTTACTATCCAATAATAAAAAACAAAAACTCCTTACATATTTTGACGAGCATAATAACTCTTTAATTCATGCAGCAATTGCAGGCAATAATATAACTGGTTTACAATTTATTATAAGTAATATAAGAAGCATTTATCTTAAAAAAAATCTAATAATAAAAACCCTTGCTTATAGTGGTGATAAAGTATTTAAAAATAATGGATTGTCAGTTTTACATATTGCCATGATTCAAAATAATCCTTTTACTTTGAGTTTGATATTATCTGTATTTAATAGCAAAGAACAATTTAATTTAATAATAAATCATAAAGTATCAGAATATTCCCTACATTATGCTAGCAAGTCTGTTTATGAGCTATCAATGTTACAATATAATCCAGATATATTTAATGTAATAGCTTATTGCATACCTATTATGTATACGTATAAATTTAAAACTATGTTGCTTTCACATCTTTTAACCAATACTGAATCTTTCATAGATAGCCCTTATCAACATATTATTTTTCATGTTAACTCATATATTAATATAAATAATCATATGTTAAATAGACAAAAAACTAATGAGATTTTTTATCATAAAAATCTTGGTTTTAAAGCTTTTTATGAGACAGAAGCAGAAAAAGCCAATGAATATATTAATGAAATTATTCGAATAAATAATTTAAATATTAAAACTATAAATAAAATAAAAACATTACTTGATAGTATAAAAATAATAGCGTTATTAGATATTAAATCCCAAGAAAAAATTGATTTATTTGCTACAAAATTAAAGTCTACGTTAACTTTTATATCAACTGATGATGAAAAAATTAATGAATTAATATCAGAAATAATAGAAGATATATTACAAGATTCTATAGAGGAAATATCAACTGTTCAAAATAATCTAGAATTATTATTAGAAGAATATTCTTTAAGAGGGCTTCTAATTAATAAACTTCCAGAGCAAGTAACAGGTATTGATGAAATTTTTATACAAAAATTAATCAACCATTTTGCTATGGCAAAAAAGAACATTAGCTTTAAAAATCTTGCCTGTGAGTCTGCCCTTAATAATAATAAACATTTAATAAAAAAAAGTCTTTCTTGCTTTCAAAAACATAGACAACATAGAGATCCTGTTGTTTTCTTTATTGATTTTAATGATACAAAAACTAACGTTAAAGTCTGTCGCTCATCTGAAAGCTTAGAAAGCTTAACTAGCCCAATTACAATAAAACCAGATGCTTCTAAAAGAAATTGTAAAACTCAAGAATTAATAGAGCCTTTTCTTAAGTTACACGAAAATAACATATCTAAAATAATGTCTTACCTAAAAAAACTAGACTTATGTACTGAGTCTATTAGAAGTAACCTTGTATTAGCCAAAGAAAATAAAACTCAATCATTATTAACTTTTGCTAATAAGTTTAATTGTAAAATATCAATGAAATAATTAAGTTTAACCAAACACCAATTAATTAGGTTGTGAAACATAATATAAAACGGTAAAATTAACTATTAACCTAAATATATTTTAAAAGCAAAATAAATGAGCAGTCGATTTATATCAAAACTTATATTAATCTACCTTACTATTTTTATTTCGATTAATATTTACGCCATAAAACTTAATATCACTTTACAAGATTCAGCAGCTGCTGACTCTGACACTATTGCTAATCTATATAAACAACTAGAGATAGAAAAACTAGTTAAAGATGATTACCAAGAATGGCAAGCTAAATATCATATAAAAAATATAGAAAAAGAGATTAAATCGCAATTTGAAACTTTAGGTTATTATAATGCTCAGGTAAACAAAATAGTTGATAAAAACGATATATCATGGAACATTAAATATAATATACACAAGGGCCCTGCTACTATTATAACTAGCTCTGATATAAATATTACAGGCCCAGGTAAATATAACCCTGATATTAGGAAAATTGTAAAGTCATCAGAATTAAAAACTGGAACTATTATTAATTATAAAACTTATGATGATTTTAAAAATAGCTTATATGCAACAGCAGAAAATCAAGGATATTTTGATGCAAAATTTACAAAAAGTAATATTTATATTAATAGAGTATTAAATACGGCTAAGATTAATATCAATTTCGATACTAAAATAAAATTCAAATTTGGTAACATTAAATTTATTCAACAACAATATAATCGAGTTTCAGAGAAATTTTTATATAAATTTTTAACTTTTAAAGCTAATCAAAAATACTCATATCAAAAAATACTTAATCTTCAAACTGGACTTAGCAAGTATTTTGATAAAGTAATGATTATACCAACACCAAATCAGAAAACAAAAACTGTAGATATACGTATAGATCTTCACCCTTTGACTAAGTATAAATATAAGCTCGGTGCAGGTTATAGTACTGATGATGGATTTAACATCCTTGCCTCTAGAAAAGTTTTATATATAAATAATTATGGTCATAGTTATGAAGCCTCGGCAAAAGTTGGACAATATAATGACTATGTCAATTTAATATATTATTCTCCAGGGGAAAAGCCAGCCACAGATCAAATATCATTTGGATATAATTATTTAGATGAAAAAAAACAGAATGAGAAATACATTGAGAAAACAAGGCATGAAGTATTTGGTAATTATCAGCGTCAGTATGATCAATATAACAGTAAAATTATTGGTGGATTAAAATATAATATAGAAAACTATACAACAACAGAAGAAGGAATAAATATTCATAGCCGCCTGCTTACTCCTGAATTTTCATGGTATAAATTATACAATAATAAAGACAAATTTGGATTTATCTTTAATTTTAATACCTTAGGTAGTATTAATGACTTATTATCAACTATTAGTTTATCTAAAACTTCAATTTATAGTAAAGTTTTATTCTATATAACACCTAATTTTAAAACAACGGTTAGAGGTCAAGTAGGACAAATTTGGAATAAAGACAATGATATTTCTCAAGTTCCACCAACAATGAGATTTTATGCTGGTGGTACAGATTCTGTTAGAGGTTATCAATATAAATCAATTGCACCAAGATATACTAATTCAAAAGGAGAAGAGTTTATTATTGGTGGTAGTAAATTATTAGTTGGAAGCTTAGAATTTGCATATCGAGTGTATGGCCCTTGGTTTGCCGCTGTATTTACTGATGCTGGTAACGCTGATGAGACCTGGAAATTAGTTCATAATAATATGAGCAAAAGTATTGGTGTTGGAGCTCATTATCAGTCTCCTATTGGTAACATAACAATAGATGTAGCAAGAGCTATATCTAAAAGAGATAAACCATGGCGTTTATCTTTAAATATAGGACCAGAATTATAAATTCATATTATTTTGATTTTAATTAATAAATTTTAACTAAGTTATAATTACATGAAAAAAATTTTCAAGGCTATTTTTTTAACACTTCTTAGCTTTTTAGCATTAATTTCTATTAGTATATCAATTTTATTGTTTACTTCTTTTGGAGCTAAAATTAGTTTAGTTATATTACAATCATTTACTCCAAATAATATAACAATCAAGTATAAAAAAATATCAGGATCTATATATAATGGTTTAAATTTTAAAAATATAGATATTTATCTAAAAAATGAAAATAAAGATTTAGATAAAATAATTAGTTTTTCAAATAACAGCATGAATTTTGATTTTAAAAACTATAACATAACTGCATTAATATACTCTGAAACGACTAAAATAAATCAAGATAACTATACTGCCCATAATTTAAACATTAACGTACAACATAACTTTAATAGTGGCTATACTAGTTTTAATATAAAAACTAATAATAAAGAAAATAAAGAAAATAGTATTTTAGCTAATATAAATATTTCATTTAAAGCTTTAAATGAAATAAAAATTGAAAAGTTTATTATATCTGATAATTTAAATAATTTTCTAAAAATTACAAACACAATTAATCAGCCAAACAAATATTTATTAAACTTATCCTTCAATCAAAAAATAGAAAATTCTGATTATGATATTAAACTAATTACAGAAAACACTCTTAATTATAAAAATTCTATATTTAGCTCTTTAAATGTAGATATTAATTATTTAAAAATAAATTACAATCAAAATAATGTTATACAATTATCAAACAGTAAAAATACTATAGTTGTTACTGATACTGAAATTAGTTTAAATGATACTTGTTTTCATCTTTTTGACAATAAATTATGCAGTCGTGGAAACCTTAATTTAGTAAATAACGAATTTAACCTGCAAGGATTTTCTAATAATATTAATCTTGCAAGTTTTGATAAATATATTATAGATCAAAAAGCCAGTATTAATGCTGAGACAAAACTTGCATTTAAAATTAATTATAATTTAAATAAAGATAAATCTTTAAATGCAAAAGTTAATTTAGATATAGATCCAGGTTATATTACTGTTGCAAATAATAAAAAAACATATAATTTTAAAAAAAGTAATGTTGATATTACTATCATCAAAAACAAACTAACTTCATTAATAAAACTAAACCTTTGGGATAAAGATTTTATAACTGGTAGTTTTAATATAAATGATTTATTAGATCTTAAATCAACAAAATTATCTGGCTCATTTCAGTCACGGTTATCTAATCTTACTCCTCTTGGCGCATTATTACCTGATGCTTTAAACAATCTTCAAGGTAATTTAATTTGTAATTATAATGTTTCTGGTAATATTAATAATATTACAGGTAATGGAGATTGTAATTTAAATGCAGCAAGCTTTGTATTACCTAATTTAAATATTAAAATAATTAATTTTAATGCCCTGGCTAAAATATCTAATAACATTATAAAATTTAATGCATCTTTTGAATCTGAAAATAATCTTAATAAAACTAAAAATTTAGGCATATCAAATAATGGCAAATTAACTATTAATGGCCAAACGAATCTAAACCAAGAAATTACAACTAGTTTAAATATCCAAGGATCAAATTTTCTTGCTCAAAATACTACAAATAATGTTTTATATATATCTCCTGATATTAACTTAAACATAACACCAAATGACATGAAGATTGATGGTAAAATTTTAATTCCTAAAGCATCATTTTATTCAAAGGATGGCTCTGGCTCTTATGATAAAAAAGATGTAATTTTTACAGATAAAAATATAAAATCAAACAATAAAGATGAACAAAGTAGTTTAAATATAAGTGGAGATCTTAAGTTAATTATAGAAAACACCATAGAGTTTAAAATGAAAAACTTTACAACCGATCTAGCGGGATCTTTAAATTTAAAATTAAAAAATAACTTAAGCTCACCTTTAGTAACTGGAACATTAGAATTAAAAAATGGTATATATTCAATATATGATAGAAATTTAAAGATTACTAAAGGTATCTTAAATTATATTAACAATCCTATAGACAACCCTTTAGCTAGCATACAAGCAGAAAAAGCTATTAATATTAGTGGATATGGCACTAGTAGTCTAAATAGAGCCTATGTTGGAATATCACTTACAGGACCTCTCAGCTCTCCTAAATTAACTCTTATATCAAATCCATTTATGTCAAAACAAGATATTTTGTCCTATTTAATTTTTGGAGCGCCTAGTGATAATGCAGATAAAGCCCAATTGTCTCTACTGTTAACAGCTCTACAAAACGTCCTAGGATTCTCTAGCACAGGAAATTCTTTTTTAGGATCCGTCTTTAATGTTTTTAAACTAGATGAAATCAAAATGGAGTCTATAAATACCACTGATCCACTGGGAATACCAACACAAAATGATCAAATATTAGTTATAGGTAAAAAAATTACTGATAACCTATTTGTTCGTTATGGATTTAGCTTATTAGATCCACTAGGACTATTTCAGGCAAGATATAAAATATCTGAAAGCTGGGGATTTGAAACTAATTATGATAGTTTTGGTCAGCTCAGTGCTAATTTAATATATTCTAAAGAATCGAACTAAACTTATACTAGCTTTTTTAATAAATTTATATTATAATTTGCACTTGTTAGTTTTATGAATTTTAATATCCAGATTATTTAATGCTTTACAATAAAACAACTAAAATTAAATTAATATTATCACTTATATTCACAGCACTAGTGCTGATGCTAGATATAAGTCAAATATTCGCAAAACCTTTAAGATTTGCCGATTCTGTTAATTGGACAACTATTAAACAAATAGAAATGAGTCTTAAAGGAACTCCACCTATGAATGTAGGTTTTGACATAGATGACACCTCTTTATTTACCAAATCCTCACATTATCTAATGCGTGAAAAGCATTGCCCTAACGATACAAATGTCTACCATGATAAATGTTCGGCAAGCCAAGATTACTGGGATGATTTAAGTCAACTTGACTATATGAATCCCCCTAAAGAGACAGCAAAATTATTAATAGAAATGCATAAAAAACGTGGCGATAACATTTATTTTATTACAGCAAGAGAAAGCCCTACCAAAAAACAAGAAAAAACAACGAGTCATTTAAAAAAGACCTTTAAAATCAATAAAATGCCCCCTGTTATATTTGTTGGCTTAGAAGCATTTGATCCTAAATTACCATCAAAAGCAATCGTGCTTAAAAAGAAAAATATAAAAATATACTACGGTGATGCTGATAGTGATATATTAGCTGCACAAAAAGCAGATACTAGACCCATCAGAGTAATGCGTGCTAGTAACTCTCAAGATAACAAAGCAATGCCTATCAATGGCAGATTTGGCGAAGAAGTTATCATTGACTCCGACGTATAATTAAAAAGTACTACATTTTATTTCAGTCAGTATTGACTTCTTTTGTTTTTACTTCGTCTGCTGTTTTATCCGCATCTGTTTTATCCGCATCTGTTTTATCCGCATCTGTTTTATCTGCTTCTTTTTTCTCTGCTTCTTTTTTCTCTGCTTCTTTTTTCTCTGCTTCTTTTTTCTCTGATTCTTCTTTCATAGCATCAGCAAATAAAGCTTCATCACCAAAATTTTCATCTTCTAGTAACATATTTGTTGCATCTGATAAGCTTTTTTTATGACCATCAGTAGTATCACTTGATACCCCAATTAAAGCTGCCCTTCTTTGTAAATAAGCATCTCTTACAAAAGCATATTCATCAATAGATGCCGTATCTATAACTTTTGTCACTCCTAATAGCCCAGCTCTTAAATCTATAAATTGTAATAAAAATAAATCAATTGCATGATTTTCATCTATTACAAATAATCTAAAAGGCGATCCAGGTAAAAAAGCATCTACAATAACTCCAACTGTATCTCTTATAGTACTAGCTCCTAAAAAAGGAAGAACTAAATAATTAGAGTCTTTTACGCCCCATTTACCCAACGTTACTCCAAAATCATTCTCTCTTTTATCTAAATCAACACTAGATGCAACATCAATTAAACCTAACACCCCAAATGTCGTATTTAAGAAAAATCTCGAGAAATCATGTTTTAAACTAGAAAAATCAAATTGAAAAATATCATTTAAAACAACTCTTATATCATTAAGATTATCAAAAAAACTTGTTATGCTACTATTAATTGGCACAGGAGTAATATTTTTATACCCAACAGCTAATGGTTTTAAAATCATGCCATCAAAAACTTTATTAAAAGAATATATTTTACGATTAAATGATTTCATAGGATCATTAGAATAATCTGTTTTTTGGTGACCTGAGCAACCAAAGAGTAAAGATAAACTTGATATTATCAAAATTTTTTTTAGCATATTAGTATAACCTTCTAATTTAATTAAACTTATTTTTATGATCATTAAATAAAAAATAATCTATCGATAATCGTTTTGCCCCATAGGTCATTAATAATGATAAAGAAACTCCCCAGCAAAAATGTTGATAAAATCCAGCTATCCCATTATCAGTCCATAAAAATGGATAAGAATATAAAGCCGTTGCATTAAATACAAATAGAATTAAAGATGTGATTCTCGTAAATAAACCACATAATATAAACCATGGAATAACTAGTTCTGTAAATGCACCTAAATATGCAGCAAAAGTAGAATTAAGAAAAGGAACGTTATATTCATATTCAAATAATATTATTGCTGTGTTCATATCAATAATTTTTGTATATCCTGAATAAAAAAATGCAGCAAAAAGATAAATTCTTATTATAAAATAAACCCAATCGCCAAAATTTTCTAATAAATTATCTAATTGATACCATGTAGATTTTATGAATTTAATATAATTAGACAATTTCAGCCTCCAATGTATTATTTAAAATAATATCTATTTTCATCCTTTCTTCATTTAATTCTGTAAAACCAGGAATATTATTATCTCTTTCCAGTAAACATGGCTTTGAACCAATGAACTTAACCGCTTTAGAAAACAGCTCCCATACTGGTTTATTTATATCTGAACCATGTGTATCTATTAAATAATTTTTATTTTCAGAATACTCTTCATGACCAGCTAAATGAAAATATTTAACATTATCTTTATTAATATTTTTTATATATAAATCAGGATCAAACTTATGATTAATTGAATTTACATAAATATTATTAATATCCAATAATATTTTACAACCTGATTCATGGGCAACAATATTGATAAAGTCCCACTCTTGAATATTAGAATATTTATAAGAGATATAACTAGAAACATTTTCAACTAATATTTGTCTGCCTAAAAAATCTTGAGTATCTTTAATATTATTTATTATTACTTGTAAGGATTCATCCGTATACGGTAATGGTAATAACTCATGACTATTGATACCACCAATATTTCCCCAAGATAGATGATCAGAAATATAAACAGGGTTAGTAAAATCTATTAATTTATTTAATTTTTCAAGATAATCTTTGTTAATGCCATTAGAGCTACCTAAAGACATACCAACGCAATGCAGCGTCACTGGGTAATTACTTATTACATTGCTTAGATTATTATAAAAAATACTATTAATATTTAGGCTATTGCCTAAGTAATTATCAGCAAGTATTTCAAACCATGGAACATTTGGTTTATTTTTAACTATTTCATGAAAATGAGGTGATCTAAGACCTAGCCCTGCTCCATGGATATTCTGTTTCATATAATTGCTTATTTAATATAATGAATAATTAATTTTTATTATTTTTATTCGTACTTGTAGATGCAGAATCAGAATTTAGTGAACCATTCACTAGCTTATCGCAAATTCCTGTTGGCAGAAGTAACCAATCACTTGAAGAGCCATTAGTTTTCGATTGAGCTGCACAACTATGAGTTTTAGTACCACAGTCGTTCATTTTAGCTTTAGCAACACCATAACATTTTTCCATTTTAGGCTCAGCATAAATGTTTGCTGAACTTAAACCTAAAGCTGCTAAAGCTGTAATTGCTGAAGCAGAAAATATTTTTGATTTATTACTCATAATATATTTTCCCTAATATAATATTATTAATATACTAGATTATAGTATAAAATATCAATAACAAAACCATGAGTGAATAGCAAAGGTTAGTTTCATATCTTGCTATGCCAGCTTAGTTGAAATTTTATAAGAGATAATTCATGAAATTCGAAGAAGATATTTTACAAGCAAAGTTTAAAATAAACTCTTGTGAGAACAATAAAATAACAATAAATAACGAAAATTATTCTAAAAGCCTTATTATTACCAAAGATGACTTATCTTCTGATTGGGAAATAAATGATATAAATAAAATAACACAAAAAGATATCGAATTATTAAGTAAATCATCTCCTGAACTATTTATTATTGGTACAGGTGACATATCTATATATCCTAATAAAGAAGTTTTGTCATTATTATATAACTCTAAAACCCCTTTTGAAATTATGAGCAGCCCTTCTGCTTGCAGAACTTATAATTTATTAATTAGCGATAATCGTCATATAGCTGTTGGTTTAATATTAAATTAAAACTAATATAAGAATATGTATAAAAACCTAAGTTTGACCTAAGCAATATATTGACTCCTGAGAATTTTTTTATTCTATTTTTTGCAAATTTTAATGAGGCGATAGACCAGATCTTTTAGGCGGCTCGACTTCTTCATTAACAAAATAATCAATAATAAACGCATCAATATAGAAAACAAGAGTATCTACGACTCCTTTTACGGCACTGCTCATACATAATAATGTATCATTTATTATTCTTATTGCATTATTTTTAAATATTAATAGTTCAATGCTACCACAATATTCCTTAAAATTATCTCTACAATCATAGAAAGATGGTTCATTATAAATCTTAAAATAATCTGTTTTTGACATCAAAGAAGATCTTATTTCACCCTTTAAAGGCTCATAAACTGCTGTTGTTTGTTCAGTATTTAGATAGCGAATAACGTTACTAAAATCATAAGATGATTTTATAATATTATATAAATTACCATTTAAAGACTCACATACTACTGTTATTTGCTCAGAATTTAGATGGTAAATAACATCTTTAAAATCATAACGTGATTTTATTATATTATTAAAATCACCCTTTAAAGACTCAACAACTTCTGCTTTTTGCTCAGCATCTAGAGAGCGAACAACCTTAATAAAATCATCAGCTGATTTTATTATATTTTTCAAATTACCCTTTAAAGACTCAACAACTGCTGCTTTTTGTTCAGTATTTAAATGTTCAATAACTTGACTAAAATTCCAAGCTGATTTTATCATATTATGCAAATTACCCTTTAAAGACTCATATACTTCTACTCTTTGCTCAGTATTTAGAGGCTCAAGAATATATTCAAAATCATCAGCTGACTCTATAATATTATGCAAATTATCCTTTAAAAACTCACATACTACTGTTATTTGCTCAGCATTTAGATGGTAAATAACATCTTTAAAATCATAAGCTGATTTTATAATATTATGCAACTCACCCTTTAAAGACTCACATACTACTGTTATTTGCTCAGGATTTAGAGACAAAAAAACAATTATAAAATCATCAGCTGATTTTATAATATTATGCAAATTACCTTTTAAAGACTCAAATACTGCTGCTTTTTGCTCAGAATTTAGATGTTCAATAACTTTACTAAAACTCCAATATGATTTTATAATATTATGCAAATTACCCTTTAAAGACTCACATACTGCTGTTATTTGCTCAGGATTTAGAGCTTCAAGAATATCTCTAAAATCAGCTGGTGATTTTAGAATATCTTTAAAAGCATTAAAAACTAAAAAAAACTTCTCTTCTTCTAATAAAATAATTATTTCAGAGAATTTACTTATACTTAATTCTTCAAAGTATTTATTTTTTATTATTTTTAATATTGTATTTAATTTATCTAGTGGAGTATCTATACAAAAATTAACAAAATCTACTGATGTATTTATAACTGAAACTATTTGATTTATATTATCTTCACTAAGAACTTTTAATATTTCAGTACTTGTTAGATTTATAATTAACTGTAAATCTGCTTTATATTGAATTTCTAACTTAATCTTAAAATTCCTTAGCAATTCTGATGTAATACCAAGCTTATCATTAGCTTCGGTATTTTTATCTGCATATGCAGGGTCTAACAAACCTTCTTTAGCTAAATTTCTTGCCTCAATAATCTTGTCTAAGATACTAGTAAAATCTGCATCTTCTAATGTAATCTTAGATAAAGTAGCTTCATTTCCTTTTAAATTACTTAAAATATCTGCTCTTAATGTGGCAATACAAGTCTGAATATTGCTTGCAGCAATACCACCTCTATTATTATAATCAGATGACTGTTTTTTAAGATTTTCTATAGAAGTTTTTAATGCAGATGGAATTAAAAATTTTTTTTCAATTGATAAAGTATTATAAAACTCAAAAAATCTCGGTATAGCTGAATAAACACCTATACCTGCATCAGCTTCACTTCCTACATGGTTTGAGCTATAAAAAGACAAAAGCTTGCAAAGCCTTTCTAATTCACCTAAAAGACTATTATTTTGTAATGCCTTACTTTGATAATCATTTTGCATCTCAACAAAATTAAGAGTTAAGTTTGAATGATTTTTTAAACGATAGAACTCATCATCAGTGAGAGTGTCACTGCTACCTTCATTAAATAGATTATAATATGGATTTATTAAAGTTTTTGAACTTGATTCATAGTTTGCTAATACTTTAACAGGTATTAATGCATGACTGTCTTCACTTAAAATATGTTTAGTTAATAATGACTGCAAAGATTTAACATCTTTTATTTCCAAATCCCCAAGATTTGGATATGAAATATCAATAGATTCTAAATTTAATTCAGGCATCAAAAACGTTAATGGCTTTTGCTGTAATTTATCTCCAACATATAAAGCTATTTTAAAAATAATATTAGTAGCATCGCTGTTTGGAATGGATGTATAACAAAGACTTGTTCCTTTTACAAAATTCCAATTCTTTAAAAGAAAATCTTTCAGGTTAACTAGAGCAGCACTCTCATCTTTGCCTTGTTCATAAAAACTTAAAATAGTACTCAGATCAGTTTTAATTCTTTTATTGTAGCCAACTATTACTTTTTCTAATATTGAATCAGCCTCAAATTCGTTAAGCAACTCTACTTCATTTTTAATAATATCCAGCATATTTTATCTCTAATATAATTACTACAATCTAAGTTAACTATATTATATCATTTATAAAAATATGCAAAACTAATTTGCAGAGCTTGTAGGAACATATTAGGTCGGTCTGAGGGTAATGCATTTTTGCAAATTTTAATGAGGTGATAGACCAGATCTTTTAGGCGGCTCGACTTCTTTATTAACCGAATAATTCATCATAAAAACACAATTATAGTAACTAAAAGTATATACGCTTTCTTTTGCTAAATTTATCAAGAATAATGCATCGTTCATTATTTTTCTTGCATTATTTTTAAAAGTTAATAGTTCAATGTTACCACAGTATTCCTTAAAATTATCTCTAAAACCATAACAAGATGGTTCATTATAAATTGCCAAATAATCTTTTTCTGACATTAAAGAAGATTTTATTCGACTTTTTAAAGACCAATAAACTGCTTCTGCTTGTTTGCATTCTATATAATGAAAAATATTTATAAAATCATCAGTTGATTTTAAAATATTATGTAAATCATCTTTTAAAACATCATATACTTCAGCTCTTTGCTCATTATTTAGATTGCAAAAGACGATACTAAAATCAGAAGATGATTTTATAATCTTATACAAATTACCTTTTAATGAATTATATACTTCAGCTCTTTGCTCATTATTTAGATAGTAAAGAACAATGCTGAAATCATAAGATGATTTTATGTTCTTATTTAAATTACCCTTAAAAAACTCATATACTACTGCTCTTTGCTCAACATCTAGATGTTTAAGAACATAATTAAAATCAGAAGATAACTTTATAATATTATATAAATTACCTTTTAAAGACTCAAAAAATGCTGTTATTTGCTCAACATTTAGATATAGAATAACATAACTAAAATCAGAAGATGATTTTATAATATTACACCAATTACCCTTTAAAGATTCAAAAAATGCTGTTATTTGATCAGCATTTAGATATTGAAGAACATAATTAAAATCAGAAGATGATTTTATAATATCATGCAAATCACACTTTAAAACATCATATACTTTAGCTCTTTGCTCATCATTTAGATAGCAAAAAACCATGCTAAAATCAAAAGATGATTTTATAATATTATGTAAATTACCCTTTAAATCCTCATATACTACTGCTTTTTGATCATTATTTAGATGTTTAAAAATAATGTTAAAATCACGAGATGATTTTATAATATTATGTAAATTACCCCTTAAACCATCAGATACTACTGCTTTTTGCTCAGTATTGAGGTGTTGAAGAATAACGCTAAAATCACGAGGTGATTTTATAATATCTTTAAAAGCATTAAAAACTAAAAAAAACCTCTCTTCTTCTAATAAAATAACCATTTCAGAGAATTTACGTATATTCAATCCTTTAAGGCACTCATCTTTTGTTTTTATTAGTATTGCATTTAATTTATCTAATGGAGTATCTATACAAAAATTAACAAAATGTTCTGATGTATTTATAACTGCAACAATTTGTTTTATATTATCCTTATTAAGAACTTTTAATATTTCAGTACTCGTTAAATTTATAATTAACTGTAAATCTGTTTTATCTTGAATTTCTAACGTAATATCAAAATTACTTAGCAATTTTGATGTTATACCAAGCTTATCATTACCTTCGGTATTTTTGTTTGCATATACAGAGTCTAACAAACCTTCTTTAGCTAAATTTCTTGCCTCAATAATCTTGTCTAAGATACTAGTAAAATCTGCATCTTCTAATGTAATCTTAGATAAAGTAGCTTCATTTCCTTTTAAATTACTTAAAATATCTGCTCTTAATGTGGCAATACAAGTCTGAATATTGCTTGCAGCAATACCACCTCTATTATTATAATCAGATGACTGTTTTTTAAGATTTTCTATAGAAGTTTTTAATGCAGATGGAATTAAAAATTTTTTTTCAATTGATAAAGTATTATAAAACTCAAAAAATCTCGGTATAGCTGAATAAACACCTATACCTGCATCAGCTTCACTTCCTACATGGTTTGAGCTATAAAAAGACAAAAGCTTGCAAAGCCTTTCTAATTCACCTAAAAGACTATTATTTTGTAATGCCTTACTTTGATAATCATTTTGCATCTCAACAAAATTAAGAGTTAAGTTTGAATGATTTTTTAAACGATAGAACTCATCATCAGTGAGAGTGTCACTGCTACCTTCATTAAATAGATTATAATATGGATTTATTAAAGTTTTTGAACTTGATTCATAGTTTGCTAATACTTTAACAGGTATTAATGCATGACTGTCTTCACTTAAAATATGTTTAGTTAATAATGACTGCAAAGATTTAACATCTTTTATTTCCAAATCCCCAAGATTTGGATATGAAATATCAATAGATTCTAAATTTAATTCAGGCATCAAAAACGTTAATGGCTTTTGCTGTAATTTATCTCCAACATATAAAGCTATTTTAAAAATAATATTAGTAGCATCGCTGTTTGGAATGGATGTATAACAAAGACTTGTTCCTTTTACAAAATTCCAATTCTTTAAAAGAAAATCTTTCAGGTTAACTAGAGCAGCACTCTCATCTTTGCCTTGTTCATAAATATTTAAAATAGTACTCAGATCACGTTTAATTCTTTGATTGTAGCGAACGATTACTTTTTCTGATATTGAATCAACCTCACATTCGTTAAATTCTTGAAGCGATTCTACCTCATTTTTAATGACATCCAGCATATTTTATCTCTAATATAATTATTACAATCTAAGTTAACGATATTATCTCATTGATAAAAACATGTAAAACTAATTGCCTGGCTGTAGGAACAGATTAGAGATATCTGGATTAATCAAAACAAGTATAATATGTAACTCCTAATAACATATTGTAAGTGATTGAATTTTAATACTTGACTATTGAAACATAAGAATATACTTTATTTTATTTGAAAAGATTATTACCTATAATTTATGTCACAATTCTATAGCTCTTTTGTTAATGTCATTGATACGCTATCTGACATTGCCTGGTCTCCTGTTACTTTAATATTTTTTATGGGTACTGGATTATTTTTAACTATCTATTTAAAATTTATTCAAGTCAGATATTTCAAAGAATCAATTAAAGTTTTAACTACCAAGCCTTTTGATGAAGACAAAACAACCGATCAAATATCTGGCTTTAGAGCACTAGCAACTGTACTTTCAGGAACTATTGGTACAGGTAATATTGCAGGAGTAGCAACAGCAATAGCAATTGGCGGACCTGGTGCTATATTTTGGATGTGGGTTACTGCTTTTTTAGGAATGGCAATTAAATTTTCATCTTGCACTCTTGCTCATAAATACAGAATAATAGAAAAATCAGGTGATATTCTTGGTGGCCCCATGGTCACAATTCAAAATGCACTCAAACAAAATATTTGGACTAAAATATTAGGCGTAATGTTTGCTTCATTTATTATGATAGCATCTTTAACTACTGGTAATATGGTTCAAGCAAATTCTATTGTCGATGGATTAGGCTATATATTTCCAGATCTAAATGGCTATAGAATCTATATTGGCATATTTTTAGCATTTACTATAGGAACGGTAATCTTAGGAGGCGTTAAAAGAATTTCTTACATTGCTGGTATCGTTATACCTTTTATAGCAATAGCTTATGTTCTTTGTGCTTTATTTATATTAGGCCTCAACTATAAAGCTGTACCACATAGCTTTTATTTAATTATCACTGATGCTTTTTCTGTAAATGCAACTTTTGGCGCAAGCTTATGGGTCATTATTAGAAGCGGAATTTCTCGAGGAATTTTTTCAAGTGAATCAGGTCTTGGCTCATCTCCTATCGTAATAGCAACATTAAAAACTGATAAATCTATCAATGCTGGATTTTTAGATATGATAGGCCCTTTATTTGACACGTTATTAATATGCACAATGACTGCTTTAGTTATTATATCTACAGGACATTATGGTAATAACATCCCAGATAACTTAATAGGCACTCCATTATCACAGCATGCTTTTGCAACAGGTCTATCAGGCGCATTTGGCAAACAAGGTGAAATATTGGGTGGCACAATAGTTGGTATAGGGTTATTCTTATTTGCTTATACAACTACAATTACATGGTGTTATTATGGAGATCGTGGCAGCTATTTTTTATTTGGTCCAAAAGCTGTTACACCGTTTAGAATTATATTTTTAATTTGCTTTGTTATAGGATCTATTATTCCTTTAAAATTGGTCTGGGAGATGGCAGATATAGCTAACATGGGAATAGCCTTGCCTAATTTGATTAGTATATTAATCTTAAGCAAGACTTTAAAGAAAATGGTTTATAACAAAAAAGAAGTAAATTAACATATTTTGTTATTGCTACACTGGCGTTTTTATATTATTTTCTAATATCCAATATGTTTTAAAACTTTATTTAAATCACCCCCAAGCTCCGCTTGAACAGAAATAGGTTTCTGATAACCTTGCAATGAAAACTTAATAGAAAATGCATGTAAAAATATTCTTACAAACCCTAAATCATCTTTAAGTTGTTTATTCCATTCTTTATTACCATATTTTTTATCACCTGCAATAGGAAAGCCTTTATTAGATAAATGAACCCTAATTTGATGAGTTCTTCCAGTAATAGGATTTAACTTCACTAAGCTTGTGTTATTTTTAACTTTAATTACTGATGCCCTAGTTACAGCTTCTTTTCCATCAACTGAATCAACTATAACTTTTCTCTCACCTTCTGATGTATGGGTACGCCTTAGCTTATCTTCTATAACTCTTATAGAATTTGACCATGTGCCCTTAACTAAAGCCATATATTCTTTCTCAAATTGATTTGCTTGCATTGAATTATGAATATCATTCAGAACTAGTCTATTTTTAGCTAATACCAAGCACCCAGACGTTTCTCTATCTAATCTATGAGCTAATTCTAAATATTGAGATGGTCCATAAATTTGCTTTAGAATATCTATAACACCATAATCATTATTAGTTCCAGAATGAACTGAAATTCCCGCAGGTTTATTAATAATTAAAACATCTCTATTTTCAAAAATAATAGATTTTTTTAACATATCTATATGATGAGGAGAAATTCTATAAGGATTTTGCGATGTTTGTTCCAAATATGGAACATATATTTCATCATTAACTCTTAGTTTGTAATCCTGCTTTATATTTTTACGGTTTACTTTAACCGCTCCTTTACGTATTAATCTATAAATTAAACTTTTTGGAACAGTCTTTAGGTTTTTAACTAAATAATTATCTAACCGTTGTCCTTGGGAGTTAAAATCAACTTTAAAAATAAAGGGCATGTTATTATTCTGGGATGTTGTTCTCATATTTACTGCTTACTTGTTAATTATTTATTGAAATATTTATTGTTAGTTTTTATTTGTAATATATATTATAATTATATATTATATTAATTAAAGAAATGAATGTAATATTTTTAGTTGGAAAGTCTTATTGTATAAAAATACAGATAAGCAAAACAAATTATACACAATTTTAATGCAGAATATCTGAAAAAGAATTAGTTATATTTAAATAAATTAAGCTGCTTATATAAAATATAAAAATAATTATAAAATTTATGCTACCCAATTTATCTCTGAAAACCTACAAAATCAATAAGTTAAACCCTGTGTTTTCATATAAAACCCTTTGGACAAGTTTCAATTACACATTAAAGTCTTTATTTAATAAAGACCTATATCTAACAAATTTTATTAATTATGTCATTTTTTATAAGCATAAATTAACCCATGCTGTTATGAGTTGAATATTTTTTTATAATTAAATTATTTTTATTTCAGATAATCCTGCACAATATATAATAAATAGAGGATTATCACATGTCTAAAATGCTTATAAATGCTAGGCATCCTGAAGAGATCAGAGTTGCTACGATTAGAAATAATAAAGGAAATTATGAATTAATTGGCCTAGATATAGAATATAAAAATATAGAACAAAAAAAATCTAATATCTACAAAGCGAAAATTAGCCGAATTGAGCCTAGCTTAGAAGCTGTTTTTGTAAGTTACGGTAGTGACAAACAAGGTTTTCTGCCATATAAAGATATAGATAGTAAATATTTTAATAAACAAGTACCTAATGAGCAAGAGTCAAAGCCAAATCTAAAAGAATTATTAGAAGAAGGCCAAGAAATCTTGATACAAGTTGATAAAGAAGAAAGAGGCTCTAAAGGTGCAGCTTTAACTACTTATATTACCTTGGCTGGATGCTATTTAGTTTTAATGCCCAATAATCCTGAGGCAGGCGGCATTTCTAAAAGAATCGAGGGCGATGCAAGAGAAGAATTAAAAGGGATAATGGATCAACTAGTTCTCCCAGAAGATATGGGTATTATTATCAGAACTGCTGGTGTCAATAAAGATATAGAAGACTTGCAGTGGGACTTAGATATCCTTCTTCATCAATGGAAAGCAATAGTTGAAGCAGCAGAAATGCATGAAGCTCCTCGTCTTATTTATCAAGAAAATAATTTAATAATCAGAGCAATAAGAGATAATTTACGTAAAGATATCACTGATATCATAGTTGATGATAACCCTACTTGGGAGCAAGCAACTGAGTTTATGAAGTCGCTTAATCCTGAGAGTGCAAATTTAGTAAAGCTATATGATAAAAAAGTACCTTTATTTTCCCATTATAAAATTGAAACACAAATTGAAGGTGCTTTTTCAAGAGATGTAAAACTTCCTTCTGGCGGCTCTTTAGTATTTGATCGAACAGAGGCTCTAACGGCTATTGATATTAACTCAGCTCAAGCAACAAAAGGCGAAGATATTGAATCTACAGCTCTACAAACTAATCTTGAAGCAGCAAAAGAAATTCCTAAGCAATTGAGAATAAGGGATATTGCAGGATTAATAGTTATTGACTTTATAGATATGTTATCAACAAATAATCAAAAAGATGTTGAAAATCAACTTAAAAGAGCAGTAAAACAGGACAAAGCCAGAGTTCAAGTTGGAAAAATATCTAATTTTGGTTTACTTGAAATGTCAAGACAACGTATTCGCCCTGCTCTAGTAGAAAGCTCACAAATAATATGTACTAAATGCCAAGGAAATGGATTTATAAGAAGCATTGAATCATTATCTTTAGCGATTCTTAGAATAATCGAAGAAAAAATAGCAACTCAAAACATTTCTCGATTACAAATTCAAGCAGCTATTGATATTTGTGCTTACCTTTCAAATGAAAAGCGCCAAGACATTATTGAATTAGAAAAAATTTATGATAAAAAATTATTATTGATTCCTAATCCTAATTTTGAATACCCAAAATATGAAATAACTGTATCATATACCAATGCAGATAAATCATCACCTCCAAATAACAAAAAAAGCTATGAGCTAATAAAGTCCGTCGAAGGCAGTTATAGCCCTTCTTTTGCTATCAAACCCCAAGAAGTGCCTATTATTACAAATACTCTTGCTTCAAGAAGAGAACAAAATCCAAGAAAATCTAATGTAGGATTATTAAATAAAATTTGGAATTATTTTAAAACTAATACTCAAAAAACTTCTACAACCAGAAACAAATTAACGAATCAAGCGTCAAATAAAACAAGAAGTAATGATAAGACGCATGTTAATAAAAAACCATATCAAAAAACACATAAGCGAAAACCTCCATATAACAAAAATAATCCACATAACAGATCTAAGCCTCATGATAAAAAAGAAACTTCTTTTAATGAAAATACTAACATTGATAATACGCAAGAATCAGTTGTAGCTAGAAATATCATTAAAGAAAATAAAAAACATGAACCAATAATAAAAAACCCTAACAAAGTAAATAAACCAAATAAACCAAAACAAATTAAAAAAAATAACTACCCACAAAAAAAAGATGACACAAAAAATATCGAATCTGTTGATAAACCTAATGTTATTGAACAAGAAAATTTAAATGTGGCGACAAAAAGTAATAAAACAGCTCCAGAAATAAATAAAACTCAAGAGCTTAAGACGGAGCATAAAGAACAAATTGTTGCCTCAAAACAACCTAAAACAAGAGTTAAAAAAACCTTATCTAACGATATGCCTGTTGTAAACAATAATCAGACTCGTAATGACAGAACATCTGGAAATACAAAACCTCAAGATGGTAATTTTATAGAGAATAAGAATACTAAAACACTTGAGTCTAGCGAATTACCCGGTGATAATATTGGAAATTTAAAAAGTAATGTTGATGCTAATAAAAATCCAGATAAAAATAAAAAGCATTTTTCTAAGCACAAAAAATATCCAAAAAAATCTTTTCATAATAATAATGAGCCTAAAAAAACAAATGATAATAATCACAAAATAAACACAACAGATTAACTTGTGTTCATATAAACTATCTAGCATTATAATTTATAATGCTAGATAGTTTATGATATTACTAAAATTTCTAATTTCCAATTTCTATGGATAAAAATAAATTAAAATTTAATATATTAAAATCTAAACAACTCTACGATGGTTTTTGTAAAGTTTTCAATATTACATTTAATCATCAAAAATTTAATGGTTCTACTAGTAATGTTAAAGAACATGAGATTTTTGTAAGAAGCCCTTGTGTTGGAGTTTTACCATATAACCCAATTACAAATGAAGTAATTTTAATAAAACAATTTAGAATTGGAGCAATAGATCCATTAAATCAATTCAAAGCCAATTTTAATCCATGGTTATTAGAAATAGTGGCAGGAATTATTGATACAAATGAATCTTTTGAGCAAACTGGAATACGTGAGTGTCAGGAAGAAGCAGGATGTAATATAACAAAATTAATTCCTATGCATGATTATTTAGTATCTCCAGGAGCTAATAACGAACGCATTAAATTATTCTGTGGTATTTTTACTGAAAAATATATTCCTGGCATATTCGGTCTAGATTTTGAAAATGAAGACATCAAAACTTACCTTATGTCACTAGATAAAGCTGAAGATTTATTAAATTCAGGGAAGATATGTAATGCTGCATCTATAGTTGCATTACAATGGATTATCATTAATAAAAAGAAAATCCTAGACTTACAGTAAAATTTAATTACAATATCTCTTTTAATTAAATTTTAATTAAACTTATTTAATTAACTATAATCTATCAAATACAACTTAAATAATATTTATATATGACTACTATCAGTGCTGACAAAATCAGAAATATTGCAATTATTGCCCATGTTGACCATGGTAAAACTACATTAGTTGATAAACTTTTAACTCAATCTGGAACATTAGATTCAAGATCTGCCGTTCCTGAAAGAGTTATGGATTCCAATGAACTGGAAAAAGAACGTGGTATCACTATTACATCAAAGAATACAGCAATCAAATGGCGTGATCACAAAATTAATATAGTAGATACTCCTGGGCATGCCGATTTTGGCGGCGAAGTTGAACGTATCTTATCTATGGTTGATTCTGTATTACTAGTAGTTGATGCAGTAGAAGGCCCTATGCCCCAAACAAGATTTGTTACTCAAAAAGCTTTTAACTTTAATTTAAAGCCAATAGTAGTAATTAATAAAATCGACAGAGATGGTGCAAGACCTGAATGGGCTATTGAGCAAATATTTGACTTATTTGATAGCCTAGGTGCATCAGATGAACAGCTGGACTTTCCTATTGCTTATGCATCAGCTATTCAAGGATTTGCCACTCTAGAAGAAGGCGCTAAAAGTGATAATATGAATCCTCTACTAGATTTAATTATTGACAAAGTGGCTCCTCCAAAAGTAGTCAAAGATGGACCGTTTCAAATGCAAATTAGCTCCCTTGATTATTCTTCTTTTTTAGGTGTTATTGGTGTTGGCCGTATATTCAGAGGCTCCATGAAAACTAATGACCAAGTAACAATTATTGATAAAGATGGCGATCTTAGAAATGGTAAAATTAATACAATTTTAGGATATCATGGTTTAGACAGAACACCTGTTGATACAGCAGAAGCTGGAGACATTGTTGCTATTACTGGCATAGAAAACTTATTTATTTCTGATACAATATGCGCAAAAGGTCACCCAGAAGCTCTTGCTCCATTAACAGTAGATGAACCTATTATTAAAATGACCTTCCAAGTCAATAACTCCCCTTTTGCTGGTAAAGAAGGAAAGTTTGTTACTAGTAGGAATATAAAAGAAAGATTAGAAAAAGAAATCATTCATAATGTTGCACTAAGAGTTGAAGAAACTGATGATGCTGATAAATTTGTTGTTTCAGGTAGAGGAGAGCTACATTTAGGCATTCTTATCGAAACAATGCGTCGTGAAGGCTATGAACTTGCTGTATCACAGCCTAAAGTTATCTTAAGAAAAGATGGTGATAAAACTTATGAGCCTTATGAGCTACTTTCTTTAGATATTGAAGAACAGCATCAAGGCACATTGATGACCTATTTAGGTGAAAAAAAAGGCGCTATGAAGGGCATGGAGCCTGATGGCAAAGGAAGAGTAAGATTAGAATATCTTATTCCTGCAAGAAGTTTAATAGGCTTTCATAGCTACTTTCAAACAACTACATCTGGAACTGGTATTTCTACTCATGTATTTGAACATTATGGAGATTACAACTCTGATATAAAATTTGGCAGAAAAAATGGAGTATTAATATCTAAAGATAAAGGCGTTGCAACTGGGTATGCTATATTCCAAGCACAACCTCGTGGTAAATTCTTCATAGGACCGCAAACTGAAATATATCCTGGAATGATAGTAGGAATTCATAACAGAGATAATGATTTAGTAATTAACATTATAAAAGGTAAAAAATTAACTAATGTTAGAGCATCAGGAACAGATGAACATATTGTTTTGGTGCCACCTGTTAGATTAACATTAGAATATGCTTTAGATTTTATTAATGAAGATGAACTAGTCGAAATAACACCTAAGAACATTAGGCTTCGTAAGAAAGAGCTTGTGAAATAGTCAAGTAAGAGAGAGGCGCGGCGGCGCGCAACCACCCTCTCCCACAATCATTGTAGGAGAGGGTTTATTTTTAACTTATAAGAACCTTAGCAAATTTTCTTTTACCAACTTGATAAATATTATTACTATTTTTTTCAATAGTTAGATTTTTATCAGACACTTTTTCACTATTAATTTTAACAGCACCCTGTTTAATCATTCTAATAGCATCAGACGTACTGGATACTAATCCAGCTTGTTGTAATAAATTAGGTATGGCTATATTATTTTGGTCTTGGTTTAAATTTAAGGTTATTTCCGGGATATCATCTGGAATTTCTTTTTTCTTGAATCTTGCTATAAATTCTTCTTCTGCTTTATCAGCGTCATTTAAGCTATGATATCTAGTAACTAATTCTTTAGCTAAAATAATTTTTACTTCTTTTGGATTTAAACCATCTTTAGTTTTTTGTTTAAAAACATCTATTTCAATATTGCTTTTAAAACTTAACAATTCATAATAACGCCACATAAGCTCATCACTTATAGACATAATTTTACTAAACATAGAAAATCTATCTTCTGATATACCTATATAATTACCATAAGATTTAGACATTTTTTTAATTCCATCTAAACCTTCTAATAATGGCAAAGTCATAATGCTTTGAAGCTTTAAACTATCTTGCTTATTATTATCCAAGTCTAAATTATAATAATTTTTTTGTAACTCACGCCCCATAAGTAAATTAAACTTTTGATCAGTACCACCTAACTCTACATCTGCTTTAAGCTCAACAGAGTCATAGCCTTGTAATAAAGGATATAAAAACTCATGAATAGATATAGGTTGCTTTTTTGTAAATCTTTTATGAAAATCATCTCGCTCTAGCATTCTAGCTACTGTATACTTACTAGATAGCTTAATCATATCTATAGGACTTAGTTTCTTAAGCCATGTAGAATTAAAAACAACTTTGGTTTTATCTGGATCTAAAATTTTAAAAACTTGCTCTTTGTAAGTTTGAGTATTTTTTTTGATATCTTCTTCTGTTAAAGGTTTACGGGTAATATTTCTGCCTGTTGGATCACCTATGAAAGCGGTAAAATCACCAATTAAAAATAATACTTCATGGCCTAAATCTTGAAATATTTTTAATTTATTTAGTAATACAGTATGCCCCAAATGTAAATCAGGAGCAGTAGGATCAAATCCTGCTTTAATTCTTAATGGAACACCTGAATTTAATTTTTCCTCAAAATCAGTTTTTAATATAATTTCTTCGCAACCACGCTCTAATAAAGCTAATTTATCATTCATACTGTGTATTAACTCACTCACAAAAATATTAATTTTCAGTCATTAAAAACATGACAATTTTAACATATTAATATATTATCCTAAAGAGTAACATCTAGCCCATTGTAAATTATAATAATAAAATTAGAAAAGTGATAAACAGTACTAACAAACTAGATTTTAATTGTAAAAATTATGCATCAAAAAATAATATAATTAAGTCTACAAAAGCTTACTTAAAAAACAAGCTTAACCATAAAAAAATATTTTTTATATTTTTAGTAATCATTATAATAGAAATATGTGCCTTATTTATATTTAATGATTCGCTTGATAAAAACTCCACTAAAAATAGCATTAAATCTTTAGAGCAACTTATTTCTGAGCATGAAATTAATTTAGCTAAACAAGAAGCTCCTCAAAATATCACTTTTAACGAACCTGAAAAAATTCAAACAATAGACACATCTTCTAAATCAAAAATTGAACAAGAAGATATAGTAAATAAATCAGCTAAAGTTAAATCAGGTGACAATTTATATGATCTTTTTGCTGCATTAAATTTACCAATAAATGATTTATACCAAATACTTAAAATACAAAATCTAAATAAATATTTAACTAATTTAAAACCTGGTCAAGAAATTAAATTTACTTTAAATAATAATAAACTAGAAAGCCTTACATTTGATATAAATAACTTAAAACAATTAGTGCTAACTAAAAAAGATAATAATTATACTTATAAATATATTACTAAAGAACTTGAATCAAGAGTGAAGACTCAAAAAGTAACCATTAAATCATCACTTTACGAATCTATTATTGAAGCCAAATTACCTCTAAATTTTTTAATTAAAATTGCTGACATCTTTTCTTGGGATATAGATTTTACAACTGATATTAGAAACAATGATACTATCACTCTTGTTTTTGAAGAAATGTACTTAAATAATAAGAAATATAGCTACGGAGACATTCTGGCCATAAGATTTAAAAATAATAAAAATACTTATGAAGCCATAAAGTACACTAATTCAAAAATTAATGCTTATTATACTCCAGAAGGATATAACCTAAAAAAAGCATTTATTAGAACACCTGTGAAATATACTAGAATAAGCTCTTATTTTTCTGTTGCAAGAAATCACCCTATTCTCCATAAGATTAGATCCCATAAAGGTGTTGATTATGCAGCTCCATATGGCACGCCAATAAAAGCTGCAGGCGATGGTAAAATTCAATTTATTGGCCGTAAGGGTGGATATGGAAAGACTATAATATTACAACACGGTAATAACTATACAACTCTATATGGTCATCTAGCAAAATATAAACAAGGTTTAAAAAACAGTAAAAATGTAAAGCAAGGAGATATAATCGGCTATGTCGGCTCCACAGGACTTGCAACAGGCCCTCATTTACACTTTGAATTTAGAGTCAATGGCATTCATAAAGATCCATTAACAGTAAAACTTCCAAGAGCTAATCCAATTGCCAATAAAATAAAGACAAACTTTTTAGCATATTCTAATGAAATATTAACTAAACTAGACAATGTAGATAATATTTTAGAAAACAATAAAACTTTATTAGCTAGTAACAGCATACAAAATGAACAAAAATCTTAATAATAATTATTATATAGGTCTAATTTCTGGCACTAGCATGGATGCCATTGACTGCGTTTTAGTAGAAATTAATAGCTCTAATAATGTTAATCTAATAGATGTTTTAAGTTATGATATTCCAGAAGATATTTATAATAATTTATACAAATTAATTAATAACAACCCTGAAAATAATCATAACTATAATAAATTTGATTTAATTAATTTAATTTACCAAACAGATACTAAATTAGGTGAAGTTTTTGCTAATGCTGTTTTAAAGTTAATTCATAAAGCAAAAATTAACCCTGAACAAATTAAAGCCATAGGCAGTCATGGCCAGACTATATACCATAAACCTGAAAAACCAAATAGTTTTACAGTACAAATAGGTAACCCCAATACTATTGCTGCAAAAACTAATATTACAACTATTGCTAATTTTAGAAATATAGACTTAGCATATGGTGGTCAAGGTGCGCCTTTAGTGCCTATTTTTCATCAAGAAGTTTTCATGCATAAAGTAAAAAACAGAGTTATCGTAAATATTGGTGGTCTTGCTAATATTACTTATTTAAATCCTACTGAAAATATTGTTTTAGGCTTTGATACAGGTCCAGGCAATACTTTACTAGATTTATGGTTTAAGAAAAACAACCTTAATAATTTAAATAATTATGACCTAAATGGTGATTTTGCGAAATCTGGAAATTTAATTGAAGATTTATTAAATATTTTTCTTGATGATCCTTATTTTAAAATTAAACCACCTAAGAGTACTGGTAGAGAATATTTTAATTTAAACTGGCTTGAGAAAAAACTTAAGTTATTTAATGATTGTACAGCACAAGATATTCAAAGAACTTTATTAGAGCTTAGCGTTACAAGTATTACTAATCATATTACAAAATACTGTCCTAATACTCATGAAGTCTATTTTTGTGGCGGAGGCGTACATAATAAATTTTTAATGCAAAAACTTAGCGAATCACTAGATAAAAAATTTCATGGAACGACTGATAAGTTAAATATTCCTGCTGATTGGGTTGAAGCTATGACTTTTGCATATCTTGCTTATAAAAACATCAATCAACAGCCATTAGATCTTAGAAAAATTACAGGTTCAACTGTTAATAAATGCATTTTAGGGGCTGTTTATTATAGTTAATCTTATATGATCCCCAAATAATTAAATATAAAGATAATTCAAATTAATAAAAGATTAGTGTATAATAAGTGAATTTCATAACTTTGAATAGGTCTTATTTTAATGCTAACTCAAGTTAACTGCAAATATCTTGTTACTTTAAATAAATCTTTTGATATCTTCAAAAATTATTCTCTGATAATTAAAAACGATCTTATTTTTGATATTTTACCGCAAGATCAAGTTGTTAAAATCTACAATAATATAGATAAAACTATAAATTTTGACAAACATGCTGTAATGCCTGGATTAATTAACGCACACACTCACCTACCAGCAACTTTAATGCGTGGTTATGCTGATGATTTACCATTAGAAACATGGCTTAAAAAACGCATCTGGCCTATTGAAAATAAAATTATGTCTCATGAGTTTATCTATGATGCATCATTATACTCTATTGGTGAAATGCTACTTAACGGAATTACTTGTTTTAATGATATGTTCTTTTTCTCAAAAGACATAGCAAAAGCCGCAGATGATGCGAAAATCAGAGCAAATATAGGAACTCATATTTTTGACTACCCAACATCTTGGGCTAAAACTGCTGATGACTATATAACACAAGGCATAGAAGTACATCAAGAATATAAGAATCATAAATTAATCTTTGCTTCTTTAAATCCACATGCTCCATATTCAGTATCTGATGACACTTTTATCAAAATTAAAAAACAAGCTGAAAAATATAATTTAAAAATTTGCTGTCATTTACATGAAACTAAAAAAGAAATCCAACAGTCATTGGAAGAATATAGAATGCGACCTGTAGAAAGACTTGATAGATTAGAAATATTAAATTCTGATTTTCAAGCCGTACATATGACGCAATTTAATGAGAAAGAAATAGAATTATTTCAACAAAAAGATATTAAAGTAATTCATTGTCCTGAATCTAATTTAAAATTAGCTAGCGGTATTTGTCCTACTAACAAATTATTGAAAGCAGGTCTTACTGTTGGAATTGGAACAGATGGAGCTGCAAGTAATAATGATTTAGATATTTTAGGCGAAATAAGAACAGCAGCGCTACTTGCTAAAATTCACAATCAAAATCCAACAGCCTTACCTGCTATTGAAGCTATCAAAATGGCAACTATTAATAACGCCAAGGTCATGGGTCTTGAAGACAAAATAGGCAGTCTTGAGAAAAATAAACAAGCTGATTTTATTGCTATTGACATGGATCATCTCAATACTCAACCTTTATATGATATTAACTCTCAATTGGTATATTCAACCAATAGCTTTCAAGTAACAGATGTTTTTGTTGCAGGTAATCAGTTAGTTAAAAATCGTGAGCTTAAATATTTATCTAAAGATAAATTATTTGATATTGCTCATAAATGGAAAACAGAAATTCAAAAAATATAATTTAATTAATTAGTCAATTAGAACCAATATTAAAATCTAAATTTTTCTTTAAAATTTGCTCCTGATTAACTTTTAATTTTAATTTTTCAGTATGACAAACTAAAGATGCAATAAAAATATCACTGATAACATGAGTTGCTGTTTGAATCATATCGTTAATTCTATCTATTCCTAATATTAAAGATAAAGCCCCAAGCGGTAAATTTACTGAAGCTAATACAGCTCCCATAACTATAATACCACACCCTGGTAAACCACTTACTCCCATTGATGATAAACTTGCCGTTATAATAAGTGAAACATATTGCATTGCAGAAAGATTAATACCAAATATATTAGCTGTAAATATAGCTGATAGCACTAAATAAATAACAAGAGCAGTTAGATTAAAACTACAGCCTAAAGGTATTAAAAATCTAGCAATTTCTGGTGTTACTTTTAAATTATTTTCAGCACACTTAATAGATTCTGGTACTGTTATACTGCTGCTTGTCGTGCTAATTGCAAGCAATATTGCTGAAGTAATGCTTTTAATAAAAACAATAGGAGACTTCTTCATAAATACAGTTACTATTAATAAATATATAATCACTAGGACAACTGATGCTAATAAATAAGCAATAATTAATGAAACTAAAGGATATAACGCGTTTAATCCCAATGAGCCAAATGTGCATGCGATAAAAGCAAAAACACCATATGGAGCACATGACATTACAATATCAGCAAGTTTATAAGAAACATGTGATAAAGACTTAAAGAAAACAGCAAAAGATTTCCCTTGTTCTCCACTTTTATTAATTGCTACTCCAAATAATATAGCAAAAATAGTTATCTGAATTATATTTTCATTTACAATTGCAGCAAAAGGATTGGCTGGCACTAAATTTGTAAAAAATTCCACGAAAGAAGGCGTGCTTTGTAACAGTACGGTCGCTGCACCTATATCTTTATAGTTAAGCCCCAACCCTGGCATAATTAAATTACCAACAATTATGGCTATAATAGAGCCACATATTAATGAAACAACATAAAAAACAAAAGCTTTTACTGATATAGCTTTCATTTTTTTAGTATTTTCCATTGATGTTATTGCTGATACAACTGATGTAAAAATAACTGGTATAATGAGCAAATGCAAAGCATTCATAAATAAATCCCCTACAGGTTGCACTATAGATATTTTAGGCCCAATGAGTATTCCTGAAATTATACCCATAAATAAGGCGATTATAATTTTTTGCCAGTTATCCAGAGCTAACCATTTGCTAATAATCTTTTTAAGCATTTCCTTATAACCTAATTTTATGATGATTAATAAACATGTTAACACTGTTTTAATTTTTTAGTATAATAAGTAATTACAAATTAAAAAACTACGTTAATCAACAATATTACAAATGAATAATAAAAATCCAGAAAATCTTGATCAAGAAGAAATTAATAAGTTTGATAAACTTGCCCACAGTTGGTGGGACCCTAATGGACCATTAAAAACTTTACATCAAATTAATCCTTTAAGAGCTAATTTCATTACTGACAATATAGATATCAATAATAAAAATATTTTAGATATTGGTTGTGGCGCTGGGCTTTTAAGTGTAAAACTTGCTGAATTAGGAGCTAATGTTACTGGAATTGATCTTGCTAAAAAAGCCATAATGGCTGCAAAGATGCATGTGTTAGATCAATATAAAGATAAGAACATTAATATATCTTTTGAAAATATTGCATTAGATAAATTATCTGAAAGACAAAATAACAGTAATCCAAAAAACAAATACCAAATTATAACTTGCATGGAAATGCTTGAACATGTGCCCTATCCTGAAAAAATAATAGAAAATGCATGCGAACTGTTAGATGACAATGGTATAATATTTCTTTCAACTCTAAATAGAAACTTTAAATCTTATTTAAAATCAATTGTTGGAGCTGAGTATTTATTAAAAATATTACCCATGAATACCCATGAATATAATAAATTCATTAAACCAAGCGAACTATCAGCAATGCTTCGAGCTAATGATTTAACCATAGAAAAGCAAATAGGTATTGAATATAATATTCTCAAAGATGAATTTTATTTAACAAATAATATAGATGTAAATTATATTGTATATGCAAGAAAAAACACTTAAACATAACTTTAAAGCCGTTCTATTTGATTTAGACGGTACTTTAATTGACACTATACATGATATTAAAAAAGCACTTAATAATGTTTTTGAGAAATATAATATACCTTCAATAAACACCGAAGAGGTTAGAAAATTTATATCTTATGGATCAAAAAAAATATTAGAAACTCATTTATATAATCATCCTGATATAGATACTTCTAATTTAGATATTAATAAAATAATAAATGAAGTAATTGAATATTATTCTAATCATATGGATGATCACAGCGAAATATTTAAAAACACTGAAAATGTCATCAATTTTTTAGATACAAATAATATCAAATGGGGTATTGTTACTAATAAATATGAAAAACTAACTAAAGAACTTATAGCAAAATATAATATATTTAAAAATTGTTCTTGTGTAGTTGGGCAAGATACTGCGGCTAATCCAAAACCTCATCCTGATCCGGTATTATATGCTTTAGAACAACTTGATATGAAAGCACAAGATTGTGTTTTTTTAGGAGACTCAATTAATGATATAACCGCTGGTAAATATGCAGGAACGTTTACTGCTGTTGCTTTATATGGTTATATAGGCAATCCTGAGGAAGCATCTGCATGGAATGCTGACTTTTACATGAAAGATATAAGTGAAATAATTAAATTATTTGATATATAAATATAATCATGACTAATATAAATAAGAATATATTAATAAAAAACTCTTTTAATTATTGCTCTAATATTACTAAAAATCATTATGAAAATTTTCCTGTTGCATCAAAATTATTACCTAAAAAATTAAGATCTCCAATTATAGCCATATATACTTATGCAAGATATGCTGATGATATTGTAGATTCTAATATTTTAAACCAAAAACAAAAATCTAAATTAATTAATGAACTAGAACGCATTATAGAAAATATAGATAAAGTATCTTATTTAGAATTGAAAAAACTTACTGACAAAAATTTGTCATTAAGTTTTTTAAGCCATCTAAAAGATTCTATTAACAAGCATAATATTTCTATTAACTTATTACTACATTTACTTATAGCATTTAAACAAGATATTATTAAAAATAAATATAGTGATTTCCAAGAACTTCTTTATTATTGTAAATATTCTGCAAACCCTATTGGTAGGTTATTATTAAACTTAAATAATGTAACAGATAAAAAATCATTAATTGCAAGCGACAACATCTGCTCTGCTTTGCAAATTATTAATTTTATGCAAGATATTAAAAGCGATTATATAGAAAGAAAACGATGTTATATACCAGTTGATATTTTAGAAAAATATAATTTAAATCTATCTGATATAATATCTAATCAATCGAGCTTAAACTGGATTAAAGCAAGAGAAGAAATTTTAGAACAAGCTTACAAACTAATAATAAAAAACAAACAAAATTTATTAAAGAATTTATCCGGAAGATTTAAATTAGAAATAAAAGCTATTATTGAAGCAGCTCTTTATTTAATAAATAAATTTAAAAATAATAATTTTACTCAAGATAATATATTTCAAAGACCATACTTATCAAAATTAGATTTTATAAAAATTTTTATTAGAGCCTTATTTCATAAATAAATTCGTTAATTTTACGCTAATTTTCTAGCTTCAGCTTCATGTACGGCTTGATCTTTTTTATCTAAATCAGGCAAATTTCTATCTTCTATTGATGAAACTTTCCCTTGATAATCTTGAATATAAATTAATTCTTCTTTACTTAAAAGTTCAGAAAATTTATCGCAAATTATATCTAATAAATTGATGTCTGATGATATATTAAGTAAAAAACCATTTACTTTTAACACTTTTTTTGCTGCAGTAAAATAACTTGCAAAATAATCAATAAGAATTTTAAACTGCTTATTAATTTCTACAATAGCATCTCCATTCGTTACTGTTTGTGGTGATATATCTGTATAGCTAACATAATATTGATATTGATCAATCAAATTTTGAATAAATAAAAATAAATACTCTAAATCTTGCACGCTATAGTTATTAAATATATTTTCTTTAAATTTTTCTCCTAATATACTTAAATGTTCACATTTATTTTTAACATTTAGAACCTCTCCATCACTTGCATATTTACCTAACCCCCTAAATTTATTACCTATATTTAGCATTGTATATAATAATAAATCGTTATTTTCTGTTTGGCTGTTTTGTAAATAAAGCATAAGTTTAGCTATAGACGTCCTCTTTTCATATCTTATTAACAATTGTTGAATGATCTTATCTAATTTGCCAATAAATTTCAACTCAGTTAAATTTTCATCAGATATTTGAATCATATTGTTAGCAATATTTGGTGAATACATTAATTGAAAATAAACAACTCCTAAAGCCCACATATCATTACTTCTAGATGGAAAAAATGAGCTATTAGGCAAAGAATAAAAAAAACGAGAGTTTATACCACGATAATTTAAATTATATAATCTCATTGATAAGGTTGCTACATTATGCGATCTAAAATTATAATTTTTAGATATAAATTTACCTTCAACCATTTCTGGTGACTCATATCCTATAGTTGCTAATGCTTTATTATAAAGTTTATTTGAAATTCCAAAATCATTTAACTTTGTATAGTATTTTTTAGCTGCTTTATTATAATAAACAATAATATTATCTGGTTTAATATCTTGATGTATAATCTTGGCATTATGTAATATATATAATTGATTTACTATACTATTAAAAATATCTTGTTTATCTTGAATAGTTAAAGAATTGTATAAATTTGAATCGTTAAAATAATCAAATAAAGGCGTTCCCATTTTGCCATAAAAAGCTAGTTTTTTTATATCTTTATTTTCATAAGCAAAATAATATAACTTAACTCCAGCACTAGTTTCATGCGTTATATCCGCCTCTATATAATTACAACCTGTTTCATCATCATAATTTCTCATTACTAAAGATGCCAATTGATTATCAATGTCACCTAATATTTCATTTTTAGGTAAATTTAAAATAAATGCTTTGCTAAAACTTTTATACGTGCCTCCTTTAACCTTAGATCTACAAACCTTATCACCTCCAGCAATAGATCTTTTTGCTTCAAAAGCAATAACATAAGAACCTATATTATCTTGATATATTTGTATAGTTCTTGGTAGGTCATAAATTTTTTTTTGTAATCTAAATTTACCTTTTGATAGTAAAGTCATTACAACATTATCAGTTATTTTTAATATACTTATTAACTTTAAATATAATTTATTAAACTCGTCTTCAGAAATAATGGCCTTAAACTCCATTGTAGATAAAGCATAACCATGTTTTTGCTGATATTCTAAAGCTAAAATAGCATTATTCAAATTTAATAAATTTCTTTCAACTGTATTTTCTGGCATAATTTAAATTAAATTCTAATCGTTCTATATAATAAATAAAGTGCAAAACTGCCAAATATTATTCCTGGACCTAAGACCCCTATTATTAAAGGCCATTTATAAGCTTGAACCATTACAATAAAAGTTCTTGATACTAAAAAATATATAAGCCCTAATATAATAGCTAAAAAAGCTTTTAAACCAAAATTTAATGATCTTTGTTTACCAAATACAAAAGGGAAACCTAATAAAATCATTATTAAAACAATAAATGGTTGTGATATTTTTTGGTACAAAGCAAGCTTTAAGCTTTTGTTATTCAAGTGATTTTCTTTACGAAATTTAATAAATTTAATTAAATCACGCATACCTAAATATTCTGGTGATACAGAAACAACTTCGAGAAACTCTGGCTGTAAAAAATTATCCCAAATACTTTTATCTACGTATTCTTTTTTATAATGAGCTGAGCCTATCTTGGTGATAGTCACATTTTCAGCATACCAAGTTTTCTTTTTGTAATGCAATTTGTCTGCTTTTATAATTTTTTGTATTTTATTATTTACTATAAAATATCTAGTAACGCCTCTTATTGTACCATCTAATAATATTTCGTTAATATGAATAAAATCTGTATTTAATTTTAGCCAAACTCCTTCTTTGCTAGTTGCAGCAAAACTTCCTGATCTTGCAACAGCTCTATTTAATTCAGCTAATTGCCTTGCTTTTGGAGCAACAAACTCTTCTATTGTCATATTTATAGCTGTGAAAAACATACCTACAATAATAACAATTGTTAACAAATTAAAAACAGATAAACCATTAGCTTGCAAAATGATAAGCTCGCTACGATATGATAAAACACCCAGTCCAAAAACTACTCCTAACAACATAGTTATTGGAAATATTTGTACTAAATGAGCAGGCGAGCATAAAATAGCATATAAAAACGCATTTAATAAATTAAAATTACCAACACCAACATTATTTTGTACAGCTAAGAAATTAAAAAAAATATCTAACGCTGCAATAAAAAGCATACTGACGCAAGTCATTAAAAATATATATTTTGCTATATAGAAATGAACTACTTTAAAAAGCCTCATAATTTTTTACGCCAAAGCCATATGGCTGCTGTTAAAAATAAAAGATGAACCCACCAAAGACCAATCCACAAAGGAATATATCCTGCTTCAACCCAATCAATAGAGCTTGCCAGCAAATTATAATAGGATATAAATATTAATATAGCCGGTATTATTTTAGTAAATTTACCTTGTCTTGGACTCACTCTACTTAAGGGAATAGCTAAAATAGCTAATATTAATGGCGCCAATACAAAACTTATACGCCACTGTAATTCTAATTTATCTTCTAGTAATTGTGAATTAAATAATAATTTGGTAGGCTTTTCTTTTTTATCTAATTTGTTAGATATATTAATTTTGGGTAGCATAAACCCATGTTTTTTAAACTCAATAACATTTAAGCTCTTTTTGTCAGATATTCCATGATATCTCATGCCATCATGTAAAACCAAAATACGTTCATTATTATCACCTTTAACAAAACTTGCTTTTTGGCTTAATATTAAAGAGTCAGCATTATCTTCAGCAAGAAATATATTTTCTAACTCTTTATCATCATTAACTTTATTAGATATGTAAATTACATATTTACCATTAGCAAAAGATAAAAACTCACCAACTGGCAAATGTTGTAATTTTGCAATTGCTTGATATTTGTTTTTAAAAAAATCTTTATAATACATGACTTTAGGATTGACATATAGATTAACTACAGCAGCAATCAACGCAAAGCTTAAGATAGGCCATTTTATATAATTTAATATATCTAAAGGTCCAATTCCATTGCTGTTTAATATGACCATTTCTGAATCAGCATAAAGCCTACTTAGAACTAAAATTATACCTAAAAACAAAGCTATAGGCAGCAACACCCCCAGTAAAGTTGGCATGCTAAGAAATAAAATATCAAGAATACCTTCTTTAACTATTTTGCCATGTACCGCTTTTGATAATAAGGAAATGTATTGATTCGATGTGACAATGAATAATAATATTATTATAATACTAATAGAAGTCTTTTTTACTTGTTTACTTAAATACTTTTGTACAATCAAAACTGAGCCCTTTAAAATTATGTCTTATAACTTCACAACTAATATAGATTCAAAATATAACTTATTAATTATTCCTGTTTATAATAATCAAAAAAAACTATCTAAATTATATCCAATTTTTGATACAGATAGCGACAATAATGATTTATTTGCTTTTATAAATAATATTTTGCAAGATAAAGACTTTTCTTTAAAATACTTGCAGCATTCTTTATTATATAATCCTAAAGATTTTAAGCAAAAAATTTTATTAATTGGCGCTGGTGATAAAAGTAAACTTGATTGCTATAAGTTTTATAATCTTATTAAAAACTCTATAAGTATTCTTAAATCACATAATTATTTATCAAATAATACAAGTATTATTAATTTTTTTGCATTACTAGATTTAAATTCTGATGAAAATAATAATTATTTATATAAAACTAAACAAATTATTTTAGCTAGCAACGACGCCAATTATGAAATAAAAATTAATAAAAATTATAATAACATCTTTAATACTGATAAAATTAAATATAACTTAGATATATTTATTCCTGAAGATCAAATATCTCAAGAAATAAAAGAAAATTATAAGTTATTAGAAGCAATTAATAATTCTGTCGATATTACTAAAAATCTAGCAAACCTTCCTCCAAACATTTGCACTCCAAACTTTATAGCCGAGCAAGCACAAATTATTGCAAGTTATTATAATAAAATATCAATAGAAATAATAGAACAAAAAGAATTAGAAGAACAAGGATTTGGAGCTTTCACTTGTATTAGTAAATCTAGTAAAAACCATGGAAAAATAATAATTATAAAATATAGCTCTATTAATAATAATACTCCTCCACATGCTTTAATAGGCAAAGGAATTACTTTTGATACAGGTGGCTATAGTTTAAAACCAAGACAAGCAATGCTTGGAATGAAATATGATATGTGTGGCGCAGCGTCTGTTTTAGGCACCATGATGGGCATTGCTAAATTAGATTTAGATTTAAATGTCGTTGGAATTTTAGCCTGTGCTGAAAACATGGTTAGTAAATCAGCAACAAGACCTGATGATATTATTACAAGTTTATCTGGTAAAACTATAGAAATAACTAACACAGATGCTGAAGGTAGACTTGTTTTATGTGATGCAATCACATACGCAACCACATTAGAGCCAAAAGCTATAATAGACATCGCAACATTAACAGGCGCTGCAGTAGTTGCTCTTGGAGATAATTATACTGCTGTTATGGGTAATAATAAAAATCTTACAGGTAATTTAAATAAAGCTGCTACAGAAATATATGATCCAATATGGGAACTACCTCTTGCTTATGAATATTTGTCAGATTTAGACTCAAAATTTGCAGATATCAAAAATGCTTCATCAAGGGCGAATGCCGGTAGCATTATTGGAGGATTATTTTTATCAGAATTTACTAAAGAATATCCTTGGATTCATCTAGATATAGCTGGCTCCTCTACTATTACAAATAACCAAGAAGAGGCAACTGGACGCCCTGTTCCTGCGCTCTTACAGTATTTTTGTAATTTAAATTCAGCAGAAAATAAATAACATATTAATTATTGTTGGAACAGCTAATAATGCGCGACATACTCTAATTTTGATTTATTACATAAAATTAAATAATAAACATTTAAAATAATTTCTATTTCTTAGCTTTTTTTGTTAGAATAGCTGTTTATTATTTAATTTTTCCTTAATTTTACATAACCTATTATTTATTATGCTAAATTTTCTTAAAAATCTTTTTTCAAAATCATCATCCAGTAAATTACCTCAAAATAATGAAGTATATATTGGAAATATTGACTATAGAGTTTCATATCATGAATTAAAAACTTTTTTTAGCAATTGCGGTGAAATAGAATCGCTAAAGTTAATTAAAGATGCTCAAACTGGTAGATCTAAAGGCTTTGGATTTGTCAAATTTAACACTGTAAAAGAAGCTAGAAAAGCTGTAAAACTTAATGGTTTACAACTTAAAAGCAGAAAAATACTAGTCACTTTTGCTAAAAAAAGAGAGCAATAGACAAGCTTTTTTATTTATTATAAAAGGCCATTCTATTCTTTAATGTTCTGTGCTGCGTAGTGCTTAATTTTATTAAGCATTGCGTAAAGACCATTTTTTCTAGTTGGACTTAAATGTTTATCTAAACCGATTAAATTAATAAAGTCAGGTTCGAGTTCTGATATTTCTTTTGGGGTTTTATTATTATATATAAACAGTAATAAATAAATTAATCCTGAAACAATAGCAGAATCACTAATAGCTAAAAATTTTAATTTATCTTCTTGGTTATTATAATCTGCTTTAATCCAGACATTAGACTGACAACCTTCTACTTTATATTCTGATGTTTTATATTCATCTGGGAAATCTTGAATTTTTTTACCAAGATCTATAATGTACTGATATTTATCAAGCCAATTATCAAAAAAAGCGAAAGTTTGCACTAAATCTTCTTGGCTTATATTTGAGTTACTCATGATGCTAGATGCTCCAAAAATTTAATCTCTTGATCAGAAAAACCTGCTTGTTTTCTATATTCATATGAAAAAGGCGCTTTTAAATAAGAAGTTTTTAAGTACTTTTTTATCAGTTCTTTAAAAGTATCAATAGGCTCTTTATTTCTTTGTTTACATAAATAATGATACCATCTGTTACCTATTTGTACATGCCCTATTTCTTCTTCTAATATAATTGTTAAAATTTCAACAACTCTTTGATTTTTTATTTGCTCAAATTTTTTAATTATCGCTGGAGTTACATCTAATCCTCTAGCCTCCATAACTCTTGGCACTATTCCCATTCTTATTAAAACATCATCTCTTGTTTCACAAGCTAAAGACCAAAGCTGATTATGAGCCGCAAAATCACCATAGCAATAACCTAACTCTTTAAGATAATTATTAAGTAACTCAAAATGCTTTACTTCTTCTATAGCAACTTGTAGCCAGTCTTTTATATATTCTTCTGGCATATCTTGAAATCTATATGCTGCATCACAAGCTAAATTTATTGCATTAAATTCTATGTGTGCAATGGCATGGATAAATGTAGCAATGCCTTCTTGAGTATGAAATTTTCTTGGTTTAAGTAATTTAGGTGAAACAAGCTCTGGTTTATTAGGCCTACCTATCTCATCAAACTTTTCAATTTTATGTAATTTATCAAAACTTAATGCATTGATATTATATAATTTATATATATCTTTTACTTTCTGTAATTTTTGATGCAATTCTTTTTCTGCTAAAGCAGATTCTAATAGTAAAAACAAGTTATTAGATTTCATTTTTTATTAATTCAATAGTACATTATTAAGCGTAATATGATATTATTATTTACGGAAAAAATCATGTTAAATTATAAAAAAATATGAATTACAGCAAATTTATTTTAGTTTTATTTACATTATTATTTAACTTTTGTTTATATTCTAAAGAAACAAAAGTTAATCAGGCGTTAAACTGCCAAAACAAAGAAATTTTTGGTCGAATTGAAAAAGGATTTATTAAAAGTGTTGACGCCAAATTTACTATCAAAATGGATACTGGCGCTAAAATAGCATCGTTAGATGTAAAAAAATTAGTATACTTTACTAAAAATAATGAGAAATGGGTTAGATTTACAATAACTTCCAGAGCTAAAAGAAAAAAATTACATAAAATTTTAATAAAAACAGATGTTAATTTTGAGCGTCCTATTTTAGATATTATTACCATCAAAAAACACTTTAAAAATCAGAAAGTTGATCAACGACCTGTTGTAAACCTAGATATTCAGGTTGGTAATGTAACAAAAACTATTGCTGTAAACCTTGTCAGTCGCAAAAACTTCTTATATCCTATGTTATTTGGAAGAACAGCAATTAATGAGTTTAAAGCTGTTATTGATCCTCAAAAAAAGTTTGTCCAAAAACTAAATATTAATTCTGATACCTCTAAATAGTTCTTGAAATAAATAAGAGTAATTTTTTTGAATAGTAAGAATCACCTAAATTTTATAATAGCATCTTTGCTAATAATTGGTTTTTTTATATTTTTATATAAAATTTTAGTGTTAAACTTTCCTTTATCTAAAAATAAAACAACTAATATATGGAAAATAGAAGCTGAAATTTCTATAACCCCAGATATCAGTAACCCCATTAAAATAAATTTATTACTCCCTGAAAACCAAAAAAATTTTAAAATAATAGATGAAAAATTTATATCCCCTAATTATGGTCAAATAATTAATGAGGATAAAATAGCTCATTATAATAGTAGAATCAATATATGGACAAAAAGACGCTCAAAAAATATAGAAACTTTATTTTATAATTTTTCAGTTATACCGCAAAAAAATGAACACTATAATAAAGCTTCACCTGAATTGTCTTTATTTACTAAATATAAATTCCAGGCAAATGAATTAACAGCAGCTAAAAGTATTTTAAAAAAAGCTAGAGAGGAATCTGCAGATAGCCCTAGTTTTGCAGCAAATGTTGTGAATATTTTACAAAACCATCATGATTACAATTCGACTTTTTTATTAAGTAAAAACTATACTGATAATAATATTGCAAAAATCACGAGCAGAATTTTAAGTCTTGCTAATATAAAGTCTCGCATAATAGATGGAATTCAATTAAAACAAAATACAAGCTTTACCTCTAATCTTTCAACCAATATCCCTCTTGAAAGTATGTTGCAAATATGGAACGGTAATGAATGGGTAACTTTAGACATAAAAAACAAAAAATTAGGCCTCCCTAAAGATTTTTTTATTTGGTCATATGATAATAAATTTATCATGACAACAGAAGGTACAAAAAATGCAAGTATTTTATTTTCATTTAAAAAAGCCGAGATAAATCCTTTGTCTATAAATAACAAAAGTTCTTTTTTAGACAAATTTTCTTTATTAAATTTACCAATTAAAACTCAAAAACAATTTTCTGTATTAATAACTCTGCCACTAGGAATTTTAATAATTTTAATATTAAGAAGTATTATTGGACTTTCTACTATTGGTACTTTCATGCCTGTTTTAATAGCTCTAGCATTCAGAGAAACAGGGCTTATGCTTGGACTAACATCTTTTATTATTATTATAAGCTTTGGATTAATTTTAAGATTTTATTTAGAAAACCTGAAGCTTTTAGCTATACCACGACTAGGATCTATTTTAGCTATTGTTATTTTAATCATTTTATTTATATCTATAATATTTAATGAGCTTCATATTGCAAATCCTGCTGCTTTATCTTTATTTCCTTTGGTAATAATAACAATGACAATTGAAAGAATGGCTGTTTTATGGGAAGAGCGTGGGGCATCTGCATCAATATACCAGTGCATTGGTAGTCTTATTGCTGCTAGTATTACTTATTTAATAATAAACCAGCATTATTTAAAACATTTATTTTTTGTTTTTCCTGAATTATTATTTGTTACTATTGCTTTAATTTTATTAATTGGAAAATATCGTGGATTTAGATTAAGTGAAGTTATTTTATTCAATCAATTAATAAAAACTTAAACCTATATTTATGTTAAAAAAATTTCGAGCTTTTAAAAATAATAAATTAGGAATATTGAATTTAAATACTCGTAATGGAAATTTTATTAATACAAATAATTCCCGTAAAGATTACCCTAGTGTTGATAATAAATTAATAACTAAAGATCTTGCAATCAAAAACAACATTCCAGTTCCTGAAGCATACGCTGTAATAAAATCTAATAAAGATTTAAGAAATATAAAAAAAATATTAAAAAAATATAATGAGTTTGTTGTAAAACCTGCAAATGGAAGTGGTGGTAATGGCATTCTAATAATTACAGGCAAATATGAAAATTATTATCAAAAGAATAATAAAGAGTTAATTACTGAAGATGATTTAATGTATCATATTTCTAATATATTAAGTGGTATGTATAGCTTGGGGAATCATCAAGATCAAGCTTTGATAGAATACAAAGTAAACCCAAGTCAAATATTTGCTGAAATATCAACAATGGGCGTGCCAGACATAAGAATTATTGTTTACAAAAAAGTACCGGCCATGGCAATGTTAAGATTACCTACAAATTTATCAAACGGCAAAGCTAATTTACATCAAGGAGCTCTAGGCATTGGAATTAATTTTAAAAATGGTACTTTAACAGGAGGAGTTTTTAAAAAAAAATTAATATCATATCATCCTGATACCTTACAAGATTTTAAAAATTTTGAAATTCCTAATTGGTATAAAATTTTATTACTTGCTCAAAAATGTGGTAATTTAACTAATTTAGGATACATAGGCGTAGACATAGTTATTGATAAAGACAAAGGACCTCTTATATTAGAATTGAATGCAAGACCTGGTTTAAGCATTCAATTAGCTAATAATTCTGGGCTCTTACAAGCATTAAACCTAATAGATAACTTTATTATAGAAAATAAAAATAATAACATTACTAACTTAAGCTCACTTAATTGGTGCATTAATAATTTATGATTCATAACTCTTAAATAATTAATATTTTATTTTAAACCAAATATTAATTATAATATTTAGTATATTTAACTTAAGGATGATAAATGATGGCAGACTCAGATGATTCAAGAAAAGTATTAATCCCTATTTATAATCCTCTTCCTATTGCTCTATCACATGGAGAAGGAGCTTGGGTCTTTGATTATGATGGTAATAAATATCTAGATACATTCTCTGGTATTGCTGTATCTGTTTTGGGACATAATCATCCTAATATAATCAAAGCAATCACTGAACAAGCTAAAAAAATCATTCACACATCAAATGTTGTAGAAGTTCCTGAGCAAATAGCACTTGCTAATTTTTTAAACAAAATAACAGGCATGGATCAAAGTTTTTTTTGCAATAGTGGTGCTGAGGCAAATGAGACTGCTATAAAAATAGCTAAATTATATGGTAAAAAAAACAATATTAAAAATCCTAAAATTATAATTGCTGACAAAGATTTTCATGGGAGAACCTTAGGGGTAGTATCAGCATCTGGTAATGAAAAAGTGCAAGCTGGATTTGAACCATTAATACCTAATTTTTTAAAGGTTCCTTTTGGTAATATTGAAGCTATAAATAAGTTATCTCAACAGCATGATGATATCGTAGCAATATACATTGAACCAATTCAAGGAGAAGGCGGTATTAACATTCCTCATTCTCAATACTTAAATCAACTAAGAGAAATTTGTGATCAAAATAATTGGTTGTTAATGTTAGATGAAGTTCAAACAGGTATAGCAAGAACAGGTAATTGGTTTGCATATAGCCATAATAATATTAAACCTGATGTATTGGCCCTTGCTAAATCTTTAGGTGGTGGAATTCCTATTGGCGCATGCATGACATCAGGAAAAGCCAATGGTATCATGCAAGTTGGTAATCACGGATCAACTTATGGTGGAAACCCATTATGCTGCCACACCTCACTCGCCGTACTAGAAACTATTGAAAAAAATAATTTATGTGAAAATGCCAAAAATATAGGTGAATATTTAATTAAAGGCCTTAAAGAAAAATTAAAGGATCTAAAATCTGTTATTGATATAAGAGGTATAGGATTAATGATTGGAGTGGAATTAAATACCCCATGTCGAGATATTATGTTAATAGCTCTTAAACATGGGTTATTACTAAATGTAACCTCTAACAATGTAATCAGACTTGTGCCACCTATAATTATTAACCAAAAAGAAGCTGATATCATTATTTCTAAACTTTCAAAAATAATTGAAGAATATGCTCAATTAAATTAAAGGCTTTTAGTAATAATATCCCCATTAGGAGCTATGCTAGTCTCATTACTTGATGCAAGTAAATTACTTGCATCTAATCTGAGATCATCTATTGTTCTTGCTGCTATTCTACTTTCAATTACTGTTCCTGCAGGCCAAATGCACGGGGCGGTACCTTGCTGTCCTCTTTCAACAACTAAAATTCCATTATCTAAAACTTGAAATACCTTAATAATTTCAACATCAAATCCTGCAGCTAATGTTAAAAAATAAAAACCAGCTTTATCAAGACCTTCTCTTAATTGCATAGATTTAATATCTGAAACTTTTATAGTATCATAATAAACATCTAAAGTTGTCTCAATTACTGTTTTCCAAATATTACCATTAACGATATTGACATTATTTTCGTCTTTTTGTTGATTATTTTGAGTTCCAAACAACATAAATATAAATCGCCTTATTAATTAATAAATTTATTTTATAGATAATATTAATAATTAATTACAAATATATTAATAATTATACAATTAATGTCGGCTATTTTTTTTAATATTTTAATTAAATACTATTTGGCCATTGCATCATCTAAAACAACTTTTGAATTATATTTATCACAATCAGAAGGATTTGATTCTAAACATAAACCTACATCTACTCCTTTTTTATTATCTGCACTTTGTAAATAATCTATGACCATAGTAGTCGAATTATCTATATCAACACAAAGATACCCTTGGTTTTCCTTTGTTGCATTATCTTGAATATAAACTTTCTTGTATTTACAGTTATGCTCTGTCATTTTTGCAGTATCACTATGATCTACTACAGCAAATGACATAGCACTAGTAAAGCAACATATTGATGTAAATATAATTTTTTTAAACATAATTGAATTCTCACTAATAAATGAATTAACGCTTTATTTGGACAATTATGGTTAAATTAAGTTTTATGTTGAAATTGTCAACAGCCACTAGAGAAAATACAGGGCAACCTCATTAAAATCCTTTTGTGCAAACTAAAGTTTGCCATTTCCTTTAAAAAAGG
>CAXBNV010000002.1:0-145046 GCA_963977185.1 uncultured Gammaproteobacteria bacterium | reverse complement strand
ATTAAATCATTAAATCATTAAATCATTAAATCATTAAATCATTAAATCATTAAATAAAAGTTGAATTTTTTATTATTATCCATATATATCGTATTATCTAATTTAATATAATTTTATATTTTTACTAACAAATAAAATAGTCAGGAGATGTAGATGTCGGTTGAAGCACATAAAGAAACCCATGGTTTTCAAACTGAAGTTAAGCAAATATTAGACTTAATGATTCATTCTTTATATTCAAATAAAGAAATCTTTTTAAGAGAATTAATCTCTAACAGTTCAGATGCTTTAGATAAGCTAAGATTTTTAGCTGTATCTGATAAGTCTTATAAACAAGATGGTGAATTAAGCATTCATGTAGATTTTGATAAAGAAGCAAAAGCGATTATTATTGAAGATAATGGCGTTGGTATGTCACGTGATGATGTTGTAGCTAATTTAGGTACTATTGCAAAATCAGGTACTAAAGAATTTTTAAGCTCTTTAACAGGTAATAAATCGCAAGATACTAAATTAATTGGTCAATTTGGTGTTGGTTTTTATGCAGTGTTTATGGTGGCAGACAGTGTAACTGTTGAAACAAGACGTGCTAATTTGAAAGCAGATGAAGCTGTTCATTGGGTCTCAACTGGCGATGGCAAATATACAATAGAAAATACAACAAAAGATACTGTTGGTACAAAAATTACTCTTCATATGAAAGAAGGTGAAGATGAGTTTTTAGAAGGCTGGAGATTAAGAAGTATTATTACTAAATATTCAGATCATATAAGCTTTCCTGTCATAATGAAAAAAGAAGTTGCTCCTGCAAATGATGCAGATAAAGAAGCAGATAAAGCTAAAGATATCGTAGACGTTCCAGAAGAAGAAACTGTAAATAAAGCAACAGCATTATGGCTTAGAGCTAAATCTGAACTAACTCAAGAAGAGTATGATGAGTTTTACAAATATTTATCTCATGATTATGAAAATCCATTAACTTACGCTCATAATAAAGTTGAAGGTAAATTAGAATATACTAGTTTATTGTATGTTCCTAAAAAAGCGCCTTTTGATATGTGGCAAAGAGATCATAAATATGGTCTAAAGTTATATGTTCAAAGAGTTTTTATTATGGATGATGTAGCTCAATTTTTACCTAATTATTTTAGATTTGTAAAAGGAATAGTTGACTGTAATGATTTGCCATTAAATGTATCAAGAGAAATATTGCAAAAAAGTAAGTCAGTAGATGGCATTAAAGGTGCTTTAACTAAAAGAATCTTTTCGATGATAGAAAGTATGGCTACTAAAAAGAAAGAAGATTACGCTATATTTTGGAAACAGTTTGGTAATGTTTTAAAAGAAGGTCCTGCTGAAGATTTTGCAAATAAAGAGCGTGTAGCTAAATTGTTAAGATTCTCATCAACTCATACTGATAGTGAAACTCAAGATGTATCTTTAGATGATTATATTAATCGTATGAAAGATGATCAGGAAAAAATTTACTATGTTACAGCAGAAACTTTTGCCGCAGCTAAAAATAGTCCATATCTAGAAAAATTAAGAGAAAAAGGCTTAGAAATCATTTTATTATATGATCGAGTTGATGAATGGTTAATGAGTAATCTTAATGAGTATTCTGGTAAGCAGTTTCAGTCTGTATCTAAAGGTGATTTAGATTTAGGTAAACTTGAAGATGAAAAAGATAAAGAAAAACATCAAGAGCAAGTAACTGAATGTAAAGAATTAGTTGAAAAAATTCAAAAATATTTAGAAGATAAAGTAAAAGAAGTACGAGTGAGTTCACGACTTAAAACTTCTCCTGCTTGTATAGTTGTATCTGCTGATGATATGGCTTTGCAAATGCAAAGAATGATGAGTGCTGCAGGTCAACAAATGCCAGCTAGTAAGCCGATATTTGAAATTAATCCAGATCATCTTATTATCAGTAAGCTAAAAGCAGAATCTGATGATAATAAATTTAATGATTGGGTTGATGTATTATTTGATCAGTCTATATTAGCTGAAAGTGGTCAGTTAGATGATCCTGCAAGATTTGTTGAGAAGTTAAATAAACTTATGTTGCAACTTTCTCAGTAAATATTAATAAAGTTTGCAAAGCAAACACAAAACCAATATTTGCAAAGCAAATATAAAATTTCTTTCTTTTGTAAAGAAAGAGGCAAACTTTAGTTTGCACAGAAGGATTTCTCAGGACTTTGGAAATTATATAATATTCAAGTCATGAGAAATCCTTTTTCTGCTCACTTCGTGAGCCTTTTTTCTTTACGAAAGAAAAAAATATATTCGCTACGCTCATGGGGGTTGTTATTGCTAGCGCAATTATATAAAAAAAGAGATTAAACTATATTATTATGACAACCAAAGAAGTATTATTTAAAAGAGCATCAAAAGTAATACCTGGTGGGGTTAACTCTCCAGTGAGATCATTTAAATCTGTTGGTAGCACGCCATTTTTTACAACAAAAGGTGAAGGTGCTTATATTTATGATCAAGATAATAATAAATATATAGATTATGTCGGTTCATGGGGACCATTAATATTAGGACATGCTTATCCTGAAGTAATAACAGCAGTTCAAGAACAAGCAACATTAGGCTTAACTTATGGTACAGCAACGGAGCTTGAAATATTATTAGCAGAAAAAGTATTAGATATAATGCCTAATATAGAAAAAATAAGATTCGTGAGTTCTGGCACAGAAGCTACAATGAGTGCGATTAGATTAGCACGAGGTTATACTAAAAGAGATAAAATAATTAAATTTACAGGCTGCTATCATGGTCATGCTGATCATTTGTTAGTTGCAGCAGGTTCAGGCGCTTTAACTTTAGGCGTTCCAAGTTCAGCAGGAGTTCCTGAAAGCTTTACTGAGCATACTTTACTTGCTGAATATAATAATATAGAAAATGTTAAAGAATTATTTGATAATTATAAAGATAAAATAGCGGCTATTATTATAGAGCCAGTTCCTGGAAACATGAACTTAATTGTCCCGCATGATGATTTTTTATCTAAATTACGAGAGTTATGCGATGCTAATAATACTTTATTAATTTTTGATGAAGTAATGTCTGGATTTAGAGTATCTTTAGGTGGAGCTCAAAAGTTATATAATGTTAAACCTGATCTTACTACATTAGGAAAAGTTATTGGTGGCGGGATGCCAGTTGGAGCTATAGGTGGTCGTGCTGATATTATGGATAATTTTGCTCCGTTAGGTAAAGTGTATCAAGCTGGTACTTTATCAGGAAATCCTATTGCAATGCGAGCAGGTCTTGTTACTTTAGATATATTGTCTCAAAAAGATTTTTTTAAAAAAATTCAAAATCAAACAGAAAAATTAGTTTCTGGTATTAATGAAATAGCACAAAAATATAATATAAAAATGTATGCTAAATCATTAGGGACTATGTTTGGTTTATATTTTACAGAGAATAAAAACATTAAATTTTATTCTGATATAATTAATAGCGATATAGATAGTTTTAATAAATTTTTTAAAGCTATGTTAAATAATGGGGTATATTTTGCACCATCTGCATATGAAGCAGGTTTTGTTTCAATAATGCATGATGATATAGTTATTAAGAATACTTTAGAAGCTATAGATGAAGTTTTTAGCGCTTATTAAAGCTATTCTATATTTAAAGTTAAAGGACTATAGGATAAAGCGCATATATATTTGTAAATCGATAGTAGCTGACTTGTAGATATAATTTTAAACAATTTTGGGTATTATAAAGCAGGGGCTTAAGAGGCCTCTATTAATATATTCCCAATTTAATGTAAAAGATTACGCAGTTGCTTGTTTACGCTCTGGAAGAGTGATATTAAGCTCTAAAATAGACATTTCTTCATTTTTATCAAATTGGACTTTTACTTCATCCTTATTGATAGTCATATATTTAGAAATTACATCTAAAAGCTCCTTTTGGAGCTTTGGCATGTAATCAGGCTCTTTACCTTTTCTATGAGCTACTATTATTTGTAGTCTTTCTTTGGCAATTGATGCAGAGCAATTTTTATCTTTTTTAAAATAATCAAAAAGTTTTATCATCTGTTGTCGTCCTAAAAAGTCTTTGTAAAATTCCTTTTTTCTGATTAGATACAAACTTAAATGGTATAGTTTCACCTAAGAATCTACTTACAGCATCTTTATAAGCTGTACCAGCATCGCTTGTATCTGCAAGAGTAACAGGAACACCAGAGTTAGATGCTTTAAGCACATCTGTAGATTCTGGGATAACTCCTAATAAAGGTATAGCTAGAATTTCATTTATATCTTTAATACCTAACATCTCACCACGTTCTACTCTTTCTGGTGAATATCTAGTCAATAATAAATGTTCTTTTACTGGCTCTAAATTTAATTCGGCACGTTTTGACTTGCTAGATAAAATGCCTAGTATTCTATCGGAATCTCTTACTGAAGATACTTCAGGATTTGTCACAACTATAGCATGGTCAGCATGGTACAAGGCCATTAAGGCACCTTTTTCTATACCAGCAGGTGAATCACATACTATATATTCAAATTCTTTTTTAAGTTCATTAATAATTGCTTCGACATTGTCTTTATCAAGAGCATCTTTATCTCTAGTTTGAGAAGCTGGTAAGATATATAGATTATCTAACCTTTTATCTCTAATCAAAGCCTGAGATAATTTTGCTTCTTTATTAACTACGTTAATAAAGTCATAAACTACACGGCGTTCACACCCCATAATAAGGTCTAAGTTTCTAAGACCAATATCAAAATCTATAACAACTGTCTTATGACCACGAATGGCAAGACCAGCAGCAAATGCAGCGCTTGTTGTTGTTTTTCCAACCCCACCTTTACCGGAGGTAATTACAATTATTGTAGCCAAAGGTTTATGCTCTCCTATGATAAGTTTATACAAATCATAATTATTATTTATCTAAATAATAATATAGCATAATTTAATATGTGTGAATAATATAATGCAAAATAAATTAAAATAAATTGATAAATAAAAGCCCAGATGGGCTTTTATTTATTTTGAGGATTTTTAAAATTAAAATAATATACAGAAAAGGTACATCACAACACGACCAAAAATTCTATAATGATTTAATAGTTAGTTTATTTTGTTTTAATGATATATGAGTATTTTGTTTCCAGTAAGGAGTATTACGTAAAACTTCACTGACTTGATATTGTCCTGCAATTGAAATAAGTTCTGCTTCTAAACTATTACAAAATATATGAGTAGTCTCATCACCTAAAATACCCGCTAAGGCTCTGCCTCGCATTGGTCCATAAATATGAATATTACCATCAGCAAGTAATTCAGCACCATTTCCAACAGATGATATTACAATTAAATCTCCTCCTTGAGCATAAATTTGCTGTCCAGATCTTACCGGAGTTGTAATTATTTTGTTTTTTAAATCAACTTCTTCAACTCTATCGTTGATTGATTCAATATTATTCAATTTAGAATTAATAATTAAGTTGTTTTCTTGAGAAGTAGCAGAAGATTTTTTAGATTTAGTTTTATTTTGTTTGCTAGAAGATTGATTTGTATCAGGTAATATAGCTATATTATTTTTAGTTGCAAGTTCTTTTGTACCTGCAGTAGCATTACTAATTCCTGCTATTACAAGACCATTTTTTTTTAAACATATCTGAGTTTTAAGTAAATCAAACTTATTATTTAATTCGTCATTTAAAGAAATTTTCATTAAATCTAAAACAACAGGAACATTTTTAAAAAAATTAGGGGCTTGCCTTGTTTTATGATTTAGCTCTTTATCAAGTTTTTTTAAATCAGAATCTAATATTTGAATTACTGTTAATGGGAAGCTGCTGCCTTTTAATGTAAAACTAGTGATGTTAAAAATTTCGTTATTTATATCTTTTTGGCTAGTAGTGGTTTTTGATTGTGGTTTATTTTCTAATGTCGCCATTGTATGCACCTTACGTTATATGGTTATCTTAATATGTTATAGGAATATGTATTAGTTAAAAAGCAAAAATAAAAAAATTATTAAATGTAATATACAATATATTCTGTTATGTGGCATTGTGGCAAATTGCTAAGATCCAATAATTTTTGATTATATAATAAAAATCTTAGAGATTAACTAGTTACTAGTAATATAAAATTTATTATTGATTTCAATAAATATTACTGCTTGTAATATTATATAAAGATTATTTAACGGTTCTTTATATGATTAGTATTTTATGCTAAATTTATGACAGTTAAGTTTTTCAAGTTTTTGTTAGAAATCGAGTGAAGTATAAGTATATATTTATATAAAGAAATTTAGGTGAGAACATGCAAGATAGTTATAAAACAAAATCAATTTTAGAAAAAAATAGTAGTAAGTATTGTTATTTTTCATTAAAGAAACTTCCTAATCAAGAATTAGTATCGAAATTACCTTATACATTAAAAATTTTATTAGAAAATTTATTACGTTTTGAAGATGGAGTTAATGTTACTAAAGACACAATCGATGCTTTATTAAGTCATGCAACAACTAATCCGGTAAAAACAGAAATTGCATTTACTCCTAGTAGAGTAATTTTACAAGATTTTACAGGAGTACCAGCGGTAGTTGATTTAGCTGCGATGCGTGATGCAATTAGTAAATTAGGTGGTGACCCTACTAAAATTAATCCATTGCAACCAGTAGAATTAGTTATAGATCATTCTGTTCAGGTTGATAAATTTGGTAATGAAGAAGCATTAAAACTTAATAGTGAAATAGAATATAGACGTAATAAAGAACGTTATCAATTTTTAAAATGGGGCCAGCAAGCTTTTTCTAATTTTAAAGTTGTTCCTCCAGAAACAGGTATAGTTCATCAAGTTAATTTAGAATATTTAGCAAGAGTAGTTTTCTCTAAAGAGATAGAGTCTCAAACACACACTCATTTATTATATCCTGATACCGTTGTTGGTACAGATTCTCATACAACTATGATTAATGGTTTGGGAGTTTTAGGTTGGGGTGTTGGTGGTATTGAAGCTGAAGCTGCAATGCTTGGACAGCCAATATCAATGTTAATACCAGAAGTCGTAGGATTTGAGTTAACAGGAGAGCTTAAAGAAGGTATAACAGCTACTGACTTAGTTTTAACAGTTGTTGAAATATTAAGAAAGAAAGAAGTTGTTGGTAAGTTTGTTGAGTTTTTTGGTAAGGGCTTACAGCATTTATCTTTAGCTGACAGAGCTACCATTAGTAATATGGCTCCTGAATATGGTGCAACATGTGGATTTTTCCCTATAGATAATGAGACAGTTAATTATTTAAAATTAAGTAATAGAGATGCAGATCATATAGAATTAATTAAAGAATATGCAAAAGAACAAGGATTGTGGTTTGATGCTGATAGCTCTGAATATAGTGTTGAAAAGCATTACTCTGATGTAGTTACTTTGGATTTAAATACAATTGTTCCAAGTATTTCAGGACCCAAAAGACCTCAAGATCGTATCGAGTTAACTAAAGCAAAATCAGCATTCAATATTTATGCAAAAGAACAAAAATTTGATTTAGATAGCAAAACTGATAAGTTATCAAATGGCTCTATAGTTGTTGCTGCGATTACAAGTTGTACTAATACCTCAAATCCAGAAGTAATGTTAGGTGCCGGTCTTTTAGCTAAAAAAGCCGCACAAAAAGGTCTTAGCGTTCCTAAATGGGTTAAAACAAGTCTTGCTCCAGGATCAAAAGTTGTTACTGATTATTTAAAAAAAGCTAATTTACTAAAAGATTTAAATAAATTAGGGTTCAATCTTGTAGGTTATGGCTGCACAACATGTATTGGTAACTCTGGCCCATTAGATGAATCTATTAGTAAAGAAATTAATGATAAAGGTTTATATGTATGTTCTGTTTTATCAGGTAATAGAAATTTTGAAGGCAGAATTCATCCTGAAGTTAGAATGAACTATTTAGCATCTCCTCCTTTAGTTGTTGCTTATGCTTTAGCAGGCACTATGAATATTGATTTGTATAAAGATCCACTTGGTGTAGATACCGCTGGTAATAATGTATATTTAGCTGATATTTGGCCATCGAAAGAGGAATTACAAGATTTAATACAAACTAGTCTGCAAGTTGATATGTTTAAGCATACTTATGATTCAGTTTTTGAAGGTGATGATAACTGGAAAAATTTACCTACATCAGAAGGTGATGTATATGATTGGGATGCTAAATCTACTTATATACAAAATCCTCCATATTTTAAAAATATGCCTAAAACACCTAAAAAATTGCAAAATATTAGTGATGCTAAAGTTTTAGTTAAATTAAGTGATAGTATTACAACTGATCATATTTCTCCTGCAGGTGCTATTAAAGTAGATAGTCCAGCGGGTAAATATTTAAATAATCATGATGTAAATGTAAAAGATTTTAATTCTTATGGCTCACGTCGAGGCAATCATGAAGTTATGATGCGTGGTACTTTCGCTAATATTAGATTGAAAAATCAACTAGCTCCAGGAACTGAAGGGTGTTGGACTACAAAGTATCCTGAAAATCAGGTGATGTCTATTTATGATGCTGCAGTGCAATATGAAGCTGATAATATACCTTTAGTTGTTCTTGCAGGTAAAGAATATGGTACAGGATCTTCAAGGGATTGGGCAGCTAAAGGGCCTTGTCTTTTAGGTGTTAAAGTTGTTATTGCTGAGAGTTATGAGAGAATACATCGATCTAATTTAATTGGCATGGGAATTTTACCTTTGCAATTTCTTGAAAATAATAATGCCGATACTTTAGGTTTGACTGGGAATGAAACTTTTAATTTTATTGGTATTGCAAATCTACCTCAAGATACAATAAAAGTTGAAGTATTAGATGACTCTGGAAAAATTTTAAAAGAATTTAATGCTAACGTTCGCTTAGATACTCCTAAAGAAGTTGAGTATTACAAACATGGTGGTATTTTACATTATGTTTTAAGAAATTTATTAGATTAATATAATATTAATAATTTTAAACTTAACTATCTGAAGATATAATTTAGATAGTTAAGTTTGCTCATGATTTTTGTGTAGTAACATTTAATTCAGAATAATACATCAATTAGTAATTACTATTACTGTTTTGATTTAAATCGCTTTGTAGCCCTCTATCATATTCAGTAGATTCACTTGGGCTTGTTTGTACTGGCTTTTTCTTAATTTTACCAGCACAAAAAGGATTGACTTTACAGCTAGCCGTACATGTATTCTCATAACAACATTTGCCTCCAGACATTGTACAATACTCTGATGGTGGCACTGATACCGAACTATTACCACCAGGAGCATTATAATATTTAGGTGGCTTGTATACTTTATCATAATTAGAGCCATTGCCTTTGTACTTACCATTATCTATTGCTTTTCTATAGTCTTTATATGAGTTGTATTGATCTTTTGGATAAGAATTGTAATAAGCTGATTCAGAAGATTCGGTATCATGCCATTTAAAGACATCGCAACCGGTTAATAACATGCTACTACTAATAAATACAGTAGCTATTAATTTATTTAATATAGCCATATAAACTCTCTTTATGTCTAAGTTGTTGTTTTTAATAAATTTTTTCCAATATGTTTTTTGGACAATATGGCTAAGATATAAGTTCAAAATATTTTAAAAAAAATAATAATTTACTTTAATTAAAGCTATTTTTTGTGACACCGATAACTTATTTGTACACTATATAATAATAATTGATAATAAAATTTATAAATTAGATTGATTAGTTTCTATTTTTTTATTTTATTTATCTGTAACATAAAGGCAGTATTACAATGTTAGACAAATCTTTAAAAGATAATGATTTGGTTGCTCTTGCTAAAGAAGGCGATATGAAAGCTTTGGGGGCTTTGATGGAGAAATATGATCCTATCTTAACTCAAGTATTACGTAAATATGTTAAAGACTTGCACGAATTACAAGATATAAAACAAGATGTGTTTTGTAAGTTAATGAAATCTATAGATAAGTTCAGAGGTGATAGTGCTTTTTATACATGGCTGTATAGAATAGCAGTTAATACTGCTAAAAATTATCTATTAAGCTATGATAAAAGAAATACTATCAAAGAAGTAGACATGGATAAGATAGAAAGTAGTTTAGAAAATATTTTTGCAAAGGATACAGAAAATCCGGAATTATTCATAGAATATAGTAATACACAAGAATCTATTTTTCATATTATGGATAAGTTACCTTTAGATTTAAGAACATCACTTATTCTTAGAGATTTTGAAGGGCTAACTTATAATGATATTTCTTATGTCATGGGGTGTCCTTTGGGTACTATTAAGTCTAGAATTTTTAGAGCTAGAGAATTTATAATGTCAGAAGTTTATGTTTCAGGCAATATTACCAAAAACTAATTATTAAAAATATCAAATTAATTATATAATGAATAATATTATATAATTAATTTGATATTTTTATGATTGCATTCTTAAAAGGCCTTTTAGATAATAAAATTTTTAATTCTTCTTTAAATAGTTATATTTTATTAATAGATGTTCATGGTTTAGGCTATGAAGTTTTAGTATCTAGTAATACATATAATAAATTTTCTAAATTAAATACAGAAATAAAAATAAATACTTATTTGCAAGTAAGAGAAGATGCCCAAATTTTATATGGGTTTTCTGATAGTTTAGAAAAAGATATTTTTTTAGAATTAGTAAAAGTAAATAGCATAGGACCCAAAGTTGCCTTAAATATTTTATCGAATATTTCTATTGCTGAATTACTGGCGGCAATTGTTAATAAAGATGTTGATGTTTTAAAAAAATTACCAGGTATTGGTGCTAAAACAGCTGGTAGAATGTTAGTTGAGTTAAATAATTTAAATAAATATTTAACTAGTGATATAAAAACACTAGTTTCAAATGATGCGTCTAATAATATAAATTTAAACAATCAGGCAATTACAGATGCAATATCAGGTCTTGTTGCGTTAGGGTATAATTTAAAAAATGCAAAAGATATTATTAATACAATTATCACTAAAGAAGACTATCAAAAAGATATAAGTGAAGCTATAACAAGCTCAGATTTAATAAAATTAGCTTTAAAAAAAGTTTAACAGCTGTAAAAATTATAAAGAATAATAAATATTAATATTATGATAGAAGAAGATCGAATTATTTCAGCAGAAATTAAATCAGAGCAAGAACAAGAAGTTGATTATGCTCTAAGACCAAAAAAAATTAGTCAGTATATTGGTCAGTATAAAGTTAAAGAACAACTAGATTTATTTATAAAGGCTGCTTTAAATCGGCAAGAATCTCTTGATCATGTGTTATTGTTTGGTCCACCCGGATTAGGGAAAACTACTCTTTCTAATATTATAGCTAATGAAATGGCAACAGGAATTAGACACACATCAGGTCCTGTTTTAGATAAACCAGGTGATTTAGCTGCTATTTTAACCAATCTTAATAATCATGAAATCTTATTTATAGATGAAATTCATAGATTATCTCCTGTCATAGAAGAAATATTATATTCTGCGATGGAAGATTTTAAATTAGATATTATAATAGGCGAGGGGCCATCAGCAAGAACTATTAAAATAGACTTACCAAGATTTACTTTAGTTGGTGCAACAACAAGAGCAGGAATGTTAACATCGCCTTTAAGAGATAGATTTGGTATTACACAAAAATTAGAATTTTATGATCATAAATCTTTATCAGAAATAGTAATTAGATCTGCAGATTTACTAAATATTTATATAGACCATCAAGGAGCTATAGAAATTGCGAAAAGATCACGAGGAACCCCTAGAATTGCCAATAGGCTTTTAAGAAGAGTTAGAGATTATGCTGAAATTAGAGCAGATGGATTAGTTTCTGAGCAAGTAGCCAATTTAGCATTAGAACTTTTGGGAGTGGATGCTAAAGGTTTTGATACTCAAGATCATAATTTATTATTAACTTTAATTAATAAGTTTGGAGGGGGGCCTGTTGGTGTTGATAATATAGCATCAGCTATTGGTGAAACAAAAGAGGCTATAGAAGATATTATTGAGCCGTATTTAATTCAAAATGGGTACATTATAAGAACTTCTAGAGGTAGAATCGCAACTGATCTGGCTTATAGTCATTTTGGTATTAAAAAATAGCTTTTAATTTTTAACTAATCTGTAAACAACAGCGTCTGCTTGTTTTACTAAATTCTTTGTTACATCAATAATAACGTTTAGAAAATTAGATGATTCATTATCATCTAATTGGACTGAAAAACTAGAAATAGTAGATGAATTTCGGTATTTACCATCAATAAATAAAGCTAATGAAGGATTAACAAAAGTAATAGATTTAATTTTATTAATAGTAGAATTGGATTTATTATTGTTTTTTAATAATTCTGTTGTGATTTTGTTAAAGTTGTCTTGATTTTGCAGGCTGTATTTCATTATATTATCTTGTGTTATTTTGAGATTAATTTGGTCGTTATTATTTACAGCATAATTAATAGTCATCTTGTTGATTGTATAATCGGTATAGTTAATAGTAGTTGTTTTCTTGCCTTGGTTAATTTTTCTTTCAGTTTCAGTACTAGATATATTCTGAATCATAATCATGTTGCCATTAGAAAAACCTGGAGGATCTTTTATAACTACCGCATATTTGTCGCCTTTTTGGCCTTGAAAATTTATAATTAACTGACTACCTAATACTTCTGTACCAACTTTTTCAGTTTTTTTTAATACAGCTGTACCTAGTAAATGATAACCACAATATGACATGCCAACTGCAACAATAAGTATGATTAAAATTGCTTGAAAAATAAACTTAAAAAATTTTTTCATATATCTATAATGCTAAAAATTATATAATAGTTGGATGTTTTTTGTAATAATATAGTAATTATAATACAGAACTAATAAATAAGTTAAATAAGGTGAGTTAAAAATGGCTATTCTTTCTGATATTAATATTATTAAACTAGCTAAACAAGGTATGATAACGCCTTTTGAATCTAGACAAGTTAGATTTAATTCTAATAATGAAAAAGTTATATCATATGGAACATCAAGTTATGGATATGATGTTAGATGTGCTAATGAATTTAAAATTTTTACTAATATTAATTCTGCAGTAGTAGATCCAAAAAACTTTGATTCTAATAGTTTTGTGGATATAAAGTCTGATGTTTGTATTATTCCTCCAAATTCTTTTGCTTTAGCAAGGACTATTGAGAATTTTAAAATACCAAGGAATGTTTTAGTTGTTTGCGTTGGGAAGTCAACATATGCAAGGTGTGGAATTATTGTGAATGTAACTCCATTAGAGCCTGAGTGGGAAGGGCATGTTACTTTAGAGTTTTCTAATACAACCCCTCTTCCAGCAAAAATCTATGCAAATGAAGGAGTTGCTCAAATGCTGTTTTTTAAAGCGGATGAGCTTTGTGCGACATCGTACCTAGATAGAGGGGGCAAATATCAGCACCAAAAAGGGGTAACATTGCCTGTTGCATAATATTCTTTTGTGATAAACTGACATGGAAGTTTACAAAAGGAGATTAAAACCATGGATAGGGGAATCGGAGTCAATCGATATTGTGATAATTTAGATATCGAGCTAACTCTAGATAGGGATTTGAATTCTAACTCAATTACAGAAAGTAAAGCTAAACGTCGAGGACGAGGTAAAGCTAAAGCGGGTAAGACTAAAAATGAGCTTGCGGTAAAGCAAGGATCATCCATATTTTTAGATAAAGCTTGGAAAGTTGGCTATAAAGCAGCTCAAGAAAATGTTTCTGAAAGCAGAAATCCATTCTTTATGGGTACAGGTGAATATGAGCTTTGGATTGAAGGATGGTGGGCAGGTTTTTATGAAAAATAAGAATATTATGCTGCAATATTAATTTTTACTTATATTCATTAATATTTAGTATTATAATATCAATTTTATTTCTTATTATTTTAAATAAATATTTATGGAATTCTTTACAAATAAAGTAACAAAAATATTAGAATTAATAATTTTGTTACTTATATCTATTTCTTCATATGGCTTTGTGGTTACTGACTTGTATAATATTTCTATACCTGTTACACAAAACCAAGGTCCAAGTCAAAATAAAGAAGAGCTTTTGTCTTTAGGTTTAAATAAGTTATTAGTTAAATTATCAGGTAATTCAAATATTGATGATAATGAAATAATACAAGAAGCACTAAAAGATCCCAAGCAGTTTCTACAAGAATATCAAATAATTAAAAACTCAGAAGGCAGGTTGGATTTAAGACAGGTTTATAATAAAATGTCTATAGATTCTTTAATAAGTAAGGCTAAAATAACCACATGGGGAGTTAGTCGACCTTTACTTTTACTTTGGGTTTTAGTTGAGCAAGATTTTGGTGGGCGAAATTTAATTATAGAATCTGAAATTAATGATGATATTTCAGGATTAGTAAAAAATCAAATTAATGATATATCAAATAAACGCTCAGTACCGATAGCATGGCCTATATATGATTTAGATGAGCAGCAATCTTTAAAATTCAAAAACCTTTGGAATTTTGATAAAACTAATATTTTAACTCTTTCAGAAAAATACCGTCCTGATGTAATTGTTTTAGGTAAAATATATCCTGATGGAGATTCTTGGGTAATAAAATGGCTTATAAATGATCAAACGTATATTTTTGATAGCAAGAAGGAAAGCCTTGAATTAGATATAACAAATAGTTTTAATGAAATGATTAATTTGATTGCACAAGAATATGCCTCGATTCCCAAAAAACAAGATGCCTTAGCTTCTAATATTTTTTATTTAAAAGTAACAAACGTAGAAAATATGAATAAATTAATTAAGTTACGTGATTATTTAAAAAATATAAAAACAATAACAAGCTCTAATCTTAAAGAACTAAATGATAATACGGTCACTTTTGAGATAAGTTTAGATAATGATAAAGAGTTATTTATAAAAGAACTTAAATTGGAAAGAAAACTAATTAAAGTTAATAACGATATAGATAATAATAAAATATTATATTATAGGTGGATTTCATGAACCACAAAAATATCCCCAATTTATTAAGTTTAATTAGAATCTTATTAATAATTCCTTTGATGTATTTTATACTAATTGCTGAATATAAATTAGCTTTGATGGTTTTTGGTATTTCAGCATTTACAGATTTACTTGACGGTTGGCTTGCAAGATGGCTAAAATGTGAATCAGCAATGGGGGCTATCTTAGATCCTTTAGCAGATAAATTATTATTAATTTCTGTATTTTTTACTTTATGTTACCTAGGATTAATACCTATTCTTTTGGCATTAGTGGTTATAAGTAGGGATTTACTGATTTTAATAGGAGCTTTATTAATTTGGCTGATTAATAATCAAGTTGTTATTTTTAAACCCTCTATAATTAGTAAGATAAATACAGTTTTACAAGTGTTATTAATAGCATGCGTTATTATTGAAATAAGTGATGTCTATGAATTTCCTGATATAATTATAACTACTTTGGTTTATACCGTTTTTGCAACAGCCATTATTAGTGGTATAGGTTATTTAAAATCAGCAATTAAATATCAATAAATTATAAAACAATATGCAATCCCAGTTATCTTTGGATATTAAAGTTGAAAATTATGCTACTTTTAATAATTATTATGTAACAGATAGTAATCAACAATTAGTAACGCATTTGCAAGATGTTATTTTAAATAATAATCAAGATCAGTACCTGTATTTATGGGGCAAAAAAGGCTCCGGTAAAACTCATTTATTGTGTGCTATTTCTGATTGTGCAGAAAAGCATGGTTATAAGGCACTAAATATATCTTTACAAGAAGTTATAAATTGTTCAAATAACATTGCTAATAGTCTTTTTGATAACATAGCTATGTTTGATATTATTTGTCTTGATGATCTTGATGTTGTCTCGGGCAATAGAATGTGGCAAGAATTATTGTTTGATTTATATAATCAGTGTTTAGATAATAAAATTAAATTAATTATTTCTAGTAATCAAGCGATTAATGACATGAATTTAAGTTTATCTGACTTAAAATCTAGATTATTATGGGGCGTAAGATACCATTTAACTGAGCTTGATGATCATGAAAAAATAGCAGCTTTAAAACTACATGCAAAAAATAAAGCTATGGATTTAAGCGATGAAGTTGCTAATTATATTATTAAAAGATGCTCAAGAAACATGAACAGCTTATGTAATATATTAGATCAATTAGACAAAGCTTCATGGAAAAAGCAACGTAAACTTACAGTGCCATTTATAAAAGGTGTGTTAGGATTCTAATTTTGCTGTTATATGTGCTAAATATTTACCTTGATTAAAACATAATTCTAATTCATGACTAGTCAAATCATTGTTACTATCTGAACCAGCATAATGAGATGGCCCATAAGGAGTGCCACCTGTATTTGTTTGATTTAATATGGCCTGACTATTATAAGGAGCGCTTAATATAATCATACCCTGATGCATTAATGGCAGCATCATAGATAATAAGGTTGTTTCTTGACCGCCATGTAAACTTGACGTAGACGTAAAGACAGTTGCAGGTTTACCGCTTAAATTGCCACTAAGCCATAAAGATGAAGTATTATCTATAAAATATTTTAACGGAGCAGCCATATTACCAAATCTAGTTGGACTTCCAAGAGCTAGAGCTGAACAATTTTTTATATCTTCTATAGTCGCATAAATAGCGCCTTCATCAGGAATACCTTTTTCTGTTTTTTCACATACAGCTGATATAGGGGGAACAGTTCTTATTTTAGCGATAATTTGAAAATTATTATGGTTATTTCTAAAAGATTCGACACCTTTCGCTATTTGTAGTGCCATTTTCTTTGTAGCGCCGAAACGACTATAGTATAATATAAGAATTTCTATGGTTTTCATAACTAATTGAAAATTTAAATTAAATACATTGTAATATAATATTATATATCATTAAATCATGGCTAAACAAATTAAATCTTATCTTAAAGACTTTTATGCTTTCTTAAAATATTTAATTCAGAAGTTTTTAAACGATCATTGTTTAGAAAATGCAGAGGCATTGTCTTTTACTACAATGTTATCCTTAGTGCCTTTGACGGCTATAAGCTTGTATATAGCTCAAGGATTTCCTGGGTTTAAAAATGTATGGGAAGAATTACAACAATTTATTTTTAATAGCTTTGTGCCTAGTAAAGGTCATGAAATTTTAGCTTATTTGACTCAGTTTGCTAAACAGGCGGGAAATTTACCCATTTGGGGAATTGCTTGGCTTGGAGTTATTTCTATAATTTTAATGGTAAATATAGAGCGTGCTTTTAATGATATATGGAAAGCTCAAAATAAAAGAAGGCTTATATATGGTGTTGCTTTATATTGGTCAATTTTAACTTTAGCTCCTATTTGTTTAGGAATAGGCTTTGCATCAACCTCATATGTATTTTCTGTTCCATTAATCAAGGGGACTTTTGAGCAATTAGTAGGTATTAACATAGTATTAACAGCATTGCCTTTTTTATTATCTATTATTTCTTTTACTTGTATTTATTTAGTTGTGCCTTACTGTAAAATTAAATTTAAGCACGCGTTGATTGGGGCTTTAGTTGCAGCTTTATTATTTGAAATAGCAAAATATATTTTTGTTTTTTATGTGGCAAATTTTCATACTTATGAAGTTATTTACAGCTCAATGGCTATATTTCCAATTTTTCTTATGTGGCTTTATTTATCTTGGCTGATTGTTTTACTTGGTGCTGAATTAGTTCACACTTTATCAAGTTTTAAATATAAAAAATATAAGCAAAAAGACTATAGTTTTTTACAAGCTTTTAGATTATTAGGACATTTATGGCAAGCTCAAAAAATAGGCATTAGCCTATCTTTAAAGCAATTAGTTCTCTTAGAGCAGAACTGTTTACTTAATGATCCAGAAGAAGTGTTACTAGTTTTAATCGATAAAAAAATTATAAAAAAAACAGAGTCTAAAGAATTTATTTTAACAAGAAATTTAAATGACATGAGTTTTTATGAGTTTTGTGAGTTAATGCCATGGAAGATTCCTAAAAAGCAAGATGTGATAGTAAAACATAAAACAAAAAATATAGATAAATTTAAAGCTTGGAATACAAATTTAGAAGAATCTTTAAGTGTTGCTCATAGTTCTATGAAAAGCAGCTTGGATAAGAAACTTTGTGATTATTATCAATAAAGCATAAAGCTAGGTATTAAAACTATAATAATTAGTAGTTTTTTTATAAAGTCTTTGCCAGATTAATTTATTTAATATGATAACATAAAGACTCATAACGATAATTCCTAAAGCAACACGAGGCATATTTCCTGTTGCTGTATATTGGGCTATATAAGCACCTAATCCTGTTGCAACTAGTTTGGTATTACCCCATTCTACAACTTCAGCAACAATACTCGCATTCCAGGCACCACCAGCTGCAGCCATTGCGCCTGTTACATAATATGGAAAAATAGCTGGTAGAGCAAATCTTGTCCACCATAATTTACCTTTTATTTGATAATTTTGAATAGCATATTTTAATTCTTTAGGGATACTTGTCATACCGGCAATAATATTAAATAAAATATACCATTGAGTTCCTAAAATCATTAATGGACTTGTCCATATATTTACATTTAAATTAAATTTTACTATTAACATTACTATTAAAGGGAATATCAAATTAGCAGGGAAAGCTGCTAAAAATTGAATTAACGGTTGTACTATTTTAGTTAATTTAGGATTTAGACCGATATATACACCAACAGGAACCCAAATTATTGAACATAATATTATTAAAATAAATACTTTTGATGCTGTTATAGCACCAAGATATACAACATATAAAATTTCTTTTGTAGATAAGTTATCAGTAATAAAATCAATAAAAAAGTATACAGAGATGCCTAGTAAGATAATTAATATTGAATATATCAAGGCAGGGGGTATTGTTTTTGTTTGAGAAGTGGATATATCAAGAGTTGTATAATTAATTTTTTTATAATGTTTATATATATATGATTTAATTAAATCTATAAAAGTAGATAATTTGTTTTTTAAGGATTTTATTAAAATAGTTTTTTGAAAAAGATTATAAACCCATGGAGTGTCATAAAAAGTATATTCATCATCAGCATCTAATTTAAACTTTTCAGACCACCAAACAAGAGGGCGAAATAATAACTGATCATATAATAAAATTACTATCAACATAGTGAAGATAGCATAAAATATAGCGGTCAGATTTTGGTCGGCAATTGCAAGATAGATATAAGAACCTATTCCAGGTAAAGTGATTTTTTGATTAGCAACAAGTACTGTTTCACAGGCAACAACAAAAAACCAACCACTAGATACAGATATCATCATGTTCCAAATTAAATTAGGAACAGCGAAAGGAAATTCTATTTTAAAGGCTCTTTGCCATTTGGATAATCGCATGATATCAGCTGCTTCTTCTAAATCATGAGGAAGACTTTTAATAGATTGATATACACTTAAGATCATATTCCAAGCAAGAGAGGTAAATAAAGCAAATATAGCCGCACATTCAGGTCCAAATCTAGTTGTTGGGAATAAGTATATAAATGGTATAACTGATATTGCTTGAAAGCCTAAGATAGGAATTGATTGTAAAATATCTATTAAAGGAATAACTAATTTTTCAGCCATTTGACTTTTAGCACATAATCTGCCGATAAATAAACTTACTATTAGAGATATAAATAAAGCTATAGCCATTCTTAATATGCTATAAAATGCATAAAAAGGCAGCTTTAGTGGAGACAAAGTTATTTTTATGTTTTCACCTAAAGAGTAAGGAATAGTCATATTATTAGTTGCAATCACTGTCATTGCAAATAAGCCTAATATTAGGAACAACATAATAATATCCCAAAAATTTGGGGTAAACTTTACTTGTTGTCTTTTTGTGAATTTGTAGTACTTTTTATCCATAGTTATTTTTCTTTAGATAGAAGATACATAGATTTTATATGTATCAGTGCTAAAAAGCTACATGTGTATTTAAAATAGTAATATTTGTTAAATAAATTTATTATTATACTAACTAACTATTTAAGTGTCATTAAATAAATATTATAAAACATAATTTTTTATCAATAATGTCTTATAATTAAGTAAAGTGATTTAAATTTAATATGATATGGATATCTTCATTTTATTATGAGCCATTTGAATAGTTCGGTAATTAATACCCAAAATAAGCAGCCTAAGGAATTAACTTATTTATTTTTAGTGGAAATGTGGGAACGCTTTGCATACTATGGTATGCAAGTTATATTAATATTTTTCTTGTTGAATAAGTTAAATTTTGATGACTCTATTGCTATTCAAGTAAATGCTGCTTTTATGGCATTAGTATATGCAACGCCTTGTATAGGAGGTTATGTTGCAGATAAGATTTTCGGGATTAAGCGTTCTTTAATTTTAGGAGCTATCTTTCTAATTCTAGGTTATTTTTTTCTAGGAATTGTTTCATCAGATTTCTTATTAAATTATTTTAACTCAGGTCTAATTAATAAATTATTTTATATATCATTAGGCTTTATTATTATAGGAAATGGTTTTTTTAAGCCTAATCCGACAACTTTATTATCAAAAGTATATAAGCCTAATGATCCAAGAATAGACTCAGGATATACTATTTTTTATATGTCTATTAATATAGGGGGACAATTATCTGAGTTAATTATCCCTGTTGTTAAAAATTTTTATGGATACCCTCCAGCTTTTTTTATATGTTCAGTAGGGCTTGTGATAGGTTTATCATGGTTTATAACTAGATTAAAGTATTTTAAAAATCATGGATCTTCAATTGATTTTGTTAGAATATCTTTTGGTAGGTATCTAGGCGTTATTGTTGCAAGTTTAATATGTGTATTAATTGCAAGTGATATATTAATAAGCTTAGATAGAGCAAATGCAGTTTTATCAATAGTATCCGTAATAGTTATATTTACCTATTTATATTTTTCTTTTTCTTTACCTGGTATTGTTGGAAAAAAAGTATTAGCTAGTTTTTTTCTAATAATAATGGCGATAGTATTTTTTAGTATCTATGCTCAAATATTTGGAGCAATGAATTTATTTATCAATAATAATGTTGATAAGGTTATTTTTGGTTATAATATTCCTGCTGAAACTTTTGCTGTTATAAATCCTATTTGGATTGTTATTTTAAGTCCATTTTTTGCAAAGTTTTATTTGCATATGGAGAATAGCAATAAACCAGTATCAATACCTTTAAGGTTTTCTTTGGGGCTAATTTTAGCTTCATTTAGTCTATTAATTATGCCAATAGCGGCAATGAGTGCTGTAGATGGTATTTTATCTCCTTGGTGGATTGTTTTGAGTTATTTTTTTATATCAGCTGGGGAATTGTTAGTTAGTGCATTAGGTCTTGCTATGGTGTGTAAATTATCTCCTTCAAATATGACTAGTTATTTTATGGGCGGATTTTTATTATCGACTTCAATAGGTATATGGTTATCAGGCATGGTAGGTAAGTTTATTATAACACCTGCAAAAACACCATCAGGATTGTTAGAGACTGAATATTTTTTACACATGTATACATCTATATTTTTTAAACTAGGGGTCATTACTTTTATTATGTCTCTTTTAGCTTTTACTGTTGTACCTTTTATCAATAGGTTAATAAATAGTAAAAAATAATATTCTCAATTAATATTCTAAATTAATCTAGCTATTGGTATTTTTATAAATTAGTTATATAATTGGTTTTTAAATTTATATCATGCAGTTTATATTTTAATGAGTACAAGTAACATTCCCAAAGATATATTAGAGAAAAACATTCCTTTAAGAACAATCAAAAGCTTTGTAAAGCGTAGTGGTAGAGTAACAAGATCACAACAAAAAGCTTTGGATGAATATTCTAGTATTTATCTTTTAGATATTAATAATTCATGGGATTTTCAAAAAATTTTTGGGAATAATAATAAAGTTGTATTAGAAATAGGTTTTGGCGATGGAGATAATGTATGCTCTATGGCAGAAAAGTATAGAGATGTAAATTTTATAGGCGTTGAAGTACATGAAGCAGGGGTTGGTAGAGCTTTAAATCTTGCCCATACTAAAGATTTAACAAACATAAGATTTTGTAATAAAGATATTGTTGATATTTTAGATAATTGTATTGTTAATAACAGTCTAGATAAAGTCCAAATATTTTTTCCAGATCCATGGCATAAATCTGCACATCATAAAAGAAGGTTAATTCAAGTAAAGTTTGTTAATTTATTAATATCAAAACTAACAAAATCAGGGCTGATTCACATTGCTACAGATTGGGAAAATTATTATGAGCATATTGAAGAAGTTTTTACTAGTTTGGATAATAAGTTTACTAAGCAATATATTAAAAATCAAAGAATTTTTCCTGAAAATATTTATTTAGATAATATAATTTTGAATAGATTTGAGACCAGATTTGAAAGGCGTGGTATAAAACTTGGTCATAATATACACGATTTAGTTTATGCTGATTTAAAATAAAGTAGTGACTCAACAATTGCTTAAAAATAATTTTGCATTCAAAGGTCTAGTTCCAGTTTTTACGTCATGTAATAAATCTTTCAAATTATTATTATAATCATCAAGTAATTCTTTGGCGTTATTAATATAAGAATGGTCAAACTCAGGCATTTTATTATTATTTATAAAAGAGACTAATTTTGCAATATTATTTGATAAATTAGAAACTTCTTTTATTGAATAATCTAAATAATAATTTAAATACCTTAAACTTCCTAATAGATTATTATTTATTATTTTAAAAATAAATTCTTTAGAAACAGTAATAGTTGTTATTAATTTTTCTACATATTTTTTAGATATTTCTGGAACTAATATAGAATCATGATTGTATCCAAATAAAAAACAGTGACTTGGTTTTTTATTAAATAAAAATTCAGAAGCTTCAATATCAATAATCATTTTTGGTGTTATTGGCTGTGATATATAAGATAAATCAAGTCGAATAGCATCTGATATAAATTCTAAATCACAAATTAAGCATTCATTTCCTAATGGGTCTTTGATGCTTAATGTACATTTTTGATTCTCATTTTTTGCAAATAATGATTGATTGAATATATCATCAATAACAATATTAGGATCAACTTTAAATTTTGCTTTAACTGCTAATAATATTTCTTTTTTTATTGATTTTTCAATGCAATTATTATTTGAATTAACAAGATTTGCTAATTGTTTTAATAATAGTGTTCTATATAAAATAAACTCATTCGAATTTTCAATAGGTTGATCTATTACATCAGGTTTATTTAAAGAATATAAAAAACTAAAAGATGTATTTAAATATTTATTAATATTTCTTGAGTTAATTTTAAAGATTATATCCTCATTATTTGAATTTATATTAAGCCCTAGTCTTTTTCGATACTCAGTATCTCCAGTTAAAATAAATTCATTATTTATATCATTTGATAATAAAAAGTTAAGCTTTTGAGCTGTATGTAATAATTTAGTATAAAAATTATTACATGAAAAATTTTTTAATGGGGTTGGTGCCAAATATCGAGCTTGTATTAAATCATACTTTAAACCATAAAGGCCACCTTGATTTATAGGTGCAGTATAAAATTCTTCTAACTCTTTAGGTATGCTATTTATAATATGGCTTGGAATTATTGATATTATTTCTAGTATCTGCTCTTTAATTTTATAAATTATTTCAAATCTATTTATAAAATTTTGGTTTGATTCTTGAGTCAAATAATGCTTTGTATGATGTATAAATTTCATTAATTTTGAATAAGGCTCTTGTGCCTCTTTTTCTTTTTTAGCTATAATTATATTATATAATATGTCTTGAAGTTTTTGAGTTTGGATTTGACTTATTTCAATGATTTCTTTATGTGTTTTTTTTAAATCTATTTCTATTGATTTGTTATGTCGATATCTTGACGCATATTCTCTTGCCCAAGAAGCAGATGCACCTATGGCAATATGTTTATCTGGATTACAAAACAAATGGAAATCACAAAAAGTACTATGACCACTTATTTTATCTTGATATTTATCAAGTTGTGTAAAGTCTTCAGAAGTTGTTTCAATCATATCTTTTATTAAATTATTTAATCTTTCACATTCTTTGGTAATATTTTTTATAGTTTTAGAAATTGTGAATCTATTTTTTTCATCTCTTTTATATTTTAAACAATCAAAATAATTAATAGCTAAATAAGAAGAAAATAAGCTAATCGTTGTTGCAACAAAACTAAAGCTAATTGCAGCTAAAGTCATTAATCCTGTAAATGCTATAATGCAGCAAAAAGTGGTAGCTCCAGTCATTAAACCAGTAAGACTTGTTGTTAAAAGAGGATATTGAGCTAAAAATCCAGGCTCTAGCATTTGAAGTTCAAGATAATTAAGACATTGCTCCATAAATTGTATTTGCAATTGCTGAGTAAAAATTTTCCTTGTTTGCTCATCATCAAATAATTTTTTTATCCAAGATATAATTTTAATTTGTCCTTGCTCTTCTTTTATTTCATCATCTTGAATAATATAAATATTTTTAAATGAAGAATTAAAAAGTAAATTTAATTGTTCTAAAAAATACACTTCTATTGCTACATCAATAATTTCATCATCTATTTTTTCATTATCAATTAAATATTTTTCTTTAAATTCATCGCGAAAAGGAATGTCAAAATTATCTTTAAAATTTAATAATAAACATTCTCGATAATGAAATAATTTTACTAATTCAGAAGATAGAGCTTTATATTTTTCATTATTAAATCCAGCTTTTTGCATACATTCTTGAAATTTTTCAAAATCTTCAACAGCAGGATTTTTTGTTGTTTTTTGCCACAGTTGATAAGTAATAATACTTACCGCAGCTCCTAAAAGAGCGCTAAAAGTTCCTGCGGAAATATCATTTACTCCAGCAAGAGGATTAAATGTTTCAGAAATAGCATTGCTTTTTGTTGCAAAAAAACTAAGACTGCCAATTCCAATTCCTAAAAGTGCTGCTAATGAGCCATGTTTAATTTGTGAACCAAAAGATGCTTGTTTAGTTGAACGATTAAGATAAACTGCTTTAAAATCACAAAATGCATTCATATAATTAACGCATGTATTTATTTGGTTATGTGATCTTTGTTCTGCAAAAATTTTAAGAGAAGAGATCATGTTTTGCTCTAAGAATTTTTTATGATTATCTTTTATAACTTTAAAATATTCATCAGTAGATGTAATGTATGGCATGCTTAATTCCTTTTTGCATATTAGATATATATTATTTATTATAGATAGTATTTATGACATGCTTATAGTAATTCTAATAAAAATAAAGTTAAAAATAATGATTACAATCTCAGACACAGTGTTTTGTCCATGCCCAGGAGCATCAGGGGCGCCACATGGTATAGCTTTTGCTTTGGTTAATTTAGCAACACAAGTTTTTATTAATAATTCAGCTATTGTTTGTGCTGGAGATGAGTATTTATGCTCTGATGGTACCAAAAGCGCGATTATTCAAGGTAGCTCAAAAATTTTTATAAATGGTAAGCCTGTTGCTTTATTTGGCAGTTGTACCGATCATGGTGGTAAAATTAATTCTGATTTCTTTGGAGATAAAGTTTGTCTAAACTAAAATGCACGCTTTGTGTTGCGTGCATTTTACTATTATATTGATTTTTATTATTTTTTTATCTTTCTGAGCGACTTTTCTTTTTAAGTCTTTCATTAGAGTCATTTGACATTGATTCAAACGTTGTATCTCTTTGAGTTTTACTATATTCATGCTCTTGTTCAGCTTGAGATTCAATATCATCATCTCCATGTCTTGATGCTATTTTATCTACCATTTTATTCCAATCTTCTATTGTTGAAAACTTTTTAGGAGCTTTTCTTGATTGAAATTGAGTTACTAATAATTGTCCTACGGAACCTTCTGAATTAGCACTTGATTCTGTCGATTCAAGTGTATCATAACTATTTGTTGATTCATCAGTATCATCAATTTCTTCTACTAAACTTTTAGTTTTTTTTGCAAAATCTTTTCTTGATTTTCCAGAAAAAGCATCTAGATATCTTGTGCTAAGATCAGATACACTTAAACTAATAGGCATTAATCCAGCTGAGCTGTTATATATTTTAACTGGTCTTTTTTCATTAGATTTTTCTACTTTTACAGAACAAGTCATTCCAGGTGTTTGATTCATTAATAAATTATGAGTTACAAAAGTAGTTTGCATGATATCAGTAGGTTTTGTGTCTTGAGGAAATTTTACAAAAGGGCATAATCTTACGCTAACAGTTACGGTTTTATATTTTTCATTAATAGATGCTTTAATATAACCATACTCCATAACATCTGAATCTAAAATAGTTTTAAATTCTCCAGTTAACCTGCTTTTTGAATTTTTTCTATTTAAAGCATGCCATTTTATAACTCTTTCTATCGTTAGCATTTTAGTATTATATCTTTTAGGAGCTGCTACAAGATTACTATCTCTTTGAGGATTTTGATCTATATGAGTTAATCCAAATCCAGCCAAGTGAAGCCACTCAGGTCTTGGTTGAGTTCTTAAGCTACCCCCGCGATAATATTCTCTGGCATTCTCGGCATCTTCAAAAACTTTTCTTGCATCAGGTGTAAATGTTTCAAGGTAAGATTCTCTAAAACCACTAAATGCATCAATAGCTGATTCTCCCATAACAGTATTTTGATCTGGAACTCGTCTTACTATTGCTTCTCTTTTAGCAACAGACTCATTATCAACTTCAATATCACATCTTTTTATGATATTTCCAACTTCTTCTTTTTCTTTTACTAAATCAGTTATCTCTTCTTTTATATCATCATCTTCAGCTTCTGCTCTTTTTTGAAAAATGTTGATGTTTTTATTAGGATTACTTCCCCAAAAAACATTTCCTTTCCAAGTATGTGAAGTAGTTGGTGAGAATAAAAATAATTCAGCATCTTCTTCATCAGATGTTAAATTATTTTTATCAGTAAAGTTCACTGATCTCAATGAAACCATTTCTGTTCCATCTGGTGTTTTAGCTCTAGCTCTTGTTGCTCCATATATATCTAGCAGCTCTATATCTTGTAATGGGCGAACAGATGGAGTTTCTGAATCAGCACCACCGGGTGCATTAAATTGTTTTGCTAAAAAATTACCATTTTTATCCATAGAAATTAAAGCATGTCCTACTTTTTTGCTTGAATACATAAATCTGGAATGCTCATTAATCGATAATTTATCTTGATCCTCTTGTGTAAAAGAATATTCAGATTGTTTTTGTTTATCTTGTTCATCTGTTTCATTTTTGTCTGATGTATCAAATAAAAAATCTTCTAATACGTTATCATTATTTTGTGATTCATTGGGTTTTGTAAATTGAGGCATAACATCTCTCCATGATATGTATATTGTTAAAAAGCTATAATTCCTTGAAGCTATTAGATTTAACAGTAAAATAATACTGCTAAAACATCTTTTTCATTTTAACAATATTTATCTGCATACTGTCAACTTAAATTATCAAATATTCATTGTTTTAAATTAAAGCTTATTTTTATATTGCTTTTTATTTAAAAATAAATGTAGACTGTAAAAATAAAGGATGTAATTAATAAAATTCATGGAGGACTTTTATATGCCTAGAAATGTTAGTGAATCAGAAGCCGAGCAAGTTAAAACTCAATTACCAGAATTACCTGAAAATTATCAAAGCTCTTTAATTAGCATATTAACAACTGCAAAAGTAGCTAATTATTCAGCTCCATGGCAAGGTTTTGAGCAGCAAAAATGGTCTGGCTCAGGGTTTGCTGTAACATACAAAAATAGAAAATTTATTTTAACTAATGCACATGTTGCAGATTCTTCAGTAAGTATGGAATTAAGGCTTGCTAATCAAAGTAAGTATTATCCAGCTAAAATGAAAACTATAGATTTTGATAGTGACTTGGCCTTTATTGAAGTTGAGAAAAAATATCAAAAAGATTTTTGGAGTAATGTTAACTGTTTAGAACTTGGTGATATGTTTACAATAGGGCAGCCAGTTAATGTTTGTGGTTTTCCCATGGGAATTAGTTCAGGTGAATTATGTGTTACAGAAGGACAAATATCTAGAATTTCTTTTGGTGGTAATGCTACAAGTTTAAATGCTAATTTATTACAAGGACAAGTTAGTGCAGCAATTAATCCAGGTAATAGTGGAGGTCCTGTTTTAAGTGGTAAAAAAGTAATAGGCGTTGCTTTTCAAGGGTATGAAGGAGCACAATCACTAGGTTATATAATTTCAGTACCTGTTATAAAACATTTTTTAGATGATATATTATCTAATGGTCCTTATAAAGGTTTTCCGGCATTAGATTTCAAATACCAGTTATTAAATAATCAAGAAATGAAAAAATTTCATGGTATGAAAAAAGATGAAACTGGAATTAGAATATCTGAATTAGATTCTTTATCTTCTGCTGGTAAAATATTACAGGCAGGAGATATTATTACTTCAATAGATGGTGTTCAAGTACAAAATGATGCATCAGTTAGAACAAGTTTTTTTGATAGAGTAAACTTTGAGTTTTTGATAACTCAAAAACAACTTGGTGAATCTATATCAATGCAAATAATTCGTGACAAACAGCGTTTAGATGTAAAAGTTCCATTGCTTAATAAAGCACGTATGACAAAACTAATTACACAAGAAGAGCATGGTATTCAGCCAACCTATTATATTGCATCTGGGATAGTATTTACTCCTGTAACTATTAATTCAATAATAGAACAGATTATTAATATGTCAGATGAGGATGAGTCTAAATCTTTATCGATAGATAGTTGTAAAAGACAGTTGGGACAACAGGCTATCATGATACATAGCATATTACCTTCTGAATTTACCAGAGGATATTCTGGTTTTAATCATAGTTTTGTTGTTGTTGTAAATGATAAAAAAATATTCAACATGCTCGATTTAGTCGACGCTTTTGAAAAAAATCACGAAAAGCAACATACGATTATAACAGATACAGGAAATGCTATTATTGTAAAAAAACTGTCTTCTCAAGAGCATAAGCCAATACTAGAAAATTTTGGTATAACAAATATTCGTTCAGAAAATTTAAAGCATAGAGAAACTTTTAGAAACCATACGATAGGAACACCAGAATATTGGATGACAGCAGATCAGATTCCATCACCAGATGAACCTTCTAGTCCAGTTGCAGTAATACCAGAAGGAGGAAGAGCTAAAGTTATGGGATTTGCAGAATTAGCGAAAGAAAAGAAAGAACTTGATAGAGCTAATGGATTAGATTTAGATGCTAAAGGATTTTTTGCACAAATATTAACCAATGCTTTTATGAGTATGAATGATGATAGTGTAAGTAATGACTCTGATATGAGATCAGATGATGATAATGATAATAGTGATGAACGTAATCCTCCTCGAAAAAAAAGAAGGGCTGCTAGTAGATAAAGTTTGCAATAACTTAGCCCATATTTAAATGTTTATTTGTGGGCTAATAGGTAATTAATGTTTTTTAAAACCTTCTATTTAAATCCAAGAAATATTAAGCATATATTTTTGAATGCAGCTTTTATTGCATTTGCTTGCACAAATTTTTTGTTCTGAGCATTTTATATGACCTTTATTTAAAAAGTGCTCAAGCATATGTAAAATATATTCTGGATCTTCTTTAAATTTACTGGCAATAGTAAACACATTCGTTTTTTCTTTGCTTTGTATAAAATTTTTAATTTCAGTTAGTGTAGTCATTTTCTAATTTATTAAATTTTAAAGTAAAAAAAAGTAATATATTAAAAGCTAGAATTATAAAAATATTATAAAAACTAGATAAAGTTACATTAGATAATTGATAAAATATACCTGCAAAAGAATATGCTATAGATGTACTCCAGGTTAAAGAAAAATAAGCCCAAAATTTACCTATTTCTGATTTTAAAGCTGCAAATGTAGAAATACACGGAATATATAATAATAAAAATATACAATATGCAAAGGCAGCAGCTTTTGATCCAAAGGCTAAACTTAATTGATTTTGTGCAGTTGCATTAAGCTCCACATCTCCTGCATTTGCTGTAACAGGGTTTAAAAACTTAATCTCAGATATATCAGCTAAATTATTCTTTGTTTCTAAATAAGCATTTTTAAAGCTATCTATAATATTAGTTTTTGCCAAACTATCTGATAGTGTATTTGAATCATTATTATTATATAGAGTATTTAATGACCCAATCGTTACTTCTTTAGCAATGGCTCCTGTCATAATTCCTACAACAGCAGGCCAGTTATTTGGTTCTATTCCAATTGGTTTGAATATAGGGGCTAATTTTTTTCCTGTATAAGATAAAACAGAATCTTCAGAATTCACATAAACATGATTAAAAATATTTATAAATAAACAAGCAAATAAAATGATTTTTCCTGCTTGTTTTATAAAAGATAATAATTTATTAAATGCTGATTTAGTAATATTTTTAATATTCGGAATATTGTAATCAGGAATTTCTAATATAGTATGATTGTCTTGTGTATCTTGAAGTAAAGTTTTCTTTAAAATAATACTAGTTAATAAGCCTATTGCAATGCCAATTATATATAAAGAAAAAATAATAAGACCTGTGTTATTCGGGAAAAAAGTACTAGCAAATACTATAAATATAGCCAGTCTTGCACCACATGACATAAATGGTGTCATAAGTGCCGTAATTATTCGATCATTTTTATTTTCTAAAGTTCTTGTTGCATAAATAGCAGGAACATTACAACCAAATCCTATAATCAAAGGTATAAAAGATTTACCTGGCAGCTTAGCTATTTGCATTATTCTGTCCATAACAAAAGCCGCGCGAGCCATGTATCCAGATTCTTCCAATATAGCAAGACATACATAAATTAAAAATATTTGCGGTATAAACCCAAGAGTAGTTGTAACTCCATAAGTTATGCCATTGCTAATTATAGAATTAATATAATCTGGTATGGTAAATATTTTTAATAAATTATAAATTATTACAGGGATAATATTATTACTGTAAGCTTCAATAGGAATTTTTAAAATAGCTCCAAGGCTGATAGATATTTCAAAGGTTAAATACATAAATAATAAAAATATAGGTAAGCCTAAATATTTATGTAATAAAAATTTATCTAAAAATTTTGATTTAGCATTATCTTTAATCGGTAAATCAGGTTGCTCTATAATTTGTGTATAAATATTATGAATAGCCTTGTATCTTAAATCTGCTATTAATATATCAAAATCAACATCATTTTTTTGAACATAATTTTGCAAATTATCTAAGAAATTATTTGCTGTATTTAGTTTATTAAATGCTTTAATCGCAACAGGGTTTTGTTCTAATAACTGAGCTTTAATAAAATTATCATGTATGGGTTTTATGCTATTTATGTCATTATAGCGAGAGTTATCAGATAACTCATAATTCTTAAAATTAGCATCAACATCAAGCGCAAGATTATTAATATTATATTTATATAATTTAGAAAAAATATAATCGGTAGGGTTATTATAACTAGATAATTTATGAGAATTATTATTAATAAAAGCTTTTAATTCTTCTAAGTTGTTTTTTTTATTGGAATTTAAACAAAAAATTGGAGTCTTTAATAATTTTTCTAATTTTTTTACATTAATAGCTTTTGCATTTCTTATTTTATCCATCATGTTTAAAATAATTAAACATGGTTTGCCAGTTTCTAATAATTGTAAGGTTAAATATAAGCTTCTTTTAAGATTACTAGCATCTATGATATTTATAAATAAATCGGCTTGATTATCATAAAGGTACTCACAAGTTATAACTTGATCTTCGGCATTATTATTTGCAAGATTAAGAGAGTATACTCCTGGTAAATCAGTAATGTTTACATTTTGATTATTATGAATATAACTACCAGAATATTTATTAACAGTAACTCCAGGCCAGTTACCAGTTGATTGATTACTTTTAGTTAAGTAATTAAAGACTGTTGTTTTACCACTGTTGGGATTGCCTATTAAAGCTATATTTTGATTGTTTAAATTTATGGCCATTTATTGTATAGCAGTAATATGCATAGAGTTTAGATCATTTTCACGCAAACAAACTAAAAAGTCATTAATTTCAACAGACATTGCCTTGTTCAAAGGGGTAAGGTGTTTAATTATAAACTTAGCGCCGGGAATTAAGCCAAAAGACAATAATTGACATTTAGTATTTTTATTAATGTTTGAATTATAGTTTTTGATTATATATTCGTTGCCTTGCTGTAGTTTCATTTGTTATTCTGTTTTGTGTAAGGTTATTAATTTGTTTTATAATATGATTAAATTTTAGCCTAAATGCGAATAATTATCAATAGCATTTAGAAGTAAAATTATAAATAAAAGGATTTTGTGTTAATGAAGCTTTATGATTACTTTAGATCAACAGCAAGTTACAGAATAAGAATTGCACTTAATTATAAAAATATTGCATATCAAAAGCAAGATATCCAATTAATTGACATTGATGGTAAAAAAGCGGAACAAAATAGTATTATTTATAAAAAAATTAATCCGCAAGGATTAGTCCCTAGTTTATTGATAGATTTAGATAACGCTAATGAAACTGCTATATTAAGCCAATCTGTGGCTATTTTAGAATATTTGGAAGAAGAGTACCCCAAACCTAACATCTTACCTAAAAATAATTTAGATAGGGCTTATATCAGGCAATTAGTAAATATAATAGCTTGTGATATGCATCCATTGAATAACTTAAGAGTTTTACAATATTTAAAACAAGATATTAAAATTTCAGAAGACCAAAAATTAGAATGGTATCATCACTGGTTAGATTTAGGGTTTAGTGCTTTTAATGAATTATTACAGATACACAACAGCAATGGTAAATATTGTTTTAAAGATTCTGTATCTATGGCAGATATTTGCTTAATACCTCAAGTTTATAATGCTAATCGATTTGAGTTTGATTTAAGTAAATACGAGTTAATTAACAGTATAAATAACCATTGTTTAAAATTAAATTGTTTTGATTTGGCAAAACCATAATGTTTTGCCAAAATTTAATTTTTATATAATATTAATCTATAATTTTTGTGAATTTTTCAAAATCCCACAATGATTTATCCATCATTTGACTAGGCTTTATATTTTGTAGTGCGTGTAAAATATTACTAGGAATTTTTGGATTATGCTCTGCTAGTTCTTGTATTAATTTTCCTGTTCTTTGTCTCATTAAGTTTTCTTGTGTGCCACACAAATTACATGGAATTATAGGGAATAGTTGTTCTTTTGCATATTCTATAATATCTTTTTCTTGACAATATACCAAAGGTCTTATTACAATGTTTCTTTTATCATTGGTTAATAATTTAGGAGGCATAGATTTTACTTCGCCATTGTACATAATAGACATCATTAGGCTGGTAATTAAATCATCTCTGTGGTGACCTAGAGCTATTTTGGTAAATCCGTGTTCTTCTGCATAATTATATATAATGCCTCGTCTTAATCTTGAGCATAATGAACAATAAGTCTTACCTTCGGGAATTTTTTCTTTAACTATAGAATAAGTATCTTTACTGACGATATCATATGGGATATTACGTTCTGATAACCAGTTACGCATAAGCTTATCATCCCATCCAGGCTGACTTTGATCTAAAGTATAAGCTTGTAGCTCAAATTTTACTTTACTACGTCTTTGTAGCATTGATAATATAGACAGCATAGTATAAGAATCTTTACCACCAGATAAGGCGACCAATACTTTATCACCATGCTCTATAAGCTTATAATCATGGATTGCTTTACCAGTATAATGTAAAAGCTTTTTTTCAGCTTTTGTATCAATTGATAAAGTCTTTTTTTGTGTTAAATTAGAATTATTGCTTTGCATGGGGTAAAATCTTAAGTGTTTCTAGAAAAAAGAAGTTACAATTATAAGATTAATTTTAATAGCCGTAAAGTATTATTGTAAGGGAAACTATATCAATGCATTTAGATTATTTAGATTTTGAGCAACCAATTGCAGAATTACAATCAAAAATTCAAGAATTACAGTTTGTTGGTAGTAAGCAAGATATTAATATTAGTGAAGAATTAACTAATCTTGAGAAAAAACTAATTGAATTGACTAAGTCAACATTTAGTAATTTATCAGATTGGCAAGTTGTGCAAGTAGCAAGACATCCTCAAAGACCATATGCTTTAGATTATATTCGTTTATTATTTACAGATTTTGATGAATTACATGGCGATCGTAAATTTAAAGATGATCCTGCTATTATATCTGGCGTAGCAAGATTTGAAGGACAACCTGTTGTTATTATAGCGCATCAAAAAGGGCGAACAGTAAAAGAAAAAGTATATAGAAATTTTGGTATGGCAGCTCCTGAAGGCTATAGAAAAGCCATAAGAGTTATGAAGTTAGCAGAAAAATTCAATATGCCGATTTTAACTTTTATTGACACAGCCGGTGCTTATCCTGGAATTGGAGCTGAAGCAAGAGGTCAAAGCGAAGCTATTGCATATAATCTTTTTGAAATGTCTGATTTACAAGTGCCAATTATAAGTACTGTTATCGGCGAAGGTGGCTCAGGTGGTGCTTTGGCTATAGGTGTTTGTGATAAATTGTTAATGTTAGAATATAGTATTTATTCAGTAATATCTCCAGAAGGTTGTGCTTCTATTTTGTGGAAAGATAGTACCAAGGCATCAAAAGCGGCTAAGGAAATGGGACTTACATCAAAAAAATTATCTGATTTGGGTTTAATTGATGAAATAATCAAAGAACCATTAGGCAGTGCTTATAGAGACATAATTATACAAGCAGCAAATATAAAAGAATCTTTACTAAGAAATTTAAAAGAATTACAAAAGATACCAAATGAGCAATTGCCAGATTATAGATATAATAAATTTTTAAAAATTGGAGCTGTTGAATAATTAACTGTTGTCATGAGTTGTAATTGTAGTATTAAACAAGAAGTAGCCAAATATATATTATTATATTGTAATAATATAAATAATTTATATATAGCTTTTAGCGGGGGTGTTGATTCTTGTGTATTATTAGATGCAATATCTATAGTAAATAAAGAATTAAATGTAAATAAAAAAATTATAGCACTGCATATTAATCATAATATAAGCAAAAATTCAGTTGCATGGGAAAAATTTTGTCATGATTATTGTGATAATTTAAATATCAAGATTTACTCTCATCAAGTAAATCTTGTAGTTAAAAAAGATCAAAGTTTAGAATCTGTTGCACGTACAGCCAGATATAATATTTTTAAAAATTATCTAAATAATCAAGATAAAATATTAATAACTGCCCATCACCAAAATGATCAAGCGGAAACATTATTATTAAATTTATTTCGAGGCTCAGGTCTTACTGGATTAACAGGCATGAAAATTTTTGCTGATTTAGATAAAAAAAATAATACTAAAATATTAAGACCTTTATTAGATATAAATAAAAATTTAATTTTAGATTACGCTAAAAAAAATAATTTAACATGGGTTGAGGATGAAAGTAATTTTTGTATAGATCACTCAAGAAATTATTTGCGTCATGAAATTATTCCAAAGTTATCAGAAAAATGGCCAGCAGTTGTTAACAAAATATCACATTCAGCAATGCATTGTTTTGAAGCTGAAAAATATATTAATAAAAATATGGCGTTTCATTATACACAGTCACTCAGCATTGATGACTTTGGATATAATGTTTTAAATATAGAATATTTAAAACAGTTATTAAAAGAAGAACAAAAATATTTATTAAGGTATTTTATTTCTAAACAAAATGCATCATACCCATCAAAAATAAAGTTAGAGGAAATATTAAATCAAACTTTAAATGCAAGAGCAGATGCAAATATAAGTGTTTGCTGGAAGTATGAGAGTAATAATTATGAGATTAAAAGATTTAAGAATAAAATATATTTATTAACTAATTTTAAAGTTAACCCAGATAAAAAGTATAATAAATATAATTACAAATTAGGTGATAAGTTATATATTCCAGAAATTAATAAATCTTTAATTAGCTATATAAAAGATAATATAAATACTAGCGAAAGTAAAAATATTGAAAAACATGATGATGTAAAGCTTGAGATTAATTTTAGAAAAAATATTAATGCTAATAAAGTATTAGTAAAATTAAAAAATAACTTATGCTCTATAAGTTTAAAAAAATATTTACAAAGAATAAATATCCCTGCTTGGGAAAGAGATAATATAGTGTTAATTTTTATTGAGGATAAATTAATATATATTATAATAGGCAGTAAAATTATAAGCTGCTCTGAATATATTAATAGTTATGTGTTTGATTTATTATAACTATTAAGATTTTAATCATTATTTAAGTTTGGTTTAGTAATATTACATTAATACTAATATATTGTGGTTAATTTATATGAGTAATTTATTGCAAGGGCCTTCAAAATTAAATCAAGCTCATTATGATGTTTTGCGAGTTTTATATGCGTTAACAGAAGTTGATTTTCCTCAAAAAGATTCAAAAAAGCATTCTGTAATTATTGGAAAAAATTCATTAGGGCAAATATTAATCGTATGTCCAGACGGTATAACATATAATATTTCATGTGCTTTAAGAAATGCAAATCTAGAATACTTTAAAACCCCTAAAGATATTATTGATAAATTGACCTCACTTGATAAAAGCAAGTTTAATGATTTTTTAGTTGATGATGAAGAATATATTTATGGAGTAGAGCTAGAAGCTTTGCAGAAATATACTGGATCTTCTTATAAGTCGTTTAATAAATTATTAAGAGGAGATCCATTTGCTGAGCATGTAGATTTGGATCAATTAAAATTAGATTTTATTCAATCATTATTAACTATTAGCGTTTCTAATAAGAATTATGGTAGAAAATCAATAGCAAATGTTGAATTAGATTACAATGATATTCCCTTCATATTTTCAAATAATAATATTTATAGACTATTGTCTATAATTCCTCCAGGAATGTTTTCACAGATGTTTTATGGAGATGTTGTGCAACATGTTCAAGGATTAACAAGTTTTACTGAATTGGAAGGTGGTTCACCTGCGATTCAACACCAAAAAATTCTGAAGATTGTTGCTAACAGAGGAAGGGTTAAGTCAATAAGAAATTTAAGCTCATTACCAATTGAAGAAGAAGTTCTTATGACTCATGGTCATTGGATTTATGATACACCAAAAATAGTTGAGCATACTCCAATGGGAGCAAATAAAAGTCCTCAAAGTATAATATCTATTTATGCAAGACAGGTACATGGATTAGTTACTGAAAATCAAGATCATTATTTTTCTGAATTAGCTTTATCTGTTGCTTATGAAAATCATTTAAGACACCCATACAAAGAAATTCCTGAATATAAACGTGATAGCATTTATCGACCAAATCATGCTTTGGCTCATCATGTTCGAGTTGTATCATATACTGAGCCTGTTATTTCTTATTTTGGTAAATATGCTATTGATCAAAAATTTAGAGATTTTTGTAATGATTTATCTAATTATGAGATTGAACTTATTAAAGTTTTTTTAGCTTTTTCAAGGACAGGACGTGAGTCTGAGACTGGGCCTTTAGAAAATTTAGCTAAATTTAGAGCTGAATTGAATGCATCAGCAAATAACTTAGCTTTATTTTTAGAACAGCAATTACAAATTCCTATGGAAGAAATTTGTTTATGGACAGATATTCTAAAAGATATGGGGAATCCAGATTTTGATAAAAATATTGATGAAAATGACTCTAATAAGAACAAAAAAATATTTTTACATCAGATTGTAAATTTTGCACATAAATTGGATTTACAACGCTGTTTTAGTAAAACTCAATATTTTGAAGCTATAAAGAAATATACGCCAGGACATTCAATCTGTGTTCTGACTGAAGAATCTATAAATGAGCTAAAAAAATTAAATAAATTAGCTAAATTAAGTTTATTAAAAACAGGTGAAACGTTATATTTTGTAGTTGATGATGTTGATTATGTCGATTATGTCGATGTTACTGCATCATCGGAAGTATTTAAACATTCAAATACAGATGTTTGTTATTGTTTAGATATTTGTGTCTTTGTAAAAAACATTGTATTTAATAGTAAAGAAGAACCAAAAATACCATTAGCTATTCTGGATAATGTAGATCAAAATACAGTATCTCAGCCTATTCTTCGAAAATTTAGAGAAACTTTGGATATAACAGAAGGCGGGATGACTTTATTTGAATTTTCTAACGTTGTTAGTGTTAATAATAATCGTATATCAAAATCTTTTCAAAATGGTGGTATAAATTTTGTTGATAACGATATAAATTTAAATAATTTCGAGAACAATGTCATATCTAATGATATAAAATCAAATAATTTAGACAATAGTATTATTTATAGCCTCGTAGAAATTATAAAATCAAATAATTTAGACAAGAGTATTATTTATAGTCTCATAAAATCAAATAATTTAGAGAATCAAATTATTGATAACGATATAAAATCAATTGAGTTAAAGAAAAAAATTATAAACAAGATACAATGAGCATTATGAAAATCTTTAGATATGTAAATAAATAATTTACACAGAGTTATTTATAGATTCTTAAATTATCAATTAGCTGTTTTTAATTAAATCTATTTTTTCTTTTTTTGATAGCTTTTTAATTAAACACTCAAGCTTTAGCGCCTCATTTTTTGAAATTACTTCTTTAATGTAAACAAGAGTTAATGGATCTTTACCTCTTAAATATTTTGCGGTTTTATAATTTTGCATTTGATGTTCTTTAAGTCTTCTAGCAACATTATTAGTGATTCCGGTATACAAAGTATTTAATCTAGTTTCTATTATGTAAACAAACCATTTGTTCATTGTTATATATTTTATTGTTATTTAAAATTTTATACATTTTTTTGATTTTGGAAGCCCTGCTAATTTTCCTGCTAAAGGAATAGGGGTTTCAGGAAATAATTTATTTAAATAAATAGAATTATACTTATTTTCTTCTAGTAAATTATCTTGTTTTAGTTTTTTTATAAATACTCTTAAAATTGGATATGTGTTGTATTCTATATAAAAATTTCTAATAGCATTAATTATAATAATATGATCATTGGTTAAATTAATATTATTAAGTTTTGCTAGAATTTTGGCTATATCAATATTCCATAAATCAATATTATTTAGATAGCCATTTTGATCTAGATATTGATTTATATTTTCTGAAGTTATACTTTGTGTCATAATATATAAAAATAATATTTATTTAAATATCATATCATTAACATGAAAAAGAAGAAATCATTACAGACCTATTTTAGGCTTCTGTCTTACTTAAAATCTTATTGGATTATTTTTATAGTCGCAACTATTTCAAATATAGCTTATTCAGGTATGGATGCTTATGTCATACATTTATTAAAGCCATTAGTAGATGATGGTTTTGTTAATAAAGACCCGGGTGTTATAAAAATTATACCGTATTTATTACCATTAATTTTTTTGTCCAGAGGAGTTTTTAGTTTTGCTTCTACTTTTGGTATGATGTATATAGCTAGAAAAATAGTAATGAAATTACGATTACAACTATTTTCTCATTACTTGCAATTACCTATAAAATTTTTTGATCAAAATTCTTCTGGTAATTTATTATCAAAAATTATTTTTAATGTAGATCAAGTCTCAAAAGCTGCAACAGATGTTATTACTGATATTACTAGAGATATTTTTTTAATCGCTTTTTTAATTTATGTTATGTTTTCCGTAAGTGTTAGTCTTACTTTAACTTTTTTAGTTGCTATGCCTATAATTTCTTTTTTATTTGTGTTTATCAGCAAAAGATTTAAAAAATTAAGTCATAGAATGCAAAATACAATGGGTACAGTATCAGAAGTTGCAGAAGAAGGAATTAGCGCAAATAGGGAAATTAGAATTTTTGGCGGCTGTTCTTTTGAAGTGAATAGGTTTTATCATGCATTAAAAGACTTTAATAAACAAGAGATGAAAAGTGTTTTTATGCGATCAATTAGTGGTCCTGTAATTCAGCTTCTTGCAGGCTGCGCACTTGCTTTGACAATATTTTCAGCGTTAAGCTTAACAGGTAAGGATGCTATAACAGCAGGTGGATTTACCGCTTTATTTTCTAGCATGGTAGCCTTATTAAAGCCATTAAAAGAATTAAATACGATAAATAGTGCTGTGCAAAAAGGTGTTGCTGGTGCAGAAAGTATTTTTGATATTCTAGATATGCCTAAGGAGCCTAATTTTGGAACGAAAAAAATAACTAAATTATTAGGTAGAATAGAGTATAAACAAGTTAGTTTTAAATATAATGATGAAAAAGAAGTTTTAAAAAATGTGAGTTTTACAGCTAATCCAGGAGAGACCATTGCTTTTGTTGGCAAATCTGGAGCTGGAAAAACATCTATTATTAATTTATTACCAAGATTTTATAATGTTAATTCAGGTGAAATTTTATTAGATGATATTAATATACAAGATTATGAGCTTAGCTCTTTAAGAGATAATATTGCTATAGTTTCTCAAGATATAACTTTATTTAATAGTTCTATATTAGATAATATTACTTATGGAGTAGTAGATTATAAATTAGAAGATGTTATTAATGCTGCTCGTTTTGCAAACTTAGAAGGTTTTATAGAGACATTACCTAAAGGTATTAATACTATAGTTGGTGAGGACGGTGTTTTATTATCAGGAGGACAAAGACAAAGGATTGCAATAGCAAGAGCGATATTTAAAAACGCTCAAATTTTAATTTTAGATGAGGCTACATCTGCATTAGATTCTGAAACTGAAGTTAGTATTCAAAAAGCGTTAGATAAATTAATGTTAAATCGAACAACTTTTGTAATAGCACATAGATTGTCTACTATTGTTAAAGCAGATAAAATTATTGTATTAGATCAAGGTATGATTATTGAGTCAGGTAAACACAGTAATTTATTAGAAAAAGCAGGTATTTATAAAAGTTTATACAAAATGCAATATGAACAAAACTTTGAAATGGAAGCATTGTAGATATTATGTATGATAATTTTAAAGGTAAAGTTGAAAATTTTTTCATTCAACTTTGGTATAATAAAAAACATTCGTATGCAGCTAAGATACTAACCCCTTTTTCAGGGTTATATTATTTAGGTTATATTACAAGAAATTATTATTATGATAATTTTTCAGAAGAAATTAGTAATAAAGTTCCTATTATTACAGTGGGCAATATAACAGTAGGTGGCACAGGAAAGACTCCTTTTACTATAGCTATAGCAAGATTTTTAAAATCTTTAGGTTACAATCCAGTCATAATTACTAAAAATTATAATTTCAGAAATGTTATTAAACAAAATTTTTTTAAAGTTATAGATGAAAATGATACTATAGAAATTACAGGAGATGAGCCTAAGGTATTATGGCAAAATTTAAAAGACTTAGATATTCCTGTGACTTTATGTAAAGAAAGAAAGTTAGCCGTTAATAAAATTAATGAATTAAATATAGGCGATATTATAATTACAGATGATGGGTTACAAGATTATAGTATTAACTCTGATATAAAAATTTGTTTATTAGATACTTTGAGAAATTTAGGCAATAAAAATTTATTACCTAAAGGTCCTTTAAGAGAGCCTGCAAATAATTTAAGTAAGTTTGATTTTGTTTTATATAAATCCTTAAATAATCTTAATGACAATTTTTGTTTGAAGCCTAAGAGTTTTATAAATATACGTACAGGTGATGTATGTGAATTAGATAAGTTTAAGAAAAAAACTGTTTATGCTATAGCTGGTATAGCAAATCCAGAAGGGTTTTATTTAACTTTAAAAGAGCTAAATATTCATCCGATTTGTATGTCATTTAATGACCATTATAATTTTAAAGAAAATGATTTATTAGCATATAATGACTATCCAATTATAATGACAGAAAAAGATTCTGTAAAAATAGATGATTTAAAAGATAAACTTATAAATCAAGACTTATATTTTTTAAAAGTCGAAGCAGTTTTATCTGATAAATTTAAAGAAAAAATTTTTAAAAAACTAAATAAGTTAAAAAAAGCACATTAAATTTTTATTGGTAGGTATGATTTAAAATGTTAGATAAGCAATTATTATCAATATTAGTTTGTCCTTTATGTAAAGGTAAATTAATCTATAAAAAAGATAAAAACGAATTATTATGTAAATTTGATAAACTTGCATTTCCTATTAAAGATAATATTCCGATTATGTTAGAGCATGAAGCAAGACATATAAGTATGGAAGAATCAGATAATGAGAAAAAATAACAAGAAATCTCAAGTTAAATTTACAATTGTAATTCCTGCAAGATATGCCTCATCTAGATTGCCAGGCAAAGTACTTTGCGATCTAAATGGAAAAACGTTATTAGAGCGAGTTTATGATCAAGCAAAACTTGCAAAGCCAGATAAAATTATTATTGCAACTGATCATCAAAAAGTTTTTGATGTGGCTAGTAAATTTGCTGATATTATTGTTTTAACACCTAATACTTTAAATTCAGGAACTGAGCGCATTGCATCTGTTGTTGAGCAATTAAATCTAGATCCAAATGAAATTATAGTGAATCTCCAAGGAGATGAGCCATTTATTAATCCAAGTTTTATACAATTAGTTGTTGAAAACTTAAGTAATAATAGACTAGCTGATATTACAACATTAGCTCATTATATTGAATCTGATAATATATCTGATAGTGTTTTAAATCCTAATACTGTAAAAGTAGTTTTAGATAAAAATAATTATGCATTATATTTTAGTAGAGCTCCAATTGCTTATAACAAAGATTATAATTATAAATATTTAAGACACATAGGCTTATATTGTTATAGATCAGGATTTGTAAAAAAATATATGGCAAGTGAAAGTTCTGATTTAGAAGCAGCTGAAAGTTTAGAGCAGTTAAGAGCTTTATGGCACGGGTTTAAAATACATGTAGGAGTGGTCCAAAAACATAATAATATTTTTTTGGATGTTAATACTCAAGATGATCTTGATAAAGTTAGAAGTTTATATCAAAATTAATTAATTAAAACCCTCAACCTAATTTTTGGAGAGGGTTTTATTTATTCAATTAATTTTCATTGATTATTAACGGATCAACTGCATGATAGCCGCTATCAACGTGAATAATTTCGCCAGTAACACCATTTGCTAAATAAGAGCATAAAAATAAAGCAGTATTACCAACATCATGTATAGTTACATTTCTTCTTAATGGAACAATTTTTTCATTAGCTGATAAGATATTTTTAAATCCTTTAATACCAGATGCAGCTAAAGTTCTAATTGGTCCTGCTGAAATAGCATTTATTCTTATGTTTTTAGGACCTAAATCATTTGCTAAATATCTAACGTTAGCCTCTAGACTAGCTTTGGCAAGACCCATGACATTATAATTTGTTACAGCTCTTTGTGAACCTAAATAAGTTAAAGTTAAAATAGCACCGCCACTTTCAGCTTTTGCCATTAAAGGCTCTGCCATTTTGGCAAGAGCAGCCAAGCTGTAGCTACTAACTTCATGAGCAATTCTAAAACCTTCTCTAGTTACTGAGTCTATATATGATCCAGCTAATTGATCAGCAGGAGCAAAAGCAATAGAATGAACAAGAGCATCTAGATGACCCCATTCTTTAGAAAGGGACGTGAATAAATTCTCTATGTCGCTATCTGAGCTTACATCACATGGAAGTACTATTTTAGAACCAAATTCATTTGCAAGTTTAGTCACTCTTTCTTTAAATTTTTCACCAAAATAAGTAAAAGCAAGATTAGCACCTGCCGAATGCATCGCTTTTGCGATACCATATGCTATAGATTTATTGCTTAACAGCCCAGTAATTAAAACATTTTTATTTTTTAATAAATCCATATTGAAAACCTTATACAAACTTTAATTTTAAAATTATTTGAAATTTCATTATATCTTTTTGTTATAAGCAAAACAATTATATTAGATGCCTATATATAATGTGAGTATTTAGTTAATTTAAATTAAAATTTATATTTAATTATAAGGCAAATGAGTAAAATTTTTGAGAGTTTTAATTTATAAATAATGAATAAAAAACTTATACTTGCTGTAACAATTTGATTATTTAGTTATTCATTAGTCGTTACAGCAAGTATAGGTTTTACATATTATAAAATAATAGTATTGCGTAGTTATTCAGTATCAGTATCAGTATCAGTAGCAGTAGCGTTATCATTTTTTTCTTGATCTACAATTTTAACATCTACTTTAACATTTTTAACATCATTAATTGATTTTGCCAATTGTTCTAGTCTTGGAATATCATTAGAGTTATCTACATTTCCGGTTATATATACAACACCGTTTTTAGTTGAAATATCTATTCCCCAATATTCTACAGATTTATCATTAAAAATATTATTATTGATTATTTTTCCTTTTAATAGACCTGTTATATAAAGATCAGATAAACTGCTTTCAGAGTCTTTTACTTTAAGGTTATCAGTATTAATATTATTGATGTCCATTATATTTTCTGATAAAGTTACAACATCTTCATATTGTTTGTCAGTATCTAATTCGCCAGATAATGTTAGTTCAGGCATTTTATTTTCATCTGTTGTAAGCATTGCTTGTATTTTAAAATCTTTTAAAATAGGGTCTCGCTCAATCATGCTGTTTAGTTTTGCTAGATCAGCTTTTAAATCATCCTGATCTTTAACGATTACAACTTTTTGAGTACCAGATTGCATGAGTTTAGATGATGTTGTGTCAGCATAAATACTAGATAGAGATAATGCTGAGAATGCTAATATAACAATAGATTTTTTTGCTATCATAATTTTATCCTTATTTTGAAATTTTTAAAATTAATAGAATATTTCATTTTGACTTACCAAACGCTAACTTAATGATAAATTAAGATAGGCGCACATGTTTATAAGAACAATATCTAGCAAAATAGTTTCAAATTAACTTAATTATTTAAAATTAATTTTTATTATTTGTTATTGATTATATAAATATCAGATATGTATATATAGTATGCACTAATGATATCTGTTTGATTTTAAAGTAAAAATATTACTTTTTAACAGTTTGTTAGTATGGTTTTTGATTAAAATTGTATACAACTATTTTGTTAATTTATTATTATCACAAAAAGTTATGATAATTTAATATACTAGTTATTGTTTATTTTATAAATTACATTGACATTATAATTAGTAGTATAATCTCAATATGGTAGAATGAATTAACTTTAATATATTTAAAGATAGGGAAAATTTATGAGCAAAAACATAAGTTATAAGATATTAAAATGATTACAATCAGACAAGCTAATCACAAAAAATAAACTAATTTAAGTTTGCTCAAAAGTAAGTATACATCTGAATATATACTAATAATCAAATGTAGATAATATAAAAATGGATTTTATTTATAATAATGTTTTATAATTTTTTTGTTAAAATATTACTTATTTTAATTGTTTCAATAAATTTTACTAACGCATCTTTATGGAATAATCCATATCCTTCTTTTGAAAATAATTCAAATATTTTATACTCATCTTTTTCAGAGCGGCCAAAAAATTTAGATCCCGCAAAGGCTTATTCTTCTAATGAATATGTTTTCATAGGTCAAATTTATGAACCAGTATTACAATATAATTATTTGATTAGACCTTATCAATTAGAGAATTTAATTTCTAAAAATTATCCTGAGATTATAAAAAAAGATAACAAAGTAATTTATAGAATTACTATTAAACCAGATATTTATTATCAACCACATCCGGCTTTATATAAAAATATAAACAATAATTATGTTTATCATAATTTAACAAAACAAGATTTAAATAAAATTTATAATTTAGATAGTTTTGCTAAAAAAAATAATTACTCTACTACTAGAGAGTTAACAGCATATGATTATGTATATCAAATTAAAAGAATTGCTGATCCTAAAAATAACTCTCCCATTTTTGGTCTTATGAGCGAATATATTTCAGGATTTAAAAATTTTAGAGCTAAAATTTTTAAATTAAGAAAAACTAATAAAAAATTATACCCTGAATTTATTAATCTTAATGATATTGAGTTATCTGGGGCTAGAGTTATTGACAGGTATACTTATGAAATTATTTTAGATAAAGAATATCCGCAATTTATATATTGGCTTGCTATGCCATTTTTTACATCAATGCCATGGGAAGCTGAGAAATTTTATTCACAAGAAGGATTAGAGAAAAAAAATATTACATTAGATTGGTATCCTATAGGAACAGGGCCATACATGTTAACTAAAAATAATCCTAATAAAATAATGTTATTAGAGAAAAACCCTAATTTTCATTTAGAATTATTTCCAAAGATTGATTTAAATAATTTAAATAATAAAGATTTTGAATCAAAAGCTAATAAAAAATTGCCATTTATAGATAAAGTTGTATTCACCTTAGAAAAAGAATCTATTCCAACATGGAATAAGTTTTTACAAGGTTATTATGACTACTCAGGTGTTGCATCAGACAATTTTGCACAAGCTTTACAAGTTAGTAATACTGGAGGCTTTAAATTAACTAGTTACATGAAGGATAAAAAAATTAGTTTAAAAAAAGAAACAACCCCATCTATATTTTATTGGGGATTTAATATGCTTGATCCTGTAGTAGGGGGTTATACGGAAGATAAACAAAAATTAAGAAAGGCTATATCAATAGCCTTTGATATTAATGAATTTATAGAAATATTTCTAAATGGTAGAGGTATTATTGCAAAAGGCCCAATACCTAGCCAAATTTTTGGAAGTACTGTAGAGCATCAAAATATAGATTCTAATTATGATATTAATTACGCTAAGAAATTATTAATACAAGCAGGTTACCCAAATGGATACGATGTTAAGAATAATCGTCCATTGATTATTAATTTTGAAGCTGTATCAAATGGTGGGCCTGATGATAGAGCTAAGTTTAATTGGTTACGAGAGCAGTTCAGAAAGCTCAATATTGAGTTAAATGTTAGAGTAACACAATACAATCGTTTTATGGAAAAAATGCGTAATGGTAAGGCGCAGATGTATTCATGGGGATGGAATGCTGATTATCCTGATCCTGAAAATTTTTTATTTTTATTTGATAGTACGCAAGGTAAAGTACAGTTTCATGGTGAAAATGCATCTAACTACAGTAATCAAGAGTTTGATAAATTATTTAATAAAATGCGTTACATGAAAAATGGACCTGAAAGATTGGAGCTTATAGATAAGATGATTAAAATTTTACAAAAAGATACTCCATGGATTTGGGGTTTTTATCCTCAATCATATTCTTTATCTCAAGGATGGAATGGAGCTTATAATTTATTAGCTCTTGGTAATAATACTATTAAATATAAATGGCTTGATCCTAAATTAAGAGATGAATTAAGACAAAAATGGAATCAGCCAATGTTACATCCATTTTTATATTTAATTATAATTATTTTAATTTTATTATTGCCAGTTAGTATTAGTTATTATTTAAAGCAACATAGAAAGAAAAAGTTATTAGACTTTTAATAGATATATAGAGCCTCTCCCGTATTAATTACTGGTAATAATTATGGGAGAGGGGATTTTTTTAATTATTATTTTTCTGAATCAAGGTAATTACGTTTTTCATAACCGGTATATAGCTGTCTTGGACGACCAATTCTGCCTGGCATACTAAGCATTTCATTCCAATGTGAAATCCAGCCAGATGTTCTTGCCAATGCAAATAATACTGTAAACATATTGGTTGGAATTCCCATAGCTTGTAAAATAATACCAGAATAGAAGTCTACATTTGGATATAATTTTCTTTTAACAAAATATTCATCTTCTAGAGCAATTTTTTCTAGTTTTAACGCTATTTTGAATAATTGATTATCACCTTGATCTAATGAATCTAAGACTTCATAACAAGTTGAGCGCATAATATTAGCTCTTGGATCAAAGTTTTTATATACTCTGTGACCAAAACCCATTAATCTGAATGAGTCATTTTTATCTTTGGCTTTGTTAATAAATTTTTCAATATTATCTTCATGCCCTATTTGGTTGAGCATTTTTATTACAGCTTCATTGGCACCACCATGCGCAGGCCCCCATAAAGCAGCTATACCAGATGCTATGGCGGCATAAGGATTTGTTCCAGTTGAACCTGCAAGTCTTACTGTAGATGTTGAAGCATTTTGTTCATGATCAGCATGTAAAATAAAAATTTTATCTAATGCTTTTGCAACAACAGGGTTAGGTTCATAATCTTTATTCGGCTTAGAAAACATCATATTTAAGAAGTTTTCTGTATAATTAAAATGATCTTGAGGATATACATAAGATTCATCAATGCTAAATCTATATGCCATAGCACTAATGGTTGGTATTTTAGCAATAAGGTTTTTTGCTGTAAATATTCTATGGTCTTGATTTTTTATATCAAGTTTATCATGATGAACTGAAGCTAAAGCACTTACGGTAGATAAAACTATAGACATTGGATGTGCATCATGTCTAAATCCTGCAGTAACTCCAGATAACTGCTCATTTAGCAGGGCCAAATCATTTATTTCATTATTGAATACTTCCAATTCGCCTGAATTTGGCAATTCACCATTTAGTAATAAATAGCATGTTTCTAAATAAGAAGATTTTTCAGCCAATTGTTCAATTGGATAGCCTCTGTAAAGTAATATACCATTATCACCATCAATGTAAGTAATTTTTGATTCGCATGATGCTGTGGAAGAAAATCCTGGATCAAATGTAAATTTATTGTGTTTTATTATACTTGTAACATCTATTACATCTTGCCCTAGGGTAGCTTTGTAAATGGGAAGTTTTATATTATCATTTTCTAAAGTTAAATTTGCCGTTATATTTTTATTTTCAGTAGCCATAATTTTTATTTATAAGAATCCTAAAATATTTAAAAATTCACAGTTATCATATTTTTATTACAGATTATTGTCAAACTCAAATTTATTTGGTTTTTTATTTATATTTTATTTAGTATATGCCAATTTCAAAAATTAATAATGTCTTATGGAATTAATACACATTATAAATTATATATATTAAATTATTTAATTTATATTTTCTGGCATATTTTACAAATTAATAATATTAATTCATAATGTATGGGTAAAATTAAATTTTCAAAAGATAATAAAAATTATGAAGAAAAGACCAGTTAATTTAGATTTATTTACTATTAAATTTCCATCTGCTGCTATTGCATCTATCTTGCATAGAATGTCAGGGGTTATTTTGTTTTTTGCGATTCCTATTTTTTTATATGCGCTAGATATATCATTGCAATCAGAAGATGGATTTACTGATGTAAATAACTTTTTCAATAGCATGTCGGTTAAAATAATTGTTTGGATTATGTTATGCGCTTTGATTTATCATTTGATAGCAGGAATACGGCACTTGATTATGGATTTTTGTCATATAGGTGAAGGTAAGTATTCAGGAAAAGTAGGGGCTTATATAGTTTTTGTATTAAGTCTTTTATTAATTGTAATATTTAGTATTGGATATTGGTTATGATTAGCAGCGTTACTAGTTTCGGTAAGAATGGTGTACAGGATTGGTTAGTTCAAAGAGTTAGTGCTGTTATTGTGGCGGTATACTCTGTTTTTCTTATAGGGTATATTTGCGTAAACTCTCATAATTTAGATTATGATTTGTGGGTTGGATTATATTCTAATAGATTTATGCAAATATTGACTATATTTTTTGTTTTAAGTTTAGTCTTGCATGCATGGATAGGGCTTTGGTCAGTTTTTACAGATTATGTGAAAATTAGCTCTATTAGAATTATATTAGAAGTTTTAGTAATTTTAGTAAGTATTTTTTACCTTATTTGGTCAATACAAATTTTTTGGAGTTTATAAATGACTATTTCTAGATCCTCATATGATGCCATAGTTATTGGTGGCGGTGGTGCTGGTCTGCGTGCTTCTTATCAATTAGCACAAGCTAATTATAAAACAGCCGTAATATCAAAAGTTTTTCCAACTAGATCACATACTGTTTCTGCACAAGGTGGAATGGCTGCATCATTAGGCAATGTTGAGCATGATGATTGGCGTTGGCATATGTATGATACTATAAAAGGATCTGATTATTTAGGTGATCAAGATAGTATTGAATATATGTGTCAAAAAGCTCCAGAAGTTGTGTATGAGCTTGAACATATGGGTATGCCTTTTTCGCGTTTAGATGATGGTCGTATTTATCAAAGAGCTTTTGGTGGTCAAACAAAAAATTATGGTGAAGCTTTAATTAGAAGAACGTGTGCTGCTGCCGATAGAACAGGTCATGCTTTATTGCATACTTTATATCAGCAAAATGTTGCATGTAATACTAGATTTTTTAATGAATGGTATGCTGTTGATTTAGTAAGATCAGATGATGGTGCAGTTGCAGGGGTTTTAGTTTTTGATATAGAAAATGGCGAAGTTGTTTTTATTGAAGCAAAAATTGTGATTTTAGCAACAGGTGGTGCTGGCAGGATTTATAAATCTACTACTAACGCAGCTATTAATACAGGCGATGGTATTGGTATGGCTTTAAGAGCCGGACTTCCAGTGCAAGATATGGAAATGTGGCAATTTCATCCAACAGGTATTTATGGGGCCGGTGTATTAGTTACTGAAGGTTGTCGTGGTGAAGGTGGTTACCTATTAAATAAAGACGGCGAAAGATTTATGGAACGATATGCGCCAAATGTGAAGGATTTAGCATGTCGTGATGTTGTTGCACGAGCTATGGCAACAGAGATCAAGGAAGGTCGGGGATGTGGTCCAAAAGGCGATCATATTTATTTAAAACTAAATCATTTAAATCCTGAAATTATTACTAAAAGATTACCAGGAATTCGTGAGCTTGCTAAAACATTTGCTCATGTAGATCCTATTAAAACACCAATTCCTGTAGTTCCAACTTGTCATTATATGATGGGCGGTATTCCAACTAATGTGCATGGACAAGTATTAGATACCAATAAGAAATCTGGAGAAGACAGTTTAGTCAATGGTTTATATGCTATTGGAGAATGTGCTAGTGTGTCTGTTCATGGAGCTAATCGATTAGGTTCTAATTCTTTATTAGATTTGGTTGTGTTTGGTCGTGCATCAGGAATACATGCTATTGAATCATTGAATCAAGGTATGGATAGTTCTTATGCAACTAATGATGCGATTGATAAAGTATTAGCAAGAATTAACCGTTGGGATGAGACTGCTAAAAGTAATAATTCAAACGCAGAGGGTGTTTACGAGTTAAAAGATGAATTGCAAGAAACAATGCAAGCTGACTTTGGTGTTTTTAGAACGGCTGAAGTTATGAAAGAAGGTTTAAAAAAATTGGAAGATTTACAATCAAGAATAGCAACAGCTAAACTTTCTGATTCATCTAGAGTATTTAATACAGCAAGAGTTGAAGCCTTAGAATTAGATAATTTAATGGCTATTGCAATGGCAACAGCGATCAGTGCCTTAAAAAGAGAAGAAAGTCGAGGGGCTCATAGTCGTGAAGATTTTCCAGAAAGAGATGATAAAAATTGGTTAAAGCATTCAATTGTTTTTGCCGATGGCAGTTATACAAATAGATCGGTAAATTTTAAGCCTAAATGGGTTGATGGATTTCCTCCAAAAGAAAGAGTATATTAATTTAAGGATTTTTTATGAGCGCAAATAAAAAGACAATAAAATTTTCTATTTATCGTTATAATCCTGAAAATGATAAAAAGCCATACATGCAAGATTATACTCTTGATATTCCAGCTGATGGCGATATGATGCTTTTAACTGCTTTAAAGTTATTAAAAGAACAAGATTCAACTTTAAGTTTTAGACATTCATGTGGTGAAGGTGTTTGTGGTTCTGATGGTATGAATGTTAATGGCAAAAATCAATTATGCTGTATAACTCATATTTCATCATTAGGTAATAAAATTACTTTAAGACCTTTGCCTGGATTACCTGTTATTAGAGATTTAGTAGTTGATATGACGCAGTTTTATGATCAATATGAAAAAGCTAAGCCATATTTAATCAATAAAAGTGCACCTCCAGTTAAAGAAAGACTTCAATCTCCAGAAGAAGCAGATGCTTTAAATGGTTTGTATGAATGTATTTTATGCGCTTGTTGTTCATCTTCTTGCCCATCTTTTTGGTGGAATCCTGATAAGTTTTTAGGTCCAGCAGCTTTATTACATGCTTATAGGTTTTTAGCGGATACTAGGGATGATGGCAAAGAAGAACGTTTGGAAACTTTAAATGATGCTTTTAGTGTGATGCGTTGCCATAGTATTATGAACTGTGTTGATGTTTGCCCTAAGAATTTAAATCCTACGAAAGCTATAAGTAAAATAAAAACAATGCTGATTGATAACGAAAGCTAAATTAAATAAAGCCATAATTAAATTTAATTTCTGAAAACTTTAAATATAATATATAATTATAGGCATTTATTATAGCTATAATTTATATTATATTTAGGTGCCTGAATAATGTCTCATAAAAGAACAATGCAAGAATTATTAGATAGCTCTATGTTGGCTGGAGGTAATATAGAATTCCTTGAGCAAATGTATGATTTATATTTAAACGATCCATCTAGTGTCCCAGATTATTGGCAAAATTATTTTAATAATAATTTAAAAGATAATAATTTAGATAAATCACATAAAGGTGTGGTTGAATTTTTTGAAGATTATTCTAAAAATAAGCAAAAATTTGCAGTACAAACTGAAGTATCACAAGATACATCTCATGCAATAGCTCAAGGTAAAGTTGATAAATTAATTGATGCTTATAGAAGTTATGGTCATAAAAGAGCCAACTTAGATCCTATACATCTTCATGAACCAAGGTTTGTTCAAGAAATAACAAAAGAATATTATAATCTTACTCAAGAAAATTTAAAACAAAAATTTTCAAGCGATGAGTTTTTTAATCAATCTGAAAGTTTAAACAATATAATTACAGGTCTTGATAAAACTTATTGTAACTCTATTGGTTATGAGTATTGGCATATAGATAATATTGAAGAAAGATTGTGGCTTAGAGATAAAATTGAACAAAAGCATGGTAATTTAGAATATAACGATGAGATAAAAAAATTAATTTATGACAAATTAGTTGCTGCAGATGGCTTAGAAAAATATTTACATACTAAATATGTTGGTCAAAAAAGATTTTCTTTAGAAGGCGGCGAGAGCTTTATAGTAATGCTTGATACTTTGATTCATCATTACAGCCAAAATGGTGGAAAAGAGATTCTTATTGGGATGGCTCATCGTGGTAGATTAAATGTTTTAGTTAATGTTTTAGGAAAACCACCTCAAGAATTATTTGATGAGTTTGAAGGTAAAGCTATAGTTGAAAATATTAGTGGCGATGTTAAATATCATCAAGGATTTTCATCTTTAATTAGAACAAAATCAGGAACTATTCATGTCGCATTATCTTTTAATCCTTCCCATTTAGAAATAGTTACCCCAGTTACTCAAGGATCAACTAAAGCAAAGCAGTATATACATGCAGATAAAAATAGTGATTATGTATTAAATATTGCGGTGCATGGTGATTCTGCTGTTGCAGGTCAAGGCGTTGTGATGGAAAGTTTAAGTATGTCACAAATAAAAGGTTATAAAATAGGTGGTACAGTTCACGTTGTTATTAATAATCAGGTAGGATTTACTGCTAACCCATGTGAGAGTCGTTCTACAAGATACTGTACTGATATTTTTAAAATGCTTGATGTACCTATTTTTCACGTCAATGGAGATGATCCTGAGGCTGTATTATTTGCAACTAAATTAGCTGTAGAATACAAAATGAAATTTAAAAAAGATGTTGCTATAGATTTAGTATGCTATAGACGTCATGGTCATAATGAAGCAGATGAGCCTTCTGCAACACAGCCGGTAATGTATTCTCATATTAAAAAGATGCCATCTGTAAAAGATTTATATAGTGAAAAAATTATAGCAGAAAAAGTAATGTCAGAAGATGATGTTAATAAAATTTCAGAGCATTATAGAGAAAAACTAGACAAAGGAGAGGTTGTAGCGGCAAACCTTGCTGAATTTGATAAAGCACGTAATGGTCGATGGAAAGATTATAAAAATAAAGATTTAGCTCTTGAATATAACAGCACAATACCAAAAGATAAGTTAAAAAAATTAGGAATTGAAGTAAATAAAATTCCAGAAAATTTTAAACTGCAAGTGCAAATTAAAAAAATATATGAAAATCGTCTTAAGATGATTGAAGGTAATCTACCTATGGATTGGGGTTGTGCTGAGACTTTAGCATATGCAACATTATTAGATTCTGGTTTTAGTATAAGAATTTCTGGGCAGGATTCTCAACGAGGTACTTTTGCACATCGCCATGCTGTTGTTTATGACCAGAATACCGGTGAGGGTTATTGTCCTTTAGATAAAGCTATTAAAAACAAAGAAAGTAAAGCTTTGGGTTGGGTTGATACTCCTGAACTCAAAAACCAAATTCAAGTATTAAATTCTTTTTTATCAGAAGAAGCTGTTTTAGCATTTGAGTATGGATATGCATCAACGGATCCTAATACTTTAGTTATTTGGGAAGCTCAATTTGGAGATTTTGCAAATGGCGCTCAAGTTGTTATTGATCAATTTATTAGTTCAGGTGAACAAAAATGGAATCGTTTGTCTGGTGTAACTATGTTTTTACCTCATGGTTATGAAGGTATGGGGCCTGAGCATACTTCAGCAAGATTAGAAAGATATTTGCAACTTTGTGCAGAGCAGAATATACAGGTTTGTATTCCAACAACTCCTGCACAGATTTATCATTTAATTAGACGTCAACAAATAAGACCATGCCGTAAACCACTAATAGTTCTTACTCCTAAAAGTTTATTAAGACATAAATTAGCTGTATCTAATTTAGATGAGTTAGCTTCAGGTAAATTTGAATTAGTTTTATCTGATTCAAACGTGAATGACAAAAACAATCATAAAAAAGTTACAAGAGTAGTTTTATGCACGGGTAAAGTTTATTATGATTTATCTATATCAAGAGAGCAAAATAAAGTTGAGAATGTTGCAATTATAAGACTAGAGCAGTTGTATCCATTCCCTAATGAGCAATTATGCGAAGAGTTGAGTAAGTATACTAATGCTAAACAAGTGGTATGGTGTCAAGAAGAGCCAATGAACCAAGGATCTTGGTATTGTATACAGCACAATATAAAATCTTGTTTGTCTAACAAGCAAGAACTACAATATGTAGGTAGAGAATCTTCTTCTTCTCCCGCTAATGGACGTCATAAAATACACGTGCAAGAGCAAAATATTTTAGTCGAAAAAGCTATTTTAGGTAAATAGAAAAATAAGTGATTTATTAATAAATAAAAAAATTAATAGGAAAAAATTATGTCTGTTGAAGTTAAAGTTCCGGTTTTACCAGAGTCTGTTCAAGATGCAACAATTGCAGTTTGGCATAAAAAGAAAGGTGACTTTGTAAAAAGAGATGAAAATATTCTAGATTTAGAAACTGATAAAGTTGTTTTAGAGGTTCCTGCACCAGTAGATGGTATTTTAGAAGATATCATTAAAAATGAAGGCGATGTTGTTCTTGCTGAAGAGTTATTAGCCACAATTAAAGAAGGTACAGTTAAAGATAAAGACACTGAAAGCTCTACAAGCACGAGTAGTGAATCAAAAGTAGCAGAAAACAGCAAGCAAAAAGATGCAAATATGGGACCTTCTGCTAGAAGAGAATCTAAAAATAAAGAATTAAACGATTCGAGTGTTTCAGCTATTTCTGGTACTGGAGTTGGTGGCAGAGTGACAAAAGAAGATATAAAAAATCATTCTTCTGCAGCACCAGTAAAATCAGCATCTAGTGGCGCAAGTTTAGGTGGCAGGTTAGAAGAGCGTGTTCCAATGACAAGGCTAAGGGCTCGTATTGCAGAAAGATTAGTTGATTCACAGCAAACAACAGCTAGTTTGACTACTTTTAATGAAGTAAACTTACAATCTGTAATGGATACAAGAAAGAAATATAAAGATGTTTTTGAAAAAACACACGGCATAAGATTAGGCTTTATGTCATTTTTTGTTAAAGCAGCAGTTGAAGCTTTAAAACGTTTTCCATTAGTTAATGCATCAATAGATGGTAAAGATATAATTTATCATGGATATTTTGATATAGGTGTTGCTGTATCAACTGAAAGAGGATTGGTTGTTCCTATAGTTCGAGATGCTGATAAAAAATTAATGTCTGATATAGAAAAAGAGATTAGAGACTTCATGGCTCGTGGTCAAAGTGGTAAGCTTGAAGTTGCAGAAATTACAGGTGGTACTTTTACTATTACAAATGGCGGTGTTTTTGGTTCTTTGCTTTCAACCCCAATATTGAATCCACCACAAAGTGCTATATTAGGTATGCAAACTATTCAAGAAAGACCAGTTGTTGAAAATGGTCAAATAGTTATAAGACCTATGATGTATTTATCAATGAGTTATGATCATAGAATTGTTGATGGTAAAGATTCGGTTTTATTCTTAAAAACTATAAAAGAATTATTAGAAGATCCTTCAAGATTATTACTAGAAGTATAAATAAGTTTACTAAATAAAGAGGTAGTTAAAATGAATTTACATGAATACCAAGCAAAACATCTTTTTGCTAATTATGGTTTACCTGTACCAAACTTTTTACTTGCATATACATCTGAAGATGCAGAGCAAGCAGCAGTTGAATTAGGCGGTGATGCTTGGGTTGTTAAAGCTCAAGTTCATGCTGGAGGTAGAGGTAAAGCCGGTGGTGTTAAATTAGTAAAATCTAAAGAAGAAGTAAAAGAGTATGCAAGAAGTTTACTTGGTACTAATCTAGTAACTTTTCAAACAGATGCAAAAGGTCAGCCAATACATTCTGTTTTAGTTGAAGCTCCTGCTGATATAAAGCAAGAATTATACTTAGGTGCAGTTATTGATAGGGCTTGCAGAAAACTAGTTATTATGGCATCAACTGAAGGCGGCATGTCTATTGAAGAAGTAGCTGAAGAAACCCCTGAAAAAATATTTAAATTTGAAGTTGATCCATTGGTCGGTGTTCTTCCTTATCAAGGAAGAAAAATGGCTTTTAAATTAGGATTAAAAGGCGATCAAATTAAAACTTTTGTACATATTGTAACTAATTTAGGCAAAATGTTTGATGAGTTAGATTTGGCATTAGTTGAGATTAACCCTTTAGTTATTACTGGCTCTGGTGAACTTGTTTGTTTAGATGGCAAAATCAATATAGATGATAATGCTCTTTATAGACAACATGAACTACGTGAGATGCAAGATATTACTCAAGAAGATCCAAAAGAGCATCATGCTAAAGAATGGGATTTAAGTTACATTTCTTTAGATGGAACTATTGGTTGTATGGTAAATGGCGCAGGTCTTGCTATGGCAACTATGGATGTTATTAAGCTTTATGGTGGTAATCCTGCTAACTTTTTAGATGTTGGTGGTTCAGCAACTCAAGAAAGAGTAAAAGAAGCCTTTAAAATTATTTTATCAGATGATCAAGTAAAAGGTGTTCTAGTTAATATTTTTGGTGGAATAGTGCGTTGTGATTTAATCGCAGAAGGTATTATTTCTGCAGTTTCTGAAGTAGGTGTTAAGGTTCCAGTTGTTGTAAGACTAGAAGGCAATAATGCTGATTTAGGAAGTGAATTATTAGAAAAAAGTGGATTGAACTTAGTTCCAGCAGCTAATCTAACAGATGCAGCTCAAAAAATAATTAGTGCAGTGGAGAAAATTTAATGAGTGTTTTAATTAATAAAGATACAAAAGTTATTTGCCAAGGTTTTACTGGCAAACAAGGTACATTTCATTCTGAGCAAGCAATTGCTTATGGAACTAAAATGGTAGGTGGTGTAACACCAGGTAAGGGTGGAACTGAGCATTTAGGGCTTCCAGTCTTTAATACAGTACAAGATGCTTTAGATGCAACAGGTGCAGATGCTAGCGTTATTTATGTTCCAGCTGCTTTTTGTAAAGATTCTATAATAGAAGCTGCTGATGCAGGTGTTAAACTAATAGTTTGTATTACAGAAGGTATACCAACTATTGATATGCTTTATGTTAAAGAATATCTAAAAAACAAAGATTCTATTTTAATTGGTCCTAATTGCCCAGGTATCATTACTCCAGGCGAATGCAAAATAGGCATCATGCCAGGCCATATTCATGCTCCAGGTAAAGTTGGGATTGTATCAAGATCAGGAACTCTTACTTATGAAGCTGTAAAACAGACGACTGATATAGGTTTAGGACAAAGCACTTGTATAGGTATTGGTGGTGATCCTATTCCAGGCATGAACTTTATTGATGCTTTAAAATTATTTCAAGATGATGAGCAAACTGAATATATAATTATGGTTGGTGAAATTGGCGGTACAGCAGAAGAAGAAGCGGCTGAATTTATTAAAAATAATGTAACTAAACCAGTTTTTGCTTATATAGCAGGCGTAACAGCTCCTGAAGGTAAAAGAATGGGACATGCTGGTGCTATTATTTCTGGTGGCAAAGGTACAGCAGAAGAAAAATTTAAGGCTTTAGAATCTGCTGGAGCTCATACTGTTAAGTCTCCTGCTGAATTAGGGAAAGCTATACAAGATTATCTTAATAAATAATTTTAAGTTACAGATAAATTTAAACAAAGGCTTTTATTAATAAAAGCCTTTGTTGTTTAATATCAAACTTAGGTTATAATCTTTGTTTAATTATAAAATATCTAATTATTCTGATATTAAAACCCAGAGGCTCTTATGACAAAATCTCGATTTAAGCCATTAAAAATAAATAATATTATTACTCATGGCAAAGACAATGCTCCTAATATAGATAAATATAAAAGCAGACTTAAATCGACTGATAATTTAATTTTACCATTAGAAGATGAGCTTGTATTGTTAGAGCAATTAGAAGAATTTGATTTAGGTAAATTTTTACTTAAAAATCAAGGACTAAATGGTTTCTGGACTTCTTATATAATCAGTGGATATAGACAAAAAAGAAAGTTACATACTTTAGAAAGATGGCTTATAAGAAAAGCTCCAACAGTAAAAGCAATTCAAGAACGTGTGGCTATTGTTAATGACTTATTGCAAAAATATTTAGAAAATCAAACAACTATAGCTTCAATTCCTTGTGGTCTAATGGATGATTTATTAAACTTGGAATATCCAGTTGATTTAGATATGCAGTTAATAGGTGTTGATTTAGATCAAAAAGCTATTAATTTAGCTAAAGAAAATTCTGTTAGAAGTAATTTAGTAAATTGCACTAAATTTGTTAAAAAAGATGCCTGGAATTTAGGGGTAATTGATCAATATAATATGATTACAAGCCATGGTTTAAATATATATGAAACTAATGATACAAAAGTAATCGCTCTTTATAAAGAGTTCTATAATGCTTTAAAAAAAGATGGAATATTAATAACAAGCTTTTTAACTCCGCCTCCAAGATTATCAGAGTCTTCTACTTGGGAAAATTTTGATGAGAAAGATCTTATCAGACAAGATGCAATTTTTGATGATATATTACAAGCAGCTTGGCAAAAAAGTTACAGAACAGAAGAGCAAATGCGCGAACATTTGGAATCTGTAGGATTTTCTATTATTGAAGTAATCTATGATTCGCAAAAAATATTCCCTACAATTATTGCTAAAAAATAGTATATAACTAATGTATTTTTTGTTACTATTTTTTTATACTATTATCTATTTTAATAAAAAATATAATAGGTACAAGGCATACCATAGTAATAAATAAGCTAAAAAATACTTCTTCTAATGCAATAATATTAGCTTGTCTTTCTAATTGATATTGTAATATTGCGTATGTCTCAGGTTTGTCTAAACTAAATCCAGTATGTTCAATCCAGGTTTTTAAATTAGGGTTATAAACATTAAGATGCTCTCCTAAGCTGTGCCACATATATTGCTTATTTCTTGATAATAAAGTTGCTGATAAAGCAATTCCAACTGAGCTACCAATATTTCTGCAAAATACATATAAACCTGATGCTTCTGTGCTAAGGTTTTTAGGAATTGTTTGAAAGCTTAAAGTTGATAGTGGCACAAAAAACATCCCCATTCCAAAGCCTAATAAGCTTAATGTAAATATGATATAATTTGTATCTAAATTTAACGTAAAGTAGCTACATAAATATGTAGCTATAATGCTGCAGGTAACACCTATAGCAACACATTTTTTAGGCCCTATAGTTTTAATTAATTTTGATACAAAAATCATACCAATAGCACTGGCTATTCCCATAGGCATTGATATCATACCTGATTGATATGCATCGAATCCTAGCATAGATTGTAAATATAATGGGAATAATGTTAAGCATGCAAATATAGCTGCAGAAAATATAGATAGCGCAAGACATGCTGAAGAAAAACAAAGATTTTTAAATATATTTAAATTAATAATATTATTTTTTATCTGCAATCCTCTTATTATAAAGATAATAAAGCCAATAATACCTATAGTTAGCATAGCCTGAATGAACTCTGAACTTAACCAATCTTTTTCATTACCATGATCAAGAACTAACTGTAAAGACATTACTGTAGTTACCATTAAAATTAAACCAGTATAATCTATTTTTACTTGTTCTTTTGGGATTGGTTTTATTAATTTTGTAATTAAGAAAAAAGATAAAATACAGATAGGAATATTAACAAAAAAGATCCAACGCCAGTCTAAATTATTAATAATAAATCCGCCAACAGGCGGGCCAAATACAGGTGCAACCATAATACCCATGCCCCAGATAGCCATGGCTTTTCCTTGCTCTTCTTGTGAAAAAGCATTTCTAACAATGGTTTGTGACAAAGGAACTAAGGCTGCGCCAAAAATTCCTTGCATAAATCTGCCAAGTACTAATATTTCTAAATTAGGAGTTAAACCGCATATTGTAGAAAAAATTCCAAATCCTACAACGTTAATCAAAAGAAGAGTTTTAACCCCAAATAATTTACTTAATAGTCCTGTTAGTGGAATAAATATTGCAGCAGCCAAGGTATATGATGTTAATACCCACGTAATTTGTGTAACGTTAGCGCTCAAATTGCCCATCATATCAGGTAGGGCCACATTAACAATTGTCATATCTAGAACTTCTAGTACAGCAACAAACATTACAGATAATACTATTAGATAACGCTGCATATTATATATTGGCTCATTAGTATAATAATTATGATTTATTATTGTCGATGTAAGTATTAGTATCAATAGTCACATTGGCACTAGCGCCAACTTTTAAAATGTATTCTTTAGGTGCTGTATCTATTTTAATTTTAACAGGGAATCTTTGTGTGATTTTAATCCAGTTGCCAGTTGCATTTTCTGGTGGAAGTAAACTAAAAGAATCTCCGCTTGCTGGGCTAATACTAGCAACATGACCTGTAAATGTTACACCAGGATATAAATCTAAGCTTATATATGCTTTTTGACCAGGTTTAACATATTGTAATTGAGTTTCTTTAAAGTTTGCAGCAATCCACCATGATTTATAATTTTCTTTATTATCTTCAATAAGAGGAAATAAAGCTTGCCCAGCTTGAATCATATTACCAGGATTAACTTTATTGACCTTACCAACTATACCGCTTTTTGGGGCATAAATTTTAGTATATCCTAATAAAAGATTTTGTCTTTCTACCGAATTTTGAGCAAGCTCTATTTTAGGGTTGTTATTAATATTTGTTGTATCACCAAGTAAAGTTTTAGTTTCTTCATAACTATATTGTATTTGTAATAGTCCTGATTCAAGGATTTTAAATTTAGTTGTAGCTTTATCTAAGCTCTCTTGTGATATTTGTTGATTACTCGCTAGCTGTTGAACGCGGTGTAGTTGTTTTTTTGCAAGATCTAGCTCTAATGATTTTTCAGAAATTTGTTTATCAAGAGCTTTAGTTTTATTTTCTAAAGAACTGTATTCTTGTTTTGCTAAATCTAGTTTTATATCTGCTAAGTTTTTATTAATAATATATTCAGCAGGATCAATGCTTACTAATACATCTCCTTTTTTTACATAATCAAAACTAGACACATGAACTTTTTTTATTTTTCCGGTAATTTGAGGTGATATCTGAATTATGTTTGCTTGAATATAAGCATCATCCGTATAGGGATGTTTACTTGAGTAATTCCAATAAGATATAAACCCAATAATAATTAAACAAGCAACAATCGCAGAAATAGTTATTTTTTTGTATGTCGACATAATGAATATCAATAAGAATTTGTACTATTCTTATAGTTTATACTAATTATATTGTTTATAATATATTGTTTGTAGTATTTTATCTAATAGGTATATTCACCTATTGACATAATGTTGACATAAAACTATAACTATGTGAATATTATTCAAATTTTTTAATTTTGGAGAAATCATTTTATGTTAGTAGGTGTACCTAAAGAAATAAAAAAAAATGAATGCAGAGTTGGTTTAACGCCATCTAGTGTTTATGAGGTAACATGTTTAGGCCATCAAGTGTTAGTTGAAACTAACGCGGGTCATGAAATAGGTTTTGAAGATGCTGATTATAAAGAAGTAGGCGCAACAATTGCAAGTTCAGCAAAAGAAGTTTTTGATAAAGCAGATTTAATTGTAAAAGTAAAAGAGCCTCAGCCAGAAGAATGTAAAATGTTAAGAAAAGGGCAAGTTTTATTTACTTTTTTACATTTAGCTCCAGATCCAGTTCAAACAGAGTTATTACAAGAATCAGGTTGCATAGCTATAGCATATGAAACGATTACAGATGCTTTTGGTGGATTGCCTTTATTATCTCCAATGAGTGAAGTTGCTGGTAGAATGTCAATTCAAGCAGGCGCTAAATGTTTAGAAAAAATTAGTGGTGGCTCAGGTAAATTATTAGGCGGTGTTCCAGGTGTTGCTCCTGCTGATGTTGTTGTTTTAGGCGGCGGAGTAGTAGGTACTAACGCAATCAGAATGGCGTTAGGTATGGAAGCGAATGTTACAGTTATAGATAGATCATTAAAAAGACTAAGAGAGTTAGATTCTCAATATGGTTCAGCATTAAATACCATTTATTCTACGACTCATAATATATCAACTTATGTTAAAAATGCTGATTTGGTTATAGGTGCTGTATTGATACCGGGTGCAAATGCTCCTAAATTAGTGACAGAAGAAATGGTTAAAACTATGGCTCGTGGTTCTGTTTTAGTTGATGTTGCAATTGATCAAGGCGGTTGTTTTGAAACAAGTCGTGCAACAACCCATGAAGATCCTATTTATATAAAAGATGAAGTTGTGCATTATTGTGTTGCTAACATGCCGGGTGCTTGTGCTAAAACAGCAGCCATAGCATTAAATAATGCAACATTACCATATTTATTAAACCTAATTACAAAAGGTGTAAGAGAAGCTTTACTAGAAGATGCACACTTTTTAAATGGTTTAAATGTATGTAATGGTAAAATTACTTATAAAGCAGTTGCTGATGCTTTTAATAAAGAATATGTATCACCAATTGATGTTTTATAAATAGATAATATTTTCTGCCCCAAGCCCCTTTTCCTAAGAGAACAAGGGGCTGAAATGTTTATATTAAAAATTTGCCATTATTTAAACATATCTCATCAATGCAATTTAGAGTAAAAAATTAAAAATTTCAATTTAATATAGTATCTCATATACGAGCGTACAGTTACTCACTTTAAAACTCTATTTAGTCAAAGATATATTTTTAATTTAATAGTTTAATTTATCTACAATATAAAAATTTCTATCAAAGAATTTAAATATTTTTGTCCTAATATAGTGGGTTTTATCATATCATTTTTAATATTTATGAGCTTTAATTCTATAGCTTTATTTAACTGTTTTTTTATGTAAGTTTCATTAGTTCCTGTACGGGATTCAAATAAACTAATATCAAAGCCATCAGTTAATCTAAAAGCATTTAGCATAAACTCTAAAACTTTATTTTCTTGATTTATTTTATTAAAATGACTTAATAAGTTTATATTGTTATATTTTTCTAAATTACTAAATTTTTCAAGATATTTTTGAGGACTTCTAGTTTTGCTAAATCTTATTATATCTAGGTTTTGCTCAGGAGTATTTCTTTTAGTAATTTTACTATGAGCTCCAGCTCCAATACCTAAGTAATCTCCAAATTGCCAATAATTTAAATTATGCTTAGATCTATTTATACCATTATCATCTTGTGATAGTTTCTTAGCATAAGCAGATACTTCATAATTATCAAAATTATGTTTTTCTAGTAAATCATGACCTAATAAATTGATATTTTCTAATATTTCTTCATCAGGTAGTTTCGGTGGAAATTTAGCAAAATAAGTATTATTTTCTATAGTTAACTGGTACCAAGATAAATGCTGTATATCAAAACTTAATGCCGTGTTTAAATCACTTATAGCCTGCTCAACAGACTGATTAGGAAGTCCATGCATTATGTCGATATTAATTTTTGGAAAATTTATTTCAATAGCATGCTCTATTGCTTCGATAGCTTGGTTTTTATTATGAATTCTACCAAGTATTGTTAAGTGCTCCGGGTTAAAAGATTGCACACCAATAGATAAACGATTAATCCCTATGTTTTTATAGGATAGAAACTTATCTTTCTCAAAGCTACCAGGATTGGCTTCTAGAGTGATTTCTATGTCACTTTCAAAGCTACAATGTTTTTGTAAATTATTAAATAAATAATCATAGCTTTTAGCTGAGAATAAACTTGGGGTGCCACCACCAATAAAAATACTATGAATTTTTCTAGATTGAATGAATTCTAAATTATTTTTAAAGTCATTTATTAAGGCTTTAATATATTGTTCTTCGGGTATTTTGTTTTTTATAGCATGAGAGTTAAAATCACAATATGGACATTTTTGAACACACCATGGGGTATGGATATATAGACTTAAAGGAATATTATTTATCTTATTCATAAAAATTATATTATTTAATTAATTCAATAAATTCTCTAAGAGCTTGTCCTCTATGACTAAAATTTTGTTTTTCTTCTTTAGTTAATTCAGCAGCTGTTTTTTTTAATGTTGGAATATAAAAAATGGGATCATAGCCAAAGCCATTTATACCTTTATTCTCTAAAATAATTTGGCCATGCCAAAAATTTTGAATAACAATAGGGCAGGGATCATTATAATGTTTTAAAAAAACCAATACACAAATAAATTTTGCTGTAAAAGCTTTATTTGGGGTATTTAATTTTTTTAGATTATCTAAAAGCTTATTTATATTAGCTTGATTTTGATTAATATTATGTATATTTGACGAATACCTTGCAGAATAAATGCCTGGTTCTCCATTTAAGGCATCAACAATAAGTCCTGAATCATCTGCAAGAGTTGCCATCTTGGAATGTTTTGCCGCATGTCTTGCCTTAATTAAGGCATTTTCTATAAAGGTAAGACCGGTTTCTTCTGGGGAATCTATTTTAAAGTCATTTAATGAAAAAAGTTCAATCGGTTGTTCTTTTAATAAATTATTCATTTCAACAATTTTATTATTGTTGCCGCTAGCTATTAATATTTGGTTTGGCATTTTATATGAATTTTTGTCAGGCATAAAAAAATCTAATCTAAAAGTTATTTAAACAATAAAAAATATATTAAATATTTTGCTATATTTAATATATAAGCAAAATAAATAAGGATTATATTTTATATGGCAATTAAAGTAAATTCTAAAGACTACATTCAAGAAGATTATAACCAGGATTCAAAAAGTTTAATTGGCCTTAATAATCGCCATGATTATAATTTTTATTTAATATATGATCCTATTGTTGAGACAGAGGAAGAAGTTTTAGGAGGACCTTGGTGTTTTTCTATTGATGGTAAAAGAGCATATTTGGCATTTAGCTCTATAGAACTAGCAGAGCAATTTGCTGATTTATGGAGCTCATCTAGTGAGAATGAAATAGTTAAAATTAATGATATAGGCACAGATGATCATCAAGAGCTTTTAAATAATGTAGGATATTTATTATTACTAACAGCTAGTGATGATATTGAATCAATAATCAAAGATGTTGATGAATTTCCTTATGAGCATTATTTAATTCCCAGATTAAAACATTTAGTTCATTAATAAGGAATTAAATTAGGTAATAAGCATAGTTAACAATAGGTTGACTTATTAAAATCTGTAATAAAGTTATAATTACGCAAGCCAAAAATGGAGATATATCAAACCCTGACATGATAGGCACTTTATTTCTAATCGGCTTTAATATTGGGTTTGTTATACTGTAAAAAACATTATGTACAGGGCTAAACTGCAGGTTTGGAACAAAACTCATAATAGCATTTATAACAATGCACCAAAAATATAATGTTAAAATATTTCCAATAAAGCTTCCAAATATCCAAACTACCATGCCAAGTATATTAGGCATATTATGAGATGTTATTAAGCTTAAGAGTATTATTTGTACCATAAGAGTAGTAAAGACTAGAAATACTATAGCTAAATCAAGACCATAAAATCCAGGTATTACTTTTCGTAAAGGCCTTAAAAAAGGTTTGGATGTCACTTGAATAACAGCTTGAGAAATAGGGTTATAAAAATCAGCTCTTAAATATTGAAGAATAAATCTTAATAGCAAAGCCATTATATATATATTAAACCCTAGATTTATTAAGAATATTAGGGCTGTATTTATTGCTGACATAGTTTTTTAATCTTTTAAATTTATTTATCTTAAAATTTTATAGCGTTTTTACTAATAAATAAAATAAATATTCAATTTATTTTATTTATTATGGAATTGTCTTTTATACTTATGTAGATAAGATGTGATTTTAAATTTAAATTAGTATCATTAATAATTTCAAAATATTTGTATCTAAAGGTTAAAAAATGTCTTCTAAAAAAGAAAAAAAATCATTTAGTGGTATAGTTGCTCCAATAGTTAGTGCATCTATATTAGTATTAGGCATGGGATTATACATAGTTCTTACTTCTGTTCAAATGGAATCTTTAAATGAACCAGACTGGGCAATTGGACTTATGTCAGGGATTTATTATTTAGGTTTTTTATTAGGATCTTATTTATGTCAATATTTAATATTAAGAGTAGGTCATATCAGGACTTATTCTGTATTAAACAGTATTTTAATAATTTCAGCCTTATTACAAGGAATAGCAGTCAATGTATGGCTTTGGGGGCCTTTGCGATTTTTAGGCGGATTTGCAATAGCAGGAAATTTTTTAACTTTAGAAAGTTGGTTATTAGGTGCTAGTACTAGAAAAAATAGAGGAATGATTTTAGCTGTATACAGTATTAGTTATTATTTAAATCAAGGTTTTAGTAATGTATTATTGCGTTTTCATTCGACAGCTAATAACTCTCAAGATCTAATTTTATATATAGTAATAGCTATATTTGTAACATTATCTATATTACCAGTTACTTTGACAAAGTTTTCAGCCCCATATCCTGAGTCTCCTGAAATATTAAGTATTAAAAAATTAATTAAAATTACTCCTGTTGGTGTTTTCAGTACTTTGGTTGCAGGGGTTGTGTTGTCCATTACTTATAGTTTGTTAGCTATATATTTTAAGGTTGGTTATAGCATTGATCAGGTTTCAACTTTAATGCTTGTTCTTTTTATCGGGGGTACTGCAGGTCAGTTACCTTTTGGTAAATTATCAGATTTAATTGATAGGAGAAAAGTTTTATGTTTAATGTTTTTACTTATCATTATAACAGCAGGGGCATTTCCTTTTATTTATAATAATTGGAGTTTGCTATTAGTATGTGTGTTTTTATTTGGATTTATAGCATTTTGTCTTTATCCTGTTGCTGTAAGTCATACTATTGATCAGCTAAAACCAAAAGAATTAATTTCAGGCACAGCGGCCTTATGTTTAATCTACGGCATAGGCTCTTGCTTTGGCCCACCTTTAGTATCTTGGTTTACACATATTTTCGGGACTCAAAATGCTATGATTTATTTTATTATGATTACAAGCGCTGTGGTATTAGTATTTATAATCTTTGATTTATTTTTTGGTAAAGCTGTTGATGTTGATAAACAAAAAGAATCATCAATTGTGCCAAGAACTACGCCAGAAATTATGCAGCTTAACCCTAAGTTTACTGATGCTCAAATTGATGAGCATCATACTACGACATTGAATAAAGATAAAATAAAGTAATTAAAATTGAATATTATTGTAACAAGAGTTAGCAAATATTTATTTAATAATTAATCAACGATAGGATACTGTTTTTGTATCCAACCATTAAAACCTTCAGCCATAGATTTTACATTGGTATACCCCATCTTTTTTAAAGTGTCAGCAGCGAGAATTGATCTATAGCCACTTTTGCAATATAAAACTAGCTCTATATCTTTATTTGAAATTTTTTTTTCTATATCTCTTTCTATGGTTCCTTTTGACATATGTAGCGCATGAATTATATAACCATCGTCCCATTCATGATCTTCTCTTACGTCTATAAGATAATAATCTTGATTTACTGTTTTATTATTCATTAATTCATTCGTGTAATCTACAGATACTTCTTCTATATTGTTTTTAGCATTCATAACTAATTTTAAAAATTCATTTGTGTGTTGCATATTATAATAGCCCCATATTTTTATATTATACTTTATTCGTATCTTAATAAATCATTAATGCTAGTTTTACTGCGAGTTTTTTGATCTACTTGTTTTACTATAATGGCACATTGTAGGGAGTATTTATTATTGTGTCCTGGCAGTGTCCCAGGTACAACTACTGAATAGGGCGGTATAACCCCATAACTTATATTATCAGTTTCTCGATTATAAATTTTAGTGCTTTGACCAATAAATACACCCATACTAATTACTGATCCTTTACCAACAATAACGCCTTCTACTATTTCTGATCTAGCTCCTATAAAACAATCATCTTCAATGATAGTTGGGTTTGCTTGCAAAGGCTCTAATACGCCACCAATTCCTGCACCGCCAGAAATGTGACAGTTTTTACCTATTTGAGCGCATGAGCCAACAGTAGCCCAGGTATCAATCATACATCCAGAGTCAATATACGCTCCTATATTGACGTATGATGGCATAAGAACAGTATTTGGGCCTATATAAGCACCATCTCTAGCAATTGCTTGAGGTACTACTCTTAATTTATTATTTTTATAATATGCAGTATCTTTTTCAGTAAATTTTAAATTTAACTTATCATAAAATTGTACCAAGTCAGTGTTGATAACTTTGTTATCAAAAACTTTAAAACTTAATAAAATAGCTTTTTTTACCCACTGGTTAACGGACCACTTATTGTCTATTGTTTCTGCAACTCGAATTTTTCCTGAGTTTAATTGTTCTATTACTTTATTTACAGCATCAATTAAATCAGTACTTGCTGTTTTTGGAGTGATATTTTGAGCTTCTTGAAAATTACTTTCTATTATTTTTTTAAGTTCATGCATAATTTATATTTTAAATTCTAATATTTAAAATATAAATTATATATTAACTTCGGATATAGTGCATTATTTTTGATTTTTGTTATTAGTATTTTATGACGATAGTGCCTCGAAAATGTTGAGATGAGATAATTCATTTTTTGAAAATATTATTCAAAGGATTGAAAAAAATTATGGTATCAGTATTTGTGAAATGCTTCTTATGTGAAAATGATGAAATTTTAAAATTTGGAGTTTTGTTGGAAGTAAAAAGAATCTAAAAACCTTATTTTTAAAATTTTATATCAAATTATTATGATATAGTTTTTCAAATAACAACGGTTTTTAGATCTAAATGTACTTTTTAATGAGTTGCTCTTAATTAGTTTTCTGATTATCAATTTTCTTATTTTTATTATGAGGATTATTATTAAATCCTTTGCCATATATAACTCTATCTTCAGGAACGCCTGCTGAGTTTGAGTTTTGATCAATTGCTATTCTATCATCAAAAACAAAACACCGGCCGTCCCATTTAGTGTTTTCTTCATTTGTTTCTTCAAAATATTGTAAGATACCGCCTTTTAGTTGGTAAACTTTTTTAAACCCTTGTTGTTTCATATAGGTAGATGCTTTTTCACAGCGAATTCCGCCGGTACAAAATATTGCAACTGGCTTTTCTTTGTCTGTTATATTTTCATCAACATATTGTGGAAAATCTCTAAATGCTTTAATTTTTGGGTTAATTGCTTCTTTGAAAGTCCCCATACGATATTCATAATCATTTCTAGTATCTAAAACCACAGTTTCAGGATTATCTAATAATTCATTCCATTTTTCAGCATTTAAGTATTCACCAGTTTCAACATCATAGCCACTTTCTTTATCTTTAAAGCCAATTGTAACGATTTCAGGTTTTATTTTGACTTTCATTTTCTCAAATGGCCAAAAGTTTGAATATGAATATTTGATATTATCAATTTCCCCAATAGGGCTTGTTTCTTGTAAATAGTTCAAGAAATTAGTTATATCATTGGATTTTCCACAAATTGTAGAATTAGTTCCTTCCTCACCTATTAAGATAGTGCCTTTGATATTGCTTGTTTTAGCTACATTAAGCATTTCTTCTTTAAGACTTTCAAGGTCATTTAGTTTTGTAAATCTATAAAAAGTAGCGACTTTTATTAGATTATTGTCATCAGCATTATCGCTAAAGTTATTAGTTGTCATGACTAATTCCTTATGTATATATGTTATAGTTGATAATATTTAGTATTATATTCAGAGCTGATTATAATCTATTTAATCAGTTAGTTTAAGTAATTTTATGATATAAATTAAGAATGAAAATAATATCCATAGTTTCTTATAAAGAATTAAATCAAAGTCTAGAATATATTAAATTAAGTGATAAATTTGCAGATGGTTTTGAGTTAAGATTAGATTATTTAAGTAACATTACATTAAATAAAGCTAAATTAGATGAAATAAATAATTTTATTAGTAAAATCATTTGCTTATACAATAAAAATATAATTATAACTTTAAGAGATTTCCATCAGGGTGGTTCTTATCAAGGATCTTTAGAAAACAAATTAAAAATTTTCGATAATATAGCTCTAAATAATAAAGATTATAATAAATTATATTTTGATTTTGAGTATTATATTGATGATAAAATATTAGAAAAATTTCGTATAGATTATTCTGAAATAAATATAATTAGATCTTATCATGATTTTAATAATACACCAGATATATTAAGTTTAGAAAAAATTCTTGCAAAGCTTGTTTGTAGTAAAATAAAACGAAATATATTTTATAAAATCGTAACTACTGCTAAATCTAGCTTAGATAGCGTTAAATTATTAAATTTTTTAAAAAATACTAAAACTAAATATCCTGATTTAAACGTCATTGCTCATTGTATGGGAGAATGTGGTGCTTTTTCAAGAATAATAAATGGGATTTATGGTAGCAAATTTAGTTATGGTTTTTTAGATTCTGTTTTAGACTCAAATAATAATATTAATAAAAAATTATATTGTGTACCTATACAAGATTTGTTTTCTATATATAGAGTTAATAATTTAAATCTAAATACTAAAATATATGCTTTATTAGGTAATCCGGTATTTCATAGCCAAGGCCATATTTTTCATAATCAAGCGTTTTTAAAACTTAAAGAAAATGCAGTATATGTAAAAATAAAACTTAACCAAGCAGAAATAGATGAATTTTTTTATACTATTAAAAATTTAAATTTTTCTGGGTTTAGCATAACAATGCCATTAAAAGAACAAATTTATAAATATACTAAAGTTAATGATACATCAGAATTAATCAAAGCAATAAATACCATAAAAATTATTAAAAATAATAATAAATACATTCTAGAAAGTTATAATACTGATGGTGCTGGCGCTTATAAGGCTTTATGTGATTATAATAATATCAAAGATTTTAATAAACATTTTTCTAATAAAAATATTTTAATTCTTGGTGCAGGTGGTGCATCAAAAAGTGTTATTTTAGAGTTTTTAAATCGTTCAAATAATATAAATATTACTATATTAAATAGAACTATCACTAATGCTTATAATATTGAATCTATTTTTAATAATTTATTGAATAAGTCTATGTCCAATATTAATGTATATAGTTTTAGTAATTTTATAACTAATTATTTTTTTAATAATAATTTAGATAAATATGATTATATTATAAATACTATATCAGGAGACATTTTAAAAAATAACACAGAGTTTAAAATATTATTAGAAAATATCTCAAATATTTTGCATGAAAATTCTATAGTTATGGACATTAATTATTATAATAATATATTAGATGTTATACCTAAAAATATCAGAGCATTACATGGAAAATTAATGTTTGAATATCAAGCAAAATTACAATTAACATATTGGTTTAATAAGAGTTACATATAAAATTATTAATCAATAATTACTTTAAAAATTAATAACTATATGAAATATGGCTCAATACCAAAAAATAATAATATAATGAATTTATAAATAAATTGAAAGCTAATGTAGATATAGTATACTTCTTTAATATTATAAGTATTGAACAAAAGAATTTTATTATGCTGATAGAAAGTGATGCAGGTATTCAAAAAGAAAAACTTGAAAAAAATATAAAAATATATAAGTTTATGAATTCATTAAAAGAGCTATATATAATTGAAATTCATAAAGCAGGGGACGATTCTAGTAAAATAGATCATATTCAATCTAAATATAAAAAAATATCAAATAAATTAAAACAATATAGATCAGACCTTGATAATGGTGTATGGAATAATTTGGGTAAATATAAAAAAGAATTTAATTTTCATTTACCTTTAGAAGAACAGGATTTTTATGAAAGTATTATGTATCCATTTATTCGTGTAAGAAGTTCTTCTGGAATGAATTATTTTGGTTATTAAATTAATAAAATAAAAAAATAATTATTCTTGTTTTTTTATTTCTAATATAGCATTATCAATTAACTGCCTTGAAATACTAATATGAGAAGGTAGTGTTGGTAAATTATTAATATCAAACCAATTTGCATCGTCAATTTCATCTTCATCAATTATAATATCTCCTTCATGATATTTTGCTGTAAATGCAATCATAAAGCTATCTGGGAATGGCCATGATTGCGTGCCAAAATATTTGATGTTTTTAATACTAATACCAACTTCTTCTTTAACTTCTCTATACACCGCATCTTCTGCTGTTTCACCTAAATCTATAAATCCAGCAAGAGCGCTATACATTCCTTTTTGAAAATGATGTGATCTACCTAGTAATATTTTCTTATCTTTTATTATTAATACCATAATAGCAGGAGAAAATCTTGGGAAAACAGAAGCCTTGCATGTATCACAGTTTTTTTCAGTTAAATCTATTTTATAAGCTAAAATATTTCCACATGTTCCGCAATATTTTGATCTATTATGCCAATTTAATAATTGGTAGGACTTGAGAATTTTGAATTGATCGTTCTGATTATTTTCTGCCAAAAATTTTTTTACAGGATAAATATTATAATTATTATTAGATTTTACATCTAAAGAACAATCTACAATTAACAATTCATTATTTTTATAAGTATTAATAATATTAAGATTTAAATCTTTTTTAGTTTTATTAAATGGCAAAAAAGCATTGTTATTTTTAGATTCAACTATAATTCCTTGTTGTGTAAAAAACAAAGTTATCATATCTAAATAATTTATTTCATCCATAATAATTAATTAATTCTTGATTTTTATTGCTTCCCACTATAATAGAACCATTGGCCATTAATTTTTTTAAACTCACTAATTTCATTTAAAATTTGAGGAAGATTATTAATAAGATAAAAAGCTTTAAACTCAACAAAAGCGGTATTATTATCTTTTTTATTTAACTTATGATTAATAACTTCTAATTTAATCCAAAGAGAATTTTTTGCCCATTGCTTTGATTTTTGATAATCAAAAGATTTTAAAGCAGGGCCAATCATTGTTTTTTTTATATAGTCTATATTGGTTTTTGTGTAAGCGGTGTATCTTGAACGCATTAAATCTTCTGCAGTTTGAGGAATAAATTGTTTTTCTATGTATTTACCACAGCAATTATCATAATTTAAATCAGAGCCACAAGGACAGATATCTTTATTTTTAAGCATATTTATTAAGTTAAAGTGATTAGGTAATAAAGTTTACTTTTTATTCATAACATAATTTACAATTATCGGAGCAATAGCAAAGCTAATTAATAATGCAGCAAGAACAACTTGACTATAATCTGTTGGTAATAGCTTGTTTTGTGATGCTATAGACAAAATAGCAAAACCAAATTCTCCACCTTGAGCTAAAATTAATCCTGTTTTAAAAGAATTATTAAAACCTTGTTTATTTAAAAAGCTTAAAGTGGTGATTAATAATGATTTACCAATAACTATAGCTATTAATAAAAACATTATCCATACCCATGTTTCAGCCCAAGTACTTATATCAACAAGCATACCTATTGATATAAAAAATAACCCTAAAAGCACATCTTTAAAAGGACGAATTTCTATTTCTATATTATGTTTAAATTCTGTTTCGCTGAGCATTATTCCTGATATAAGAGCTCCTAAGGTATAAGAAAATCCTAATGAGTGAGTTATCCATGCAGATCCGATTACTACTAATAATGTGCTTAAAGTAAATAGTTCTAGTACTTTTGTATTAGATATAATTTTAAACAAAGGTTGCAAAAACCATCGACCAATAATTAAAATTAAGGTAACAGCAAGAATGCTTTTAAAAAAAGGATATACAATACTAATATCATTGATATTATCAGGATTTAGATTAGGAAGTATAACAATAATTGGGATAACTGCTATATCTTGAAACAATAATATTCCTATAGCATTAAGAGCATATTTTTTATTATGTTCTTTATTTTGATACAGCTCTTTTAATATGATGGCAGTTGATGACATAGCAGTAATGCAACCAACTGTAAAAGCAGATGATTTTGTCATGCCAAATATTAAGCCACAGATATAAGTAATTATTATTGTAATTAAAACTTGTGATCCGCCAAGTATTATTACCGCATTTTTAAGTCGAAATAATTTTTTTAATGAAAACTCAAGACCAATAGTGAACATTAAAAACACAATACCAAACTCAGATAGCTCTTTAATTATTAAGGTCTCTTTAATTAACCCAAAAGCTTTAGGGCCTAAAAGCGCGCCAGATACTATATATCCAAGGATGACAGGTAGCTTTAAGAATCTGAAAATTATAGAAATTATCAATGCTATCAATAGGATGCTAAGAATAGTTTCTATATTTCCTGATTGTTCTATTGGCATAAATAATCCATATCTATTATTTTATAGTTAAATTAATTTTATTATTTTATAAACTTATTTAATTCTAAATCATCAAATAGGTTACGTAAATTAAAAAAATAAATAAAGGTGGTTTGATGTTTTATAAAAAATTAACTGTATTTATTACGGCATTTATAGCTTTTGGGTTTAGTTCTTATGGTTATGCAAAAAAAAGAATCGTAGTCGACTTATCAGATCATAGATTTTATGCTTATAATAATGGTAAATTAGTGAGATCTGGCCTCATTTCAGGCGGATCTAAAGGTCGAAGAACAGTAACAGGTAATTTTAGAATACAAAGCAAAAAAGGTTATAATTGTTTTTCATCTAAATATCCAAGACCAACAGGCGGGGCGCATATGCCATATTGTCAATTTTTTTATAAAGGTTATGCGATACATGGTCATAGATATGTACCAAGATATCATGCAAGCCATGGTTGTGTCAGAATGGGGTTAAATGATGCTAGGTGGATTTATAGTTTTGCGCCAACTGGAACAGAGATTACTGTTAGGCATTAAAACTAAAAAGTAGTGTTATTTGATAGATAAAGGTAGAGATAATTATAATTTTTATATAAAAGTAAGGTTGCTTTCATTTAAATTAATTTTTTTCTGCAGTAATTTTTCTTTGGCCATGGACTTTTCAACATAATTTAATTTATGGGCATCAATTGAGTTTAAAAAACTTTTAATTTTAGATGTTCTGTTTTGCATTTTTTTATGGTTGGGAATTTTTATAATTATATGGTTAATTGGTACGCAATCTAGTGCTTCATATTTTTTTCTTACATAATCATTTTCGTGGTAAATATCAATATAGTTAGTATGTGAATATTTTTTTTCATTTTGGTGTAATGGTGCAGTGTTAAAAGAAATACAATAGCAATTAATTATTCGTTGAATGATAATAAAAAACTTCTGAGATAAGCTTTCTATATCTTTTTTATGTAATTTTGAATATATTCTTTTTAGATATTTTTGGATATTTATAATTTTATATGATTCAGGTATTTTATCATCTTTTAAATAACAAAAATATTGTTCCGCAATTTGAGCATAACGTCCACCAAGAGAATGTCCTGTCAATACGATATAATTTAAATCTATATAATTGCATTCCAGTAGATGTTTAATTAAATGCTGCTTTGGTAAAGCATTTGTTCTTATTTTGAAATTATGATTTTTTAAAATTTTTTTTCGAACTTTTAAGCTTGAATTTAAATCTACTACTGAAGTTAAACCTTTAAATGACAAAATAGCAATGTTATTTTGTTTTTTTAAGATACTTAAGCATTTATTTTGATGAAATCTTTGATATTCGTAATCTTTAGAATAGTAGGCATGTTGAGCCATTGATAGTATTTCTTCTATCGTAATTGTAGTTTCAGCATTATATTTCATAAATATATTATATCTATTGAAATCATTTTGACCTAATGCATATTAAAATATTTTTCATTAAAACTAAATAAATCTTTCGGCCATAGATTCTTTCCATAATTTTAGTAAAGAGGTCACAGAAGATGGACAATTTTTTGGAATCAAATCACTTTTATCTAATTCTAGTAATTCACCAGGTTTAAAATAATAATGATGTTCATCATACGTTGTATGATTTACTTCATTCATTCTATAATGAATATGATGTGGTGTTAATTCTTCTGTAGAATCAAGTCCTGCTGCCCCTATTAATTCGGCAACAGTTTTCATTGTTCCAATATGATAATTTGTTACTTTCATATATTTTTCTTTTACAACTAAACCATATCTATATTTAGGGTTTTGTGATGTAACGCCGGTTGGACATTTATTATTATTACATTGTAATGACATAATACATCCTGTGGCAAGCATCATACCTCTTGCGGAGTTACATAAGTCTGCCCCTAGAGCAATTTTAGAAACTACGTCAAAAGCAGTAGTTATTTTACCGGATGCAATAATTTTTATATGTTTTTTTAAATTTAAACCCACTAAAGTTGAGTATACAAAAGGAATAGCATAATTTAATGGTGTTCCAACAAAATTTGAAAATTCAATTGGTGCAGCTCCTGTTCCTCCTTCACCACCATCTAAAGTTATAAAATCAGGGTATATATTGGTTTTTAACATTGCTTTGCATATAGCAAAAAAATCACTGCGCATGCCAAGGCATAGTTTGAATCCTATAGGCTTACCACCAGATAGGTTTCTTAATAGCTGAATATATTCTAATAATTCTATAGGCGTACTGAAGGCTGAATGTGCAGGAGGAGATAATACATCTTGACCAAGAGGAACGCCTCGTATTGCCGCTATTTCTTCAGTTAATTTATCTGCTGGTAAAATTCCACCGTGTCCAGGTTTTGCTCCTTGAGATAGCTTTATTTCTATCATTTTGATACTCGGATGCCTAGATTTTTCTTTGAAAATATTAGGATCAAAGTTTCCATCAATAGTTCTTGTGCCAAAATAGGCAGTTCCTATTTGCCAAGTTAAATCTCCACCATGTTTAAAATGATACTCTGTAACGCCTCCTTCTCCAGTATTTTGCATAAAATTACCAATTTTGGCTCCCCAGTTCATAGCCATGACAGCTTCTTGGCTTAATGCGCCAAAACTCATAGCAGAAATATTCAAAATAGAAGCGTTATATGGCTGTTCGCATTGTTCATTACCTATGATTATTCTTAAATCATGATTGTCTAGTGTTTTAGCTCTTAAAGAATGTGCAAGCCATTGATAATCATTAGCATATATATCTTTTTTTGTGCCCCAAGGAAGAGTGTCTAATGTTTTTTTGGCTCTTTGATATACTACTGATCTATCTTCACGAGAAATAGGCTTACCATTTTCATTAGATTCAATGAAATACTGATAAACTTCTGGTCTTATTAGCTCTGCAAAATATCTAAAATAAGCAAGAAGAGGGAAGTTTCTTAAAATAGTTCGTCTTTTTTGGAATATATTATACATTCCAATCACAAATAATCCCCAAAAAATTAAAAATATAAATATAAAGTCATGCCATACATAAGTTAGAGCTGTTATACAAGGTAAAAGAATGATTGATAATAAGTAAAAGACATTACGCATATTTTGTTTCTCTATTTCAAAAATAAATTAGGGTTAATAACTTCACCATTTAGTATTACAGACCAATGCAAATGAGGCCCTGTAACTCGACCAGTATTTCCAACGGTTCCTATTTTATAATTTTGTTTAATAAACTGATTATTTTTAACAAAAATTTTATCTAAGTGGGCATACAAAGTTTTAAAACCTTTGCCATGATCAATAATTACAGTGTTTCCGGGAAGATATAAATTTTTAGCTAAAATTACTTTGCCAGGTTGCGAAGAGTAAATAGGTGTTCCTTTTGGAGATGCTATATCCATTCCTTTATGAGGATTTTTTTTAATATTATTAATAATTCTTCTTGCACCAAAACTGCTTGAAGCAATGCCTTTTGTTGGTTGAGATAATATCAAATTATTTAAGTTATTATTTGGATATTTTTGATAATGTTTATAACTAGCTTTAAGTAACATTTGATCATTAATGATTGTGTTTAAATTATTATTATTAGGTTTAACCATTTGCTGGTTTTTAATAGTAATTTTTGAGGTTGGGTATTTTTTTAAATTTATAAAAAAATTTTTTATTTGGCTTTTGCCATCTTTAGTATGTATCGTGATTTTTTGTTTGAGTTTTTTATTCTGTTTAATATTGCTCTCTAAATTTAATGGAATACCTATGATTGTATATTTCTTATTGTTTTTTTTAGTAATAAATAAAGGCTTATTTTTATAAGTTGCTTTTATAGTATTTATTGGTATTTCAATTATAGCAATGCCACCAGGAACTAGTTCTTGTTTTGGAAACCCTGTAACTTGAGAGCCATAAATAAATGTTATAGGAAGCAAGAGTGATATTAAAGTTAAAACTTTTTTTAAGCTCATTAGATTACTTGTAATTGAGTGGATTGGAGTAAAGTACATGCTATTTATCATCAACAGGAACAGGATTGCCATCTTCGTTTATGGCAACAAAAGTAAATAGCCCATCAGTTACTTTTTTTCTTTGATTAGTTAATTTTCTTATAACCCATGCTTGTATTTGAATTTTCATTGAAGTACGACCAACATTGATTAATTTACCATAGCAACATACAGTATCACCAACTTTAACAGGAGATAAAAACTCTATTTTATCTATGGCGACAGTTGCACATCTTTTTTGACATCTTCTTGTTGCAACAATTCCTGCACCCATATCCATTTGTGATAAAAGCCAGCCACCAAAAATATCACCATTAAAATTAGTACTATTAGGCATAGCAACAGTTTGTATTACAAGTTCACCTTGTGGTAAATTCATTGCATCATTTGAATTTGGTTTATTAGTCATAAGCAGTTATAATTCTAAAATAATATTATATAATAAATATCTACGTTATATTACAGTATAGTATAATAGACTGATTTATAAAGTGAAAGTTAGTGAATATATGAATAATTATTTAGCAATTGATACAAGTACTGATATATGCTCTTTAGCAATTCAAGTTAATGATAAAATCTATAACATAAATAGTAATTCTAAAGATAAAAAGAATAACCAAATAATATTAACTTTATTAGATGATTTACTAAATAAAGCGAATATTAGTTTAAATAATTTAGATAGTATTGTTTTTTCAGCAGGGCCTGGAAGTTTTACTGGTCTAAGAGTTGCAGCAAGTGTTGCTCAAGCTTTAGCATTTGCAAATAATCTAAAAATTATAAAGCTATCAAGTTTGCAGGTTATAGCTGAATTTTTAAGAAAAGATCAAGATAAGATTAAAGATAATCAGAAAATTTATATAGCTCAAGATGCTAGAAAAGATGAAATTTATTTTGCTTGTTATACTAAAGATGATTTTTTAAATTACAAGTATGTAAAAGAGCAGTTATATACAAGTTCGCAAATTATAGAATTACTAAAGCAAGATAATAATTTAACTAATAATTATTATTTAGGTAATGCTTGGAGTGTTATTACAGAGTTAAATGATTTTTGCGCAAACTATGATTTAAAGTATAGTAAAGCAAGTTATCCTGATGTACAATATAGTTTTGAGCTTGCTGAGCATTATTTTTCTAATGGTAATTTGATTGATGCTGAATTGGCAATACCAATTTATATTAGAAATAATATCGTTAATAATAAATAAATTATATTTTATGGAACAAAGATTATTTAAAGAAATTATGGCGGTTATTATCATAAAGGTAATGGCTCTAATATTTATTAAATATATGTGGTTTTCTAATCCACAAAGTAAAACATTAAATCCAGATAAAATTTATAGTCATTTAGTTAAAAATAATAGCTAATTTAATTATATAAAAAACATTTGTTCTTAAATTTATGGTCTTGTGATTTATTAGCAATACTAGTAATAAATATTAAAAAATAAACATGTATCAAGAAAATCAGGAAGTATCTTTAAGCGTTAGTTTATTTGGTACAGCAGAAAAAATATTAAATAAAACTTTTGGTTTTAAATCTTTCAGGCCGTTACAAAAAGAAATTATAAAAAGTGTTTTAGAAAATAATGATAACTTTGTTCTAATGCCAACTGGCGGCGGAAAATCATTATGTTATCAAATTCCAGCATTAGTAAAAGATGGGTTAACAATAGTAATTTCACCGTTAATTTCATTAATGCAAGATCAAGTTCAAGCATTAAAACAAAATGGTGTTAAAGCTGAATATTATAATTCTAGTTTAACAAGTATTGAAGCAAGAAGAATATTAAATGATTTATATAATGATAATTTAAAATTATTATATGTATCACCAGAGAAATTAATTTCTAATAATTTTATAGATAGATTAAAAGATATAGATATATCTTTATTTGTAATTGATGAAGCTCATTGTATTTCCCAGTGGGGGCATGATTTTAGACCTGAATATACAAAATTACATTATATAAAAAATATTTTTCCAAAAACGCCAGTAATAGCTTTGACGGCAACAGCTGATAAAGCAACTAGAGAAGATATTTTAACGCAGTTAAATATTCCATCAGCAAAGATACATATAGCAAGTTTTGATAGACCAAATATAGAATATACTGTTATAGAGAAATATAAACCCAAAGATCAATTAATTAAGATACTAAAAAACACTGATAGCCAAACAGGTATTATATATTGTTCTAGTAGGAAAAAAGTAGAAGATGTAGCAGAGTATTTAAATACCAAAGGATTTTCAGCTCTTGCTTATCATGCAGGGTTAGGGCTTAAAATAAGAGAAAAAGCTCAAGATGATTTTAAGTTTGATAAAGTAAATATTATAGTTGCAACAGTTGCATTTGGTATGGGAATAGATAAACCAAATGTAAGATTTGTCATTCATTATGATATTCCTAAAAATATTGAAGGATATTATCAAGAAACAGGAAGAGCAGGCCGAGATGGTTTGGCATCACAGGCTATATTATTATATAGCACTGCTGATATTATGATTCAAAAATTTTTAATAGAACAAAAAGATTCAACAGAAAATCAGCAAAAAATAGATACCTATAAATTACAATGTATGATTAATTTTGCTGAAAGTTTTACTTGTAGACGTCAAATATTATTAAATTATTTTTCTGAATACCATAAAGGAGAATGTAATAATTGTGATATTTGTAATAACCCTTTAGAGACATATGATGCAACAGTTGATGTACAAAAAGTAATATCTTGTATACATAGATTAAATCAAACATATGGTGTTAATTATGTTGTTAGTATTTTGCGTGGCTCTAACAATGAGAAAGTTAAAAGATCAGGGCATGATAAATTAAGTACCTATGCTATAGGCAAAGATTATAGTGAAGAACAATGGTTTAATATAATAAGACAAATTATTCATAAAGGTTTTATTGAGCAGGATATAAAAAATTACCAAGTTTTAAAAATAATTAACATAGAAAATGTTAAAAAAATATTAAAAAATCAGGAAAAAGTATTTTTAGCTAAATTTAATAAAGATGCTTTAAATAAAAAATTAAAATCCAAAGATGGAAAAGTTAAAGCTTCAAAAAAAGCAAGTTTAAAAGATAAAATTGATAATTTAGAATACAACCAAGATTTATTTAAAGAGTTAAAAGATGCAAGAAAGGAAATTGCTGAAATAGAAAATATTCCTGCTTTTGTTGTGTTTAATGACGCAACGTTAATTGAAATGGCAGCTTTTAAACCAATAGATAAAACTAGAATGCTTGCTATTAATGGGGTAGGACAATATAAACTTGATAAATATAGCGCTAAGTTTATTCAGGTCATAAAAAAATATTAAATTTTTATGCTATATTTTTAAAAGTTGTAATTGAATATTTTTATTAATATAAAGGAAATTTTTAAAAGTGAAAATATTAAAATTTTTAATTTTCAATACAGTGTCATTAATATTTGCTCAAAACCTATTCGCTGACACTGCAATCGGGCAAGAAATTGCTGAATTAAAATCCCAAATTGCAACATTGAAGACAATAACTAGAGAACTAGTTACTAAAATGAATAAAACAATAGGACCAGGTATGCCAGAATTAGATATCCATTTAAAAACCGGAAACTGTATTGTTTTAAATAATCAGCCTACAAATGCTTGTTCAATCGGAACTTGTTATAACACAAATACTTTTATGGATCAAGCGCCAGTTAGTTTAATAGGTTGTAGGTTTACTGCAATTAAATCAACTGCCGATCCAACGAATAGAGACGGTGGTATTTGGCTTTGTGATGAAAGAAACCTTGGAGCTGCCACAGCAAATCAATGTACAAATATAGGAAGGAATCGTAGGGATGGTTCAAAGACAGTTGAGTTCACTATTCCTGTTGGGGCGACAGGAAAATATATCTATGCCGTAGGGCCAACTGGTTTATTAGGAGCTTCTGCCATATCAGCGATGACAACTTTTTCATTGTGTAGAACTGTTGAGGCTATGTCACTTGATCCATAATAATACTAAAATTTCTATGGTAGGAATTATATTTTAAGGAATGTTTGTTTATATAATTTTAATATTTTTATGCTATATTTTAAAGAGTAGCAGTTGAATATTTTTATTAATATAAAGGACATTTTTAAAAGTGAAAATATTAAAATTTTTAATTTTCAATACTGTGCCGTTAATATTTACTCAAAATCTTTTTGCTAACACTACAATTGAACAAGCAATCGCTGAATTAGAATCCAAAATTGAAACATTAAAGACAACAACTGAAACATTAAAGACAACAACTGCAGAGCTAGCTACTAAAGTTAATAAGACAATAGGAGCAGGTATTCCAACATTAAATACCTATTTAAAAACTGGAAATTGTACTATTTTAAACAATCAGCCATCTAATGTTTGTGGATCAGGAACTTGCTATAATACAAATGCTTTTATGGATCAAACGCCAGTTAGTTTATTGGGTTATACTTTTACGGCAATTAAATCAAATGCTGATTCAGCAAATAGAGACGGTGGTATTTGGCTTTGTGATGCAACAAACGTTGCAGCTAATCGAGTATCTAGATGTACAAGCATAGGGGGTAATCGTAGAGATGGTTCCAATACAGTACAATTCGTTATTCCTGTTGGAGCTTCAGGAAAATATATTTATGCTATAAGAGCTAACAATAATATATCAGCAATGACAAATTTTTCATTATGTAAAACTGTTGGTAATGTTTCATTAAATCCATAATAATATATTATTAATATAAAACAAATAATGCTAATTTTTTAGTAGACATTCTATTTTAAAGAATGTCTACAGTACCCATTAAAATCACATTTATAACAAATTATTTTTTATAACTTCTTTTTTCTTACTACAAGATAAATAGAAATAAAAGATGCAACAATATGGCACATTGAATTAATAATTATTAGAGTAATGTCATCGCTAGTTCTTATAGCATGAACTATAGCATGCGGAGATGTAAGTGTTTCTAAATAGATTCCACCTTGAACGCCAGAGAAAAATCCTAGTAAAAACAATAAAATAAAGAAGATAATAACGTATCTCCAAAAAAATGCCCACCAAGTACACATAGCTTTTTTCATAATATTCTCACTTTAAAACAATTATTTAATGTTTAGTATAGTAAAAGTATAGAAATATGATATTTATATGTAAAAAGTCTGTATTACACTGAAAACTTATTGAAGCTTAATATTTAAATTATATAATATATTAGTTAAATTTATATTTTAAATACCAAACATTTTTTTTGGAGTTGTACATAAAATATAATCAATTGGGTTTTCATCATGAGAATGACCAAAAGCACAGTCGCTATGTTCGTGTTCATGGTCATCATCATGGCCACCTAAGAATTGATTGAATTCAGCTAAATTTTTAAAAGTAAATGCTACTGCAGCACTAAGAAATGCAAATGCTCCAGGAGCAATCATTGTGCAAGCTTCTCCAACAGTATGGATGATAAAAATAATAGGTTTCATTGTATTTTTATAAAATACTTCATAGTTACTATCATTTATCGAAGCATCGGGTTTTATTTCTTTTATTATATCTGTAATATTTTTTTCATTACTCTCATTATGATCAATATCTTGTATCGCAGCGTAAGCATTTCCAAAAGAAGCTATTGAGTCCCAAAAACTATAACAGCCAATAGAGGCGCTTTGAAAGACAGAACCAAAAAGAGGAAACATATTTTTAACATCGTTTATTTTATTTTGCCAAGCGCTAAAAGTAAAAATGCTATAAAGGCCACTTAAAGTTAAAAGAGCAGTAAATCTTAAATAATCAATACTAAGTTCTGGATTTTTAAGTTTTTCAAACCATTTTTGAATGTGATTATCATCGCATTGGTATAAGTCATAGGCTATATTGTACAGATTAAAGAAATATGAAAAACTTGCTATAGCTGACATTGCAAATATGCCGGCAAATACAGAATTAGTCATAATTAGGGTAGGGTATATTATAGTTAAAAACTCAAAAGCACTAGATGCTATAGCTAATCCTGAACTAATAGATGCAGCAGTTAAAGAGCCTATTATGATTAATTTAAATAATCCATCTTCATTTAAAGAGTTAGCATGATCAAAAAATCTAGTTATTCCTTGATTAATATTTTTACCATATATATATCCATCAGTAATCGCTGCAGATCCCGCAATAATTGCCGCAAGTATAGTACTAGGAATAAATATTAAAGAAGTACTAGGTAGCAATAGCATCAAGCCAGTATAGCTTAAAGTAAAGATAGATGCTGTCATCGATAAAGTAAGAATGCTAGATATCTCTTTTTGCATTATAATTCCTAATGATTTGATTTAAATGTAAATGATAATTATTCGCATTTAGATAGTATAATATAATGCTATAAACGTTGCAATATAAATGATATTATTTTTAATAAATCAATATTTGCGGAGCAAATATAATATCTTTCTTTTTTAAAGAAAGGGGTGAGCAAATCGAGTAAGATGGATTTTGATGTAAAAAATATTGCTTTAATATAAATATTACCTATAAATCAAGGATTTACATGAATCTATTTAATTTCTCCAATAAAGATTTAACCCCAGAATCAAGCGACTTAGATGCTTTAAAATCTCGAGATAAATATTATCATATTGACGAAAGTATACTTATAGATCAATTAATAGGTAAAGCTAAGTTTTCAGAAGAAGAATTATCCTACACAAGCCACACAGCAAGAAGCTTGGTTGAATATATTAGAGCAACTAAATTTAAAATATCTGGTTTAGATGCTTTTTTAATACAATTTGGCTTAAGTACTCAAGAAGGCATATCACTTATGTGTATGGCTGAGGCTTTATTACGTATTCCTGATAATGACACAAGAGATATTTTAATTAGAGACAAAATAGGCGGTTCTTCTTGGAAAAAACATATTGGTGCCAGTGATTCAATATTTGTAAATGCAGCAACTTGGGCATTAATGCTTACAGGAAACATAGTATCAAAAGATAAATTAACCTCAAGTAAATTGTTATCTGGAATAAAAAAAATAGCAGAAGTAAGTGGCGAGCCTTTTATTAGGTTAGCTGTTGTTAAAGCTATGAAAATTTTAGGCAAGCAGTTTGTTCTTGGAGAAAGTATTTCTGGTGCTTTAAAACGTGCAGAAAAATGGGAATCTCGAGGGTATCTTTATTCTTATGATATGTTAGGTGAAGCAGCAAAAACAAATAAAGATGCTGATAAATATTTTGAAGCTTATAAAGATGCTATTTTAAAATTAAAAAAAGAAGCTAAATCTTCTGATGTAAAATTAAATCCTGGTATTTCTATTAAACTTTCAGCACTTGAGCCACGTTATGAGTTTGCTAAAGAAGAAAGACTTAATAATAATTTATATAATAAAGTCTTAGAGTTAACGTCATTAGCAAAACACAGCAATATCGGCTTGACAATAGATGCAGAAGAAAGCGAAAGGTTAGATATTTCTTTAAACATTTTTCATAAAGTATTTGCTCATGCTGAATTTGCAAAATGGGATGGATTAGGTCTTGCGGTACAAGCATATCAAAAAAGAGCATATAGTGTTATAGATTATTTAATTTCTTTAAGTAAAAAATATAATAAAAAAATCATGATGCGCTTAGTAAAAGGGGCGTACTGGGATAGAGAAATTAAGGTTAGCCAGATGAATGGTTATGTTGATTTTCCAGTTTTTACTAGAAAAGTAAATACTGACGTATCTTATATAGCCTGCGCAAGAAAATTATTTGAAAACAATGATTGTATCTACCCACAATTTGCAACACATAATGCCTTTTCAGTTGCAGCTATATTAAGTTTTAGTAAACATTATCATGTTTTTGATTTTGAATTTCAAAGATTGCACGGTATGGGAGAACATTTATATCATGCTGTTTTCAATGATGAGCTAAATAAAGATGTAACTAAGCATTTAAAATGTAGAATCTATGCACCAGTTGGGATTCATAAAGATTTGTTGTCTTATTTGGTTAGAAGGTTATTAGAAAACGGAGCTAATACTTCTTTTGTTAATAGACTAATAGATGTAAATCAACCGATTGATGCAATTATAGCTAACCCCATAGATGAAGCGGCTAGACATTCAAATAAACACCATAGTAAAATAAATTTACCAAAAAACATTTTTCGAGAATCTCATTTTCCTCGATTAAACAGTAAAGGACTTGATTTAAGCAGTATGATAGAACGTAACGATTTATTTAAAAAAGTACATGACAAAAATTTAGAAAATAAAGTTTGGCAAGCTTGTTCAGTAATTAACGGCAAGTTAATATCAAGCAATCAAAAAACAGAAATAAAATGTTCTTATGATCATAGTAAGATTATAGGACATGCTTCATTTATTAATGAACAAGATATTAAATCAGCAATAGATACAGTATATGATTATCAAGATACTTGGGATCAACTGGGCGTTGAAAAACGAGCTGATATTTTAAATAAATATTCTGATTTATTAGAAGAAAATATAGATACTTTTATAGTTCTTGCTGTTATGGAAGCTGGTAAAAGTATTAATAACGCAGTAGGAGAAGTACGTGAAGCTGTAGATTTTTGCAGATATTATGCAAAAAGTGCTATAGAGCTATTTAAACCAAAAGATTTAAAAGGATACACCGGAGAGCGTGATGAGTTAACAATGCATCCTAAAGGAGTCATGACATGTATAAGTCCATGGAATTTTCCTTTAGCAATCTTTTTAGGGCAAATAACTGCTGCATTAGTAACAGGAAATACTGTTATAGCAAAACCTGCAGAGCAAACTTCTTTAATAGCAGCATATGCTATAGATTTGTTTTTTAAAGCAGGCTTGCCAAAAGCTGCATTAAGCTTAGTTTTAGGTGAGGGTGCAACTATAGGTAAACATATTATTTCTGATCCAAGAGTTCATGGAGTTATATTTACCGGAGGAAGTGATACAGCAAGGATTATTAATAGACAGTTAGCAGCAAAAGATTCAGCGATTGGGACTTTAATTGCTGAAACAGGTGGACTTAATTCAATGATAGTTGATTCTAGTGCTTTGCCAGAACAAGTTGTAACAGATGTTGTTTATTCTGCATTTGATAGCGCAGGCCAAAGATGCTCAGCTTTAAGAATATTATATCTTCAAGATGATGTAGCTGATGAAATAATTAAAATGCTTAAAGGTGCAATGGAGACTTTATCAATAGGAAATCCAGCTAATTTAGACACTGATTGTGGGCCTGTAATAGATAAAACAGCTTTAGATATTCTACAAGCTCATGAAAAAGCTATGAATGAAAATCCAGATGTTAAATTACTATATAAAGTGCCAGTATCTAATGAGCTTAGCAAACAAGGCTTTTATTTTGGTCCTTGTGCTTTTGAATTAAAGTCTAGCAAAATTTTAACTCATGAAATATTTGGTCCTATTTTACATATAGTAAGATATAAAGAAAAAGATTTAGATAAAGTGATTCAAGAAATTAATAATACAGGCTACGGTCTTACTTTTGGAGTTCATAGTAGAATTGATGAAAAAATTAATTATATTAGAAATAAAGTAAAAGTAGGTAACTGTTATGCGAATAGAAATATTATTGGCGCTGTAGTAGGATTACAACCGTTTGGGGGTGAAGGATTATCTGGTACTGGACCAAAAGCAGGCGGGCCTCTTTATTTATCAAGATTATGTACAGAAAGAGCTTTATCTTATGATATTACAGCTCAAGGTGGAAATGCTTCTTTGTTGTGTCTTGATGAATAATATTCAAAAATTTCTAACATCAAAGTGCTGAAAGACGCACACACTTTTAAGTTGGAGCTAAAGTATTATATGCATAATAACTTGGCTCCTTCGTATATATTATTATTAAGTTTAAAGCAATAACTAAATTAAATGCTCTTGTTGAATTACACAAAGTCACAATATATAATGTATAGATATATTTTATTGTAAAGGATTACTAATAATGTATCTTAAAAAGCTTATTCCTCTGTCTTTATTAATAGCATCTGCAAAAGCTGTAAAACCTAAATATCAAAATATCAATATAATTATAGAAATCCAAAAACATTTTAATATATAAATTATAAGAAAAGACATTACAGGGAAAGATAATGAAATTTAAAACTAAGTTAAAGTTATTAACGACAGGATTAATCTTTAGCTCTTTTATTTTTGCGGTTAATCAAGAAATTGATATAGAAAATAGAGCTTGTTTAGATAAAGGAGCGTGCCCTAAGATATTAGAGCTTGCAAAAGTAGGAAGTCTTAAAGCAAACAAGGTATCTTCAAAGAGCTTGAATAAAAATATTATAAGTACTAATACCATATCCATAACCAATAAATCCAAAAAAGGTGTTACAACTATAATAGCGGCTAGTTCTCAAGGCAAAAAAACATCTTGTGGTCAGTTTAGTGTGCCTGGTAAAGCTTCTATTGAGGTAAATGTTAGTTGTGATATTTATGGTTCAACTTATTCATTGGCTGATTTCGACGGTAGATCTAATGTTATAGATGTATCATCCTCCCCACGCGAGTTCTTATATGCGTTTGTCACATCAGAAATCTTTTCAGGAGCTTTGGGAGGTATCGAAGGGGCACAAGTCACGTGTAAACAATTAGCGGACAAAGGAGTTGCTGATATACGCAATTTAAGATGGGATGCGTGGTTATCCACTACCAGCAGCAACGCGTATGATCGATTCCAGCCCGAAAAAATGACACCTTACCGCATGCCAAACATGGATAAGGTCGTTGATTCCCTTGAATCTGCCGTGAAATATGGCAGCATATTAACTGCTCTTACCATAACTGAGACAGGTGACATCAATACTATTGTCAACGATTTCGTATGGACTAACACCCGTGCCAACGGCAATACATATTCAATTACCGCAATAGGTGTAAGCGACTGCGACGGATTTACAAGCAAAGACGGGTCTTTAAATCCCTCAATTATTGGTCTATCTACTTCTTCTGAAGACTGGACTGTTAATAATTCAAATAAATGCTCCGCCTCAGCTCGTTTGTATTGTTTCGAAAAAATTAACTCTTAATCAATTTTAGTTTAATAGATCTATTAGACTAATAATGCAATGATTAAAATAACACCTTAATCCTTTTATTAAGGTTATATGTTTTTATAATACTTAAAGAGCTTGTTATTTTTGATATGCTTTTTAGATATTCTTGTTTTATTATAAGTTCTTAATGTATTTATTATAATATTGTTGGGCAATATTCTTTAGATTCCATCTCCCAATTTTAGGTTGTAGTATGTTCTTAAAAGTGAGAGAAAATAATAATTAATATATTAATAGCGAGAATATCGCATGGTTCTTCCTTCTAGCTCTTCTTCATTTTCAGTATTATCATTGTTTTGTGTATGACTAAGATGCTCTCTAGAAGGAGGAGGTGTCCAACTGATGGTTCGATTAAATATATTTTGTGAGTATTCTATATCACCAGAATCATCAAAAGCATTAATTAACTTAATAGCAAGCGATGGAATCACTCCAGCAATAATACCTGCTATCATGCTAATAGCATTGGCTAAGTTTAAAGCTGTTTGTAAAATTTCTCCAATTCCAGATAAAGTCATCGCTGTTAAATAAGATGCAAAAAATAAAGGTGAAGTTATAACAAGACAGGTAGTTTGAAATAATTCATTTTCAATTACATCCAATGAATTAAGGCAGTAATTGGTGAAAGAAGTTAATAAATTAAATAATTGATGAATGCTTCCATAAGTAAAAGGGTAAGAGTCTTTATCAGCATAGCGCTCTCTATAGTCGAAATAGATATTGTTTTTAACTTTTTCGATAAAAGATCTATCATCATACTTATCTGAGTTATTAATTAGTTTATGGCTCATTATTAAGCCTTTTATAGCAGATGTAATTGGGTTTTTTGAATGTATCATTAAGTCTAAAGGTATGTCTAATAATTTCATTTTGGGATTCCTAAATAATAGATAATGAAATAAATTTTAATTTAATGTATTAAAGTAAAGGTCTAGGTCTTGTTTCTTGCTCATTTATCATTTCATCATTGCATTCTTGTTCAGAGCCACCAAAGATATTTTCTATTACAGTGACAATTATAGAGGGAATTAATCCTGCTATAAATCCAGTTGCAACACTTAATGCATTTATAGTATTTAAAGTAAATTGTATCATTCTACCAATAGTTTCTAGACCAATTGATGTAGCATAAGATAAAGTAAGAGCAGGGTAAGATAATATTAAAGCCATATTCTTTAATAACTGATTTTCTATTGAATTTAAATAATCATAGCATTTAATAGTGATGTATTTTAATAAACCAAATATTTCATAAATAGATCCATAAGAGAAAGGATAAAATTCTTCTACATCACCATCACTTAAGAAAATATTCTTAAATAAATGTTTGAAAAATTTTTCAAACTCAGAAGAAACATCGCTTACAATTACTTTACTGAGCATAACTCCTGCTAGAGCTGAGGTAATAGGATTTTGATATAATAGACTTAGAGGGATTTCAGATGATTTCATAATAACTCCTTATAAATGCAATGAACTTGTCATTTTAAAAGATTATTATATGAATAGTTTATTTAGAAATCAATGTTTTTTGGTTGTAAACTAACCTATGATGCAACATATTGATGTTGTATAAACTAAAAAAAAACTGATTTTTAAGAGATAATATTTTTGAATATTCTAAAGCACTTTTAGCGTCCAAAATACCAACATTCATAACATTACCTTTAGAGCTGTTTTTTATAATTTCTTTTATTTCAGTAGTATTAAAATTAGGGTTTATAGAATTAATTAAAGCAACTACTCCTGCAACATGAGGGGCTGCCATACTAGTTCCTTGCATATATTGTAAGTTGCCTGGCGATGTTGTAGATAATATACCATCTTGCGTATTATAATTAAATTGTTCGCCTCCAGGAGCTGTAATGTCGATAGTATCATGTCCATAATTAGTATAATATGCTGGAAATCCGTTTCTATTTACAGCAGCAACAGTAATGACTCCTTTACAATTTGCAGGAGTCATAAATTTGGCATCAGTTGCACTATTTCCTGCTGCAACTATAAAAGTCACATTTTTGTTTATCATAGCATTATCTATTTCTTCTTGCAGAACATCCGGGCATTCTTCATAAGAGCCAAGAGACAAATTAATAATTTTTGCAGGATTATTATTAGATTCATCATACCCAACGGCATACTGTATACCTTGAACAAGACTAATTAAATCACCGATTCCGTTATCTCCAAGAACTCTTACAGGTAAAATTTTAGCGTGCCAATCAATACCTGATATTTCATTTTGCATATTACCATTAGCTGCTATAATCCCTGCAACATGAGTTCCATGATAATTAGTACCAATTCCTGAGTCTAAGACATCTGAAGGATTATCTCTATCGGAAACAAAGTTTCTACCTGGTAATATTTTATTTTTTAAATTTTCATGATTGGTAATGCCGGTATCTAGTACAGCTACTATTGTGCTTTTATCGCCAGTGCTAAGATCCCATGCATATGGCATATTTATGCCGGCTATTGGCTCATAATAATTCCATTGATCATTATACCTTGAGTCATTAGGTTCCATTTGAGATTTGAATGCAATGTTAGATGCTATAAGTTTTATATGTCTTTTTATATGATTATTATTTTTAAATTTTTTAATTTTATTTCTAATAATTTTATTATTTTTGTTAATATCATTTACACTGTTAGTTTGTAAATTTTTATCAGATATTTTAAATACTAAAAGATTATAATTAATAGTTTTTTTATATTCTAATGTTAAATTTAAATATTTATTAAGCATTTTATTTAATATATTTATATTTTGAGTATTAAAATTATTATATATAAATTTATTATTTGGTTTAATTATAATTTCATTAATAAGCTTAATATCTTTAGTTTGGTCTATAGTGTCAGGTTTTAATGAACTGTATGTGGTATTATAAAAAATAAAATTAAAAAATATAGCGATAAATATTGGCTGGATAATTTTATTATAATTATAGTTAAAAAGCATATCCTTGCTTTCTCCTAGGTAATATATGTATATTATTTAGTATAGCTCTTAACTTTTAAATAAATTTAATTGATTTTGTTAATATGAAATATAAAAATTTTAATATTAAACAAGGTATTTTAAAAAGTGATAAAAATATTTTGTTTATAAATTCTCCTAATTATTCTAAAAGAGATATAAAAGATAAAATACAAATATTAGTAATACATTGTATTAGCTTACCTAAAAATAATTATAGTAATTATTATGTTGAGCAATTTTTCAGAAATTATTTGCCATGTAATTTACCAGATGCAATAAAAGAGCTTAAATCAGTAAAAGTATCAGCTCATTTGTATATTAAAAGAACAGGTAAAGTTATTCAATTCATAAATTTTAATAATAAAGCTTGGCATGCGGGTGAATCTAATTTTAAAGAGTTAAGTAATATTAATGATTACTCCATAGGCATAGAGCTTGAAGGAGCTGATAATGATAAATATACACAAGCTCAATATGATAGCTTAATTAAATTAACTAAAAGCATCATGCGTGTTTATCCTGATATTTTATTAGATAATATAGTAGGTCATGATCAAATAGCACCAAATCGTAAAACAGATCCTGGAGAGTTTTTTGATTGGGAGTTCTTTAAGAGTAGTTTGTCTCATCACTAATTGTCGAGTAAATTTATTCAAAAGTCTACAATAAACAAAATTTATGAGTATAATAGTGCTATATTTTCCTATAATGTTATCATAATTAAAATTTTTAAATATAAATCTTGGCGAGCTTTCTAAATGAGTAAAAATATTAATATAGATTTAGATAATAATGAAACTAAAGAGTGGGAGCAGTCTTTAGAAGATGTTATTTTAACAGATGGTAAAGAACGAGCTAATTTTTTAATATCTGATTTAGTTAAAAAATATGATATAGATTCTAATTTAGTTAATACTAGATATACTAATACTATCTCCACAAAGGAACAGGTAAGTTATCCTGGTAATTTGGAATTAGAGCGAGTTATTCGATCTTATACCAGATGGAATGCTATGGCTATGGTGTTAAGAGCTGGCAATAAAGCACCAGGTGTTGGTGGTCATATTGCAAGCTTTGCATCCTCAGCAACTTTGTATGATGTTGGCTTTAATCATTTTTTCAAACGTCAATCTGATAAGTCTTTTGGTGATTTAGTTTACATTCAAGGTCATACATCTCCTGGCATATACGCTCGTTCTTTTTTAGAAGGTCGTTTTGATCAAAAGCTTTTAGATAATTTTAGACAAGAAGTAGGGCAAACAGGACTTTCTTCTTATCCACACCCTTATTTAATGCCAGATTATTGGCAGTTCCCGACTGTGTCAATGGGATTAGGTCCAATTCAGGCTATATATCAAGCAAGATTTTTAAAATATTTACATAACAGAGGATTGCAAGATACAAGTGATCGTAAAGTTTGGTGTTTTTGTGGTGACGGTGAGATGGATGAACCAGAATCATTAGGGGCTTTAAATATAGCTGTTAAAGAAAAATTAGATAATTTAATTTTTGTGATTAATTGTAATTTACAACGATTAGATGGCCCAGTTAGAGGTAACAGCAAAGTAATACAAGAATTAGAAGGCATTTTTAAAGGCTCAGGCTGGAATGCTATTAAAGTCTTATGGGGCGGCCGCTGGGATCCTTTATTTGAAAAAGATAAGAACGAGTTTATCGTTAAAAGATGTGATGAAGTTGTTGATGGTGATTTTCAAAATTATAAAGCTCGTGGCGGAGCCTTTACTAGAGAAAATTTCTTTGGTAAATATCCAGAGATGAAAGCATTAGTTGCAGATTTATCTGACCAAGAAATTTGGAATTTAAACCGAGGTGGCCATGATCCTGAAAAAGTATATAATGCTTATTTAAAAGCAAGCACTAATACTAATGGCAAGCCAACTGTCATTTTAGCGAAGACTGTAAAAGGTTTTGGTATGGGACTTGGTAGTGGTGAAGCAGAAAATATTACTCATCAGAAAAAGAAAATGGATTTTAAAGCTCTCTCTAAATTTAGAGAAAGGTTTAGTTTGCCTATCGATGATAAAAAATTAGAAAACCTAGAATATATACAGTTTGATAAATCTAGTAAAGAATATCAATATTTAATGGATACTAGAAAAAAACTGGGTGGTTTTTTTCCATGGCGAAGAGAGGAAGAATCTAAAAAATTACAAATTCCTGAATTTGATATTTTAAAAAATATAACCAAGGGATCTGGTGGTCGCGAAATATCAACCACAATGGCTTTTACTAGGATTTTTTCTGATTTATTAAAAGATAAAAATATAAAACAAAATTTAGTTCCTATAGTGCCTGATGAAGCAAGAACTTTTGGTATGGAAGGTTTATTTAGACAAATTGGAATATATTCTCCAGAAGAGCAAAAATATGCACCAGAAGATCAAGAACAATTAATGTCTTATCATGAAAGCACGAAAGGTCAGCTTTTAGAAGAAGGTATTACAGAAGCAGGAGCATTTTCATCTTGGATGGCAGCAGCTGCCTCATACAGTAATAATGATTTACCAATGGTTCCTTTTTATATATTTTATTCTATGTTTGGAATGCAACGAATTGGTGATTTAGCATGGGCAGCTGGTGATTTACGAGCAAGAGGTTTCTTGCTTGGAGCAACTGCTGGCAGAACAACGTTGGCAGGAGAAGGCTTGCAACATTGTGATGGTAATAGTCATACTTTTTCAAGCTTGATACCTAATTGTAAAAGCTATGATCCTACTTTTAGTTATGAGCTTGCTGCTATTATACACAAAGGTTTAAAATCTATGTATCAAGACTGTAATAGTGAATATTATTATATTACAGTTATGAATGATAATTATGAGCATCCTGATATGGGAAGTATTAGTGATAATAAAGAAGAGTTATATAATCAAATCAATCAGGGTTTATATTTATTTTCTAAATCAGATACAAAATCAAATAAAAAATTAAACAATAAAGTAAAAGTAAGTTTATTAAGCTCAGGTCCTATTTTCTTAGAAGCAATGAAAGCAAAAGAAATGTTAGAGTCTGAACATAATGTATCTGTAGACTTATGGAGTGCAACTAGTTTTACAGAGCTTGCACGAGAAGCTCAAATAAAAGATAGATGGAATATGTTACATCCTGATGATTCACCTAAAGTTCCTTATGTTACAAAGTGCTTGTTAGATTCAAAAGATACTCCATTTATAGCTGTTACTGATTATGCTAAATCTTATACTAATCAAATCAGAGAGTTTGTTCCAGGCCATTATAAAGTTTTAGGGACTGATGGGTTTGGTAGAAGTGATACAAGAGATAAGCTTAGACATTTTTTTGAAGTAGATAGCAAGCATATAGTAATTGCAGCTTTAAAATCATTATGTGATCAAAAGTTATTAGATAAAAAAGAGTTATCTGAAGCTTTTAAAAAATATAAGATTAATCAAGATAAAGAAGATCCAACTTTATGTTAATCAATATCAATAAATTAACAGGTTAAATTAGGAGATTTACATGACAGAGTTAAAAAAAGTTTTGGTGCCTAATATTGGAGATGCAAGTGATGTAGAAGTTATTGAAATTGCAGTATCTGTAGGTGATACCATTGAGGTTGATGATACGCTTGTGACATTAGAGAGTGAAAAAGCATCAATGGATATACCGTCGCCTTATTCTGGCACAGTAAAATCTTTAGAGGTTAATGTTGGTGATAAGTTATCTCAAGGAAGCCAAATTTTAACTTTAGAAATGGAAGGTGACTCTAAATCTGAAGAATTAGAAAAGTCTGAAGAATTAGAAAAGTCTGAAGAATTAGAAAAGTCTGAAGAATCAGAAAAATCTGAAGAATCAGAAAAGTCTGAAGAATCAAAAAAAACTGAAGAAAATGAGTCAAAATCAGAGCAATCTGAAGAAGCCCAAGAAAATATTGATAATGATGTTTATGCATCTCCAGTTGTAAGACGTATTTCAAGAGAATTTGATATTAATCTTAATGAAATAAATGGTACAGGTAGAAAAGGGCGTATTACCAAAGAAGATTTACAAGGCTATGTTAAATCTAAAATGTCTAGTAAAGGATCAGGCGCAGGTTTATCTGTTATTGATATGCCAGATATAGATTTTTCAAAATATGGTGATATAGAAACCAAACCTTTAAGTCGAATTAAAAAATATAGCGCTGCTAATTTGCATAGAAACTGGGTTAGTATTCCTCATGTAACACAGTTTGATGAAGCTGATATTACTGATATGGAAAATTTCAGACAAGAGCATAAAAAACAAGCTGAAAAAGAAGGTTTTAAATTAACTCCTTTAGTATTTTTATTAAAAGTTGCAGCAAAGTGCTTACATACTTTTCCTGAATTTAATTCATCTTTGAGTAAAGATGGTCAAAATTTAATTTTAAAAAAATATATCAATATAGGAGTTGCTGTTGATACACCAGATGGTTTAGTTGTTCCTGTTGTTAAAAACGTAGACCAAAAAGGTATATTCGAATTAGCTCAGGAATTATTAAGTTTAAGTAAAAAAGCACGTGATAAAAAATTAATGCCTGATGATATGGCTGGAAGTTGTTTTGCTATATCTAGTCTTGGTGGTATTGGTGGAACAGCATTTACACCAATTATTAATGCTCCAGATGTGGCTATTTTAGGTGTATCTAAATCACAAATTAAGCCTATTTATAAAGATGGCGAGTTTGAACCAAGATTAATGTTACCTTTAGCCTTATCTTATGATCATCGAGTAATAGATGGAGCAGGAGCTGCAAGATTTATAACTCATTTTAGTAAATTATTAGGTGATATATCACTTTTATTATTATAACAGGCTCTTCTTTTAATTAATCTTTGTCTTGCTAAAGAAAGATTAAAAGAAAAGCAATTTAAAATTAGGAGTTTTTATGACAAATCATATTGATGCAGAATTAGTAGTTTTAGGCTCAGGCCCTGGTGGATATAGTGCAGCTTTTAGAGCCGCAGACTTAGGCATTAAAACAGTTTTAGTTGAAAAGTATTCTACATTAGGTGGAGTATGTTTAAATGTAGGTTGTATTCCATCAAAAGCATTATTACATTTATCAAAAGTAATCGAAGAATCAGAAGAAGTATCTGAGTGTGGTGTTACTTTTTCTAAACCAAAAGTTGATCATAAAAAAATGCGTGAATGGGTTGAGAAAAAAGTTGTTGGTAAATTAACCACTGGTCTTAAAGCAATGGCTAAGCAACGTAAAGTCACTGTTGTTGAGGGTAATGGTAAGTTTGTAGATAAGAATACTTTAGTAGTAGAAAAAGATGGAAGTAAAACTACAGTTAATTTTAAAAATTCTATAATAGCAGCAGGATCACGACCAGTTCAATTACCTTTTATTCCAGATGATTCAAGAGTAATGGATTCTACAGATGCTTTATTATTAAAAGATATACCAGAAAACCTTTTAATTTTAGGCGGGGGTATTATTGGTCTTGAAATGGCTACTGTTTATAATGCTTTGGGCTCTAAAATTACAGTTGTTGAGATGATGGATGGCTTAATGGGTGGATTAGATCCAGATTTAGTTAAGCCTTATCAAAACAGAGTTAAGAAAAAATATGAAAAAATCTATTTAAAAACAGCTGTAACAAAAATTGAAGCTAAAAAAGATGGTTTATATGCAACATTTGAAGGCAAAGATGCACCTAAAGAACCAGTTAGATTTGATAAAGTTTTAGTTAGTGTTGGCCGTATCCCAAATGGTAAATTAATCGATGCTGATAAAGCAGGTGTTAATGTTGATGATAAAGGTTTTATTAGTGTTGATAAGCAAATGCGTACGAATGTTGCAAATATATATGCCATAGGAGATATCATAGGTAATCCAATGTTAGCTCATAAAGCATCTGCAGAAGGTAGACTTGCAGCTGAAGTTATATCTGGTAAAAAGCATTATTTTGAACCTAAAGTTATTCCATCTGTTGCATATACTGATCCTGAAGTTGCATGGGTTGGTATAACAGAGCCTGAAGCAAAAGAGCAAAAACTGAATTATGGTGTTGGCAAATTCCCATGGATGGCATCTGGCCGTGCAATTGCTCAAGGGCGTGATGAAGGTTTAACTAAATTATTATTTGATAAAGATACTAATAGAGTTATTGGTGCAGGTATAGTTGGTATTAATGCTGGTGAATTAATTTCAGAAGTAGCACTTGCAATTGAGATGGGTTGTGATGCAGAAGATATTGCATTAACAATACATCCACACCCAACTTTATCAGAGTCTGTGGCTTTAGCAACAGAAATGTTTGAGGGAACTATTACTGATTTAATCGCTCCTAAATAAATAGGATGTGATAAAATAATTATTGCGTAGCAAGCACAAAACCAATATTTGTTCATGGAGTTGTGTTTGCTACTCAAATTTATTATTATTTTTCAGCAATAAAAATTTTATGACTCCTAATATTTTAGATATCTTAAAAATTAATAATTGGCGGTATAGATTTAAAAAATATTTAGCTATAAATAATATATTTTTTAAATATTATTTTAAATCATCAGATACTCAATCTAAAAAATTATTATTACTAGAAATTAATAGCCAATCAGATGAAAAAATATTAAAAGAGATAGTTTTTTATTTTAATAATTATAATAATGTTTGGGATATTGCAGTTTTAAAGCATTTAGACAATATTGAGTCATTACATGCTAATTGTGAGCAATTAAATAATTTAGAATATATAAATATTTTAGCTTTAGGTCCTGATTTATATAAAAAGCTTTCGACAACTAATATTAATAAAAAATTAACTTTTAATAAGGATTTAGATTTAAATTTGTTAATTTCTCGACCAAATTTAAAAAAAGAATTATGGCGCTATATTAAATTCATCACTATTTAGTAATTATTGCTATGAGCTATGATAAGACAGTTAATAATAGAAGATTTAAAAGATAAAGATTTGCATTGTATTCAAAATTTAGAAAATGAAGCTTATAGTCATTATTCTAATTCCTGGGATATTAATACATTTAAAGATATCTTAACAAAAAAAGATTTATATGTTTTTAAAATCTTAAAAGATAATAAAAACAAAATAATTGGTTATATTATTCTGTTTATTGTAGATAATATTTCTGAATTACATAAAATAACAATAGATAAGCATTATCAGGGTCTTGGTTATGGCTCTTGGTTTTTAATGCAGATAATCAATGCTCTTCAAAAGCAAAACATAGAAGAAATTATCTTAGAAGTAATGAAATCTAATGTATCAGCTATATCTTTATATCAATCTTGTGGCTTTAAAAGGATAGGTGAGCGCAAGAATTATTATAAAATTAAAGATTTAAATAATAAAAACAAATTTAACGCTGAAGATGCTATCGTTATGCAATTAAAATTATAGAAAGTTATGTTATAATGCATCAATTATAAACGATTGATATATTTTTATTATGTCCTCTAGTATTTTAGAAACTCAAGTAAACAAAAGAAGAACTTTTGCTATTATTTCTCATCCTGATGCAGGGAAAACTACTATAACAGAAAAATTATTGTTATATGGAGGCGCTATTCAGTTAGCTGGTACTATTAAAGCTAAGAAAGCAGGTAAACATGCTACCTCTGATTGGATGGAGCTTGAAAAGCAAAGAGGTATATCAGTTACAACATCAGTAATGCAGTTTATTTATAATCAAAAAATAGTAAATTTGTTAGATACTCCAGGGCATGAAGATTTTTCTGAGGATACGTATAGAACTTTGACAGCCGTTGAATCAGCATTAATGGTGATAGATGTTGCCAAAGGTGTTGAGGATAGAACTAAAAAGCTAATGGATGTTTGTCGTATGCGAACAACACCTATTTTTACTTTTATTAATAAAATAGACAGGCATGGTAAAGATTATCTAGATTTATTAGATGAGATAGAGACAGTATTAAAGATCAAGTGTGCACCTGTGACATGGCCAATAGGTGGAGCAGATACTTTAGCTGGAATATATCATATTTATAAAGATGAAATAATTTTATATAAAAATGTAAGAGCTGAAGCTCTTTATGAGCCAATTATAATAAAAGGCTTAGAGTCCCAAGAAGCTCAAAACAGTATTGATGAAGATATTCTAAATAACCTAAAAGAAGAGATAGAATTAGTTAAAGGGGCAAGCCATGAATTAGATATTAATGAATATCTAGCAGGTAAATTAACTCCGGTGCTTTTTGGAACAGCGTTAAAAAATTTTGGTGTAAGAGAGTTATTAGATTTATTTACAGAATATGCTCCTGCGCCAGGTGATTATGAAACTGATGTAAAAACTATAAAAGCATTAGATACTAATTTTTCTGGTTTTGTGTTTAAAATACAGGCTAATATGGATCCTAAACATCGAGACAGAATAGCATTTTTGAAAATATGCTCAGGTTCTTTAAATCGTGGTGAAAAAGTTCATCAAGTTAGAATAAATAAAGACATCGCTATCTCAAACCCTGTAACTTTTATGGCTCAAGGTCGAGAAATTACTGAAGCCGCATATGCTGGAGATATAGTAGGATTACATAACCATGGAACAATTCAGATTGGTGATAGTTTTACAAAAGGTGAAAAGTTACAATTTACTGGGATTCCACATTTTGCTCCAGAATTATTTAAAAAAGTAAGAACTAAAGATCCATTAAAACTAAAAGCTTTAATAAAAGGTTTAATTCAATTATCAGAAGAAGGGGCTACACAGATATTTAAGCCATTTATAAGCAATGATATTATTTTAGGAGCTGTTGGGGTTCTACAGTTCGATGTTGTTGCTCACAGGCTAAAATATGAGTATGGTGTTGATTGTATTTATGATCAGGTTAATGTTCATACAGTAAGATGGGTTACGCCTAAAGATAAACAAGAGCTCAAAGATTTTAATTTATTTAAATCAAGAGCTGAAGCCAATTTAGCTTTAGATGCAAGTGAATCATTGGTATATATAGCACCATCTAGGGTTAATTTACATTTAACAGAAGAAAAGTGGCCTAAAGTAAAGTTTTCTGATACTAAAGATATATTGTAGCTTTACTTATCCAGTACTTATGCAGCTATTACTCATATCGTAATAGTTGCACAGGATTAGTTTTTGTTGCTTTATATGCAGGAATTATTGCTATTATGATATTTATCAAATAAGTAAATATAGATATATATAGTACATCAATTAGTGAATATTTAGTTGGTAAGTAATCTATCAGATAATTATCAGGATTAATTAATATTATATTAAAAATACTTTCAATAAACTTAGTAATATCAGAAATAAATAAGCATAAAATATAGCTTAATATAATTCCCGACGTTAAAGCTATAGTTGAAAAAATCATGCTCTGAGAAATAAATATTTTAAAAATAAACGGCTTTGTTGCACCAATAGTTTGTAGTATGGCAATTTCGCCTTGTTTTTCTTTAATGGTGATAGTTATGGTTGCAAGTATATTAAAAGTTGCAACTATAATCATAAAAAATAAAATAATAAACATAATTTGTTTGGTATACTTTATACCATCTAAAATAGAACCAAAAATTTCTTCCCAGGTATATATTACTAATTTAGGATTGTGATCTTTAAATTTATCTAATAATTTTATTTTAAAGTTATTTGCATTATGAGGATTATCTAATTTAATTTGTAAATTAGTAGAGTAATTTATATTATTATTAAATATTTTTGAAAAATTTGGGTCTTGTCTTGATATATATGCTATTTGATTTAAAACCTGTACAGTTTCATAATTTATATTTTTTATTTTAATCGGCAGTTGTTCTAGTTTATTTTCTTTATTATTAAAGAGTAAAGTTATATCTTGATTTACTTTTAGATTACTATCTTTTGCATATTGTTTACTTATAGTGATTCCTGAATTATTATCTTCATACTTATTCTTGGTGTTTTTAGAAGAATTTTGAACTGCTAAATAATCAATTTTGTTATTATTAGTAAAAAAAGCTTGAGTTTGTAAAATTTTTTCAATATCTTTAATGTTATTAAAGCCCGAGTCTTTTTGTTTTTGCAAACTTAATAACTCATTATATAAGTTATTATCTACATTAAAAATAATAACGTTTGAAATTATATTAGATAGTTTTTTGTCTAATATATCATAAAATCCATTCATCACGGATGCGACGGTCAAAATACAAGCAATGCCCATAGTTAAGGCTATTATTGCAACATAACAGATTACTTTTGATAAACTATATTTTTTTGCAATAAAAAAGCTTAAATTGTTCATATTATTTTGCAATTTGAAATAAATATTGATTACAATATCATACGATAGCATAATTTTATGAAAATTATAAAACTTAATGTAAGGTACTTTTTAGTATATGAGCTGGATCAAAAAATTATTTCCTCAAAAAGTTAGAACATCAATATCTGAGCGTAGAAAAGCAGTCCCTGAAGGAGTTTGGACTAAATGTAAATCTTGTAGTGCTTTCTTATATAAAGCAGATTTAAAACAAAATATACATGTATGTACTAAGTGTAATTACCATATGCCTATTAAGGCCAGAGAAAGATTAGAGTTATTTTTAGATGAAGAAACTAGTGATTTTTCTAATATAGAAATTGGGAAAAATATCAAACCAATTGATTATTTGAAATTTAAAGACACTAAAAAATATAAAGACAGACTAAGTAGTGCTCAAAAACAAACTGGAGAAAAAGATGCTCTTGTTGCCATGCATGGAAAATTAAATTCTATTGATGTGGTGATATGTTCTTTTGAGTTTAGTTTTATTGGTGGTTCAATGGGTGCGTGTGTTGGCAGTAAGTTTGTTAAAGCTTGCGAATATGCTATAGAGCACAAAATGCCATTTATATGCTTTTCAACAAGCGGTGGCGCCAGGATGCAAGAAGGTTTAACTTCTTTAATGCAAATGGCTAAAACTAGTGCAGTATTAAAAAAACTTTCTAATGCAAAGTTACCTTATGTTTCTATATTAGTAAATCCTACTTTTGGTGGAGTTTCTGCAAGTTTGGCAATGTTAGGAGATATAAACATTGCTGAGCCAAATGCTTTAATTGGATTTGCAGGACCAAGAGTCATAGAACAAACTGTAAGAGAAACTTTACCTGAAGGATTTCAAAAAAGTGAATTTTTATTAGAGCATGGTTTTATTGATATGATTATTGACAGAAGAAATATGAAAGATAAAGTGTCTAATTTAATATCTAAGCTTATAAATAAGTAGTATTTATGGAAAATTTAGTAAGCTTAGATAAATGGCTTGAAAAAATTGAGAGTTTAACTGCATCTGATAGCAAGATTATGCTTGGTTTAGAGAGAGTTGAGTTTTACTCTAAAAAACTTAATTTGGGAAAACCAGCGAAACAAGTTATAACAGTTGCAGGAACTAATGGTAAAGGTACAACTGTAAAATTATTAGAGACATTATATTCTAAAGCAGGGTATAACACTGCAAGTTTTATTTCTCCTCATTTAATGAAATTTAATGAAAGAGTTAGTATTAATAATAATTTCATATCTGATGATAAATTAATTCAAGCTTTTAATGCTGTTAGCAAAGTTTTTTTAGAATATCAAAGAGAATATAAAATAAGTTATTTTGAGTTTGTTTTTTTAAGTGCGTGGTATATTTATTATAATTTTTATAATTTAGACTTATTGATTCTTGAAGTAGGTTTAGGCGGAAGGTTAGATGCTGTAAATATTATAGATAATGATTTTTCTATAATTACATCTGTAGCGTTAGATCATCAAAAATTCTTAGGAAATACTCTTGATGAAATAGCATATGAGAAAGCTGGAATTATTAAAATTAATTCTACAGTTATTTTTGGCGATAATATTCCGGATACAGCTTTTAAACAAGCACAAAAATGTAAGGCTAAAATTAAAGTTTTAAATAAAGATTTTTCAATTATTTTATCTAGTAAAAATAAATTAGAAACTAAATTAGATACTAAATTAGATACTAAATTAGAAAAGTATATTTATAAAGACAAATTTAATAATAAGTTTAATATAAATATAGAGTTTAATTCAGGAATAGTTTTAGATAATATAGCTATATGTTTAAAACTAGTTTTGGTTAATAATAGAAATAAAAACTTAATATTATCTGAAGAGTATTTAAATAAATTTTTCAGTAATTTTAATGAAAATTTTAAAATGCCAGCAAGAGCTGAGTTTTTAAAATTAGAAAAATTTAATTTATTATTTGATATAGCCCATAACGAGCATGCTATATACAACTTATTTAAAAAGATTTCTAATTTAAAAAACAAATATAAATTTAATAAAGTTTATGCTATTTGTGGTATGTTGCAAGATAAGAATGCTAAAAAATGTTTAACTCATATGACAAGTGTAATAGACTCGTGGGGGTTAATAGATTTGTCTTTAACAAATTCTAGGGGGCATAATAGTTTATCTTTGCAAAATTTTATACCAGATAGTAATACTTATCAATTTGATAAAGCAATAGAAGCTTTCAATTATTTTAAAGAAGAGTTAACCACTGATGATTTGTTAGTAGTTTTTGGATCATTTTATACAGTAAGCCAATTATATGATAAATGTATTTAAAAAAAGAAAATATAATAAATTATTAATCTTATTATTATTAATTTTAACTTGGTGTTTAATAATATTGTTAGATTATTCTTATTATTTGCCCAATTACGCTCCTGAGCCACTTAAAAATAAAGTGCAAAATAATATTGGTAAAGATACACTTTTTACTGCTTGGGCTTTAAAAATTGTAGAATTTCCACAGAATAAAAAAAGTGATGCTTATAATATTTATAATAAATTTATAAATAAAGGCTATCATGTTTATTTAAAGTTAGTTAATTCTAAATATATTTTATATTTAGGTCCAGATACTGATCAAAATCGACTTAATACTAAAGCTCAGGAAATTTTTAAAGAATATAAACTTCATTCAGTTATAGAAGAATATAATGTAAATATTTCACCAAATAATACAGTTGTTGCATTATAAAATAATTAAATAGGATAAATAAATGAAAGAAACAAGCTTTGTAGATTTTACTTTAATAGATATAGGAATAATTTTGGTAGTTTTGATATCTATTGTAATAGGGCTATTTAGAGGTTTTGTCAAAGAAGCTTTGTCTATAGTTGTTTGGACTTTATCAGTGATAATTGCCATGAAATTTTATGAAGATTTTACTCATTATTTTATAGGAATTACAGATAATGTAACTTTAAGATCTGGAATGTCGATAGGGGTTATTTTTATTGTATGTTTAATTTCAGGCTCTATTATAAGTCATTTAATTTCTGTTTTAGTTAAAAGCACAGGGCTTAGTGGCACAGATAGATTATTGGGTATTATTTTTGGCTTGTTAAGAGGGGGATTAATAGCTGCAGTAATTGTATTAATAGTAAATTATACCGAATTTAGTAAAAATAAGATGTGGCAAGATTCTTTTTTAACTACACAAATACAACCAATGTCTAAATGGTTAGAAAAATTTATTCCTGAAAAGGTGATTAATAAGGTTAATAGCGCGACTAAAGATAATTAATTTATTATTTATGACTTTAATTCCGATATTATATTTAATCATATTATAAAGGAATAAAGAATGAATAATTTTAGCTTATTAGTAATTACTAAAAAATTAGAGCATTTTTGTACAAATGATATATCTGAGTATAAAACTAGTGATTCAAACGTTTTTCAGATTTTTAATAAAAAAGCAGCTGATTTAAGTAATATTAAAATAGATATCTCTAATACAAATATCAAAAATATAACTATACTGTAAATATAAGATATTTATGTGATTTAAGAGAGATCAAAGTATGAATTCTAAATTATCTAAACTATGTTTTTCTGAGCAAATTTCTGAGAATCCAATAAAAATTGAAAAATATGATAACTTAAATTATATTTTTAATAAAAATGATCTTAAAACAGGTCAATCTTTAGAATTATATGGAGAATATGCAGCTGAAGAAATTGCTGTTTTAGAGAAGTTAGTTAATGAAGATGATATTGTATTAGATATAGGATCTCATATAGGTATTTATGCCTTAGCATTAGCTAAGAAATTAAGTAACAAGGGTGCTATTTTAGCTTTTGAGCCTAATCGGCTTATTTTTCAGCAGTTATGTGCCAACATTAGCATTAATAATATTAGCAATATTTACACCCACCAAGCAGCATTATCTAATCATCAAGAGTCTTTATATTCTTCTGAGTTAGATTTTAATACATCAAGCAATAAAACAGATCTAGCATTAAATTCTAATTGTGTAGGGGAAAGCACGACAGTAGTTGTTATTGATAGATTAAACTTACCTCGTTGTAATCTTATGAAGGTAACAACTAATGGTATGGAAATAAATGTTTTAACTGGAGCTGCAAATACTATAAAAAAATATAGACCTATATTATATGTAGAAAATAGTGTAAAAAGTTATTCTAAAGATTTAATAATGTTATTAGAATCTTTTGATTATGATTTATATTGGTCAGTTTCTCCTTTATATCGAACAAATAATTTATTAAATAATAAAGAAAATGTTTTTCAAACAGAAAAATTAGTTAATATAATAGGCCTTCCTAAGGGTGATAATTCTAAATTAGAAGGTTTTTCTAAAGTAAAAGATGCTTTTGATTATTATGAAGAATAATTAAATTATTTTTAAATTACTAATCTTTAAATTCAGGTTTTTGTTTACTTAAAAAAGCATCAACTCCTATATTTTTATCTTCTTTGCTACATAATTTAGCAAAGTGCTCAGCTTCTAACTCTAATGCTTCATCCATGTACAAATTAAAGCCTTCGTTTATAGTTGTAATAATGCTTTGCATAGCTAATCTAGGCATTTTGTTTAATTTTATTAGGGCATCATAACTGATGTTAAGTAATTCTTGATTATCAGTAATTTTTGTTATTAATCCCCAATTTAAAGCATCTTCTGGTTTTATATTGTCACCTGTAAGACATACATCGATTGTTCTGCCTTTACCTATTAATCTTGATAATCTTTGAGTTCCGCCATAACCTGGAATTATTCCAAGTTTAATTTCTGGCTGCCCAAATAAAGCTTTATCACTGGCTATTCTTATTGTGCAGGCCATTGCTAGCTCTAACCCCCCACCAAAACAATAACCATTAATGGCAGCTAAGACAGGTTTGCCTAAATTTTCTATTTTATTAAATATTTCTTGGCCTGATGTAGCAAAGCTATATCCAGTTTCTTTATCTAACATTTTAAGTTGTGTAATATCAGCTCCTGCACAAAAAGATTTACCGACTCCTGTTATTAAAACAGTTTTAATAGAATTATCTTTTTTAATTTTATCAAAAAGATTACTTAATTCATTTAGCATAGTTAAATTTAAAGAATTTAAAGCTTGCTCTCTATTTAAAGTCACTTGAAAAATGTTGTTATTCTTATGAGAGATACTTTCAACTTTTAATGTTTCATAATTGTAAATGTTTTCCATTTTAAATTGCCTTTTAATCAATTATTCGATTTATTCATGAGATTGCTAGTTATGAAAAGTAATACCATTTGGATATAGTTACATTATAGATTATATTAATAATTATGAAACAGAAAATAAAACAAGCTAAACTCATGCCTGAATCTGTAATTGAATTATCAAAAGGGGTTTATAAATATACATCTAATAAACCATTTTACTTTGAAAGTAAGAAAGCTATACCTAGTTTAGAATTGCAATATGAATCTTATGGTAAATTAAATAAAGACAAAAGTAATGTTATTTTAATTCATCATTCTTTATCGGTTGGAGCTCATGTTGCAAGACATAATAATATAGATACAGAAAATTTAAACGATGAGCCAGAAGGGTGGTGGGAAAATTTTGTTGGTCCTAATAAAGCATTAGATACAAATAAATATTATATTCTGTGTATTAATAATTTAGGGAGTTGTTTTGGATCATCTGGGCCTAGTTTAAACAGTATTAATTCTGAAACTAATGCTCCATATTTAAAAAATTTCCCGCAGGTTACCTTTAAAGATATAGTAAACTCTCAAAGAAAATTATTAAGTTATTTAAAAATTGAAAGGCTTTATGCTATTTTTGGTAGTTCAATGGGTGGAATGATTTCTTTAACATGGCTGCAATCTGCCCCAAATATGATAGAAAAAATATTTTTATGTGCAACAGCTTATAAAGCTTATTCTTTTAATATTGCTAATAGAATAGTACAAAAAGAAGCTATATTAAGTGATCAAAAATATTTATGTGGTTTTTATAAAAAAAACCCAATAATTGGGTTAAAACTGGCAAGAAAAATAGGATTGTTATTTTATCGGGGTATTCCTGAGCTAAACCAAAGGTTTTCTAATAAAGATGCTGATAATATTTATAGCTACTATGAATATAATGCAGAAAAATTTACTAAAGCATTTGATGCGAATAGTTATGTGTATATTCTCAATTGTATGGACAATTTTGATTTAAGTAAAAATAAATTAAACACAAATATATTTCCTAAGGCAAAAACAAAAATATTTTTAGTAAGTATTGATAATGATTTATTATTTCCTTCTTATCAACAAGAAGATTTATATTTAGAGTTAAAAAAATCTTTTAAAAATATTAGTTTTATTAAACATAAAACTCCTTATGGGCATGATAGCTTTTTCATAGAAACTAAACAGTACTCAGATTATATAGGTCAATTTATAATTTCTTAAGATAAACTATTATAGCTCCTCGTCCACCATGAGCTGCAGGTGCAGAGGTAAATGCTAATATATATGGTATTTCTTCTAGCCACATAGCTACATAATTTTTAAGTTTAGCGTGTTGGCCTTTGCCTGTGATTATTTTAATAAATCTATATTTATTGTATAAAGCGCCAGTAATAAAATCCCTCAAAAGTTCAGCGGACTCTAAGATAGTAAACCCATGTAAATCCAAGTAACTATCTAAAATAAAGTCATTATTTTTTATATTTTTAAATAATTTATAGTTAATACTTGGGTGTTTAAATTCAATATGGCATTCTGGAGATAAAATTAGATCAATTTCTTCTGTATAAAAAGGCTGAATATCTATAGATTTATAAATTATATCTTCTAATGTTATATTATTGTCAGATTTAGGTTGTATTATAGTTTTATTATTTATTTTAATCGATTTTTCATAAATATTATTCACATGTTTTTTATTCTTGTTTTTAAGAGGTTTTGTATCAGCCATTGCTTTCTCAAACCAACTTATACCATTATCATCAGACATAACTCGTTAAACTTTGAATGTTAATTTTTAGTTATCCACATATGCACAGGGTTAAAGTATAACTTAAGATGAATTAATCTTAAAACTTACATAATTGTAAGATATCTCTTAGCTGTTAACATATCAATAGAGCAAATATTGTAACAAGTTGTGGTTAAGTCAAATATAAACTTATTAATCAATGAGTTAACCTACCTGTATATATATTATCCAATATGTAGATTATCTGTTATTAAGGATTACTATATTTTTTATAAGGTGATTCTTTATCAAGTAATCTTGCATCTGAATTAATAGTTGTTTCTCTTTTGATAATTGTAATGCTAAAAAATAATGTAACAAAGGTTAAGCAAAATATTAGTGTTAATTTGGCTTTTTTTGATAGAGATGGTTTTGATACATTGGATTTTTTTTTCATATTATTGGCGCTCTGATATATAATTGATAAAAGAGCATTTTACCGCAAAATGTTTATATTGGCGATAATTATTAGGTATATTTAGTGAGATTACTAGAAATATATAAACAACAGATCTTAAGCTTAAATTATGAATATGATGAAATGCAGGTCGAGGTATTATCTGCTTTTCAAGAATTATCTGATATTTTAAACCAGAAATATAATATAAAAGCTAAAAGAATAAAGCATAATTTTTTTAATAAAGTTAAAAATAATATTTATAATGTATTTAACAAAATAAAACATAAAAATAACATTATATCAGGTGTATATTTATGGGGCGGAGTTGGGCTAGGTAAAACTTTTTTAGTTGATCTATTTTTTAATAATTTACCAATTAAACAAAAAAAGCGCATACATTTTCATCAGTTTATGTATGAGTTTCATCAAGGATTAAAATTATTAGAAAATATAGTTGATCCAGTTGATCATTATATTGAAAAGTTTTCAAAAAGTTTTAAAATTTTAGTTCTTGATGAATTTATAGTTGAAGATATTGCAGATGCAATGATTTTATATAATATTCTAAAAGCTTTTGTTAAATATAAAATTGTTTTAGTTACCACTTCAAATACCAAACCTGATAATTTGTATTTAAATGGCCTGCAAAGAGAATATTTCTTAGATGCTATAACTTTAATTAAGAATTATAACAAAACTATATTTCTTGAAAGCGAGAATGATTATAGACGTTCTTTTTTAAGCTCCCACAGTTTGTACAATTATATAGCTAAAGATAGCTCAAAAATATTAGGCAAATATTTTTCTAAATTGGCAGGTCATAATGCTGATATAGAAAAAAGTATAATTATTAATGATCGAAAAGTTTCTATTATTGCTAAAAGCCCTAAAGTTCTTTGGGTTAACTTTTCATCTATTTGCGATACAAATAGATCATCTGATGATTATTTAGAAATAGCTAGATTATATAAAACTATATTGATTAGTGATATTCCTGTTTTAATAGATGAAAATTTAAGTGCAGCTAAAAGATTTATCAATTTAATAGATGTTTTATATGATAATAATATTTCTATTATAGTATCATCATATAGTAAGTCTATTGATGATATTTATAATGATAAGTCATTAGCAAAATCTTTTTTAAGGACTAAAAGTAGAATTATTGAAATGACTAATAAACATATTTTTAAAATTTAGGCGCTTTGTTAGGTATAATTTATTTATATGCATAAGATAATATTTTTTATTATTTAATTAATATCTAAATTAAGAGATATATGGGCTATATATTTTTCCTATTAAGACAATTAATTTTTGATTTATGCTCATATTTTTTCTAACTTCTACACACTCATTGAATCTTATATCTTTATAATAATTATATTTTTCTGTATTTTGTGAATTTATTTTTTTATATGTATTTGGTATGATAATGCCGTCTTTAGTCGTACACCATGAATATTTAGCTATCTCCCATTTTTGTAGTGGCATATAATTTCCCGAAACGGTACATATAGGGTTATATTTGTCTAATATTGCTGATTTTTGATCTGAAAAACATGAATGTTTTTTTGAGAAGATTAATAATATTATTAAAATAAATAAACTAATGCTGATTAAAATCAAAAAATTTTTTATTGCTGTATTAAGTGTTTTTTTGGAACGCATTGGTATCTCAGATAATTATAATTATTTATTTTATAATTATAATATCGGGATAATATATATATTAATTTAATAATTTAGCTATAAGGTAGTTTTATTAAATATGTTGTGACATGATAATTATTTATAACATATTCCAAAATGAGGATGAGTTACTCCCAAGTGGATGATGACACTTGGGAGGAGCATTGCTTAATAAAACTTAAATTTACAGAGTTTGGTATTAATTATATCTATGTAAAATATTCATTAATAAACTACTAGCAGATCCATTAAGCTTTTCAAAAAAAGATTTTTTTTGTTTAAAATTTAAACTAAAAATATCAAATTTATCAAGAGAGTTTAATATAAAGTCATCACTTGTTAAAATTTCATCAACAAGATTTAAATCAATAGCCTGTTTAGCATACCAATGCTCTCCAGTTGCAACTTTATCGATATCTAATTTTTCTCTATAAGTTTCTAAATATTCTTTGAAAAGAACATGGGTTCCTTCTAATTCTTCTTGGAATTTAGCTCGTCCTTCATCTGTATTTTCACCAAAAATAGTTAAAGTCCTTTTATATTCTCCAGCAGTATGTTGTTCAAAATCAACATTATGTTTTTTTAGTAATTTATTAAAATTTGGAATTTGTGCAATAACACCAATTGAGCCAACAATAGCAAATGGCGCTGCAATAATTTTATTTGCTATTGACGCCATAAGGTATCCACCGCTTGCGGCAACTTTATCTACTGCAATAGTTAATTTGATTTTTTTATCTCTAAGACGAGCTAACTCAGCTGCAGCAAGACCATAACCATGAACCATGCCGCCGGGACTTTCAAGATTTAATAATACTTCATCTTTTTTTGAATCCGCTGTTAAAATAATAGCGCTAATTTTTTTTCTTAATGATTCTACGTCGCTTGCTTTAATATCGCCATTAAAATCTATTACAAAAAGCTTGGGTTTGCTTTTTATTTGTTTTTTAGATTTTTTATCATTTTTTAAAAAATCTTTTAATTCTGTTTTTGATAAAGTTTTTTCTTTAATTTTTCTGATTTGCTCTTTATATTTTTTATTTAAATTTTTAATTTTAATTGCGCCATCTTGCATCTCTAATTTAGATTTAGCCGCAAAAGCAATAACTATTATTAGGCCTCCAGCTATAGATAATACTATAGTCAAAGTTTCAACTAAAAATAAAATATATTCTGATATGTATTCTAGCATTTATAATCCTGTGTATATTTAGTGTTAAATATTTGTTTTTACGAGATATATAAATATTATATAGTAATTAAATAATTAGCAAATTGTTTAGATTAAAAATTATTTGGATTAAAATATAATATTTTAACACTATTTAGTTAATTACAGAACTTAGTGGTATAATTATTTTATTTATGTTAAATTGATAAATTCATATTTGTTAGCTTAAAAGAAATATGAAAAATGGTATTCTATAAATAAATTATAGAGCTGTTTTGTTGAACTTTACTTGGTGCCTTAAGTGATTGAATTTACAAAAAATATTTACAGAAAAATATATGCAAATTTAGATAAACCATGGGCTATGTGGATTTTAGTTGTGTTGTCTATTCTTGAATCATGTATTTTACCTATCTCTCCTTTAGTTTTACTAATTCCTATGTCATTGGCTAATACTAAAAAAAGCTGGTACTTTTCGTTTGTTGCAACAATTGGAGCTGTTATTGGCAGTATAATAGGTTATATAATGGGCTATTATTTGATCTCAGTTATAATGCCTTATATTATCAAATTTGGTTATTTATCAGAGTTTACTAAGGTAGAGCATTGGTTTCAAGAATGGGGATTATTAGTTTTATTACCGGCAAGTATTTTACCTTTTCCTCCTTTTAAAGTATTTACTATTGCTGCAGGCTTAACTAAGATTAAGTTTTTTCCTTTTGTTATTGCTGCAGCTCTTGTCAGATGGTTGCATTTTGCATTAATTCCAGCAAGTATAGCTTTTGGGAAAAAGAAATTTTTAGTTAAGTATGAAGATAATTTATTAAATAAAAGTTAGTTATTTTATAGTTATTTAATAGATTATAAACTAAAATTCGTCTTTTTCTTTCATTTCTAATGCTTTTTGATAAACGGTATTTTTATTAACATTAGTAAGTTCAGAGGCTATTTTAACGCTTTGTTTTAAAGGGATATTATTATCTAGCAATAAGTTAATTAAATTATCTAAAGAAATTTCAGTATCTGGATTAGTATCATCGCTGAGTTTTTGTTCAGCGCCTGATATAATTAATACAAATTCTCCTTTTAGCTTTTCAGGATGTTCATTAAAAAAAACAATTATATTTTCTATATTATCAGTTATAGTTTGCTCGAACTGTTTAGTTAGCTCTTTTGAAACTGAAATTATTTTATCTTTGTTAAATATGGTTTTAAGATCATCTAAAGTTTTTAATAATCTTTTAGGGGACTCATAAAAAATTTGTGTATTTGAATTATTTAACAGTTTTTTAAAAATAGTTATTCTTTGACCAGATTTATTAGGTAAAAAACCATTAAAAGTAAAGTTACTGCATGGTAGACCAGACATTGTTAATGCTGTAATTACAGCGCATGGGCCAGGTATACTTGAGACTATTATATTAGATTCATGGCATAGTTTTACTAATTCATAGCCAGGATCAGAGATCAAAGGTGTGCCAGCGTCACTTATTAGAGCAAGGTTTTTACCAGAGGTTAATAATTCTATGCAATATTTAGATTTAGCTTGCTCATTAAATTTATGTAAAGAATGAGTTTTGGTCTCTATTTGATATTTTTGTAGTAAAATTTTACTATGTCTTGTATCTTCAGCTAAAATTAAGTCGCTAGTTTTCAAAATTTCTATGGCTCTTAAAGTGATATCTTGTAAATTACCTATAGGTGTTGCAACTAGATAAAGTGTACCGAAAGTTGTTTGAGGTGACTGCATATTTAGAATAATAAAATTATATGTGATTAAATAAAATATTGAGTTATTATATAGGATAATGTGTAATTAATAAATTAATGATCTGGCTTGCTGGTATGAAAATTAAAGCGCTTTTTTTACTTTTTTTAGTTTTATTTATAAATAACTGTTCAAATCAGAATACAAATATTAAAAATATAAAGCAAGGTGATTCTTATATTGATCAAGTTCAAGTTGATAATGATGAAAATATAAAATTAACTCATTTGTTTCAGGCTGCTAATAAGTATATTGATGGTAAATTATATAATAAAGCCGATGCTCTGCTATCTGCATTAGACCAATCAAGTTTTAATAAAGAGCAATTATGTAAGTATAATTTAATGCAGTCTAAATATAATTTTGAAATTTTAAAACTTCAAAATGCATTGTCTTTTCTAAATAAAATAAATGTTGGAACTATTCAGAAAAATAAGGATGATTTAGCTAGTTATTATAAATTAAAATATCACATTAATTATGCTTTAAATAAAACTGAAGATGCTGTTGCGGCTCAAATCAAGTATGTTAATTATATAGATAGTTCATCAGGCCTTGATGTGATAAAAGACAATAACAAGCAGATATGGGATGGTTTAGTTAAACTAAGTAAAAGCCAGATGTTAAACTTAAAAAGGCAATATAGTAATGATAGTCAAATGCAAGGCTGGCTTGAAATTGCTTTAATTTTTAATTCAGAGGAACGAAGCATGCCTTCTAATAATAATTCGGTTGAAATCCATAATAAATTAAATAATTGGTATAATTCTAATCCTAATCATGCTGCCGTTAAGTTTTTTAATGTAGGTAGTTATAAAAAGTCGAATAATTTAAACTCTTCATCTAAACCTTATAAAGTAAACAAAATTGTATTGTTACTACCAACGTCTGGTAAATATAAATCAATTGCCGAATCAATAAAGATGGGTTTTTTATCAGCTTATTATAATAATATAAATAATAACAATGTATCTATATCTATTATTGATAGTGCGAGTAATTATGACATCAATAGTATCGATGCCGATGTGATAGTTGGGCCATTAATAAAGTCTGAAGTTAACAAAGTTATTAAAGATAAAAAAAATAATCAAACTAAAGTTTTAGCTTTAAATTATACAGAAACAGGCTCTAATGACAGTGTTTTTCAGTTTGGTATTTCAGCTGAAGACGAGGCTGAGCAAGTTTCAGCACGACTCAATAATTTAGGTTATAAAAATGTTTTAGTAATAACAGAAAAAAGCTCTTGGGGTGATAGAGTTTATAAGGCTTTTAAGTCAAAACAAGATGAATTAAATAATAATGTTATTGATACAGGTTTAATGGACGATAGTTTAAATTATCAAGAAAAAATCAGAAAGCTTTTGGGTATTGATAATAGTAATTTTAGAAAATATAAATTATCTCAAATATTAGGAGCTAAATTAATTCACGTTCCTCAAAGACGTAATGATATTGATAGTATTTTTTTAGCTTTACCTGCTAATCAAGCAAAACAAGTAGTGCCTTTACTTAAATATTTTTATGCCGGTGACATTCCAGTTTTTGCTATATCAAGCGTATTTAATGAAAAAACGTTTGATAATAACAATAATGATTTAAACAACGTTCAATTCTGTGATATTCCAGGAAACTTGCCTGAAAATATTACAAATAATGAATTTAATTATAAGCAATATCTTACAGAACAGATGTCTAAGTCGATGATAAAAAATAGAAGGTTATTTGCTTTAGGAATGGATGCTTATAATTTATCTTTGAAATTATATGACATAGAGCAAATGCCTTTTATGGTGATAAACGGCATGACAGGAAAACTGAATTTATCAGATGATAATAAAATTAAGAGAAACTTGCCATGGGCAAAGATCAAAAAAAGTAAAGTCATTAATATAAGTTAGATATATTTTATGAGTGTCTCATTAGGGAATAAAACAGAGGAACTTGCAAAAAATTATTTAACTTCTGAAGGATTAATACTTGTTGTAGCTAATTTTCGATTAAAGTTTGGTGAGATTGATTTAATAATGCTTGATAAAGATATTTTAACATTTGTTGAAGTAAAATATCGAAAAGACAATAAATTTATGGAAGCATTAGAAACTGTTAATCGAGCTAAACAAAATAAGATAAAAAAAGTAGCATTATATTTTTTGCAGAAAAATATAAAATATCAAAACTATATATGCCGATTTGATGTTATAACTTTATGTGGTAATATGGATAAATTAGAATTTTTTTGGCTTAAGAATGCTTTTTATTAATACATTTTTTTAGAAATTTAATATTTATGAGCTTATTAGAAAAAGTTAATGAACATTTCTCAAACAGTATTCAAACTAAAATTAATACAGCAGATTTGTTGCCTAATAAAATTACAAAAGCGGCAGAAATTCTAATTAACTCTTTATTAGACGGAAAAAAAGTATTAACTTGCGGCAATGGTGGATCTTGTGGGGATGCTCAGCATTTCTCATCTGAATTATTAAATAGATATAATCAAGAACGACCGGCTTTACCTGCTATAGCATTGTGTGCGGATGCTCCAACTATAACGGCAATAGCTAATGATTATTCTTATCAAGACATATTTAGCAAGCAAATAGAAGCATTAGGACAGGCAGGAGATGTTTTATTTGCTATTACTACTAGTGGAAATTCAGCTAATATTTTAAATGCAGTTAGAGTTGCGCACGATAAAAATTTAAAGGTTATAGCTTTAACTGGTAAAAATGGCGGTGATCTTGCTGGAGTACTAGATGCTGAATTAGACGTTGAAATTAGAGTCCCATCTGATATTACAGCACACATTCAAGAGTCACATATTACTATTATACATTGCTTATGCGAGTTAATAGACTATCAGTTGTTTTCTTAAAAATTGATTACATAATGGAAATGCTTATGAGTTTTTTAAAAAAAATAAATATTATATTTATATCTTGTGCTTTAGGATTTATTTTAAGTTCTTGCACTAAAATTAGTGATACTGATAATTATAGTAGAACAATAGGAAGTGTTATTGATGATGAGATAACAGAATTAAAGTTGCAACGAGAAATAGACACAAATACAGCATTAAGAGAAAATACTCATCTTGATATAGTAAGTTATAATGGGATGTTATTAATTGCTGGGCAAGCAACAAACCAAAAAGCAAAAAATGAAATATCAAAACTTGCGAGCAAATTACCTAGAGTTCGTAAAGTATTTAACCAGATAACAGTATTACCGGGTGATAAAAAAATAGTACACGCAACAAGTCCTAAAGATATATGGATTACAACAAAAATCAAAGCTAAAATGTTAGCTCAAGAAAAAATATCTCCTAGAAATATTAAGGTTGTAACCGAAAACGGAACTGTATATCTTTTAGGTTTAGTTGATATTAAAGATGCAGATAAAGCAACGAATATAGCAAGCCATGTATCTGGCGTTGATAAAGTAATAAAGCTTTTTGAATACATTGGTTAAATAGTTTTTTATGATTAAAATTGAACATATAACTAAATATTTCAAAGTAGATAATAAAGTTTTTACCGCATTAGACGATGTTAGTTTATTTATAAATAAAGGCGAAATCTTTGGGATTGTTGGCAAAAGTGGTGCAGGTAAGAGTACTTTATTAAGATGCGTTAATTTACTTGAGTCTCCTGATAGTGGCAATATTATTATTAATGATAATAATTTAGTTGAATTGTCTCCTTCTGAGTTAAGAAAAGAAAGGCAAAAAATTGGGGTTATATTTCAGCATTTTAATTTACTTAATAATATAAATGTATATGACAATATAGTTCTGCCATTAAAGCTTCAGAGAATTAATAAAAATATTATCAAAAATAAAGCATCAGAAATCATCGATATAACTGGCCTTAAGTCTTACTTAACTAAATATCCTACGCAGTTAAGCGGTGGTCAAAAGCAAAGAGTTGCAATAGCAAGAGCATTAGTAAATAACCCCAAAGTTTTATTATGTGATGAAGCAACATCTGCATTAGATCCAGAAAATACGGATATTATTTTAGATTTATTAAAAAAAATAAATAAAACTTTAGACGTTACTATATTATTAATTACTCATGAAATGGATGTAATTAAAAAAATCTGTAATAGAGCAGCTGTTATGAACAATGGAATTGTTATTGAAGAAGACAAGGTTATTAATTTATATACTAAACCTAAGCATAGTTATACGAAAGAATTATTCAAATTAAGTGGTTGTGATAAGTTTACTAGATTAATTGCTAAAAATATTTCTACAACCAAAGACAAAGATCATACTAATCCATTACTGGAACTTAACTTTATTCATGAATATAGTTTTATGGAGCCTTTTATAAGTACTATATCTAGAGAATTAGATATAGATATAAATATATTACAAGGTAATATAAATATGATTCAAGATAGAGTAGTTGGCGAATTAAAAATTGTTTTAAAAACTGATAGTGATGATAAAATAAAGCAATTTTTGCAAAAAGCTGATGATTCAAAAGTAAACACTGAGGTTTTAGGTTATGTTTAATGAATTTTTATATGCAACACTGGAAACTTTATTATTAGTTTTTCTTCCAGGAATACTATCTGTAATATTAGGTGGGGCATTAGGGATTTTATTATATCTAGTTAATCCAAAATCATCTTTTCCTATCTATGAAAATAATTTAGCTTATCAAGTATTAAATATTCTTGTAAACATAACAAGATCGATTCCTTTTGTTATATTAATGATCGCTATTATTCCTTTTACTAGATTGATTGCAGGCACAACAATAGGAACTCTTGCTGCCTGTGTACCTTTAACTATTGCCGCAATACCATTTTTTGCTAGAATAACTGAGAGTGCTTTTTTAGAAATACCTAAAGGAGTCATCGACACAGCTTTAAGTTTTGGTGCAAGTAATATACAGGTATTATTTAATTTTAACTTGATTGAAGCTAGAAATCATATTATTTATGGTATCATTTTGATGCTGGTTACATTGGTCGGTTATTCTGCAATGGCGGGTACTTTGGCTGGCGGTGGACTTGGCGCCATGGCTTTTAATTATGGTTATCAGAGATTTCAGATGCAAACTATGGTTATTACTGTAGTGATTATGATTATTTTAGTACAGGTAATCGAATATATAGGTAATAAATTGCTACATAAATTATCAAATAATTAATAACTAGTTTATGAGAAAAATTAAATCTTTTGTGTATTTAACATTATTTATAAGTATATTTTTAGCATCATGCAAGGATAATAAAAAAGATCCTAATGAAATAGTTTTAGGAACTATTGCAGGCCCTGAAACAATTCTTGCTGAAGTTGCAAAGAAAGTTGCAAAAAATAGATATAATATAGATATAAAAATTAAAGAATTTAATGATTATCAAGAGCCTAATCGTGCATTGGATGAAGGTATTTTAGACGCCAATATGTTTCAGCATGAGCCTTTCTTAAAAAAAGCCATGGCTGATCATGGTTATGATTTTACTATTTTGGGAAAGACTTTTGTTTATCCTATGGGTTTATATTCTAGTAAATATAAAAATCTAGATAAAATACCAAATGGAAGTGTTATAGCTATTCCTAATGATCCTAGTAATGGCGCAAGAGCGTTATTATTATTAGAAAAAGCAGGATTAATAAAATTAGATAGTAATGTAGATAAAGCAAGTGTTACTTTAAAAGATATAAAATCTAATAATAAGCATTTAAAAATTAGAGAATTAGATGCAGCAGGTATTCCAAGAGTTTTACCTGACGTAGCATTAGCGGCAATTAATACAAATTATGCAATATTAGCAGGTTTAATTCCTTCAAAAGATGCTATTTTTTTAGAAACCAAAGATTCTATTTATGCTAATGTTATTGTTATTAAAACCAAAGATGTTGAAAATAATAAATTCAATCAATTAAAATCATCACTGCAATCACAAGAAGTTCAAGCAAAAGCAAAAGAATTATTTAAAAATCAATCTATAAAAGCTTTTTAATTATTTAAAATTATTTATAAAATAATCAAAAATGTGTTGTTAGCGCATCTAAATCCTTTTGTGCCAACTAAAGTTGGCCTTTTTCTTTAAAAAAGAAAAAAGGCTCCTAAATGGAGCAGAAAAAGGATTTCTTAGGATTTAAGTGTAATAACCGCTGTAATAAACATAAATATTTTCTAGTTTAATTCTAAATATAACTTTAATATCAATATGTTATATAAAAGCGTCTGTTTAATCATGGCATGTAAAATCTAACTATATTAATGCAAATTAGCTGTTAAGCTAAATTAGCTTGACAACTAACGATGTGTGTGGTATTTTTACTTATGGTAATTTTATTTAGAATTATATAATCTCATTTATTAATGATTATTTAATTATTTAGTTGTTAAAATAAAATTATTTATGTAATTTATTATTAATATGTATTTAGGGTTTATATGTATAGGCTATATTTTGGAAAAAATTCAAGTTATTCAAATTTTTTATTTTCTAGCAATTCAGTTGTATATAAAGTAAAAGATGTAACTAGTCGTTTTACAATCGAAGAAGCAATGCAGACTCAGAAATTAAAGAATGTGAAATTTGATAAATCTAGTAGCATGTCGATTTTTTGGCAAGGAATGCAAAATGCAAATAATTTTAATAGTTATAATCCAGAACAATTTGAAAAAGATGTTATAACACGAAAGTTACCTGTAAATAACATTTCTATTTTTCAGGAATCCGAAAACACTGTAATAACAGATAATGATGCTTTGAGTTTTATTAAGGAACTTGCAACCAAAGATGTTGGTCTATCATCAGAAGATAAAAAAGATGAAGATACTCTTTTGAAATCTATATTTACAAGTTTTCATCAATATGGGTTAATTATGTCACCAGAAGCGTTAGTTAAAAATATTATTCAGCCAAAATATTTTCATAGTATGGAGCATTATGACAATAAATTATCAGTGAATACTGATTTAATGATCAATATATTAAATAATAACCAGCGTATAGAAATAGAGATTAATTTGAATATAAAGTCACCTAACAGTGATACAGAAGATCAGGTTATAAAAATTAAATATAATTATGTTTTAGCAGATGATATGAAATCTTTCACTGTGTCTCTTGATGAAGTGGCAATTGAACAAAAAACTGGTAATATAACAAATCTTGAGTTTTTAGGGTTAACGTATAACGCTCTTGAAAGATTGTGCTTAATTATAGTAGATATGTTCAAAAAGCATTTTTTAGGAGCTTATAATCAAGAAGCAGATGTATCTTTTCCTGATAATTGCACTAAATCAGTTATGAAAAATAAATAATATCAATATTTTTATTTAATATTTTATTATTTTTATCTATTAGTAAATAATTATCAATATTTAAATTATTTAAAAAATCTTGATAATTACTTGTATCACTTAACATCATAACTGTTGCCATAGCATCAGCGACTAATGGGTCTTGGTGAATAACTGTTGCCTGTATAAAATATTCACTTGGTATGCCTAATTTTGAATTAATAATATGATGATATTTTTTATTGTTTATTTTAAAGTTTCTAAAATAATTTCCTGATGTTGCTATACTTTGATTTGGTTTTAATTTTATAATAGCAATTGGCTTTTGTTTATCTTGAGGATTAAAGATAGCGCTAGTCCAATTAGATTTTGTATTTATATTTTTATAACCCATAGCATATATATCTCCACCAATATTAATTAGCGCATTATTTATATTATAATTTTTTAGAGTTTTTTTAATGTCTAAAATTATTTGCCCTTTAGCTATGGCATTAAAGTCTAATTGAATTATTTTTCTAGTTTCAGGATCTTTTATATTTGTAGAAATAACATTATTTTTAATAATTATATCTTTCATAGATAAATTAGATTTTGTTAATAATTTAATTTTGTTTAAATTAGGTATAAAATTATTATTGAAATTTTCTTGATGAAACCCCCACGCTTTAAATAATTGACCATATATAGGGTTAAACAAATGATTAGTTTTATCTGCTATTTTTTTTGAAGTAGTTAATATATTAAGAGTGCCTGGGTCTACTTCATAGTTATCTCCAGATTGTAATGCTTGATTTAAATTATATAAAATATTTTTTTTATTTTTATTCCAAGGGTGCCATTTTATATGAGATTTCTTAATTAAGTTTTCTATTTCAAAAAATATTTTGTCTATATTTTTCTTGGGATAATTAGATATTTTAATAGATATAACAGTACCTAAAGAATAATATTTTGATTCATAAATTTCAGGCTGCTGATTTTTGTATAAAAATAAAAAAATTATAGTTATAGCAAAAGAACAAAATATGGATAATATGAATAAATATTTTTTCTTTTTTAAAGAAAAAAGACTTCCAAAAAAAGCCGGTAATGTATTTTTCATGCTCTAATAAAGTATATAATACTTAAAATCAGAAAGTATTATAACATTCTTTCAAGCTCTTCTAAAAAGCTTTTAGCTATATTAAGGTCATATAGGCTATCTATTTCTTGAATACAAGTAGGGCAGGTAACATTAATTTCGGTAACATAATTGCCTATAACATCTAGCCCTACAAAGTGAAGCCCTAATTCTTGAAGTTTAGGGCCAATTTTATGACAAATTTCATGTTCATGATCATTAATTCTAAAGCCTACTGATTTTGCGTTAGCAGCTAAATTGCCTCGGTGATCATGTTTATCAGGAATTCTTTTTATTCCATAATGTACAGGACTACCATTTATCATTAGAATCCTTTTATCTCCATCTTTTATTTCAGGAATAAACTTTTGAGCCATGATAGTTTTTGAGCCATTTAGAGTTGATGCTTCTAAAATAACATTAATATTGCTGTCATTAGGTATTAGTTTAAATATAGAGTTACCACCCATGCTATCTAATGGTTTAACGATAATTTCTTGATGTTCCTTTTGGAATTCTTTAATTAAACTCATATTGCTTGTAACTAATGTAGGAGGGGAGAACTCTGGAAATTGAGTTGCAAAAAGTTTTTCATTACAATCTCTTATAGATTTTGGATTATTAGCAACTAAAACACCTTTGTTAGCAATTTGTTCTAATAAATAAGTAGAGTATATATATTCTAAGTTAACAGGTGGATCTTTTCTAAATAAAATTATATCAAAAGATAACAAATCAATAATTTCTTGCTCACTAGTATTATACCAGCTTGGTTGATTAGTTTGGTTAAATTTAAATTTACATGCGTTAGCTAAATATTTATTGTTTTTAAAATATAGCTCGTTACTCATAAAGATATATATATCCCAGCCTTTTTTGGAAGCTTCACGAAGCATGGTATATGTTGAATCTTTTTTGATGTTAATTTTATGAAGTGGATCCATTAGAACAGCAAGGCGAATGTTAGTTTTGCTCATAGTTAGTTATAATATTATTGACTTAATAAAGTGCATAAATTATTAAAAAATTAATTAAATTAATATTAGCATTAATGCTAATATTAACATAAGGATATATCTTACGCAAAATCAAACAAGGATGTTTATGCAAGCTAATAAACTAGAAGATTCTATTGAATCTTTACATCAAAAAGTTATTAAAATCATTGATTTTTTAAAAGATAATCAAATAAATTTAGCTATTGATTTATTAAAATTAACCAATAAAGATGCGACTCATTTAAAATTATGGGGGGTTGTGTGTTTTACTGAAGAAATTATTAGTTTCACTAATAATAAGCAGTTATTACAGTCATTATTAAATTTTTCTCATGAAACTTGTTATAGCAAACATTTATTGCAACATAGTATAGATGCTTTGTTAGATTATATTAAAAATATAAAGTTAGGTTTGTATGATATACCTATATTTTATTTAACTTATTTAGACTTATTAAAAATTAATACTAATGGTTTTATTCTAAGTCTATATACTCAGTCTAGTTTTTTTGTAAAACATGTGGAAAAATACAATACTTCTAGTTTTAGATGTGACTTTAATGCAACTCAAAGAATTAATGTTATCAATAGCATTGAGTTTTTAGCAAATTTTATTGACTTTGATTTTACGGTTAGTGAATTTGATTATACAAAAGCAACTAAATCAGTTTTAGTTTTAAAAAATGAATTCAATGAAACACGGCATGAATTGCTATGGAATTTTTGTTATATAATTTTTAAATTTTTAGAAAATAATATATTAAAGCATTCGGATAAATTAATATTTAAATATTTATTTAATAATATTATTAAAAATTATTCTGATGGTTTAGATAATATGTCATTTCATTTAATAGAAGATAAGGTTAATAAATCTTTAGCTTCTTTAAGTTATATCTTATATCAGTATCTAGATAATGAATTTTTAGATGAAAAATTTCAAAAACAAATTTACACATTGCAAAAATTACCTAAAAAGAACAATAGAAGTAGTTTGGTTGAGTTTAGAAATAATATTGATTTTAAAGATATATCTGTAATAGCTTTAGACTTTTATTCAGAGCTTGATTTTGCAACTAACAATTTTATAGATTCTAAAAAGAAAAAAAGAATGGGCTTAACTGAAATTTTAAAAATATTACAAAGACAAAAAGATAGTTTTATTATTATTGGTTATTATGAATATTGGTTTGCATATAAAAAAATATTTAAAAAAATAAATAATTTATTAAAAAATAAATTCTATCTTAGTTCTAAAAGTATATCAAAAGCACAAGATGATTTATTAGATTTATTAGATCATTTATCAAAATTACAGGGATCTATTAATAATGCAGATAATTTACCATTTTGCTTGGATTTTGATGATAAGATAAATCATCATTCAAAAGAATCTAAAGAAATTATTTAAATTTATCTGTGTTAATATTATTTTAAAAAGGCAATATATAATGGTTTATGCAATTTTCATTTATACTTTATCAGCGTTATTCTTGTTTTTTGATATGATGATGCAAGTTTCTCCAGGGATTATGACTGATGAATTAATGTATAGTCTTGATATAAATATTTTTTGGCTTGGGTTAATGTCTGGAGCTTATTTTGTTACTTATACAATAATGCAAATCCCATCTGGGATTTTTTATGATAATTATAAAGTAAAAGAAGTAATTATTTTTCCATTAATAATTTGTACTCTTGGAGGATTTTTATTTTCTATAACACCTAATGTTTATATTGGAGCATTAGCAAGATTAATTATGGGCTTTGGAGCAGCTTTTGCATTTGTTGGAGCATTAGTTGTTGCATCAGAAGTTTTTGAAGAAAAATATTTTTCTCTTATGGCTGGTATAACTCAAACATTTGTTGCCATTGGAGCCATAATGGGTGAAGCACCTTTAGTTCCTCTGCTTGAAAATTTTGGCTGGCGTATGACAATAGTCATTATGAGTACAGGAGGCGTACTCATTGTGTTTGCTATTTTATTTTTTATGAAGCTTCCTCAAAAAAACAAAAGCAAGGTACGACTCTTCGATATTAAAAAAGGGTTAAAAAAAATATCTAAAAGTTCACAAAGCTGGATTATTGCAGCTTACGCCTGTTTATTATGGGCACCTATGACTGCAGTAGCTTCTTTATATGGACCAGATTTTTTTAAAGCATATTTTAATTATTCTATTGAAATAGCAGCTATGTTAACTACAGCAATGTGGGTAGGGGTTGCTGTTGGAGCTCCTCTTTTTGGATTTTTGGCAACTAAAATTTTTAATAATAAATTTTGGTTAATAACAGCAGCATTGATTGGGGCTTTATCTTTTTCTATTATTTTATACATTCCAATTACAAGTTTAATAATTTTAACTATTGCAGTATTTTTTGCAGGAGTTGGATGCGGAGGACAAGCACTGAGTTTTGTTCTGGTAAAAGATAATAATGAAGATGAAAATTCAGCAACGGCAATGGGTTTTAATAATACTGCTGTAGTTGTATCTGGATTTATTTTTCAGCCTCTTGTTGGGTATGTTATTAAATATAATTCAGGTATGTATGGAAATGTAAACGAGGTTTTACAATATTCAGCAAGTAGCTATCTTGCTGGAATGAATGTTATTTTAGGTTGCTATATAATTGCAGCTTTCATATCTATATTTTTAATTAAAGATAAAAGTTAAGTTACTTTAATTAAATACCAATCATTATTATTTTGACTATTTATTTAGTTTTGATATTGGTATTTATTTTTGTTTTCTTTAATTCATCACTGTTATTTTGATGAGCTACATTAAGTAACTCAGAAATTATTTCTTTCTTCCCACTTGATATGCATTTTTCACCTAAATCCAAAACAAATTTTGAAAGAGACTCAAGTTTTTCTTTTATAGCATTTTTAAATTTATCAAAAAACTCATTTAAAGAAAAAGGCATAAAAGATTTTAATGTTAAAACACAAGATGTTGCTGCAGGTTGCGAAGATTCAGCATAACTAAGCAAAGTTTTTTTAAAAGTGTTTTCATGCATATTAAAAAACAGGTTATCAGAAATTTTTATTTTTGATAAATCAGAAATCATTAAATAATTTTCATCTATTGCATTTTTACATAGTTCAGATGAAAATATTTTTCTTAATTCTTCAAGACCAGAGCAATCAAAAAAATTAATTAGTTTATCTAAGCCTAATTTTTTAACATCAAAAGAATCGTTAATTTTATCAAACGTAAATTCTTGAATGCTTTGTTCTAAAATTTGCAAATGATTTGAGTGTGTTGCACAAAAGGCTAATATGTAGCTCCTTGATTTATTGCCTTGTATCATAACAGGGGAATATAAATCTAACTTTATCTCCTCAGGTAGTTTTTCGACCAACATGTGTAGTATAAATCCTGCCTGAAGCCTATCATAGGTCATATCATAGGTGATATAATTTTCACCTGTTTTATCTTTAACTGCTTTTACTTTAGTTAAAGAAATTGAATCAACTTGATAAGGATGCTTTGTTTCATCTATATCATGAGACATATGCAAAAATAAATTTATGTAATCATTGTATGTTGCATTTACTAATTTTTGTCGAGACATTTTTTGAAATATATCTTCGAAAAAATCTAAAACTTTATTTCTACCTCTTGCTTTTGGGCGCCACAATTCTGTATTTAGCAAATGATTAAAAACATGATGTTTACCTGAAAAAGGATTAGCTAAATCGTTTTTTTTGCGAGATTTACCAGTATTTGAACCCATAAAATTACTTACCTTTGAATTGAGTTATAATGATATCAAACTAATTGTTAATTATCCATGATTAAATATATTAAAGTATGTTATTTGATTGAAATAATTTACATAAATACATTGTAAAACACAATGCAAATTAGTTGACTTAGTTTTGTAGGTATATTAGTATCAGTCATTAGTTAACTGAATAATCAGAGGTTTGTTCAGTTAATTGAAAATATTTTGTTATTGTATTAAATCTTAATTTAAGTAAAAATTATGCCACCCAAGCAAATAAAGATTTTAAATAAAAATCAACTAGAGCTAGCTCAAAGAAGGTTAGCTAATAAAGAAAAAAATAAATCTCCAGAAATCAGTGAAAGTGATTTACTAGATATGGCAAGAACTTGGGCTGATGCTGAAAAGGCAGAAGTATCGTCAACAAAATCGAATGGCTCACCAAAAAAAGGAAAAAATTTACCAGAAAGTGAGATTACTATATTTAATGACCTAGTAACAGAGCTCAAAAAATATGATTATTTTAATACTTTTAACAATGCAGATCTGAATCTAATATTAAAGACTTTGATTGATGTAAAAGATAAATTTAGACCCATAACTGATGAGCAGATTATAGTTTTCATGCATATCTTACAACATCCTAAATTAAAAATAAAATTAGCTACTGATTCTATTTTTGTTAGATATGAAGAAATTATCTTGAAAATTATAAATATTTTAGGTTGGGAAGAAAAGAAAATTAGAATAGATATTGCCACTAAAACAGTGGATTTTGATTTTCAAACAGAAACAAGTAAAATGTTGAATCTATCGTCTAAAAATAAAGTTGAGGGTGTTTCTGAGTGTTATAATTTTATTGCTAATTGCAGCGCTGTAAAAAAAGTAGCAAAAGAAGAATTATCCCAATATAAAGAAGAGTTTGTTAAAAAAATTAGTAAAGTTAATATCTTAGCATTAAAAAATAGATTAATTGGTTTAGATAAAAAAGATGGGGATTTAGCTAGATTTTTAATGCATGATGTTCGATGGGTAGCAACTCATGCAACAGATGCAGCACAGATTATACAAAAAGAAAGTTGGTTAGGAAGCACTAAAAGTATTGGTGCATCATTTGGCGGTATGCTATTAAGTGGGAAAAGTTCGAATGTTAATAAAGACCAATTTGGTAACGAAGGTTTTGCATTTTTTCGAGTTACTGCTGGGTATGGCGAAATGGAAGAGACTCGATATGGAACATCAACTATTGTTTTTGATTTAAAATCCCTTGAAAAAAATAGCTGGTTAAGTATGCATGATCAAGCATATCCTTTTGCCAGAGAGAATACTAGAGAATTAAAGACAAAGTCAGGTGAGCTGATTAGAAAGATAACAGATATAGGAAATGATGGAACTGCTTTTAGATGGGGAGTACAATATTATTCTAATTCAGAGTCATTACAAACAGAAACAGCAAAGAATATAGTTAGAAATGTTAAATTTACCGATGAAATATTTTTTGATGATAACATTATTGCTTCTATCGTTTTAACTATAGTAAATGAATTACGCCAGATTAGAGAAGCGACCGGTGATAAGGTATGTTCTGAATTTATTGCAAATTTCGATGAAATAAAATCAAGTCCACAATGTAAAAAAGACAAATTTGCAGCTAATCTATTAAAATTATTTGTAAGACCAGAGCTTAAAGTACCTTTAGGAGTAGATTTAAAATCAATACCTCCTGTGCTAATTCACAATCCTATTGGAATTGGTGTATATGATATAAATGGCAGGTTAAAGCAAGAAGTTAAAGATATTCATCAAGAAATAAAGGATATAGATTTTAATCTAAGAAATAGTATTGGAAAATTAAAAGATAATAATGAAATACGAGAAAAATATCAGGAATTTTTAACACAGCTTACTGAAAAATATAAAATTATAATAACTAAATATTTAACAAAATATTCTAATGAAGATCAATTTGGAGCGATTATAAGAATTAAAAAAATAATTGAAAAATTTAAATCAATTGCAATAGAGCACGGTATAATTTTAAATGATAATGTGTCTTTACCTGATTTTTCTAAAGAAATGATAGTTGATTTAAGTAATAAACTGCAAGAAAATATAAAAAAATATCAAGATTTATTGACTAACCCTGGAATATTAAATGAAGATGTTATTAAGAACATTTATATAATGATTGAAACTTATAGAGTTTTTATTCCTTATTTAGATGAAGATAATATTAGTTTATTTAATGAATTTGAGGAGTCTTTTTTTAATAAGCAAACTTCAGAACATAATTCAGAATACAATGAATTAACGTGTTCTTTTTATGATCAATCAAATACTAGTCACTTTAATCAAATTAAAGGTAGTTTTGATAGTTTTGGTAGCTTTAGCAGTAGTTGTTTTCCCCCGAGTGCACGAGCATGTAGTCCTATATTAAGTATGGGAATTAGTGAAACAAATACTCCTATTGAAATTTCTACAAATATAACTAATTATAAAGCAGCAGTTGCAGTTGTTGTTATTTATGAAAGAGAAACTGAGAGATATTATAGTTTTGCAGTACAAGAATTACATAAAAAGGATGAATTATTATTAGGTAGAATTAAGGCTCCTGGAGGCAATGTTGATTCAACAGATAGTTCTGTAGAGTATGCTGCTATAAGAGAGTTAAAAGAAGAAACAGGGTTAGATATTAGTGCTCTTCCTGATGGGGTTCAATTAAAAGGGTTTGTTTCTATGCAAAATCGCCCAAGTTTAATTGAAGATATCACCAAAAAAATTGGGTTTGTTGAAGTTCGATTAGTTGTAGAAAATATATCTGGATTTTTAAAAAAGTTTTCACCAGCTGGTAAATCAAATGATAGAAGTGAATTAGAATTATGTGGTGGAAAATATTTTTTACTAAGTGAAAAAGATTTATCTGAATCTCATATAGATATTAGTAATATTAATATAATAACCAGAACTTTGTGTGAGCGTTTAGAATATATAAATAAGATAATAGCTAAAGTTAATCAATTATTAAAAGTGCCATCACATGCAGAAAAGATAAAGATTATAATGAATGATTATAATCTTGTTGATGTAAAAGATTTAACAAATAAAAAACAAGAAGAAATTGTTTCTTTTTTAAATAAGTTATCATTAACGTTATCAGGAAAATCACAAGTAGAATACAAAGATAATAACCAAGAAATATTCAAGCAAGCCATTCAAAAATTTAAAGCTCTTAATGATGAGCCTGGTTCGACTTTCAATGAGATATTATATTTTATTAATTCTGCGTCTGTTGCTAGCCCTGGCATTACACCATCTGTTAGCCCTGAACATGGAAGGAGAAATTCTAAATTAACGACTGCTTAAATTTTGCTTTTATTAATCTTAGCCTAGCTATCTTCCATTATTTATAGATAGCTAGGATTAGATGTAATTTACAAGACAAGTTTTTCAACTAAATCTAGCTTTTCCCATGAAAATTCATTTTCATCACGTCCAAAATGACCATAACTAGCAGTTTTTTGATAAATAGGTCTTAGTAAATCTAGTTTATCGATAATGCCTTTAGGTGTTAAGTCTAAATTTTCTTCTATTAAATTGATAATTTTATCATCTGCAATTTTACCGGTTCCATAAGTATTAATATACATAGAAGTAGGTTCTGCAACTCCTATTGCATAGGATAATTGAATTTCACATTTTTCAGCAAGTTTTGCTGCAACTATGTTTTTGGCAATATATCTACAAATATACGCAGCTGATCTATCTACTTTTGATGGATCTTTTCCAGAAAATGCGCCGCCGCCATGATGAGCCATGCCGCCATATGTATCTACTATTATTTTACGGCCAGTTAAACCGCAATCACCTTGTGGACCGCCAATAACAAATCTGCCTGTTGGATTTACTAAAAATTTAGTTTTAGAATCTAATAAATTTTCAGGGATAGTTGTTTTGATAATTTCTTCTATTACTGTTTCTGTTATTTGTTGTTGAGTAACTTCTGGACTATGTTGAGTTGATATTAGCACGGTATCAACATGTACAGGTTTGCCATTTTCATATCTAAAAGTAACCTGACTTTTAGCATCAGGTCTTAACCATGAAATTTTATTAGATTTTCTAAGGTCAGCTTGTTTCTTAACTAATTTATGAGCGTAATATATTGGAGCAGGCATATATACATCTGTTTCATTTGATGCGTAACCAAACATAATTCCTTGATCTCCTGCACCTTGAGCATGATCATCAAACTCATCCACTCCTTGGGAGATATCTTGAGATTGTTTTCCTATTGCAGTAAGAACAGCGCATGACTCCCAATCAAAACCCATTTGAGGGTTGGTATAACCAATTTCTTTAATAACTCCTCTTGCAATTTCTTCTATATCAACCCATGCTTTTGTTGTAATTTCACCGCCAACAAGAACCATACCTGTTTTAACAAAAGTTTCACATGCCACACGAGAGTGTTTATCTTGAGTAAGTATGGCATCCAATATTGCATCTGATATTTGATCGGCTATTTTATCTGGGTGGCCTTCTGAAACAGATTCAGATGTGAATAAAAAACTTCTATTATCTAAAGCCATGAAAAAATCTCCAGTATTTCTATTAAATCGTTATATTATAACTTAAAAACATAATAACAAAAGAAATTATAAGTATTTATATTTACATACATAGTTTTAATTAGTATATTAAGTTTTCTTAACATGAAATGAAATGAAACATCTTCAATGAACTTATATACTCTAGATTCTTTAGTTACTTTTAAGCTTTTTAGTGCTTTTATCATTCTGATAACATCATTAATTGCAGGTATAATACCCCTAAAGCATTTTTTATCTAAAAAAAATAGCTTTGAGTTTCCTGCGGCTGAAGCTTTAGCAAGTGGATTTTTTCTAGGTGCTGCGTTATTGCATATGTTAAACGAAGCAAATCAAGAGTTCGTTAGTCTTGGAATGCATTACCCTTATGCGTATTTGCTTGCCGGAATAGTTTTTTTATTTCTATTATCTTTAGAGCATATAGCTCGAGAAATTAGTGAACATAATGGTACTCGAAGTGTTTTGTTTGCAATCATTGCTGTTGGAATGATGTCTTTTCATTCTTTATTTGAAGGTATAGCATTAGGTTTAAGAGAAAAAATGTCATTAGCTGTAATAGTCTTTATTGCTATTATTGCGCATAAATGGGTAGAAAGTTTTTCATTGAGTTTGCAAATAACTAAAAATTATATATCAAAAGGTTTTGGGCTTTTTTTGTTTATAATTTATGTTTTAATGACTCCTTTAGGTATTTTATTTGGCAGTATGGTTCAAGATTCTGTTAAAAATTATCATATATTAGAGCCTATTTTTAGTTCTCTTGCAGCGGGTACTTTTTTATATATAGGCACTTTGCATGGCCTTACACGTTCTGTTTTAATAGAAAAGTGTTGTAATTTCAAAGAGTTTACTTTTGTTGTGGTAGGCTTTGCTATTATGGCTATAGTCGTTATCTGGTCCTAAATTAGGTTTTAATATCACCTAAAACATTTCAATATTTGGTATTTCTGCATATAATTATATATAGAGTTTAAATAAATTTAGTCGGATTATAAAGCTTTTATAACAATAATAAAATATAATAATAATAATGTAGAAGTTTTAAAGGAGCGAATCTATAGGTTATAGCTTTTTAGAGATTATAAGGAATTTTCGATGAATTATCAGTTAACAAGGATGTTACAGGTATTATTTTTAATAACATTTATGTCTTTGATTTTTCCTGTTTTTGCTGTACCTAATAATGCTAATTTATCTATAGAAAAGCAAGTAAATGGTAATAGTAAAGTTAAACAAGCAGCCATTCATCGCTCTATTTTATCTGATATTATTCCTCAGCTAGCCCTTGCATTAGGATTTGTATTGATAGTAATCTTTGCAGGGGCTTATTTAAATAATAAATTAGGCTTTTTTAATAAATATACCAGTAATAAATTACAAGTAGAGGCTGTATTGTCACTATCAGCTAAAAATAAATTAATTTTAGTAAATACAGAATATAAAAAATATCTTTTGTCTGTGACGCAAAATGATATAAAAAAAATTGATAGCTATGATTTAAAACAAGAACAATCATTAGAATCAGTTACAGATTAATAATTAGAACTTAATAATATCAAGGATGATATTATGAAAATAAATATAATTTACTTAAATAAAAATAAAAATAAAAATAAAAAATCTTATTTAAGATTTTTTATTTCTTTATTTGCAATCTTTGGCTTTAGTTTATTTATAAATCAAGTAACGGCCGCACCAAATTTAGAGGCTTTAACTTTAACTAATAATTTAAATGGTACACAGACTTATTCTGTTACTTTACAAGTGTTAGTTATGATGACGCTAATATCTTTTATTCCTGCAATTATTATGATGATGACGTCTTTTACAAGAATATTCATCGTCTTGGCTATTTTACGTCAAGCAATTGGATTACCTCAAGTTCCAACTAATAGAATAATTATAGGCATAGCAATTTTTATGAGTATTTTTATAATGATGCCGGTAATTACTCAAATAAATGAAACTGCTCTTACTCCATTTTTAGAAGAAAAAATGGAATTTAGTGAAGCTATTAATAAAGCAAAAGAGCCTTTAAGTGGTTTTATGTTAAATCAAATAAGAGCTAATGATTTGGCTTTATTTCAAAGACTTTCTGGGACTGAGGCTATCACTGAACCAAAAAATTTACCTTTAGCAGTAATTATTCCTGCGTTTGTAACAAGTGAGTTAAAAACTTCATTCCAAATAGGATTTATTCTTTATATTCCTTTTTTAATAATAGATTTAGTTATAGCAAGTGTTTTAATGGCTATGGGAATGATGATGTTATCTCCTGTTGTTATATCCTTGCCTTTTAAAGTAATGCTTTTTGTTTTAGTAGATGGCTGGACATTGGTTATAGGAACTTTGGCAAATAGTTTTGGAGTTTAAAAAGGATAAAATATGACACCAGATACAGTTGTGGATATTTTTTATAATGCTATAACACTAGTTATTCTAATGGTTAGTGTTATTTTAATACCAACTTTAATAGTTGGATTAATAATATCAGTATTTCAAGCAGCAACTCAGATAAATGAGATAACTTTATCATTTGTACCAAAATTAATAACATTGTTTGTAGTTTTAATCTTTGCTGGTAATTGGTTATTAAATTCTTTGGTTAATTTTTCTGTAGATTTAATTACCAATATACCTTATTTAATAAGTTAATATTTAATAAGCTGATATTTAATAGGCTAGTATTTAATACAATAATTTTATAAAAAATGAATATTGATATAAGCGAAGTTTTACAATACATAGATAGCTTTATTTATCCATTTTGCCGGGTTATTGGTTTTTTTTTATTTGCCCCAATTTTTAATTTTGTAAATATTTATAATAAAGTAAAAATAGGTATAGCATTAATTATAACGTTTGCATTAGTGCCAGTTTTAAGCTCAAATTACAACGCTCAAGTAGAATTGTTTTCATATAGAAGTTTTATTTTGATGGCATTAGAGTTTATTGTAGGTGTGAGTATTGGCTTTATAATGCAGATGTTTTTTCAGTTGTTTTTATTTGCCGGTAAAATTACGGCTTCCCAATCGTTTTTAAGTTTTGCAGAGGTTAATGAATCATCATCAGGTATTGGTGGATCTGATGGCAATGTGCCTTTATTGGGTCAAATATATCTAATTATGGTTTATTTAATATATTTATCTCTAGATGGGCATCTGCTTATTATCAATATTTTACAGTCCAGTTTCAATGATGTTAATGTGGCTTCATTATCAATTGACAAAAATATTTTTTGGAAAATAGTCTCTTTTGGGTATTATATTTTTGCAGGGGGATTATTATTAGCGCTTCCGGCCATATGTGCCTTACTTATTGTAAATATAACTTTTGGTATAGTTACTAAAGTTGCACCACAGTTTAATTTATTTGCCGTAGGATTTCCTGCTATTTTAATAATAGGATTATTAGTTTTTATAATTACATTAGGAGGCATTTCTGATTTTTTTATAAAGTTCTCAGACGATATTTTAAATATAATAAATAGCATATTCTCATAAAACATGGAAAATGATCAGTCACAAGATAAAATAGCTCAGGCTTCTTATAAAAAAATACAAGAGGCTAGAAAAAAAGGTCACATTCCTAGATCACGTGATTTTAGTAGTTTTGCAGTTTTGTTTTGCGGGTTTTTATGTTTAATTTTTTATTTTTATTTTAATCAAGATTTTTATAAATTAGCAAATTTTAACTTTCAAATAGATAGGGCATCTTTATTTGATAATACAGGCATGATAAATCATTTGAAATTTTCTTTATTTTTTATTGCAAAGTCTATTGTCCCTTATTTTTTAATATTACTAATAGTTGTTTTTCTTGCTAATTTAATACCAGGAGGGTTTAGTTTTAGTTTTGATAGCATGAAATTTAAATTAGAAAGAGTAAGTATAACTAAAGGTCTTATAAAAATGTTTTCTTTTAAAAGTATTTTAGAAATATTAATTTTATTCGTGAAAATTTCTTTTATTTTAGCATCTACTTATGGTTTGTATGTTTTTTTTAGAAGTTATGTTTTTGAGCTTTCTTATGGCGAGGTCAATTCTAGTATTTTATATGCTATATACTATATATTAATTACAATATTTTGGTTGAGTATCACAGTTTTAATTATAAGTTTTTTTGATATGCCTTATAGAATATACAGTTACAACAAGCAATTAGAAATGAGTCATCAAGAGATTAAAGATGAACAAAAAAACACAGAGGGAAATTCAGATATTAAAAGAGCAAGAAATAAAAAATATAATCAAATTATAAAAAATAAAAAATGAAAAATATAAAGTTAGAATCATATAGTATACCGTTTTTACTAGTAGCATTATTGGCAATGTTACTAGTACCTATGCCGACTTTTTTACTAGATTTTTTATTTACTTTTAATATCGCATTTTCTATGGTCATTATTTTAGTTGCGATATCTTCTAGAAAATCCGTTGATTTTAGTGTTTTCCCAACTATTTTATTATTAGCAACTTTGTTGCGTCTTGCTTTAAATGTCGCTTCAACACGAGTTGTTTTATTAAATGGGTACAATGGAGAAGCTGCCGCAGGGCAGGTTATAGAAGCATTTGGAACGGTATTAATAGGGGGTAATTATGCTGTAGGTTTTGCTATATTTGCTATTTTAATAATAATTAATTTTATAGTAATAACTAAAGGGGCGACTAGAGTTTCAGAGGTAAGCGCAAGATTTACTTTAGATGCATTACCTGGAAAACAAATGGCTGTTGATTCAGATTTAAACTCAGGGATTATTAGCAAAGATGAAGCAAAACAAAAAAGGCAAGATCTTGAAACTGAATCAGAATTTTATGGAGCAATGGATGGTGCTAGTAAATTTGTAAGAGGGGATGCTGTTGCTGGTATTTTAATTTTATTTGTTAATTTATTTGCAGGAGTTTTAATAGGAACAATGCAGTATGATTTGTCTATAACTGATGCAGTAAGAAATTACAGTTTATTAACAATTGGCGATGGTTTAGTCGCTCAGGTACCTGCTTTGTTACTTTCCATTGCTGCTGCAATTATGGTAACTAGAGTTTCAAAAGATGAGCAATTATCAGAAAATTTCATCGAGCAAATCACAGATGAACCTAAAGTAATTTATATCACAGCAAGTATTATCTTGCTATTAGGATTAATGCCAGGCATGCCAAAACTTATATTTATAGGCTCTAGTTCTTTATTATTTAGTTATGCTTATTTTATTAAAAATAAAAAGAGAGCTAAAAATATTGTAAATAAAAAAGATTTAACAACAGATACTAATCAAGAAACTAAAGATGTTAAAAATTTTTCATGGGACGATATAGATGATATGGATGTAATAACATTAGAGCTAGGTTTTAATGTTATAAGTGCAATAAGTAAAAATCATCAAAAATTTATTGATAATATAACTGTTTTAAGAAAAAAAATATCAAATTATATTGGTTTTTTAATTCCCGCTATAAAAATTAAAGATAATTTAAATTTACCTTATAATAATTACAAAATTTATATAAACGGAGTAGTAGTTTTTTCTGAAGATATTAATAAAAATATGGATATAAATAAAATTATTTTTAAAAACTTGAGTAATATTATTATACTTTATGCTTATGAAATTTTTGGATATAAAGAAGCAGAAGAATTACTATTAAAGTATAAAAAAAATAATTCAAATAATATTCAAAATAAGATAATGGATCAAGTTTCTATCTCAGTAATTACAAAAATCTTTCAAGACTTATTATTTGAAAGAATATTTATTAAAGATACAAGATCTATTTTTCAAATTATATTTAGTGGTTATTATAATGATAATAAAAGTTATGATGTTTTATTTGAGAATGTAAGAATAGCGTTATCAAAATATATTTTACAATGTATATATAATTTTACTAATTCAGAGCATAAAAAAATTTATGCGATTATATTAGATAAACAAATAATACAAAAAGCTAATTATTTAAAAGATGACTATAATAAGTTTAAGGGGACTATAAATTATATTAAGAAGCAAATTAATACGTTTCTTATTACAAATGAACAAAAGATGCCAGTTATTTTATTAGTGCCTAATGATATTAGGTATATTTTGGCTAAAAAATTAAGTAGTTTTAATGAGCTAATATATATTATGTCATATAAAGAAATACCAAATGAGATTGATGTAGAAGTAGTTTTAAAGCTTTGTGATAATATGGAAGAATTAGCTTAAAAAAGATTGTAAATTATTTATATAAATAATTTATTACATGGGAAAATCATATGGATGTGAAAAAATTTATAGCTAAAGATGCTAAAAGTGCAATTCAAAAAGTTAGAGACTGTTTTGGAGATGAGGCTATTATTTTATCAAATAAAAAAGTTAATAATAATATAGAAATCATTGCAGCTAAAGAAAATAAAAACTCAGAAGTTAATAGTAAAACTTTAGATAGCATTCCGTTAAATGCAATACCAGATACAAATATAGAAAAATTGATATTAGAAAATCAAAATATTAGTTCTAAATCTGAAAATGATCCTTTGCTTAAAAAAATGCATGCAGAAATTAAAAGTTTTAAGCAGTTATTAGGACATCAACTTTTATCTGAGAAATATAAAAAAGATCCTGTTAAGGCTTCTATATACCAATACGGCAAAGAGTTGTCTTTATCTGATATAGTAATAGAAAAAATATATAATAACTTAAAAAATCAAGGTCTTAATAGTGATATTACCAAAATAGATTTAACAAAAGTATATAAAGACTTAATCTTTGAATTAAAAAATAGTATCAAAGTAAAAAAAGAAAGTATTTTACAAAAAAATAAAATAATATCTTTTGTTGGGACTAATGGAGTTGGTAAAACAACCTTAATATGTAAGCTTGCAGCTTATACAGTTTTATCTAAAGGTAATAAAGATATAGTAATACTGTCATCTGATACACAAAAAGTAGGTGGTGGTGATGGCATTGTAAAAATGGCAAATATTTTAGAAATTGATAATTACTTTGTAAATAATAAACAAGATTTATTCAAAATCTATGAGTTAAATAGAGGGAAAATCATTTTATTAGACACCCCTGGATTTTCATTAAATGAAACTACAGACAATAATAGGTCAGTAAATTTTTCCGAGTTTGCTATTAAAATGGGATTAAATGAAAATATAGTAGATAATCATTTAGTAATACCGGTAATATATCAAAATAAAGTTTATAAAAACCTTATTCAAAAGTTTAAAGTATTAGATATAAAATCAGCAATTTTAACAATGTTTGATTCTGTAACTGATCTTGGTTTTATTCTTTCTGATTTAATTCAACATGATATTAATTTAAGTTATTATTCAGATGGTGTTAAAATTCCTCAAAGTTTGCATGAAATATCTCAAAACCATCTAATAGAGACTTTATTGTTTTTAAATAATACATCTTACAATAAAATAGCAGATTAGTAAGGTATATTTTATTATTATTTGCTAATATTAATAATATATAGGTTTAAATTTATTTAAAATAACTTATAACGGCTATTAATTTTTTTGTAACTAGAAAATATATTAAAATATGTATACAGAAATTGAATGTGAAAAAGTAGAAGACGTTATTGAAAAATATGGTGGTATGGTTAAACAAATAGCGTATCATATGATGTTAAGACTTCCTGCTACTATTCAAGTAGATGATTTGATCCAAACAGGAATGATTGGTCTTATGGAGGCTGCAAAAAACTATAATCCTGATAAAGGAGCGAAATTTTCAACATATGCCAGTATAAGGATAAGAGGAACTATTATAGATGAACTACGGAAAGAAGATTGGATTCCAAGGTCTGTTTATAAGAATGCAAGAACAGTGTCAGAAGCTGTAAAAACCATAGAGAATGACACAGGAAAAGATGCAAAAGATAATGACATTTGTAAGCTTTTAAATATTTCTTTATCTGAGTACCATAAAATACTAATAAGTTCTAATGGCACTAAATTATTTAGTATTGATGAATTAGGAATTTCAGGTGAGTATATTTCAGACAAATTAAAAGATAGTAAAGCCGAACCTTTTTCTGAGACTGAAAAACAAGAATTTAAAAAAGATTTAGCATTAAAGATCTCAGCTCTTCCAGAAAGAGAGAGAATTTTATTAGAGCTTTATTATGACAAAGAATTGAATTTAAAAGAAATAGGCCAAGTTTTAAATGTATCAGAATCTAGAGTATGTCAATTGCATAGTCAAGCAATATTAAGATTAAAGGCTAGAATGCAGGAGTGGACAGAATAAAATATTTAACAAATGGATTAAAAAATGGACATTTTATTTATAATTTTCACAATTACTAATATATTCTTTTTTTCGCTGGTTATATATGTCGTTTATAGAATATATAATAAAATCGAAAATCTTCAAAGAAAAATTAAAGCACAAGAGATTAATCTAGATCTTTTATTAAGTGGAAATTTTAGCTTAAATCATAGATCTAAAATGCTAGAATTTCATTACGCTAATTTAGCTCAAAATATATCAAAAAATCAAATTAATAATCAGAGTTTACAAAATGATCAAAAATTTTACAAGCAAGCCAAACAGTTAAAAAAGATTGGTGCTAATTCTGACGAAATTCAAAGTTCATGTAATCTTAGTCAAATGGAGATGGAGTTAATTGAAGCCTTAGGTGAACAAAAAGATAAAGCTTAAATCTTAAATCTTAGGCTTATATTTTTACACTAATGTAAATATCTTAGTTAAAATTTAACATTCACATATTCTGGCTAACAAGAAACTTTCCCGATATACAAATGTCTAAAGTTCAAATCAAGTAAATATAGTTAAATCTTAATTTTATATTTAGTTTGAATATTTTAATACCAAATAGATATTATTGCGTTTTTAAGGTAGTACATATGACATTAGCAGAGCTATTAAATGAAGTTGAAAAGACACCAGATTCAGGTAGATATAATATATTTAAATTAAAAAATGATTTAATCATAAATTATCAAGCATCAGTAAAACAATCGCTTAAAAAAATTCTAGAGTCTAAAGATAGTGATGAACAGAAGTATTCTAAATTAGAGACTTTTTTAGAAAAAAATTGGGAGTCAACTAAAGGTTCATTATTAAGTTATACCTCAATAAATAATACTGAAGTAACAAAAGTTTTATGCAAAGCTTCAGAGTTAATTTGTGAATTTAAGAACAGTAAGCTTGATACAGAGTCATTACCTTTTGTGCCATTACAGTTTTTAATGCCTGGAATTGAGCTAGAATCAATGCGCTCTGATTACCGTAGCTTAAAAGCTATTGAATTATTAAAATTCAATAAGGAAGAGGAGCAAGAGCTTTTACAGCTTAAGACTGAGTATGCTAATGCTCAACTTCCTGAATTTTCAGAAAAAGAGAGTGATGAGGTATATCAATGGGAGCAATCTAGATTAAGGGTTGAAGCTAAAGCTAAAGCTACTGGAGTTTTTGATGACAGTAAAATTTCGAAAATTGAAAAAGATCTTTATGATAAGATTAAAATAAAAGAAAAAATAGAAAGATATAACAGTTTAAAAGAGAAGTTAGAGGATAAGTTAGAGCAAGAAAAGCTTTATCATAATAAGCAAGATAATATAGATGAAGAGAATCTTTATGAAAAAAAAGACTACTATCTTCCTGACACACCACTTGAAGTTATTTTAAAAACTTTTGTGTTGAACGAAGACTTTAGTTCTTTAGTTCCTGTTTCAGTTATTTTAGAAGATGAAGATTTAAGACCTTATGATATGGATGCTGTTCATGCTATCTATGCCGCTTCTAATGAAACATCTAAGAAGGAAACTATAGAATTCACAAATCAACGAATAAGATCACATTCAGATGAAACCTTGTCGGTGCATAATGCTGAAGAGAAACTTCGTAGCGCAAAAGATGAAAAAAATAATTTTTTAGATAACTTAGAGTGGCTTTGTAATCAATTAAAATTTAATGACGCTTATAGTGGTGCAGGTAGGGGAGATAACGCAGGAAAAGGAGCTTATCCTGCTATTATAGCTTTTAAAGAGTATTATGATTCATTAGGCTATCAGTTAAGACAGTGGAAAGATGATCAGGTATTTCAAGAAAGATTTATATATATAAAACTTAATGATAATCCTGCAAAAAAACTTACCTATGCAGTGAAATCAAAAGATGCCGACGCAAAACAAGGTATTATTAAACAAGAAACTATTGAGGCTTTTTTTTCTAAAGACAGTAAGGATAAAAATATACTTTCTGTTGAACAAGCAAAAGATTATAAAGAAGAAATATTAAAAGTAATTATAGCTCAAGGAAATGCTTCATTAGAAGATGAAGAAAAAAAGAAGATTCCAACAGAGCTAAAAAGTGAAATTGACAAACTATTAAGTTTATCAAGTGATCCATCAAAAAATAAGAATGCAACAGAAAATATAGAGACATGTATAGCTAACAGAAGAGCAGCATTAGAAAAGCTAATGTCAAGTGAAGATCAAAAGCAGTTACTTAGAAAAATAAACATATCAGATATATTTAAACAAAACCTTATAGAAGAGCTGGAATCTAACCTTAAAATAGCTAAAGATGCTTTGAGAAATAAATTACAGGAATCTGATGGTTACCAAGGCAAAGATTCCCTAGATATATCCGTTAAGTTACTAGAGGAATTTAACGTTGATTTTAAAATTCAAAATTTAAATGAATTAGTTGATATTGTTAAAGGTTTAACTACAGATGAAATTTCAAGTTTATGTGAAAAAGATGAAAATTTTGAGCAATTTATAGGTCCAATTAAAAATAATATTGAAAATTTAATTTATTTCGTTTTGGATTGCTCAGAAGATAATTTAAGAGCTTTACTTAAAGTGATTTCAAAGAAAGGTCGTATAACAGATTTTTTTGATTCTGCTCAAACATTAGGGATAGTTATTAATTTTGCATCAAATAATGCAAAGACAAAGATTATACTTGAAGCATTAAAAAATAATTTAAAAGATATAATAAAATCAGGATACGATTTTGGTTTAGCTCTTACATTTCTTAATGAGACTCAAATAACTACAGTATGCGCTGCATTAAAAAATAATTTAAAAGATATAATAAAATCAGGACAAGATTTTGGTAATGTTCTTCAATATCTTAATCAAGCTAAAATAACTACAGTATGCGCTGCATTAAAAGATAATTTAAAAGATATAATAAAATCAGGAGAAGACTTTGGTGACGCCCTTGAATATCTTAATGACGCTCAAAGAACTGCAGTATTAACTGCATTAAAAGATAATTTAAAAGATATAATAAAATCAGGACAAGGTTTTGGTAATGCTCTTCAATATCTTAGTGACGCTCAAAGAACTGTAGTATTAATTGCATTAAAAGATAATTTAAAAGATATAATAAAATCAGGATACGATTTTGGTTTAGCTCTTACATT
>CAXBNV010000001.1:0-188355 GCA_963977185.1 uncultured Gammaproteobacteria bacterium | reverse complement strand
AGGCAGATTCCCCGTGTAGTAAATAAGTAGTTTACACAGAATTATTTACAGGCTCCGTTTCCAGCCAAACTAAACTGACCACAAGATGTTTTTTTGCCTTGAAAACTCGCCGCTATTATCGTTGTAACACCTTTTTTGGATTTATTGGTTATGGATATGGTATTAGTACTTATAATATTTTTATTCAAGCTCTTTGAAGATACCTTGTTTGCTTTAAGACTTCCTACTTTAGCAATCTCTAATATCTTAGGGCACGCCCCTTTATCTAAACAAGCTCTATCTTCTATATCAACCTCTTGATTACCAGCAAAAGTAAAGGAGCTAAAGATTACTCCTGCCGTTAATAATTTTAAATTAGTTTTAAATTTCATTATCTTTCCTTGTAATATCTTTTCTTATAATTTATATATTAAAATGCTTTTGGATTTCTATGCTTATATTACTATTTTCATATTTTGGTTTAACAGCTTTTGCTAAATTTAAACCATAAGATGCTGTTTTTTTAGTCTTTAAATCTTCTGAGCCATAATAATTATAAGCAACACTTCCATGCCAGTTATTATTAAACTCTTTATCTAATCCAAGACCTGCATTATATGCAAAAGCAGTCTTTTTATTAGCTTTTAATTTTGTATTAAACTGATCGACATCACCGGTCACTTTTAAACCTAATTCATAAAAGTTAGCACCAATACCTATTTCAGCAAAAGGTGTTATACCTTTTTTAGCATAATTAAAATATAATTTACTATTTAATAATACATTTAAGCTTTTTAATGGTAATTTTGCTTTTGAATCATCACATTTGAAATCTTTATCTTTTAACGGAATCATTTCACCTTTTGAAGTGCCTTCAAAATAAACAGCTTTTACACCGTAAAAAACTGAGCTGATATAACTGTATTTTTCAACTGGAGTATTAATTCCAAACAAAGCTCCAACAGTTGGATTTTTATATCTTTTATCTATTGCTATTTCATCTGGTCCATTATCAACAGCCCTATCATAATAAATATTTAAATCTTTTTTTGAAAAATATGAATAACCTAAATTTAAACCTAAAACATAATTAGAGCTCTGCTCTGTTAAATCATTTTTAGTTTTATATAACATATTATCTGATGCGCCTACAAATGAGCTTGCAGATGCTATTAATAAAGATATAGGAATAAGTTTTTTAAGATACATTGTTAGTAATCCTTTACATTAAAATATATCTATTTAGTATATATAGGGATTTTGTTTAATTCAAATTGATTGCGTGTCTTTAGAACTAGTTTCGTACATAACCCTCAACTACAAGTAAGAAAAGCCATATCTTAAATAATTGACTTATTTAAATTAATTATTATATAAGAATAATAGATCACTATTTTAAACAGCACCATGCCCAGATATAACAATATATATAGTCCTTAATAAAATTTTCAAATCAATCCATATCGAACAATTTTTTATATAATAAATGTCATACCTAAGTTTTTCATAATTACCTTTGACACCTGTTGTATGACCTTGATTTACTTGAGCCCAACCGGTAACGCCTGGTCTTAACATGTTTCTTAAATAATAAAGTGGAATTTCTTCAGCAAATTTGTTTGCTGTTGCTTCCCATTCTGGTCTTGGACCAATTAAGCTCATATTGCCTTTTAATATATTATATAATTGCGGCAATTCATCTAATCTTGTTTTTCTTAAAAATTTACCTAATTTAGTTATGCGTGGATCATCTTCTCCTTGAGTTTCTTTTTTTTCACTATCATTATAATCTAACACCATGGTTCTAAATTTATAAATCCAAAAAAGATCGCCACCAAAACCTATTCTTTGTTGAGAAAAAACAACTTTTTTTCCCATATTAACTCTAATAATTAAAGCAATAATTAACATAACAGGTATAGTAATAACAGCTGTTATAAGACAAAATAATATATCTAAAAATCTTTTAATATTTAAATATAATTTATTTAAAACAAAGTTATTTGCAATCCAATTTTGTTTTAATAACTCAACGCTAACTTTTCCTTGAATAACTTCTTCTATTTCATAAATAGCATATACAGGAATTCCAGCAACTTTGGCATGAACAAAAAAATTTCGCCATTTTTCATCATAATCATGTTGTGGATCAAAAATAACATAATCAAAATCTTTAAAATCTAACTTCGATAAATCAGTTAAAGTTAAAACAGAAAATAGTTTATTATTTTTTATCTTTTCATCATCCATTAATTTATCAATAATATCTTTATCTCCTGCAATAATTCTATTAGGAAGATATTTGATTAATAAAAATCTTCCTAAGGATGCAAATATCATCCATAAAAAAGAGACCGAAACTAAAGCTCGTAAAGAATAACTGATTCTAAAGATAAATAAATAAATAACGGTTGCTGAAACAGCAAAAAATAACAATCTTATGATATGCCTATAGCCTTGTATAAAAATTTTTTCAGGCTCTCGTGTTACCTGCCAAAACAAAATCATAGATATAACCCAAAGCTGTAAAGATTCTTTAGCTATATCATGATGCAAAATCAAATAAACAACACTTGCGCATATCACTGTAAGAGCAATATCTAAAAAAAATAAAACTACATTATTATATTTTTTAATAAGATCCATTTAATTTTATACTCATTCCAATAAATTATAATTATACTAATGAACCATCACTAGGTGATGGTTCAAATTAATTCGGCTTGATATTAATAATTAACTACTTGCTACCATCATATTATCTACCAATAAACTACCTACTTGTATGTTGCCTCTGGTATCAATATCACTGCCAACTGATGTTATATTCGTAAACATATCTTTCAAATTACTAGCAACTGTTATTTCTCTTACAGGGTGTGTTATTTCACCATTTTCAACCATAAAACCAGATGCGCCTTGAGAGTAATCTCCTGTAATCGTATTTATGCCTTGTCCCATCAAATCAGTAATAATAATGCCTTTTTTAAGACTCTTAACCATATCATCAAATGATTGCGCTTGTTCTGGTAACTTTATATGCAAATTATGTACTCCGCCGCTATTACCTGTGCTTTTTAAACCCAAACGTCTAGCGCTATAACAGCTTAATAAATATCCTTGTAAAATACCTTTATCAACTAAAGCTCTTTCTTGAGTTTTTACACCATCCCCGTCATAAGCTGAACTTCCTATTCCTTGCAATAAATAAGGCTTTTCTAGTAAAGTTATGCTATCAGAAAAAACTTTATGGCCTATGCTATCCAATAAAAAAGAAGCTCCTCTATATAAAGCTCCGCCGCTAATTGCACCTAAAAAACTTGCTATTAGCGTTTTTGCTGCACTAAAATTAAAAATTACAGGTAACCTTTCAGTTTTTATTTTTTTTGTGCCAAGCTTTGATACAGTTCTTTGAACTGCTATTTGTGCTATTTCATTGATAGATTTTAAATTTGTAGGAACTCTTGCAACAGTATTCCAATAGTCAGTATGCATTTCTTGATCTTGCTTTGCAATTAAAGAGCATCCATAAGAGTGCCTGCTTTCAGCAAAACTACCTATAAAATTATTTGTATTACCGTATAAATCAATTCCAGAATAAGTATTAATAAAACTTCCTTCTGAATTTACAATTCTTTTATCTAAAGAAAAAGCCTTTTGCTCACATTCTTTTGCTATATCAATAAGGCCATCAATACTAATATCCCAAGGATGATATAAATCTAAATCAGGATAATCAAAAGCAAGTAATTCTTTTTCAGCAATACCTGAATACTGATCTTCTTCTATTACTTTAGCTATAGCTATAGCCTTATCAACAGTATCCTCTAAGGCTTTTAGGGTTGTATCTGATGAAGATACAGACGCACTGGCCTTACCTAAATATACCGTAATACCTATACCTTTATCTTTGTTAAATTCTAACTTATCAATATCATTATTTCTAACTTCTATAGAAACTCCCTCACTTAAAGAAGCTTCAACTTCAGCGGCACTAGCTCCTTTCTTTTTAGCCATACTTAAAACATCTTCAACTAGCTGCTTATAATTGTCTAGTTCAGCTTTAACGTCACACTGAGTTTTATAAACTAAATTATTACTCACTTTGAGTTCCTCCAACAGTTAGTTCATCGATTTTAATTGTTGGTTGACCTACGCATACTGGAACAGACTGACCATCTTTACCGCATGTTCCTATACCTGGATCTAGTCTTAAATCATTACCAACCATTGATACTTTTTTTAAAACCTCTGGGCCATTACCAATTAATGTTGCCCCTTTTACAGGATATTTGATCTTACCATCTTCAACAAAATATGCTTCACTTGCAACAAACACAAATTGTCCTGATGTGATATCAACTTGACCTCCATTAAAACTTACAGCATATAATCCTTTTTTTATTGAGCTAATAATTTCTTCTTTATTATGATTACCTGGCAACATATAAGTATTAGTCATTCTAGGCATTGGTATATGAGCAAAAGACTCACGCCTTCCATTACCTGTTGAAACAGTATTCATAAGCTTAGCATTCAATCTATCTTGCATATAACCTTTTAGAATGCCTTTTTCTATTAACACAGTATTTTGAGTAGGAACTCCCTCATCATCTATATTTAATGAGCCTCTTTTAGACTCAAGAGTACCGTTATCTACAACTGTACATAAACTAGATGCGACTTGCTCGCCTAATTTGTCATGAAAAGCTGAGCTTTTTTTACGATTAAAGTCACCTTCTAATCCATGCCCTACAGCCTCATGTAATAAAACTCCTGGCCACCCTGAACCTAATGCAACAGGCATCATTCCTGCAGGAGCAGACTTTGATTCTAAATTCAATAACGCTATACGAGCAGCTTCTTTTGCCTGATCTAAATGCCAATTATCTTTAGTAAACTCCATATAACCAAAACGGCCTCCGCCTCCTGATGATCCTGATTCTTTTCGACCATTATTATCTTCTGCAATTACTGAAACATTTAATCTTACTAATGGCCTAATATCTGGAATAAGCAATCCAAGACTATTAGCAATCAACACAACCTTATAAGATCCAGATAAACTTACTTCTACTTTTTTTATTTTAGTATCAAATTTTCTGGCTTCTTTATCTACAGATTCTAATAATGCTTTTTTATCTTCAATAGATATACTTTCTAAAGGATTCAGTGAAGTGTATAAGTCATGAGAAATTAAATTATTTTTTTCTTTAGCAAGAGATTCTAATTTAATTTGTTTATTTTGACCATGATTAACAATATTTTTTGCAGCTAACACAGAATTTTCTAGTGACTTAAGCGCTATATCATCAGAATAAGCATAACCTGTTTTCTCGCCACTTATCACTCTTAACCCAACACCTTTATCAACGCTGTAACCGGCATCTTTTACTTTTCCATCTTCAAGCGATAAACTTTCTGCATAAACTTGTTCAAAATACAAATCAGCAAAATCCACTCCTGGAATTAAAGCTTTACCTAAAATAGTCTCTATATGGTTTACGTTCAACCCTGCCGGCTCTAAAATTAAATCTTTTGCATAAACTAATTCTTTATTTTTCATAATATAACTTATCTCAAATTATCCTATTTTAATTTTATTAATCTCAGGATTACTGCTTGTTCCTGTTATAACATATCTACTTCTACTCATTTTATCAAATGGTGATTGTAAAAGTTTATCTACTGCCCAGACAATAATACCAACAGCAGGATTTCCTGATACTATAGCAGCAGCAACAGGTACCCCTCCTGATATTTTAGGGGTAACATCTGCCAATAAAGTATAATAATTTTTTCTTATATTAAGATCTCCTGACAATTCTATATCTGCAGATGGCCCAGATATTTTCACATCTTTAGCTAAAATTTTATGATTATCTAAAGTAAAATTTCCAATCACTTGATCAAAAGCATAACTTCTATCGGTTATATCGCTAAAATCTAATTTTATCTTACGTTGCAATGAACTAAAACTAAATGCTCCTAATAATCGCCCAATACCTGGATCAACTTTTTTAATTTCACCATCTTTTAACAATATAAAAAAACTACCTTTTGGGTCATCGCTATCAATATTATCTAAGTTAAAACTTAAATATCCTCTAGCTTTATTAATATATTGCTCAATATTTAAACTACTTAATAACTTACCTAAATTATCAAAAGAAATACCGCCTGATAAGCTATTAGATTTTTTTCTAACCTCAAAGTCAACATTCTTACCATTTAACTTAAAGTTAGCATTATTTTTACTCATATCTCCTACTAAAGATCCTAGCAAATAATTGTTTAAATATAATTTTTTGATTATTATTTTAAAATTTAAATCAATATTATTATTAGATATCTCTTTAGAATGATGTTTTTCAATATTAGATATATTAATAATTTCTTGTATTGATGAATATAACTTCTCTGCCGTATCAAAAAACTCTAAACTATCTAGATTAAAAGATAATTCAACATTATTTTTAATAATTTTTTTAACAATAGTACCTACTAATTTAAAATCTTTATTATAAGTTCCATTATTTATATAAACTTTAATAAAGTAATTTTTATTAATTTGTTTATTATTATTTATATTCTCGGTAATAAATTTATGTAAATTTACTATATCATGCAATGAAAAATCACTTAAAATAACTTTACCATAAACATCTTTTGATAAAGAGTTTTCATTTAAAAATATTTTGATATTACCATAATTAATTTTAAAATTACTCTGCCCAACTTTGACTTGATTAAAACTTTTCAAATTATTCGTATTTAATGTAATATTAAATTTTTTAGTATCTTGAGATTTTTTTTCAAATGGATACTTTATACTTGATGCTATACCCTTTAAATCTGAACTAAGACCAAATTTTAAACTAGTTATTTTATCTTGTTGTAATATAAAATCTACATTCCCTTTAAATAAACTACTTCCTTGCATACTTTTAAAATAATTATTTAAAAATTTGGATTCTGGTTGACCATAAAGGTTGATAATTTGCTCAAAAAAATTTTTACTCAATAAACTAGAATATTGAATATCACCCATATAATTATTAAGCTTATCTTCTTTAACATTAAATTTCACATCAAAAACATTATCAAGCCAAGAAAGCTTAATGGAATTGCTACTCAAAATATCATTATTAAAATTAATATCTCCAAAAATATGGTTCACAAACAAACTATCTTTGGTTTTGTGTTTTAATTGTAAGGCTGCATTTTGTAAAGATACTTTTCCTGAAATTTCAGTCGGTATTTTAGTGCCAAGAGTTTCTTTTATAGATAACTTAAGTAAAGAATCCCCTGAAAAAGAAGAATTATCTAAAAAATCTTTACTGCATTCTTTACAGTCAATATTTTGTAAATATTTAATAATATTTTGAGATGGGCCTTTAATTATTCCATCTATATGTAAGATATTAGGATAATTTTTACGAATATTCTTAATATGCCCGATACTATTTTCAATAGAACTAGAATAAATAGAACCTTTTTCAATAACGAAGTCCATATCTCTTGTATTAAATACAATTTGACCTGATAATTTATCAATTACCGGCCAATCTTTTATATATTCAAGTTTAAACTTATCTAAAGTTATATTTGCAATAAATTGACCTTTTGAACTTTTATCTTCTTTAAAATCATATGGGAAATCATTATTAAAACCACCTCTGAATATAATATCAATGTTACTAATATTTCCAGATAAAAAAGAATCATTCACCCACTTAACAATATCTTTATCTAATTTATATATAGGCAAATAATTAATAATTTCTGCTGCTGGTAATTGCTTTAAATTAGTTAATAAAGAAAAAGAGCTCTTTTTATAATCAATGATTTTATCAAAGAAGACATTATTTTTTAATTCTTTATATGGTAAAAATACAGCACCTTTTAAATTAAAACTGAAATTATCATAACTTCCTGAAAATTTAGAAAAATTGAGATTAATTTGATTTAAATCACTGCTGTCAAAAGTATTAAAATGAACTAAAATTTTGTTAAAATCTAAAGGTTTTTTAAATGTGTTTTTTTTAAAAAATTTAATGCCTTTTATCTTTACTAAATAATCACTTGATATTAAATCATCTGAAAATTTTTTATTTAATTTATTTTCATTATTTTCAAAATTTAATTTAACATTTGCTTTATTAATATAATAAAAATCACCAGTCAATTTATTTTGTATATCTAAATCAACTTTTTTAAATATTAATTCTTTTTTTGGTAAATATACTGAATAGAGCTTAAAGTTACTTATCTTATATTTCAGATTATTTAAATTATCAACATCTAAATCAAGTTTAATTTTTTTCAATTGATTATGCTTTATCTCTAGCAAACTACTTGCTGATGTTATTTTACCTGTATATTTATTATCAAATATTTCTAAATTAGACATATTTAAATGTTTAACATGGCCAAAAGCAGTACCTGTAAAAACCTTAGAATCATGTTTTGATGTTCTAAAATTAGCAGCTATAATCACATGATTATTTTTAATATTATCATGCAATATATGTGCCCATGAGCGTAGCTTGAAATTATAATACCCTTTATGCAAATATGTTCTTATTTTTATATTATTAAAATGTATTTTATAAGAATCAATTAAAAACTCTGTATCAGAAATTGATATATTTCTAATGAATTTATATTTTTTTATATTTTGACGTAATAATTGTGCCCCTTTGTTTAAGTAAAGATTCAAATTATCATTACTTAATATCTTATCTAAATTCTCTTTGTTGTTAGAATCAATAATTTTTGGTAGTTGAAATAAATTCACTACACTACTAGATTCATTTAAATTTATTTTTGCTTGAGAAATACTCATGCTGTCAAAAACTAACTCTTGAAAAAATATACTCTTCACAAGATTTAATTTAAATTCAATTTTTGGAACGTGTATTTTTTTATCTAAATTTAAATCATAAATGTTAATATTTAAAGAATGAGCTCGTCTTTTTAGTTTAATTTGCTTAATTTTTGTAACATTAATATTGTTATGTACAAAATCTTCAACATACTCTGGGTGATAAGATAAATATTCTAAAACAAATATCAAAAGTAAATATAACAAACAGGTTGCAATTATAAGTAATGATATTGAGAAGTATAAAAATTTAATACCTTTTTTTATTTTTCTTTGCATTTTATGTTTATACTACTATTTTGATTTTAAAAAGAAACGATCGAGAATAATACATACAATGGGCCAAACTAATAAACTAGTAACGATAGGTGCAAAGAATATAACTTTTGTGAAATTATTTATAACCCCGAAATACAAACTATACAATAAAAAAACTGTTTGATTTATTAATAACAACATGAAAACCATAACAGTTATTTGTAATAAAGTATAAAAGTAAATTTTTGGTTTTAGCGTAGATAAAATATAACTTATAATTAAATAACTTATAGCTGAAATTCCAATAGCCTTAGAAAAAATTAAATCACAGATTATACCTAAAATAAAAGCATAATATAAATTATTATATGACTCTTTAATATCTATTCTAATATGCCAATAAATTAAAAATAAAACAATCCACAAAGGGTTATAAAACACCATATTATTCGAAGATATTAGGCTTAAAATAATAGCTAATACAAAACTTAAAATAACTCTATTTGTTTTAAATGCTCTTTGCCTGTTTATGCTGCTTGTATAAATACTCATTTATTGCACATTACCCTTTTGATTTATTTTCAGCTTTGTTTTTATTGTCATTCACAAAACTGTTTTTTAAATCTTCTTTTACATTCCAAACTAACAGCACTTCTTTTAAAGTATTAAAATCTACGATTGGTTTTAGAAATACTTGCAAAGTTGCTTTTTTATTCTGATATACAATAGATAACACCTCACCAACGGGGTACCCTTCTGGAAACCTTTCACCCAGTCCTGATGATATTAAAATATCTCCTTCTTTTATATCAGCATCTTTAATAACATTTAATAACTCTAGATTTTGCGATGCCCCAAGTCCAATTGCTAATGTTCTCATGCCTGTTCGTTGATTTTCTAGCGGAATAGCATGATCGGCATCTGTTATTAAAATAACGACACTTGTAAATTTATTTACTTCTATAATTTGTCCAACAACGCCTTTAGATGAAACAACTGATTGACCAACATAAACTCCATCATTACTGCCTTTATTTATAATAAATTTTTTACCCAAAGGATCAATGGAGATATCTAGAATTTCTGATACCAAAAATTTTTCATCTAAATATTTTGAAGAATTTAATAGTTCTTTTAATCTTTTATTTTCTAACTTCACAGTATTATATTTAAGCTGTTTAGTTTGCAGCAATATATTTTCAGCTTTAATATTATTTAGCTGTGTTAATAATTCTTGTTGAGAAAGGAAATAAGTCTGTATCTTGGTAAAATATAATTTAGGAGCAATAGCAACATAGTAAAAAGGCATTACAACTATCGATGAAACGTTCTTTTTATAACTTAAAGAATCATACTTAGTATCTAGGGTAATCGTAATAATACATATAAGTATCAATACGAAAAATTTTATATTAATTAATAATTTATTAATAACATACTCCTAGATACTAGCTTATTGCTGAGAATTATTCTGACGAAAATAACCCTTCTAACTTTTGATCCATTATTTCTAAAACTCGACCACCGCCTCTTGCAACACATGTCAATGGATCTTCTGCAACAATAACTGGAAGTCCTGTTTCCTCCATAAGAAGTCTGTCTAAATCTTTAAGTAAAGCTCCTCCTCCTGTTAAAACCATACCTTGCTCAGCTATATCTGATGCAAGTTCTGGTGGAGCTTGCTCTAATGCTGCTCTTACAGCGCCAACTATTCCAGATAAAGGCTCTTGTAAAGCCTCAAGAATTTCATTGCTATTCATGGTAAAACTACGAGGAACTCCCTCAGCTAATTTACGCCCTCTAATATCTATCTCTTTAACTTCTGCTCCTGGATAAGCGCAACCTATTTCATGCTTTATCCTTTCTGCGGTTGCTTCACCAATTAAAGCGCCATAATGCCTGCGAACATAATTAATAATTGATTCATCAAATTTATCACCGCCTATTCTAACAGATGCAGAATATACTATGCCATTTAAAGAAATGATAGCAACCTCTGTAGTACCGCCCCCGATATCAACAACCATTGATCCTGTTGCTTCATCAACAGGAAGCCCAGCTCCAACTGCTGCAGACATTGGCTCATCAATTAAATAAACTTCTCTTGCTCCTGCACCAAAAGCAGACTCTCTGATAGCTCGTCTTTCCACTTGAGTTGAGCCACAAGGAACACAAATTAAAACCCTTGGGCTTGGTCTTAATAATTTAGTCTCATGAACTTTATGAATAAAATGCTGTAACATTTTTTCTGTCACATGGAAATCAGCAATTACTCCATCTTTTAATGGTCTAATGGCAGTAATATTACCTGGCGTCCGACCTAACATTCTTTTAGCTTCAATTCCAACTGCAGCAACTTTACTGCCACCAGATGAATCATGTCTAATAGCTACTACAGAAGGCTCATTTAATACGATTCCTTTACCGCGGACATATATTAAAGTATTCGCTGTTCCAAGATCAATTGATACATCATTAGAAAAAAGGCCCCTTAGCTTACGAAACATTCTACTCACCCAATTTATTTTGATTTTAAACTTTTTTAATTAAATTTCTTTCTGTATTATAGTACAATCTGTATATTTAAATATAAGATATATTATATACAATTTAAGAGCTAACAATAAAGTAAATAATCAAATTTATAAAGTTTATAAGCAGGAAAAATATGTCTATAACTGATCAAGAAATTATGAAAATAGCTAATTTGGCTAAATTAGAGCTATCCGATAAAGCAGAAACAGATAATTTAAAAATAAAATTAAATGAATCATTGTCTATTTTTGATGAGTTACAACATGTTAACACAGATAATATTACGCCAATGGCACACCCAATTGAAAATACTTTTCAAATGCAAAGACCAGATGAAATAACAGAATCGGCAAATAAATCCGAGTTACAACTCATTGCTCCTGATATAGAAGCAGGTTTATATATAGTTCCAACAGTAATCGAATAGCTTCGTCAGTTAATTTATTAAAATATTTAAAAACAGTAGGTATTATATGTTAAATAAATCGATTAAAGAATTAGCAACATCTTTAAAAAATAAGGAATTTTCTAGCACAGAGCTAACAACATACTTTTTAGATAGAATAAAACGTTATGACGATAAGTTAAACTCTTTTATCACAGTTACCGCAGAACTAGCATTAACGCAAGCAAAACATGCCGATAAATTATTGGCATCTAACTCTAATAACACTAATAACAATCCGCTACTTGGTATACCAATAGCTCAAAAAGATATTTTTTGCACTAAGGGCATAAAAACTTCTTGCGCATCAAAAATGCTAGATAATTTTATTTCACCATATAATGCAACTATTATCGACAAGCTTAACAATGCCGGAAGTGTAATGCTTGGAAAAACGAACATGGATGAGTTTGCTATGGGCTCATCTAATGAAAATAGTTTCTATGGGGCATGTTATAATCCTTGGGATTTAGAACGAGTTCCAGGTGGTTCATCTGGCGGCTCTGCAGCAGCAGTTGCAGCAAGAATAGCACCAATAGCAACTGGCACAGATACAGGTGGCTCAGTCAGACAACCTGCGGCATTATGCGGTATAACTGGAATAAAGCCTACTTACGGTAGAGTATCAAGATATGGCATGATTGCTTTTGCATCAAGTCTTGATCAAGCTGGAATTTTTGCAAATAGTGCACAAGACTGCGCTATCTTATTAAATACTATGGCAGGTCATGATCCAAAAGATTCAACGAGTTTAAATATAGACACCCCTGATTTTTGTAAAGATTTAGAAAAGCCTTTAAATAATTTAAAAATAGGCTTACCCAAAGAATTCCTATCCGATAATTTAGATTCAAACATTAGAGCTATAATTGACAATGCAATAAACGAGCTAAAAAAACTAGGCGCAACGTTTAAAGAAATATCTTTACCCAATACTAAACATGCAATTCCAGTATACTATATAGTAGCTCCAGCTGAATGTTCATCAAACTTAGCAAGATTTGATGGAGTTAGATATGGCTATCGATGTGAAAATCCTAAAGATTTGGGAGATTTATACAAAAGATCACGTTCTGAAGGATTTGGCGCTGAAGTTAAAAAAAGAATTCTAACAGGAACTTATGTTTTATCTGCAGGATACTATGACGCATACTATATAAAAGCTCAAAAAATCAGAAAAATGATAGCAGATGATTTTAAATCTGCTCTTAATGATGTTGATGTTATTTTAGGACCAACTTCACCAAATACAGCATTTAAAGTAGGAGAAAAAGCTGATAACCCTATTAGCATGTATCTAAATGATATATATACTAGCTCTGTTAACTTAGCAGGACTACCTGGTATGTCTATACCTGCAGGATTTGTAAATAATTTACCTGTAGGTATACAGTTAATCGGTAATTATTTACAAGAGGCAAAAATTTTAAATGTTGCTCATAAATACCAACAAGCAACCAATTGGCATAAAGCAATGCCAGAAAATTTTAATAAGTAAAAAATTATGATTTTAAGAGGTTTTTAAGATATGGAATGGGAAACAGTAATTGGTTTAGAAATTCATGTCCAGTTAGCAACAAAAAGTAAATTATTTTCTGGAGCGTCAACAAAGTTTGGAGCTATGCCTAATACTCAGGCATGTGAAATTGATCTTGGAATGCCTGGAGTTCTTCCTGTATTAAATAAAGAAGCAGTACATTTAGCATGTAAATTTGGTTCAGCAATAAGTGCAAAAATTAATGATAAATCAGTTTTTGCACGGAAAAATTATTTTTATCCAGATTTACCTAAAGGCTACCAAATTAGTCAATTTGAAATACCTATTGTTGGCAAAGGTACAATGAAAATTGAATTTGAAGATAATAATTCAAGAGAAATTGGTATAACAAGAGCCCATCTTGAAGAAGATGCTGGTAAATCTTTGCATGAAGATTTTCATGGTAAAACAGGCATTGACTTAAATAGAGCAGGAATACCGTTATTAGAAATAGTTACAGAGCCTGATTTAAGATCGGCCAAAGAAGCAGTAACTTTTCTTAAAAATTTACATTCTCTTGTTAGATATATAGAAATTTCTGATGCAAATATGCAAGAAGGATCTTTTAGATGTGATGCCAATGTATCATTAAGACCTCTTGGCTCAGATAAATTAGGCACTAGAGCTGAAATTAAAAATTTGAACTCTTTTAAATTTATTGAAAAAGCCATCAATTATGAAGTTTCAAGACAAAAACAATTATTAGAAAATAACCAAATAGTTGTGCAAGAAACCAGATTATATGACTCTGATAAAAATGAAACTAGATCAATGCGTAGCAAAGAAGAAGCAAATGATTATAGATATTTTCCTGATCCTGATTTACTTCCTGTACATATAGAACCAAAATTCTTACAAGATGTTAAAAATAATCTTCCAGAACTTCCTTGGGTTAGGAAAGCAAGATTCATAAATGATTATAATTTAACCAATGATGATGCAGTAACTTTAGTTAATAATAAATTCTTGGCAAATTATTTTGATGATGTAATCAATAATACTAAAAATTATATAAATGAAAATAATCTTAATGAAAAAGATAAAAATAATATTTATAGACTTGCAACAAATTGGATTACTGGGGAATTATTAGGAGCGTTAAATAAAAATAATTTAAACATAACTAATTCACCGATTGAACCAGAAAGTCTTGCGAATTTGGTTATTAAAATTCAAGATAACACTATTTCTGGAAAAATTGCAAAGTCAGTATTTGAGAGCTTGTGGTCAAAAGAAGGCAACGTTGATTCTATTATAGAGAAAAAAGGCTTAAAGCAAATTACTGATGACAGCTTTATTATTACGATTATTGATAATATTATTAATAACAACCCTGAACAAGTGAGTGCTTATAAATCAGGCAAAGATAAACTTTTTGGTTTTTTTGTAGGTCAAGTTATGAAAGAATCTAAAGGTAAGGCAAATCCTGCTAAAGTTAATCAATTATTAAAAGATAAATTATCTTAAAAATAATAAGAATGCTCTTTTATTCTTTACTTATAAAAGAGCAATTTTTAGCTTTCTATTTTTTAAAAGCTCTTTCTTGAACCTTGCTGGCAATTGCTGCCTTAGTTGGCGCATTTAAAGTTGCAAAAGAAGATTCTGCAGGAACACTTAGATGTTGGCGATTTAATGGTGTCATATTTTTTTTACGATTATTCCACTCTTTTAATGTCCCCTTTGACAATATAGCTTTATCTAATATAGATTTTGAATCTTCATAAGAGAACCTTTTATAATCAACAAAATAATTCTTGTATCTTTCCGGATTAAATTTGCTTAAAGATTCCATTCTTTTATTAAAAAAATATCTAGCAAATTTTAAAGGATTATTAGAAATTTGCTGATCAATGTTTGTCTCTATTTCTTTAAACTTGGCATCTATTGTATCGAATTCAACGAGCAATTTGTCTATCGAATAGTCTGGATTTATAGCTAATTTTTGCAATATTTCAACAAACTCAATTACACCTCTATCTAAGCCTTCATAAGTTTCTTTATGAGCATCAAAATAATTATTACATAAAGGCTCGCTATATGGCAACAAACCGTTACTATCAAAAGAATCTTTACGTAATTCCATTTGACTTATATAAACCTTAGAAATTTTTACTAAAATATCAAATAATTTTGTCTTAAACTCAAACTTTATGTTTAATTCATCAATCAATTCACTTTGAATAGTAACTAGCCTCATAGAACGCACTGGGTGGAAGCCTTTACTCGTCTTCTTTAACGCTATATATTGTTTTTGTCTTTCTATATTTATATCATCCAAATTACGAACATTATATTTATTTTTAATTTCTTGTTCTGCATTTTCTATACTGCTCTTTAGTTTCTCTTGTCGCTCAGAAATAATTTCATTAAAATCACAAAACCCTTCTTTTTCTGATTTCAAAAAAGCATATACACCGCCATACATTTCATTTTGTAACTGTATAATATTAAAATACTTTAGATTTAAATTTTGAATTGCCATCATTCGTGTATATCCAGACAAATTAGGATTTTCCATAATATAATTCACACAATGCTTAATTAAAGGATAAAATTCTAAGTTACCGCTTCTTAAACCAAAATGAACTAACCTGCTACCATGTGATTGTAACTTTTTATGTAAAAAATCAAATAATCTAACTTGCCCAAGTGGCTTTTTATAATTAACACCAAAGTTGTCTGTATTCCAAAACTCGATTAAATTAATAATTTTTCCAAAATTATAGCTTGATTCGTGATGTTGCTTATTAAATTCTTTAATCGCTTTTAGTAACATAGAATGTAATTGATCTACAGCAAGCTTATCACCGGTAATAATAACGTTATGATATCTAGCTCTTAAAGTTTCTAAAAAAAACAGTGCACTAGATAAATCATCATCATTTTCTGGATGCGCCCCATAAGGCCTAGAACCCGAGCTTCTTAACCATATTACCGCAATATCTTGAATTTTATATTTAATGGTTTCATTCAATAAACTAAGAATATTTTCATGCAATAAACCTTCTCTATCAACAAAATCCCCATTTAATCTTAACTGTTTTCTGATAACATCTAGAAATAATTCTATTTCGTCACAGCTCTGATAAAATTGCAATATATCTGTCATATAAGCAGTAGAAGAAACAACTCCTCGCTCTATTTTACAATCTCCAAAGAAGCTTTTTTCCTGTGCTATATAATCATCATTATTAAAAATTCCATTAGGTCTAAGTTTTACTACATTATCAAATAACTCTTTACCCAAAACTTGTCTATAAAGCGTTGCTGTATAGCCATTCATGACTTGTTCTTTAGTTTCATAATCATTTGCATATAGCAGCACTTTAAACTTATCTGGATATAGCAATAATAATAAAGATATAATTCTTGTATCTCCTGAAAATCTATAATTATGCGGAAATACTATTTGACGTTTCTCACTAAAATAATATTCTGATAACTCTTTCTTACTCTGCTGAAAATTTTGTGAATGTCCTTGATTCTGAAATTGGCGCGCACTAAACATAAAACATTATTCTCTTATTACAAATTCATTAATAACAACAATTCTAATAAATAAACTTAAATATACCATCTAGAAAGCATTATTTAATAAAATTATACTTTATTGAATCTGGTCTAAACTAATTAAAATTTATATATAAGATTAACTTTTGCATGATTAATAACTTATCACGGTGGAGTAACGTAGTCAACTAAAATCCAAGTAATTAGTGAAGCACTGCCACCCAAATAATTTATTTAAAATCAGTGACTTAAACTTTAAAAGCTAGATGGGCATTATCATTTTTGTTTGAGTTTAATATTTCGTATGGTAGACTTCTAAATATTATAAACTTTATAGTGTTAACTATGTACCCGTGTAAATCAGAAAAAATTAAAGGCGCTTTACAAAAGAAATCTAATTTTAATTTGCTTTGTTATGATATTTATAACGAGATATTACCTTTTCTATATGATATAAATAACAATGTTGGGTTCAATAATTTAAGAATTATATCAAAAACATTTAACTTTGCAGTTCTTCATTTTCATCATATGGAACTACAGTTAAAAATTACAAGGCTTGTTGAGAACTGCATAAGATTAAGCTTATCATTCTATAATAAGGCTTTTTTTTATGAACTACAAAAGCATCTTTACCTATATGTAAAAAAACTTTCATACCATAGTCATAAAAATATAATTTACCAAGATAAATATGAAAAAATAAAAAATACAACCATAATTCAGTGCGCTACAGGTTGTGATTTTAGTGCTTACTTAGATAATAATAATAATGTATATACTTGGGGAAATAATGACCATGGACAATTAGGTCATGGGGATTATTTATCTAGAAATATTCCAACAAAAATTACCTCCTTAACAAACATAAGAAAAATCATAATAATTGACAACTGTCTTATTTGTATCAATTTTACGTCAAATATATTTACTTGTGGCAACCTTCGCTCAATCACAAGTCAATCTTATATAAAAAAAAATCCAAAACATGAGATTTTAAGCTTCCCAATTGAGATACCTGAAAAGTATCTAACAATAGAATTAAAATTTCTAGATTCATTCTTCCATTATTTTGAACCAGCTAAAAAAAGTAACGGAATAAATAACTTCATAACAGAAAAAGAATATATTATTGGCTCTCACTCATCAGCCAACCAATTTGGTGTTGTTACAAATCAAGGACGTGCAATATGTAAAAACTTATATCTAGATAAATTTTCTTATCCTAGAAATAATAATTGGCATAAAATGGTTAATCTGCCTAACAATATTATTCAGCTTTGTTTTGGCATAGAGCATGCTATTAGCCTAGGAGATGACGGTGAGGTAAATGCATGGGGCAGCAATTCATTTGGTCAATTAGGAATTGGTTCTTATGAAATAATACCCGAATCTAATATCCCTTGTATTGTTGATTTTGGTTCATGCCTAAATGAAGATGATAAAATAATTAAAATTTTTACTATAGAACTATGTAATCTAGCTGTTTCTCAAAAAGGTATACTTTTTGCTTGGGGTAAAATTGACTTTCTTAAACAAAAAATTATAGGTAAACCACGACGATTTGATTATAGAATAGACACTCAAGACATAATGCTTATAGATTTAGCAATTACATCTGAATGCTTAACAATTGTTTATAGAGATAGGATTATTTCTATAAATGAAAATGGCCTATCAACTTATGAGCCTATTGCTTTTCAAACATATATAGAAGAAAATATTGATATACCAGAGCCGCTAAAAGATAATCAGCAAAACAACATACCTATTAAAAACGGCTCATTACTTTTAATGCAACTTAGCAGATTAAATGAAAAACATATACAAAGAACACCAGATAATATATTAATTATGCTAATACATTACTTACAACAATCTGAATCTTCTGATTTAAATTTAAATCTAAGCCACTCCTCACAAAGAACTTTAAAACATTAGTCAAATTATCTTAGCAAAAACCTCAATATATTAAAAATCACAATTTATACTTATTGAAATTTGCGAAATAAACGACCGAATATACCAGGATTTTGAGCCTCGTGGTTTTCTTGCTCGGCAATAACTTCAGCTTTATCTGGCATATGATAATCGTCAAGTTCTCTAGTACTATTATAATTAAACATTTTTCCTAATGTTTCATCACAATCTGATGCTTCATTACCATCTAATGTTTCATCACAGTCTAATCTTTGTTCACTAGGTTCATTTGTCTGAATTTCTGATTCTTGAAAAGAGTTAGAATCAATTACTTCAATCTCTTTTTTTACAATTGATTCTGATACATCAGGTGTATCTTGTTTTTTATTTAATTTATTATATAAATAAACCAAAGGGGCTTTACACGATTTTGTATGATTTAATGTATATGCTCCTCCTGAAATCCCTAGAACAACAGCTCCAAGAATCAATAAATTCTTTCGAGAGCATGTAACATCAATATAATTTATATTTATAATAGCTAAATCTGAATTATGCCCAAATTTTGTTTTGTGCATCATGTACTCCTAAATTTTTTTTCCATTGTCATATCAACATAAATAAAATTTAATATCAATTATTATTTAAATTTAGCTTTAAACCATCTAATAACTGTCTTTATTATTGTTATTTTTTTTTGCTTGTATTTAAATATGCTTGGTATTTGATAAACTCTAAATTACTTAAATCTAAACTCAAATTGTTCGTTGTGTGAGTTTGATACTGAGGCTGATAACTCTCATCATCCGACGTTTCTATTTCTATCGAAACATCATCTAAAGAAAAATGTTTCTTAGCTGCAATATTTTGCTCAATATCAGTTTTTATTACAGGAATTTTAGAGACAAAATAAATTATCTTATGCAAAGAAAAATTTACAGATTCGATATATTCAGTATTAAAATTATAGCTTGTTATTCCTTTTAATCTCAAATACAAATGACAATACTCTTCTACAATATTTTGATAAGATAGTTCATTTATATTTATATCTATAATTTTATTATTTATGTTAATATGTTGAATAAGATCAACTAACATGTCTTTAAAATCATGCAATAAATCTTCTATATCTTTAATATATGTTAAAACTTGATAAAGTTGTATGATATTTAAAGTATCTAAGTAACTGGTTCTAATTTCATCAATACTATATAAGCAATCAATATTAAACGTTCTATGATTATTTAAGTAGATCTTCTTCATTAATGTTTTCATATTTGCATTAAAAACTTTATTTAGTTCATCTATATCAACGTAAACAAATAAAATTTTGTCTGAAGAAATTCCAAGAACTATCTTTTTTGTTTTTTCATTATTTTTTGGCGAATCATGAAAAACATATTCTTTTGACATAAGATTTACCATTCATTTTTAATTTTACAATATTATCCATATTTATCGCTTCTTATATAAAAAACATTGCTAGATATGGCATTTAAATTTTTTTATAATAACATTGATTCTTATGATACAACATTTATATTGCAACTGAACAACTTAAAAAGAAGACTGTACTATAGATGAATGTATTTTATAAACATAGTTATAAATACAAGCTGCCTTATTATAATAGGAATATTTGCAATGACTATAATCAGTTATTATGAAATTATTGCTTCACTAGGTATTGAGAAAATTGTTGAAAAAATGGATAACAATGCAATAAATAAAATACTACTACTTTTTCAAAACCTCGAAAACTGGCGGAGAGAGAGGGATTCGAACCCTCGATACGAAACCGTATACACACTTTCCAGGCGTGCTCCTTCGACCGCTCGGACATCTCTCCTTTAAAAACATGTCTATTATATCATAATTAAAAAAGCTATTTAATAAATAAATAAGCACTTACAACTAAAATTCCTAAGGCTATGAAATAATTCATGATTTTTAAATTATTATTTATTTTATTTAAATTATTAATTCGAATCATTTCTAGATTACTGCTATCTTGTGAATTATGAAGCAGATTATTTTTTATATATTTAGGTATTGCAGGCACTAAACTTAGCCAATCTGGAACACTATCTTTGAATTTTTCTAAAGCTGAACAAACATTATATCTTTCTTTAAACCAATTTTGTAAATACGGTTTAGCCACAACCCATAACTCTAAGTCAGGATATAATTGTCGGCCAAGACCCTCTATTGATATCAATGTTTTTTGCAACAATAATAACTGCGGTTGCACTTCCATATCAAATTTTTGCGCCACTTGGAATAATCGAAGTAATAAATTACCAAATGATATATCTTTTAATGGCTTCTCAAAAATAGGCTCACAAACAGTTCTAATTGCTGCTGCAAATAGTTCAACTCTAGTATTTTTATTAATCCACCCTGAATCAACATGTAACTGTGCTATTTTATAATAGTCTTGATCTAAAAAAGCTAAAAAATTTAACGCAAGATATTCTTGATCTTCTAAACTTAATGATCCCACAATACCAAAATCAACTGCTAAATATTTAGGATTTGCTGGATTTGATACATCAACAAAAATATTACCAGAATGCATATCTGCATGAAAAAACTTATCTCTAAATACTTGAGTAAAAAAAATATCAACTCCTCTTTTTGCTAATACTTTCATGTCAGTATTAATTGATTTTAAAGTTGTTATATCTGATATAGGAATTCCTGAAATTCTTTCTGCAACTAAAATACTTGGTCTACAGTAATCCCAATGTATTTCTGGAATATACAAAATGTCACTATCTTTAAAATTTCTTTTCAATTGAGAGGCATTTGCTGCTTCTTTCAATAAATCAAGCTCATCATCTAATGTCCGTTCAAACTCATTTACCACTTCTGGTAATCTAAATCTTTTAATGTTGCTCCATACTAACGCTAAAACCCTAACTATAGCTTTTAATAAATCCACATCTTTGGATATCTGTTTAACAATATTAGGTCTTAATATTTTTACTGCAACTTCGGTGTTATCTTGTAGTTTGGCAAAATGTACTTGAGCTATAGATGCAGCAGCTATTGGCTTATAATTAAAATCAAGAAAAACCTTTTTATAATTTTTACCATAAGAACGTTCTAACTCTTTATGAACCAAAGCAGTATCAAAAGGTTTTACCTTATCTTGCAGTAATCTTAATTCTTCTATTACAGATGCTGGAAATAAATCAGGTCTAGTTGACAATAATTGTCCAAACTTAACAAATATGGGACCAAGTTCCTCTAAAGATAACCGTAGTCTTACTCCTTGAGAATATTTTTTAGAAATTTTACTATAATGCCATGGGTTAAAAAAATTAATAGATTTGATAAATTTACTATTAGAATAATCAACGACTATCTGTAACAAATCATACTTCAAAATTACATGTTTTATTTTGATAAATCTAAAAAAATTACGAATTAATTTCATCGAAAAATAGCCTAGTTTTGCATTAATTTATTTATTCTGGCCTCAAGTCTATCACATTCAAGTCTTATTTTGTCAATGTCTGAAATAAAGCTTTTCACCTCTTCTTTTGTTGCAATAACTTGAAGCTCATCTTCCAAATAAAACACGAACATGTCTTTTAAATTTTCCTGCTTATATTTCAAAGAATTTGTTATATCTTTACCTACAAAATCTGCACTATATGAAAAAATATCACCAAATATTTTTGCTATTTTATTTAAATAAAAACTATCATAATTCTTAAATATCGTAAAAAAATCTTGTGCTAATCCTAAATCGCCATTTAAATCTAATTTCTGATGATCTATATTATCTTGAAACGTTTCAATTAATAATATAATACTTTGCGTATATAGAAATTTAATAACTAAATCAGGTTGCTGTGAAGGTTTTGATATAGATAAAGAAAAACTAAGCCCTGATTTTTTAATATAAATATAGACCGAATTAATTAAAATGATTTTACTGTTATATTTTTCTAAAAATTTAGCATATTTTGGGTCTTGATGTAATATTTGATTTAAAACTAATTCAAATGGCGTAAAAATTAAATCCATAAAAAATTCCATTTATACTTTATATCCAGTATGTAAAGCAACAATACCCATATTAAAATTATGGTAATTACATTTGAAAAAACCTGCTTCTTCAAACATTTTTTTTAATTTTTCTTGATCAGGATGTTTTCTGATAGATTCAACCAAATATTTATAGTGCTCTTGTTTACCAGCAATTATTTCTCCCATATACGGAATAATATTAAAAGAATAAAAATCATATAATTTTTCAACAATTCCAATAATAGGTTTAGAAAACTCCAAAACTAGAAGCTTTCCTCCTGGCTTTAACACTCTATAAATACTTTTTAAAGCTGATTCTTTATCTGTAACATTTCTTAAACCAAAGGCCATTGTCACACAATCAAACATGTTATCAGCAAAAGGCAAACATTCAGCATTACCAACGGTATAATCCACATTCAATAAGTTATTATCTATCATATTATCGCGTCCAACAGATAACATGCTGCTATTAATATCAGATAAAATTACTTTTCCATGAGGTAGAACTTTTTTTGCTAAAATTTTAGTAAGATCTCCTGTGCCACCAGCTAAATCTAATACTAGTTGATTAGCCCTTACATTACTTAAATTACAAGTAACCCATTTCCATATTCTATGCAGACCTAATGACATAAAATCATTCATGATGTCATATTTTATTGCCACATCATCAAAGACTTCTTTGACCTTAAAAATTTTATCTTCTTTTTTTACTTCCTGATAACCAAAGTGGGTGTAGTTATTTTCTTGGTTATTTTGCTTTTTTTCAGAGTTCATCTAAATATTTCTCGCCTGTATATAGTAATGCCCTCTCCTGCAAGTTGGAGAGGGACAAAAATTATTGCATGCAATAATTTATAAAATATAATCAGTTAGATCTTCATCTTCTATTACTTCATCCAAATATTTACCAACATATTGTTCATCAATAACTACTTTTTTACCAGCTTCATCACTAGCATTATACGATAAGTTTTCAAATAATTTCTCCATCACTGTTGCAAGTCTTCTTGCACCAATATTTTCTGATTTTTCGTTAACTTGCCATGCAACTCTTGCTAGTTTATCAATAGCTTCGTCTGTAAATTCAACATCAACTTTTTCTGTTGCAAGTAAAGCAATATACTGTTTAGTTAATGCGGCATTTGGTTCTTTTAAAATTCTTCTAAAATCATCAGCAGATAATGGTTTTAACTCAACTCTAATTGGCAACCGACCTTGTAATTCTGGAATTAAATCAGATGGTCTAGACAACTGGAAAGCGCCAGATGCAATAAATAAAATATGATCAGTTTTAACACTACCATATTTAGTTGTAACAGTTGACCCCTCAATTAATGGTAATAAATCTCTTTGAACACCTTCACGTGAAACATCAGCGCCACTGCCTCCGCCTGATCTTGTTGAAATTTTATCTATTTCATCAATAAAAATAATTCCATTTTGCTCTGCATTATATAATGCTTTATTTTTGATATCATCATCATTAATTAATTTACTAGACTCTTCTTCTAATAAAATTTTTCTTGCCATTTTTATTGGTAGCTTTCTTTTTTTAGTTTTGCTACCTGATAAGCTTTTAAACATTCCTTGTAATTGATTTGTTAAATCTTCCATTCCTGGAGGAGCCATAATATCCATATCCATTCCTGATTGCGCAGAAATGTTTAACTCTATTTCTTTATCATCAAAGCCACCTTCACGTAACCTTTTTCTAAAAGCAGATCTTGTTGATGATTCTTTTTTAGCTTTTTCATCAGATAATAAATATTCAGGATCGTTATTAAATTCACCATCTCCTGATTGTGGCAACAACGACTCTAAAAGATAATCTTCAACCGCTTTTTCAGCACGTGATTTAACTTTTTCCATTTCCTCTTCACGTGTCATTTTTATAGCTTCAGCAGCTAAATCTCTTACCATTTGCTCAACATCACGGCCAACATACCCTACTTCTGTAAACTTTGTTGCTTCTACTTTAATAAAAGGTGCATTAGCAAGTTTTGCTAATCTTCTTGCTATCTCTGTTTTACCAACTCCTGTTGGCCCTATCATTAAAATGTTTTTAGGCGTTATCTCAGCTCTTAAAGACTCATCGACTTGCATTCTGCGCCAGCGATTCCTTAAAGCGATAGAAACTGCTCTTTTAGCTTCACTTTGCCCAACTATAAACTTATCTAATTCTTCTACAATTTCTTTTGGAGTCATTGATGACATAAAAATACCTCTTGAAAATATGGCGTTACTTATTAATTTCTTCAATAGTTAAATGATCATTTGTAAAACAGCAAATACTAGCTGCGATCATTAAGGACTTCTCTACTATTTCTTTTGCTGACAAATCAGTATTATCTACTAAAGCTTTTGCCGCCGCCTGAGCATACGATGCTCCTGAACCAATAGCCATAATGCCATATTCAGGCTCTATAACATCACCGTTACCGCTAATTATTAATGAACTGTCTTTATCGGCAACAGCTAACAATGCCTCTAATCGCCTTAACATTTTATCTGTGCGCCAATCTTTTGCTAACTCAACAGCAGCTCTTACTAAATGACCTTGATGTTTTTCTAGTTTCGCCTCAAATCGCTCATACAAAGTAAATGCATCTGCAGTACCGCCAGCAAATCCAGAAATAACTTGCCCGTGATATAATCTTCTAATTTTTTTAGCATTACCTTTCATTATAATTGAATTGCCTAATGTAACCTGACCATCACCGCCCAATGAAACTCCATTATCACGGCGCACTGATAATATCGTTGTACCTCTATATTGCTCCACAAGCATCAACTCCTTTATAATAAATTTATTTTAACTAATTTCTTTTAATATGATGGCTTTTATTTTAAATGCAAGTAATTTATCTTTTAAGTTTATAATCTCTTGATAATTATCGTTTTTTTTGCTTCTAACTCTATACCATACATCATTGTTATTTAACTTAACATTAAATATATTAACCTCTATTCCTGATAAAATTAATTTAGCTCTAAAATTATCTGCATCTTTATAATGCTTAAAAGACGCTAATTGCAAAACATAATTAATATCTTTAGCTTTTCCAAATTTGTTATCTATACTTTTTTTACTTTGATTTTCTTTTGTATTAGTTTCTATTCTATTAGTTATCAATTTTTTTTGTAATAATTTTTCTGAATGTGGGTTTAAATCTTCAATTTTAACTACCTGCATGTCTTTACTAGAAACTAATTTTGTATCTTTAATTATCTTTTTACCTTCTTTAGTTTTTTTGTTTTTTTCTATATCTTTAACTAGTTTTACCTGCATATTTGGTAAAATTTTATAAAATTCAAATTTTGGTTTTAATATAGTTTCATTATTATTCTTAACAACTTCTAATCTATAAGTAGCACCATTTTGAATATAAATAATAAGACAACAAGTAATAATAATACTTACAGTAAAAAACAAAACCAGTAATTTTCGTGACAATGTGCTGCTTATATCTTCTTTAGGCTTTTTACTTGCTGTTGGAGCTTTTATATAATTTTTATTTTTCTTAGCGAAATCTTTTGCCATAATTTTAGTGTCCTAATAAATATCCTTTGGATCAATTTCTAACAACCATTTTATATTATATTTTTTTAAACTATTAAAGTAATATGTTAAATTATCTAAAAACACATGTAACTCTTGTCTTTTAGTACTTAAAATTAATAAATGCCCTCTATATAGACTATTTTTACGCGCCATTGGAGCAGGTACTGGCCCTAATAAATTAATTATATTCTTATAATGATAATTTTTGATTAAAGATGCGCCCTCATTTTTTGCATTACTCAAAAAGTGCATCACATCTTCAAATTTGTTAGACTCAACTCGCAATAAAGCCATAAAGCTTATAGGTGGTAAGTTTGTTTTTAATCGCTGGGTTAAACTATTACACACAAAGTTTTTATAATCAGATTTTTTAACATATTTCCAAAGATCATGCTCTGGGAAATGTGTCTGCAATAACACTTGCCCTCCAGATTGCATTCTTCCAGAGCGGCCACATACCTGCATTAATAGCTGCATAGATTTCTCTGAGGCTCTAAAATCAGAGCTAAAAAATGAAAAATCAGGATCTAGAATTACTACTAGATTTAATTTGTTAAAATTATGTCCTTTAGCAAGCATCTGCGTACCTAGAATAATCTGTGGGTTATTGCTCTTATTAATGCTATTTAAGGCCAGCTCTAAACTACCTTTTTTACTAGTAGTATCTTTATCTATTCTAATAATATTATCTGATGACAGATTAAATTCTTTTAGTAAATTTTGTTTTAAATGATTTTCTAGTTGCTCTGTTCCAATACCAACAGAGTTCAAATCAAAACTACCACATTTAGGACATGTCTCTAATAATTTTGCTATATAATTACAATGATGACAAACAAGCCTTTTACTATGCATATGTAGAGTTAAAGATGCATCACAATTAATACATTTTGCAATCCATCCACAATCATGACAAAGTAAAATTGGCGCAAATCCTCTTCGATTTAAAAACAACATTACTTTATAACCACAAGAAAGATGCTGTTTTATAGCTTTAATTGCAGCGTTAGACAAACCTGTTTGCAATTTTTCTGATTTAACATCTATGATTTTAATATCAGGCATAACGCCAGATCCTGGTCTTTTAGTTAACTCAAGTTTATGATATTTTTTCAATTCTGTATTATGATAACTTTCAAATGAAGGCGTTGCAGAGCCTAATATAATAGGTATATTGCATTGCTTAGCTCTCATAATAGCTACATCTTTTGCGCAATATCTGACAAATTTATCATGCTGTCTAAAAGATAAATCATGCTCTTCATCAACAACAATCAATTCTAAATTGACAAAAGGCGCGAATACAGCTGATCTTGTACCTAAAACAATACATGATGCTCCTGATTTTATATAACTCCATCTTCTTGCTCGTTCAGTATCAGTACACTTTGAATGTAAAGCCATAATAGGAACATCAAAAATAGCTTCAAATCTATTAATTATTTGTGGAGTAAGACCTATTTCTGGCAATAAAACTAAAACTTGCTTTTGTGAATTATTATTTTTAAATATTGATTTTACAACTGTTAAGTAAACTTCTGTTTTACCGCTACCTGTAATACCAAATAACAGAAACACTTGAAATTTACTTAAAGAATTTATTATTTGATCACTGGCTTTTTGCTGTTCATCAGATAATTCAATATTATAATGATTATTCTTTATTTGTATTTTATTTTGATATTCATTAGATTTAACCTTTGTTTTATAAATAAATCCTTTTTGTATCAAACTATCAATACTTGTTTTTTTATAACCTAAATCTAATAAAAAAGCCTCTTTCAAACCATCATCGCATGCATTTAATTTAGTTAATAAATCTAGCTGCTTTTCTGTTATAGACGATTTTTTAATTAAATTTAAATCTACATTAATATATAAATTAGAAGACATATCTATACTGTCTAATAATTTACCGATTCTTAATTGTTTTGGTAGAAATAAAGCAAAGACTTCGCCTAATGGGGCGTAATAATAATTTGAAATCCATGATGCTAATTGTAATAATTTTATATCTAGAATATTTTGATTATCTATAATACTAGTTACATATTTTAATTTTGAACTAGATATACCATATTTAATTAAATTTGCATCAGATTTAATTACATTAGTTATAATAGCAACAACATTCTTTTTCGCGCCAAAAGGAACATATACTCTTGCTCCTATTTTATAGTCATCGAAATTAGTGTCACTTAATGGTAAATAAAGAAAGTTCTTTTTAAGCGGTACTATAACGGCTACTTCAATATAAAATTTATCCACTGAAAGAACCAATTTATTTATTCGAAAAAACTAAAGAACCATAGTAAATATAATTATATCAAAATATTTAATCTTATTTACTATGGCTATTATTTATATAGCTTCTGCTTCTTTTTCTTTTGCAGTTGCTGTACTCTCAGCACTTTTATTATCAGGACTTAAATTAGTCGCAGATGTTATGCTTGTCACAACATTTGCTATTTTACCATTATTATTTTTTTTTGTAGATTTTTTTCCTAATTTACCAGCTTCTTTTGCAGCCTTTTGTTTAGCTTTTTGAGCTTGCTCTCTTGCTTTAGCTGCAGCTATTTTTTTATCTTCTGCTTTTTTTTCTGTTAATAATCTTAATTTCTTAAAAGTGTTAATAGTTTTATCAAGATCTTTTGATAGCTTCATAGTCGCTTGAAGTTTAGATAATTTATCTTTCACTAAAGCTAACTCTGTTTTTATGCTTACTGAAAGCTCAGTCTCTTGCATTATATTTTTAGTGCAAGTATCTAATTGCTTTTTAAGTGCTGCTGTTGTTTTTTTAGCAATTTTTGCTTTAATTTCTGTTTTTTTATCTCTAAGTTTAGCTAACTTTGCTTTTTGTGAATCAGATTTTTTAGATAATTTTTCAAACTCTTTAGCAATACTTGTTTCTTCTTTAATTAAAGCTATTGTATTAGCGTCCAACGTTGCAATCAACATGGTTTCTAAATCATGACTAAACGTAGCTTCTACTTTCTTAGCTGTTACTTTCTTAGCTGTTACTTTCTTAGCTGTTACTTTCTTAGCTGTTACTTTCTTAGCTGTTGCTTTATTAGCTGTTGCTTTATTAGCTGTTGCTTTATTAGCTGTTGCTTTATTAGCGATTACTTTTTTTGTTATTGTTTTTTTTGGTTTAGCAGGCTTTGCCATGATTTTCCCCTTAGAGTTCTAAAAATATTTAACTTAAATAATCTTAATAATTATTTAATAAAAATTATACATTATATTACAAAGATATATAAATTTTTGTTAAAAAAATTCATATATTTTACATTTTAGTATAAAATGTTGTCCTGTTATTTTTTTTTACTATACATTTAATTTAATTTTAATATGCAAAATACTACACAAAAGACTCAACCTAAAAAAGCTGTAGCCCTAATTTCTGGTGGCTTAGATTCAATGCTTGCAGCAAAACTAATGATTGAGCAAGGAATTCATGTAGAAGGAATAAATTTTTTCACAGGTTTTTGTGTCGAAGGTCATACACATGCAATTCGTAAAAAAGATAAAAGCAAACCTAAAAGAAATAATTCTTTATGGGTTGCTGAACAACTAGGCATTAAATTACATATTATTGATATAGTAGAAGAATATAAAGACGTAGTAATTAATCCCAAGCATGGTTATGGAGCTCATCTTAATCCTTGTTTAGATTGCAAGATATTTATGCTAAAAAAAGCTTTTGAATGGATTAAAGCCAATAATTTTGATTTCATTATTACTGGTGAAGTAATTGGACAAAGACCAAAATCCCAAAGAAAAGCTTGCATGCCTATAGTTGCTGAACAATCAGGCGCTACAAATTTATTGCTAAGACCACTTTGTGCTCAAAATTTAGAGCCGACACTCCCAGAAATAGAAGGCTGGGTTGATAGAGAGCAGTTATTAAACCTAACTGGTAGATCAAGAAAACCTCAATTTGAATTAGCTGAAAAATACAATATTTCAGATTATGCTCAACCTGCTGGAGGCTGTTGCTTCTTAACAGATAAAGCTTATAGCAATAAATTATCTGATCTATGGAAAAATAGAAACTCTAAAAATTATGAGTTAGATGATATCATGTTACTTAAAATAGGTAGACATATAAGACCTAAAAATAATTTTAAGTTAATTATAGCAAGAGAAGAAGGAGAAAATAACTTTCTATCTGGCTACAAAAAAAGTTTTATTAATCTTGAATTAGAAAATACTACTGGACCTCTTGCTTTAATAGATGGCAAAATTGAATCAGATGAAGATTTAGAACTAGCATGTAAAATTTTAGGTAGATTTGCAAAAGCTACAGAAAATGGTTTCATCGATATAAAAGTTAACTTTAAATTAGATAATGAAACAAGTAAATCAAAAATCATTCAGATTACACCTTTTGAACCAGAACAAGTATTAGAATCTTGGTATCTTAAATAAAATATAAATATAAATATAAATACATGAAACATTATTTAGACCTAAAAAATTTCCTTTGTCCAATGCCTGTGATCAAAGTGCAGAATAAAATTAATGAAATTAATATAGGTGATACCATAGAAGCTATCTGCACCGATCCAGGAACATTACATGATATTCCAACCTGGTGCAGAATCAATAGTCATATAATTATTAATATTAATCAAGAACCAGGTTATATTGAATTCTTAATTCAAAAAAATTAACTATAAGATAAAATTAATAAAGAAAAATTAACCTGACTTAAATATTAATTAAACAATATGACTGAAACAACCGTAATAAAAATAAAAATTTTTAATAAAGAATATAAAATTAAATGCCCTATTGATAAACAAGATGAGCTTATAAGAACGGCTGACTTTATCAATAAAAAAATCAAAAATATTCATTCTAATCAACGTCTTGATAGCTTTGATCATTTAACAATGATATCAACTCTTAACTTTACTAATGAATTAATTAATCAAAATAAACAAAAAGATAATGAGATAAAAAAATCTCATCACAAAATCAGAGAGTTAGAAAAAAATATTGATGAATTAATTCGAGCTAAATCTTCGCCACTTAGAAAACCAAATATATCACTTGAAGAATTACTTTGATTTGGTATAGAATGTAATTAAGAGCTTATTTAAATTTAAATAAAGCAAACAGTTTTGGTGCCACTTGAGTATGCGATAGCAGTATTAGTGTTTTGAGCCGATAATTTGCGATAAAAGGGTTCTAAGAGCTTATGCTTTTGTGCAAGCCTGCCTTGTAGCAGGAAGCCTACGGTATAACCGATGATCCCACTTGAACCAGCTGGTTCAAATCCGCAACTGCAACGGTACATTCAGTGGCACCCCTAATTTTTATTTTATAGATATTATATCTGTCATGGATGACAACAAATCATTATCTTCTAATCAAACTAAAAAAAAAGAGCTCCGCTCTAAAATTAAAAACTTAAAAAAAAATATAAATCTTCAAGATAAAAAAATTGCTGAAGTTAAAATATTTGATTTTATAAAAACTTGGAGTTTATTTAAAAATTCTCAAAATATAGCTATTTATCATTCAACTCCTGAAGAATTAGATACTACTAATATAATAAAAGAAATTTTAACTCTAGAAAAAAATTGCTATCTACCAATAATAAACAAAAATAATAATTATTTTGAATTTTATAAATACTCTCCAAATATTAAACTTATTCCTAATAAATATAAAATACTTGAACCTGAAGTTATTTTAAAAAATAAAATTAATATTGAGAAATTAGATATAATTTTTATACCTATGGTTGCTTTTACTAGCTCTAGAAAAAGATTAGGTATGGGTGGAGGATATTATGATAAGACTTTAAAAAGCTTGCTTATTCATAAACAAAATAGCAATACATCTAATCCTATTTTAATTGGACTTGCTTTTGAATTTCAAAAATTAGATTTTATTCCTTTTGAACCATGGGATATCAACCTTGATATAATAGTTACTGAGAATAATATTTATTAAAATAAAATTTAACTAAAATATTTTATAAAGCTTAATTTTAATATAACAATGACAGATACAGAAATGATTAATTATATTGGCGTCCCCAACGGGATTCGAACCCGTGTTGCCGCCGTGAAAGGGCGGTGTCCTAGGCCTCTAGACGATGGGGACCATATGACATTAAATGTTTCGAGCAAATCTGGTGGAGCTAGGCGGGCTCGAACCGCCGACCTCTTGCGTGCCACGCAAGCGTTCTCCCAGCTGAACTATAGCCCCGCTGTAGATGTGTGTAATTCTAAACAAGTTAAGGCTTAACGTCAAGTAGTTTTTAATAAAAACTCTAATTTCTTTAAAGTCTTCTCTAAAGCACCCTGACCTTTTTTGAATTCATTAAAAGCTGTATTACCTTGTTGTAATCTAAGCTCTTTATTATTTAATAATTTTAAGAATATATTATCTAAATCAATATTATTTTCAGCTATATTTATTCCAAAATTATTATTAAATCTTGTGATAATATCTTTATAATTAAAATAATTATTACCTATTACTATAGGTAGCTTAAACATTGCTGGTTCTAAAATATTATGGCAGCCTATATTAGGCACTAAACTTCCGCCGACAAAGGCTATATCAGACAAATTATAAAAATATAATAACTTTCCTATAGTGTCTAATAAAAAAACATCTAGAGTCTCTGTAGCTCCTTGTAGCTTACTATACCTTCCTGTATGCAGATTGTATTTTTTACTTAGTTCATATATTTCATCGAATCTATGTGGATGCCTTGGTACTAAAATTAATAATAAATTATTATTTTTTTGTTTAAGCTTTATAAAAGTTTTTAAAATAATATCTTCTTCATCTGCATGAGTGCTAGCAGCAATGATTACTAATCTATCATCTAAGGCTAATTTTTTTTTATAAATATTAGATTCATAATCTAAATCTGTTGGGTAATCTAAATCATATTTAATATTTCCATATACAGCTATATTATCTTTGTCATAACCTAATTTTACAAAATTATTCAAATCATCGCTGCTCTGTGCGCAAATGTAATCAACTTGATTAATACTTTTAGCAATTAATTTATGTATTTTATTATAATTATTAAAAGATTTTATGTTTAATGTTGCATTAATAATAATTATTTTTGAGTTAACTTTTTTAAGAGCTGAATATAAGTTAGGCCAAATTTCTTTTTCAACAAAAATCGTAATTTTCGGTGATAATTTTTTTATAAATTTATTTATAATATAATAATTATCATATGGCAAATAACAACAAAAAACTTGATTGTAATTAAACTTTGAATCAATTTTGGCTCTAGCCGTTGGGGTAGTACAAGTTACAACTATATTATATTTAGGATATTTAGAAAGTAAGCTACAAATTAATTTTTCTGATGCTATAAATTCCCCTAAAGATACAACATGAATTAAAATATCAGTATTATGGATATATTTGCTAATGTCTTTTGTATTACAAAATCCATATCTTTCTTTGACATATTTTAAATAAGATTTATCGTAGTAACTTTTATATATAAGTCTAAAACTTGCTAAAGGTAATAGTAATAAATTATATAATATTTTTAGAAGATAATTCATTCTATCAAAATACCATCAACTGATTTTAAGTTTTTCAATATTTCTATTTTAACATCTAGATTATGAATATAATTCACAGTTAATTCTTTTTGTTTATCAAACTTAATCCATAGTACTTCGTAATTTTTTTTGATATTTTTAAAAGTCTTAATTAAAGAACTGTCTATTAAGTCAATCTTATCATCGTAAATATATAAGCTTTTATTTGCTTTTTCTAATGCTTGTTGAATTATTTCTTTTTTATTTGATGATATTAATTTATTTAAATTATTTTTCTTAAGTGAGGGCGATTTATTTAAAATATCAATTCCCATACAAGCTGTCCCAAGCGTACTTACCGCAATTGATGCAGCCGTTGTCGCAAGATGAATTGCATCTTCTATCGATTGCTCTTGATAAATTGAACTTGCTATTGTTGCCAATACAGTATCACCTGCACCTGTCACATCAAATACATCATTTGCTTTTGAAGCAACATGATAAGGATTATGGTCTTTCCTATAAAGAACCATTCCATCTTTGCCTAAAGTTACCAATAAGTTTTTAATATTATTTTGCGCTAAAAAAACTTTTGATTTTTCATGTAAATCATCTATACTCTCGCACTCACCTAACATTTGCTGCACTTCTGAAAAATTAGGCTTTAGTAAATAAACGTTATCATATTTTCTATAATCATGACTTTTAGGATCTATCAGTATTTTTATATTATTATAGCTTTTATTAATATATTGAATAATTTTTTCTATATTTGATAAAGCTCCTTTAGCGTAATCAGAAAAAATTATAACTTTTGTCTCATCAAGAAGCTTTATAATTTCTTTATTACTTTTTAAATTATCTACTGTTAGACTCTTTTTTTCTAATGTTTTTAAATTATTTGAACAATCATCATCTTCAAAATCTACTCTTAGCAATTGATTGTCTTTAGCTATGATTCTTAACTTAGTCGTTGTGGCATTTAAACTATCAAAAAATATTGAGTTAACTTTATTTTTAAATAATTTTTGTTGCAAAATAGATTTATTCTTATCATCTGCCGTAAGTCCAATTAAGCATACATCATGCCCCAAACTTGCAACATTATTTGCAACATTAGCTGCTCCACCAGGATAATCCTTAGTTTCTCTTATTTTTACACAAGGTACTGGAGCATCATTAGATATTTCAGTAATATCTGACATCCAATATCTATCTAGCATTACATCACCAATAACTAAAATCATATTTTACCTTGAGCCATATTAAATGTATCTGTTAATATATATAAAATAATATCCTAAAATATCAATAAATAATAATTAATTATTCTCATGAAAAAAATAAAATTATATCATCATAAGACAGCTTCGCTATTTAACCCTCTTTATCTTCCAGCATGGCTTAGCATTGCTATTTTGAAATTAATAAGCATGCTTCCTTTGAAGCCTCAAAGAAAAATTGGTCAAGCTTTAGGCAAAATAGCTTATTATCTTTTAAAAGAACGTCGATTAGCTTGTAAAACTAATATAAAATTATGTTTTCCTGAGTTAAATCAAAATCAACAACAAAATTTAGTTAAAGAAAATTTTAAATATTTAGGTATAGGTTTTATTGAATCTGCATTTTCATGGTTTAGCTCTGATAAAAAAATAGAGCCTTTAATTGAATTTAAAAATATAGAATACTTTGAGCAATGTTTAAATCAAAAAAAAGGAATTCTAGTATTAGCTCCCCATAATTATTGCTTAGAAATAATCGGTAGATTTTTAAGCCAAAAGCCATTTAACATAACTCCTACATTTAGACACATAAAAAATCCTGTATTTAATTATGTAATGCAAAAATCAAGAACGAAAATATTTAATAAAATTTTTTTTAAATCCAATGTAAGAGACATGATAAAAGCTCTTAAAGATAATTCTATGCTTTGGAATGCAGCTGATCAAGACTTTGGCCGTGATCATAGCATTTTTGCTCCTTTTTTTAATGTAGATACAGCAACAATTACCAGCCTATCTAAAATATCAAAAATAACTAAAGCACCTATTCTTCCAATTGACTATTATTTTGATGAAAATCTACAAAAATATATTATTGCTTTTAATCCGCCATTAGAGCAAATACCAACCGGTGACTTTTATCAGGATGCAAAAATTATAAATTCTTTTTTTGAAAAAAGCATTAAATTACATCCTGAACAATATTTTTGGGTACATAAGAGGTTTAAAACAAGACCAATTGGCTCACCTGAAATTTATTATAAAAATACAATAACTAATAATAAATTTCAAAAAATTATTGAAAAATCTCAAGTGATTAAAAAAAATAAGCACGGGCCAAAATTATTATTAAATCAAGAGCATTATATAAAAATATTTTATAAAAAAAGTGGCATGACCTCGACAAAATTTAAATCTTATGCTGATAAATTTATTATTAACTCTATAAAACTACAAAAACTAAATATTAGTACTATCAAGCCTGAAAAAGTATTTTATATCAAAAATCATAATCACCCAAGAAAGCCTCATTTTATTACATATAAGTCTATTCCAGGTCAAGACTTAAGAAATATTATTACTAACAACAATAGTATTAATATTGAGGATAATCATGATTTAATTTTAAGATTTATAGAAGAACTCGTAACTTTACACCAAAAAGGTGTGTTTTTTAGATCTTTGCATTTAGGTAATATTTTATTAGAAGCAAATTCTAAAAATTTAGCTTTAATTGATATTGCTGATGTTAGATTTAAAAAACTTAATAAACCATTAGGATTTAATAAATCTCTAAGAAACATTAAACATATTTTCAATGATCCAAATGATTTTCAAGTTTGGTTAAATTTTGGTCATAATAAGTTTATTGATATATATAGTGAATACAGAAATGTAAGTAATGATTACACTTGTAAGCTTAAAGCTCAATTAAAATAATTCGAATATCTCTATACAAAATAGCCATTTGATTATTGTTTTATGTTTTGTTAATTCATAAACTTAAATATATATGGAACTTATTCTTAGCATTATTAATCTTATTATATATAAAGTAATAATAAAATTATTAAAGTTAATTGAAGCTCAAGGAGTTATCATGACTGAAAACAAAAGCAATATTCATGTTGGACCAACTAGTACTGCACAGTGGTATGATCTTATTCAAGAAGTTACCTTGTCTAAAAATATCAAATTGCATGAAGAGATTGAAAGTTATTTGATTTTTTTATTAATGCGATTTACTGCTCAAATTGAAATAGCAGATAAAATTGTGGCAATCGACTACTTGCAAGGACTAACTGAAAATAAACAAGGATTAGTTCGACGCCAAAAGCTTCGAGATGTTGGGGATACTTGTTTAATTTTTTCTGGATTATTTCCTGAAATTACAGAAAAACGATTAGTTGATATAGCTTATTATATTAAAATTGGTCGTAATGCCTATATGGAAATATCTCAAACTTCAAATCAAAATAACTTCAAAGGCTTAAAAGAATTATATAGCTCATTAGCAAATGACTTTATAAAGCTTATGGACATATTAAATAACTTAAGAGAAACAGATTCTATCTTTAAATCTAAAATTGATGCTGTAGATATATTAAATCAATTTCAAGATGATAGTTTGATTGATATTTGTGATTTAAATAATAAAATTATATTGCACTCGCCAAAACAAGTGCAATAAAACTATCTTAACCTGTTAACCTTCATTAGATACAGAAAGGCTACCATGGCAATTCTTATATTTTTTTCCTGATCCACAAAAACATTGTTCATTGCGACCCATTTTAGGATGGTTTCTTTGATATTGAACAACGTTATCTTTATTTTTTGCAGAATCATTGTCATTTTCACGATCACCTTGCAATAACTCATCTGGCTCATCATGCTTATAAGTTATATGCTGCTGCTGCCAGTTCTCCTGCTCTTTTCTTTTATCTTTTATTGCTCTTAACTCTTCTTCAGATAATAATTCAACTTTCAATAAATTAGTTACAAACTGATATTTCATTGCATCTAACATTTCTGAAAATAGATTAAAAGATTCACGCTTATATTCTTGTTTTGGATCTTTTTGTGCATGAGCTCTAAGATTAATACCTTGTCTTAAATGAGTCATAGATACTAAATGTTCTTTCCATGCCGTATCTAAAATTTGAAGCATCATATTTTTTTCAAATTGTCTCATAATATCAAGACCAACTTTGTCTTCTTTTGCTTTATAAATTTCTGTAACTTTATTCAAAAATTTACTTGAGATATCTTCACGAGATAATTGATGATCTTCATCTAATAATTTAACAACAGAAAAATCATTAATAGCTAAATCTTGTTCAATAATTCTATCTAAATCATCTAAAGACCATTGTTCTTCCATAGTACCTTCAGGAATATGAGCATCTACTAATTTTTCAACTAAATAAGCTAACATTTGACTAACAAGCTCTGTAATACTAGTCTCGCCCATTAAAAAATTACGCTGTGCATAAACAACTTTGCGTTGTTCATTTGCAACATCATCATATTCTAATAAATGTTTTCTTATTTCAAAGTTAAAACCTTCTACTTTTCTTTGCGCTCCCTCAATCATTCTATTGAGCATACCCATTTCAGGTAAAGCTTCACCTACAACACAAGTGCTTTTTAATAATTGCATCATTTTAGGTCTTGGTGTTGCAAAAATTCGCAGTAAATTATCTTCAAATGATAAATAAAATCTAGCTTCACCTGGATCACCTTGACGTCCAGAACGACCACGAAGCTGATTATCAATTCTACGTGATTCATGCCTTTCAGAACCTAATACGTACAAACCACCAGCTTTTAATACTTTTGTATTATTTTCTTTCCACTCTTTTTCTAATTCTGCTATTTGCTCATTTGTAGGATTTTCTAGTTTAGCGAGCTCCGCTTTCAAACTTCCTCCTAAAACTATATCTGTACCACGACCAGCCATATTTGTTGCAATAGTAATAATTCCTGGTCTACCCGCATCTATAATTATTTGAGCTTCTTTTTGATGAAATTTAGCATTTAAAACATTATGCTTAATTTTATTTTTTTTAAGAAGATTTGATAAGTGTTCTGATGCTTCAATTGATGCTGTCCCAACAAGAACTGGCTGACCTTTTGCTTGTCTTTGTTTTAAATCTTCTAAAATAGATTCATATTTTTCAGCGACTGTCATAAAGACTTTATCGTTATTATCTATTCGTTGAATATTTCTATTAGTTGGAATTACTACAACTTCTAAATTATAAATTTGCTGAAACTCATAAGCTTCTGTATCAGCAGTTCCTGTCATTCCTGATAATTTGTCATACAATCTAAAAAAGTTCTGAAAAGTAATAGTCGCAAGAGTTTGATTCTCATTTTGAATTTTCACGCCTTCTTTAGCTTCAACAGCTTGATGTAGGCCATCAGACCATCTTCTGCCTGGCATTGTTCTACCAGTATGCTCATCAACTATGACTATTTCGTCATCCTGCACTATGTAATCAACATCTTTTTGAAATAAAGTATAGGCTTTTAATGCGGCACTTAAATAATGCATTAAAGATATATTACTAGCGCTATATAAGCTCTCTCCTTCTTGTAATATATTATGTTTGACTAAAAGAGCTTCAACTTTTTCATGACCTTCTTCAGTGAAATAAACCTGCTTTTCTTTTTCATCAACAATATAATCACCAGAACCTTTTACTTCTATTATCTCAGGCTTTAATTTTCCGGTATCAGCCTTAATAACTTTACCTTTTTTAAGTCCAGGTATAATTTTATTAATCTTACCATAAATTTCTGAACTTTCTTCAGCTGGACCTGAGATAATTAAAGGTGTTCTAGCTTCATCAATTAAAATAGAATCAACTTCATCAATAATTGCAAAAGATAATTTTCCTTGGGCTTTATCTTCTAATGAAAAAGTCATGTTATCCCTTAAATAATCAAAACCAAATTCATTATTAGTTCCATAAACTATATCAGCACTATAAGCTTTCTTTTTATCATCTGGTGATTGGTTGGTTATAACAACATCAACACTTAAACCTAAGAAATTAAATACCGGTGTCATCCATTCAGAATCACGTTTAGCTAAATAATCATTTACAGTAATAACATGGACAGAGTTACCTGTTAAAGCATTTAAATAAGCAGGTAAAGTTGCGACTAATGTCTTACCTTCTCCTGTATGCATTTCTGCAATTTTACCATGATTTAATACCATTCCACCTATCATTTGCACATCAAAATGGCGCATTTTTAATGTTCTGACACTTGCCTCACGCACAACAGCAAAAGCTTCAGGTAAAAGATCATCTAAAGTTTCTTTCTTTGCAAGCCTTGCTTTAAATTCTGCTGTTTTGTTCTTTAGTTCTTCATCTGAAAGTGATTTTAAAGAGTTTTCAAAAGCATTAATTTTCACTACTTGTTTTTGATACTTCTTAACTATCCTTTGATTTCTACTACCAAATATTTTTTTGAGAAAACTTGCGCCAACCATAATTTTAACTCTTTAATTATATTATTAATGTTATTTTTGCTAATTTTGTTATTAAATATCAAGATTATATCATGATTATAATATTATATATAACCATATGATATTATCCTAAAAACTTAATAGGGTTTATATGTTTATCATCTTTTAAAACTTCAAAATGTAAATGTGGTCCTGTTGAACGACCAGTATTTCCTAATGCAGCAATAATTTGGCCTTTAGTAACGCTATCTCCTTTTGCTACATGTAAACTTTTATTATGCGCATAACGAGTTTTATAATTATTGCCATGATCAATCTCAATAAAATTACCATAACTACCAAAGACTCCTGAATAAGTAACAATACCTGATGCAACAGCAGCAACATTAGAGCCAGGTTTTGCTGCAAAATCAACTCCTTTATGAAGAGCTAATTTTCTATGTAGCGGATCTTTTCTATAACCGAAATAAGATGAAATTCGGCTATTTTCTACAGGTTTTGCCGAAATTTGAGTTTGCTTTTTCAATTTATTATTTGCAAAAAAATTTTTAAGTGTAACTAGTTGTTTTTCTTTTTCTTGAAGTAATAACTCAATTTTATCAATAGTATTAAAGATATCTATAGTTTTTTTATCTTCTACTAAATGAAGAGTACCACCTTCTTCATCATCTAGTTTTCCAAAATTAAAAACATCTTTATCTAAATTAGCTGTATCAACTAAATGCTGGCCTAAGGTGTCTAGTCTTGCTAAATGGGCGGTTAAAGTACCAAGTTTTTCTGACATAGAATCTAGTTTTATGTTTGACTCTTCAATAAGTTCATCTAAATAAATTTTTTCATAATTAACTATATTAGCTAAAGAATACAAAGAGTTAGTGTCGGATGTATTGAGTTGTGAATTCTTTTTAATAGTCTGATTAAAACCAAAATAAAGACAGAATGTTATAACGAATATAAATAATAACAACAATAACATTGTTTTTTGTGTTACATTAATAACGTGTTTTTTAGAGAATCCATCTCTTAGTAAGATCAATTGCATAAATAATTGCTTTTATTCTTAATTTTTATCTAATATATTTAGTTTATTAAATATATTATAATTATAATACATCTTAAAAAAACTCTTTATGAAACCTATCAATAAAATATTAAATCGCCCAGATCAAGTTCTAGGAAATTTAACCAAACAGGCATTATTAAATAAATATTACACTAAAATTATTCAAAAGTATTTAGATAATCCATTAGATACGGACACTTTTGTTACAGGATATAAAAACGGCGTATTAACAATTGCAACGCCATATAATGAGAAATTAACTTTATTAAAATACACAGTTCCAGATTTAATTAAAAATTTAAGAACAAACTCTTATTTTATAGGACTTGTTACCATAAAAACAGTAATTAACCCAAATAATCCACAAAACCTTTATCAAACTAATAAAAATCAAACTTTGTCAAAAACTAAGTTTTTCTTATCTGATCAATCATCAAATACCCTAAACAAACTAGCAAACAGCATAAAGCATTCTAAACTACAAAAAGCTTTGCTTAAATTATCCAAGAATATTAAATAAACTCTGATGTGAGATAACCTCTATTTACATAGAGGTATATTTAACAATTTGTAATAAAAATAATTTTAATTATTTTTATTATTTAAAGCATGCTCTTCTTTTAATGCTCTTCTTAAAATTTTCCCAATATTAGTTTTCGGTAGATCATCTTTGAATTCAATAATCTTAGGAATTTTATACCTTGTTAAGTTATCACGGCAGTGCTTAATCAAATCTTCTTTGGTTAAATCAGGATTCTTTTTAACTACATATAACTTAATAATTTCTCCAGAGCGATTATCTGGAACCCCTATTACAGCAGCTTCTAACACATGCTTATGACTAACAACTATATCCTCTATTTCATTAGGATAAACATTAAAACCAGAGACTAAAATCATATCTTTTTTACGATCTACTATTTTAACGAATCCTTTTTGATCCATCACTCCTATGTCTCCTGTCAAAAACCATCCATCCTCAGTTAAAGCTTTATCAGTCTCGCTCTGGTTATTCCAATAACCTTTCATTACCTGCGGACCTCTAACTGCTATCTCTCCGGTTTCTCCTTGGGCTAAAATATTATGATCTTCATCCATAATAACTACTTCAGTTGAACTAATAGGCAAACCTATGGTGCCATTATATTCTTTAGTGTACATAGGATTAATACAAACTGCAGGCGAAGTTTCAGTTAGACCATATGCTTCTAAAAGAGGAACTTTTGTAATAGCATACCAATCATCCGCAACTCTTTTTTGAACGGCCATGCCTCCGCCTAAAGTACATTTAAAGTGAGAAAAGTCTAATTTCTTAAACTTTTCATTTTGCATTAAAGCCATAAATAAAGTATTAACACCAGTAAACACTGTAAATTTAAATTTATTTAAAATCTTTACAAAACCAGGGATATCTTTTGGATTAGTAATTAAAATATTATATCCGCCTAATAGCAAAAATGTTAAGCAATTGGCAGTAAGAGAAAAAATATGATAAAGAGGTAATGCTGTAATGACTATCTCTTTTCCTTCTTGTAAATCATACTGAATCCAGCTATAAGCTTGTAATATATTGGCCACCATATTGCCATGTGTTAACATAGCTCCTTTTGAGACCCCAGTTGTTCCTCCTGTATACTGCAAAAAAGCTAGATCATCGTGATTTAGTGGTACTTCTTTAAAAGTAAGAGTCTTGCCTATTTTTAATGCCTTGTTAAAATCAATAACATGATTTAATTTCCAGCTAGGCACCATTCTTTTTATATATTTTACTGCAAAGTTTAAAAGCGTACCTTTTAAACCAGATACCATATCTCCAAGTTTTGTTACAACAATATGCTTAACATTAGTCTCATGCGCAACACTTTCTAGAGTTTTAGCAAAATTTTCTAAAACAACAATGGCGCTAGCTTCTGAGTCAATTAATTGAAGCTTTAACTCTCTTGCTGTATATAATGGATTAACATTAACAACTACTAATCCTGCCGATAAAGCTGCAAATAAAACAGCTGGATATTGCAAGCAATTAGGCATCATTATTGCTATTTTATCACCTTTAGATAACCCCATAACTGTTTGAAAATAAGCGGCAAGATCTTTAGACTTATCAAATATTTCTGCAAAACTTAATGTTTCACCAAAATTCCAGTATGCTTTTTTATCTGAATATTTATTACAACTAGATTTTATTAACTCATACAATGAATCAAATTTATTTATGTCAATTTCAGCTGGAACTTCTTTAGGATAGTTTTTAAGCCAAATTTTTTCCATATATACTCCAATTTATCTAGACTTTTTTCGTCTAGTAGTTAATGAATTTAAAACTTCAACAAAAAGCGAAAAACATATCGCAAAATACATATATCCTTTTGGAACATGCATACCCAAACCATCGGCAAATAATACAGCTCCAATTAGTAATAAAAAGCTTATTGCCAACATTTTAAAACTTGGATAATTAGTCACAAACTCAGAGACAAACTCTGCAGCAAATAATAACATTGCAACGCTAATAATTATAGCAGTTGCCATAATAGGATAGTAATGTGTTATGCCAACAGCAGTAAAAATACTATCTAAAGAAAAAACTAAGTCTAATAACATTATCTGTAAAATAACCGATGCAAAAGATGGATGGCTTTTATTAATATTTACTTTATTATGATCACTGTTTACCATAACGTTTTCATGAATTTCTGTGGTTGATTTCCAAATAAGAAATAACCCTCCAGTCATAAAGATAAGACTTTGAACAGAAAAACTCGTATCAAATAAAACAAACAACGGAGTCTTTAACGTAATAAGCCAATTTGCTAATGCTAGCAATATCAATCTCATCATCATTGCTGCAACTAGACCTACTTTCCTTGCAGCTGGTTGCTGTTTTATTGGTAACCGACTAGTGATTATACTTAAAAAAACCAGATTATCTATACTTAAAACTATTTCTAACACTGTTAAAGTAAAAAGACTAAAAAATAACTCTATGTACATTTGATATGCCTTAATTAGATAAGATATTTATTTTAATATAAATATATATCATGAGAATTTTTTAACAAAATACTCATGAAAACTTAAATCATTAGTTAACTCTGGGTGAAACGTCGTAACAAGGCATTTGTCCTTATAAGCCGCTACTATATTTTCATTATTAGTCTTTGCCATTATGACAACTTTATCTGAAACAGATCGTATTTTAGGTGCTCTAATAAAAACGGCGGGGATTTCTTTTCCAAATTCCTGGATATAAATTTGACTCTCAAAACTATCTTGTGCGGCTCCATAAGCATTTCTTTCAATAGTTATGTCTATCCCATTAAAAGAACTCTGATCTTTAGTTGAGCTTATAATATTACTGCTTAATAAAATAGCTCCAGCACAAGTACCCCAAACAGCTAAATCTTTATTTATGCGCTTTTTAATTAATTCAAACAATCCAGATTTTATTAATAATTTACGTATGACAGTACTCTCACCACCAGGAATTATTAATAAATTAACTTGGTTTAAATCATTAATACTCCTGACTAGCAAAGGCTCTATTTCTAAATTGTTTTGTAATTTTAGTTTTAATAAAGCATTATAATGCTCGTTAAAAGAACCTTGTAATGCTAAAACACCTATTTTATTCATTATAATATTATCTTGGCGCCATTAATTCACTATGATGTATTGTGTTAACTGCTATACCACGCATTGGCTCTCCAAAAGATGCGCTTACTTCAGCAATAATTTTTGGATCATCATAATTTGCAGTTGCAGCGACGATAGCTTTTGCTATTTTTAAAGGATCACTTGATTTAAAAATGCCACTCCCAACAAAAACACCATCAACACCTAATTGCATCATTAACGCCGCATCGGCAGGAGTAGCAATTCCGCCGGCTGCAAAATTTACAACAGGAAGTTTTCCTAATCTAGCTATTTCTTGAACTAATTCAATTGGTGCTTGTAATTCTTTAGCTATGTTATATAACTCATTTTTATCAGCTGATTTTAACCTTGCTATTTCGCTATTAACTGCCCTTGCGTGCCTTACTGCTTCAACAATATCACCAGTACCAGCTTCACCTTTAGTTCTAAGCATTGAGGCTCCCTCAGAAATACGTCTTAATGCCTCACCTAAATTTCTGCAACCACATACAAAGGGTAAATTAAAGTTATGTTTGTTTATATGGTAAATATCATCTGCAGGGGTTAAAACTTCACTTTCATCTATATAATCAATATCTAAAGTCTCTAATATTTGAGCTTCAACAAAATGACCAATTCTCACTTTAGCCATAACAGGAATAGAAACTGTATCCTTAATTTTCTTAATCAATTCAATATTGCTCATTCTTGCAACACCACCTTGAGCCCTTATATCAGATGGAACTCGCTCCAAGGCCATAACAGCAACAGCTCCTGCTTGCTCTGCAATTTTTGCTTCTTTTTCATTCACAACGTCCATAATAACGCCGCCTTGCAACATTTGAGCTAGGCCTCTTTTGGTAATAACTGTTGATTTTTGCATATAACCCCAAATAATATTTAATATCTTAAGATAAATCTATATTACGTAATTTGGCTTTATTGTCAACTGGATATAACATCAATAAATATTATTATTTCAAGACATCTTAAAATAAGCACGTAAGATATTATATATGGCATCCTCCACGATATACACGAGCTTTTTTAACTTTTGGCTTTTGCTTCTTTCCCTTAAAATTATCTTCTTTTTTTAGAGAATATAAAAATGACAAGAGAAATCCTGCACTACAAGTAGCTAGTACATGAAATAAAAGATCTTGTTGTTTTGAGACAGCATCGCTTTTAACTTGTTCTTTAAAAAAAGGTGCGGTAGCTATCATAAACATTAACGGCGCAGCAATACCTAAAGTAGTACCAACAACCGATTTTACAGTATTAACTGTTTGATTTGTCATATCGTAATTACTCCTAAAAAAATGAAAAATTAAGCCAATCTTTAATAAAAATAACCAAATATTAAAGATTAGCTTAATTCAAAAAAAAACTAAAATTGTAGAATATCGCTTAACAATCCTAACGTAGCAATAATAAAAATTATTTCAGAATTTTTGTTACAAACTAACTTAAATTTAATATTCTCAATATGAGCATCATAAGTTCGTTTAGATATATTTAATTTATCAGCAGCTGTTTTAGCCGGAAGACCTTTTAATAGATAAATAATACAATCTACTTCTCTTTTAGTAAAATATTTTAATTTATTGCCTATATAAAAATAAAGCTTATTTATTTTTATTAAATGATTATTTTCTTTATTTTGATTATTAATATATTTTAGATTTTTAAATTCAGTAAATTTTATCAAATCAGAATGTTCAAATAACTTAAACGCCTGCTCTCTGAAATATAATATAAATTTTTTTAAAAAACTCAAGTTATCTAAGTAAAAACTCTCTGGCAAATCATGTTTATCTACAGTGCCAAAATGAAAAAACTCACAAAAATCAGGCCTTTTATATATAACAGAAATTCCTCTATCTAGATTAAATTTATTTTTTGCGATATCTGCTAAAAATTTATCTTTATATCCTAAAATAAAACCGCTTGAATAATCATTATCAATATCTATAGATTTTACAAAGCTACTAGGTCTTAAATAATATTGAGACTCGCAAAAAAATTTATTCCACTTGGGGAAATTAGTTAAAACTATACGTGATTTATTATTAAACTGCTTAATATAACTAAAATAATTTATATTAAGTTTATTATCTAAGGGCTCCATAATTTTTTGTATTTGATCAGCATACAAAAATGAAGAGTGTTTTTTCCAATCGATATTATGCATTTTATTATTATTGTTATTTTTAATACACATATTAACTGATCATTTTATATGATTTTTTGACATTTTAATACTGTGAAAAATCACAAATTTAATTTATTCCATAGTCTATATAATTAATTTTTAACAACTATACAAAAAAGGACATGTTTATGAAAGCTGTTTTTGCAATTGAAAATCATATTCATCAATGCAATCCGAAAACCAGAGAAGATTTAGAGCTTGCAACATATGACATAACAAATGCAGCTATTGCGGCATTAATATCTGTAATTGGAGCTAAAACTACTCAAGAATTTCTGAAATCTCAGCTTAAAGTAATAAAAGAAGAATATTTTAAAAGCTCAGATAATTTTTACGAGAATCTAGAAGGGCTACATTAATAATGTTTTGGCGGAGAGGCAGGGATTCGAACCCTGGGAAGGTTGCCCTTCAACGGTTTTCAAGACCGCCGCTTTCGACCGCTCAGCCACCTCTCCGTAGTAAGTCTTAATAAAACTTAAGACAAAAGAATATTAACAAAACTAATAAGAATATACAACTTTTTATTAGTTTTTTTGTCAAATACTTAGGTATAGATTAAATATATAAAACAAGACTATAACAATAGTATTAGCTAGTTAAATCATGATACAATAATAATGTATTGTTTTCTAAATGAATTCATACTAGAATTATCTAGTTATATTAAAATAAAACTTTATAAATTAGGGGCTTAATTTATGTTTAATAATAGGAATGAAGATCCTGTACAAATGATGTCTCGATCTAGCGCTAGTTCGTTGATTGCTTCAAATACAGTCTTAAAAAATACATACATGCTACTGGCTTTAACTTTAATGTTTAGTGCAGTGACTGCATGGTTTGCTATGGCAAGTGGAGTTGGATTTATTAACCCGTTCTTATTTTTAATAATTGCAATGGGATTACAATTCTTAATTTATTCAACTGCTAACAGCGCATTTGGATTAGTAGCTGTATTTTTATTTACTGGCTTTATGGGCTTTACTTTAGGACCCTTGCTTAATACTGTAATTTCTAATTTTGCTAATGGGCCTGAGCTTATAATGACGGCTTTAGGTGGTACTGGGTTAATTTTCTTCGCTTTATCAGGCTATGTATTAACTACAAGAAAAGATATGAGCTTTCTTTCAGGAATGTTATTTGCTGCATCAATAGTTGGCCTTATAGCAATCTTAGCTAGTTTATTCTTTCAGTTACCTGCTCTTCATTTAGCTATTAGTGCGCTATTTATGTTAATATCATCTGGCTTGATTTTATATCAAACTAGTGAAATTATTCATGGTGGTGAAACTAATTATATTAGAGCTACATTAACTTTATATGTTTCTATTTATAATTTATTCATAAGCTTATTACAGATATTAATGGCTTTTAATAGAGATGAGTAGAAAATTTAGCCTCTTTTTTAATATATTAAAAAAGAGGCTTTAATGAAATTTTGTCTTATTATATCTTGCAATCCAAATTCTAGTTTATCTTATACAGCACTTAAATTTGCTGAAAGTATCATTAAGTTGAACTATCAGATTTCTACCATCTTTTTCTTGAGTGATGGTGTTTATCATTCTTTAAAATCTAATAATAAAGAAGACAATTTTTGGCATGATTGGCTAAAACTCATGACTAGTAATAATATTAAATTATTAACATGCAGCAGTGCTAATATAAAGCGCGGCATTAATATTGATAATCATAAATCTGATATAAAAATTGCTGGTCTTGGTGAATTAATAATTGCCATGCAAGAATCACAAAGAGTTATTAAATTTTGAATAATCAAGTTCTAGTAATAATTACAAAGACTCCATATAGTAATACTCAAGCACAAGATGGCTTTGATTTTGCTATGGCAGCAGCTGCATTTGATATGCCTATAAAAATATTACTTCAAGATCAAGGCATTTTAAATTTAACTCAGAATCAAAATAGCAAAATAATTAATAGAGATAGTTTTATTGATTTTATTAAAGCTGCTGAACTATATGAACTAGACCCAATTTATATTGTTAAAAATCATCTAGAAAAATATAACCTGACTTTAGATAATCTAATTATTAATAAAAATTTGATTCAAATAATAGGTAATAATAATTTATCTGATTTTATAGATAGTTTTGAACATGTGATTCAATATTAATTTACTTTAATACAATATTATACAAATATGCTACTAATAATTAAAAACAAACTTGATACTAATCCTAATCTTGAAAATTATAAAGAAATATTATTAATTGATGATGGCATTTATAATATATTAAATTCTAATTTTAATGAGAATAATATTAATATAAATATATTAAAAAATGATTTAGATTCTCGAGGAATCATTTTATCAACAGAACAACAAAATGTTATAACATTAATGAATTATGAACAATTTGTTGAACTGACGGTTAACTATTACCCTATATATTTTATATAGTTCTATAAAAATTTATTTAAACTATAACTAAGTAACCAAATTAAAATCAATAAGACGATTTATAACATCAACTCTTGTTAATTTTACTTTTACGGAATCACCTATTTTATGTACAATTCCAGTTGCACTACCAATAAGTCTTAAATTTTTTTCATCATACTCGTAATAATCACTAAATAATGTACTAATGTGTACTAAACCTTCTATATACACATTTCTTAGCTGCACAAAAAAACCAAAACTTGTTACTGATGTAATTGTGGCATCATAAATTGTACCAACTTTATTTTCCATATATTCACATTTTAACCAACCAACAACTGATCTTGTTGCTTCGTCTGCACGTTTTTCCGTTCTGGTACAATGAACTCCTTGTTCTGATATTAATTTATCTGTTGGATTATAATATAAGTTAACATCTTTTTTAGAAATTTTAATATTTGCTGATAACTTAGCAAATCTTTTATCTTTTATATATAAATGATGTATAAATCTATGCAGTAATAAATCAGGATACCTTCTAATTGGTGACGTAAAATGAGTATATTCTTCATAGGCTAATCCAAAATGACCTTTATTTTCCTCTTCATATACAGCTTGATTCATTGTTCTTAAAACAACTAATTGCAATATGGCCCCATCTTTACGGCTATGAATTTTCGTGAGTAAAGCATTAAAATGTTTAGGTTCTGGGCTTTTTCCTCCACCTAATACTAAACCAAATGGCTTTAAATAATCTCTTAAATTATCATATTTATCTTGACTAGGAGTCTCATGATTTCTATATAAAACTGGCAATTTATGCTTTTTCGCAAATTGTGCAGCTGAAATATTAGTTAATAACATGCATTCTTCTATTATAGAATGTGCAACAGTTCTTTGTGCTACATTTATAGCCTTTATTTTATTATCTTCTGTAAATTCAATCAAAGGCTCTGGTAAAAAGAAGTCTAATGCGCCTCTTATATTTCTATTTTTAATTAATATTTTATGCAAGTTGTAAAGATCATTTAAGTTATCCAAAACTATAGATTTATCTTTTGCTTTACCTTTAGTTTCTTTTTGATATTTATCTACTAACTCTTGAGAATTATCTTCTAAATATTCCTTAACTTGCGTATAAGTAAGTCTTGCCCATGATTTCATAACAGCAGGAACAAACTTATATTTTTGCACCTCCCCATCATTAGAAATATCCATTTCACAAGCAAAACATAATCTTTCTTGATCAGGAACTAATGAGCATAAACCATTTGATAGCTTTTCAGGGAGCATTGGTATTACTTTATTTGGAAAGTATACTGATGTTCCTCTTTCATAAGCTTGCTCATCTAAAGTCATTCCAGGACGAACATAAAAGCTAACATCTGCAATAGCAACCCAAAGTTTCCAGCCAGATTTATTCTTTTTTCTTTGGCAATATACTGCATCATCAAAATCTTTAGCATCTATACCATCAATAGTAACTAAAGGTAACTCTCTTAAATCTAATCTATCTTTTTTAGCAGCAGGAGTTACTTTTTCCGGAATTTTATCTAACTCTGGTTGTAATTCTTCAGGCCATTCATGTGGTATTTCATATTTTTTAAGCGCTAATCTTATTTCATTTAAAGAGCCTTTCTCAATTCCATGTTTACCTATAATTTTGGTAACTTTAGCAATCGTTGGGCAATATTTTGTTGGATATTCTAAAATATTTATTTCTACTAATTGCTTATCTTTGGCTTTACCAGAATTAGATTTACTAATAATAATTTTTTGAATCACTTCTTTGTTATCAGGATCTAAAGTAAAAAAATCACCCTGGTCATGCAAAACACCAGTTAATTTTTCAATGCTTCTTTCTGTGATTTCAACAAGTTCACCACGTTTTTTACCTAAAGCTCTATCATCTACTCTTGTTACTAGAACTTTATCACCATGAAATACAGTTCTTAAATCTTTATACGAAAGTAATAATTTTTGATTATTAATATCTAAATCAACAAAGCCGAATCCATTATTTTTGACAACAACCTTACCTGGAAACAATTGAATTTTATCAACTAAACAATAAGATTTTTTTCTATTGCGTAATACTTGTCCATCTCGCTCCATTGCCCCTAAACGATATTTCAAAGAGGTTATATGATCTTCTTTTGTAATGCCTAATTTCTCGATCAAAGACTTAAATTTTACTGGTGCGCTAGAGTCACCTAAAACTTTCATTATGTACTCTCGACTAGGAATAGGATCATCATATTTTTTGCTTTCTCTTGATGCAAAAGGATCACTTTTATAATTAGTACTTTTTGATTTAAAGTTTTTTGATTTAAAGTTTTTTGATTTATGCTTTTTAGGAGCATCTTTAATTTTTTTATCTTTTTTTACTTTACTAGGGCTTGTTGTCTTTTTTAAATCTGTGTTTTTAAAATCTGTCATTTTTATATTTAATTATTTACCTTATCTAAAATCTATGATGAATAATATACAATAAAATTATATATTATATTAATTATATACTATGAATCATAAAACTACCGCAGCTTTTAAAGATGCCAATCGATAATTTTACATCCTTTGTTTGCCAAATAAGTATTTATTTGAGAAAAATGCTTACATCCCAAAAAACCTCTATAAGCAGAGAGTGGTGATGGGTGAGTCGATGTCAAAATCAAATGCTTATTTGAATCAATTAATTTTGCTTTAGATTTTGCAGGAGTACCCCAAAGAACAAAAACTATATTTTCTCTATATTGGCTTATTTTTTGTATAACAGAGTCTGTAAATAACTCCCAACCTTTATTTCGATGCGAAAAAGCCTGATGAGCCCTTACCGTTAAAACTGTATTTAATAAAAATACTCCTTGCTCAGCCCATTTGATTAAATTACCATGAATTGGAGCCTTAAAACCTTCTATATCACTTTGTAATTCTTTATATATATTTACTAAAGATGGCGGAGTTTTTATGCTTGTTGGCACAGAAAAGCTTAAACCATGAGCTTGATTTAAACCATGATACGGATCTTGTCCTAAAATTACAACTTTAATATCTTTAAAAGCTGTTTTATTAAAAGCATTAAAAACATCTGGTATTGCAGGAAAAACATTAAAAATTTGTCGTTCTTGTTCCAAAAAACGGAATAGTTTTAGCATGTAATCACAAGAAAGCTCTTCTTTTAAAACTTCTTGCCAACTATTTGGATAAATTAATTCATCTATTTTGATATTTTTATTAGGTATCATTTGTTATTTTTTCTAAAGCTTTATACATTGTATCATGCATCACGTGAACATTATGAATACATGCTAAATTATAATATAAAGCTGCGTCTGATTTAAACAAAAAGTGCATATATGCTCTTGTGTAGTTCTTACAAGTATAACAACTACAATCAGCCATTATAGGACTCTCATCTTTTGCGTATATAGTTTTCTTAATTAAAATCCTAGCCTTATTATCAGAACCATCTTCAGAAATAAATTTTAACCAATGATTTCCCTTATCTTCAACTATTTTCCCACAATATAAAGCTCCATGTCTTGCATTTCTTGTTGGAGCAACACAATCAAAAACATCAATACCTTCTCTTACAACATCTAATAAATTTTGTGGATCAAGACCAACTCCCATCGTGTATCTTAATTTATTAATTACATTATCAGAGCTTTCTAGTTGTGGACGCAACCAATTAATAATTTCACAAGTCTTATCCATATCAAAACCAATTGATTCACCACCAATAGCAATTCCATCTGGATTATGCTGCAAAATAAAATCTAAACTTTCTTCTCTTAAATCTTGAAAACTGGCTCCTTGCACAATTGCAAATAAAGCCTGTTTTAAGCCATATTCAGAATTAGTATTTTTATAATGCTCATCTAAACTTCTTAAATACCATCTTTGTGTGCGCTTTAAACTATGTTTAGCATAGTCATATGTTGAGTTATCTGGAGCACATTCATCAAATGTCATAATAATATCAGCCCCAATAACTTTTTGAGCCTTAATCGAAGTTTCAGAATTTAATTCTATCTTTTTACCATTAATGGGATGTTTAAAAATAGCACCATTTTCTGTAATCTTACAAATTTTACTATTTTTAGACAAAGAAAAAACTTGAAAGCCACCACTATCAGTTAACATTGGAGCATGCCAATTCATAAATTTATGCATCCCTTTAGCAGCTTTTATAATATCAAGGCCAGGATTAACTAGCATATGATAGGTGTTGCCTCCTAAAATAATAGTACTTCCTGATTTTCTTAAATCCTCAGGATACATATTATTCACAAATGCTCTGGTTGCAACTGGCATAAACTTTGGTGTTATAAATTTACCATGAGGTGTGGTAACTTCTAGTGATCGTGCATTCGTATGCTTATGTTTTTTTATAAGCTTACTTTTGAAATCTAATTCTTTATTATTTTTGATATTATTATCTATATTCATACTAACTTTTAATTATAAATACTCTGAGCTATTTAACCAATTTTTATCAGGGTAATACAAAAAAACCAAACTGCCTTCTTTAATTTCTTCAACTAATGGTTCAACCATATCATTACTAACGGCTGGACATCCCCAGCTACGACCAACATGGCCATTCTTTTGTACATACTTAGCGCCATGAATAACAACTGATCGAGCTAACATACGATCATTTAAACCTGTTTCTAAACCTTCTAATCTTAACGATTTACCATGTTTACCAAAATAAACATCTTTTGTCTTAGCAACCCCTATACTTGAAGCGTGACTATTACTTATATTAGAAAATTTACTCGCTTTAACTTTCCCACCAGAACCTGAACCATGAGCTACTTTTGTTATTATTTCTACTTCTTTGCTTTTAAGATTTAAAACCCATAATCTATTTTCTGTAGATGGTTTGCTGTAATCAATAATAGTAATCTTGTCGCTTGAAACTTCATTGCGTTCTTTTGCAATATCATGTGCATGTATAGCATAACTTAAAACTTTAGGAGAAATCCCATGGGCCTTATCTAAAAATTCACAAACCTTAGTGACTACATTTTTACTGCAATCTTTTATATTTTCAATAATGTAATCTTTATCATTACTGATATTATCTAAAGTACTTTTACTATTATTAAATTGAATGTTTTTATCAAATTTATTTTCTAAAGATAATTTTATATTTGAATTTGCTCCAGATAAAAACGCAAAGCCTGTTATTAATGTAAATAACCTAAATATTAAAAATTTAGATACCATTGAACCATTCTCCCCCTTAATAAAATTAAGATTTTATAATTGATATTATTGCTGATTGAAATACGGTGAATTTCTGGTGCGCCCGGAGGGATTCGAACCCCCGACCACCTGGTTCGTAGCCAGGTACTCTATCCAGCTGAGCTACAGGCGCTTAAAACTAAATCAAGATGAATTCTAACAAATATACTATTAATATGCAAAGAATATTTTATAGTCTATTTTTAGCACGTACATTCTTTTATTTACCATCACAATCTATTATAAAAAAGTCTTTTGAATTCCTAAGCTAACATTATGATTATCAAATTTAATTTTAATAGGGCTTGCTAAATTAACCCCTGATATAGCTTCTGTTTTAGATTTCAAATTTAAACTATGATAATAATTATAAACTAAATCAATATACCAATCATCAGACAAGCTTTGGGAAAATCCTGCTCCAATATTATATAAATTCTTATAACCTTTATTTGTTTTTATATCTGTATCAAATTGAGACTCACCACCTGTAATTGTAAGTTTAGTTTTATAATAATTAAGACCTAAACCTCCTTCGATAAAAGCAGTTAAACCATCAACATCAAAATTAAAATATAATCTAGAGTTAAGCAAAACACTTAAACTTTTAACTGGTACTTTTGCAGAACTTTCAGCGCAAACATAACCATCAATACAAATAGCTGCTATTTGTGCTTTTGTTTTACCATCAGGACAAATAGCTGTCATTTGTCCTTTTATTTCACTATCAAAATAAAAAGCTTTAACTCCTAAAAAAATTTTATTAAATATTGATAAGTTATTTACAGGTTGTTGTAATCCAGCTATTACTGTAGGTGAAAAACCTCTTAGTTTTTTTGATACATTGATAAAATCATTCATATTAGGAACAAATTCTTGGTAAGCGACTTTTATATCTTTTTTATCAAAATAATTATAACCACCATAAATGCCTAATACGTACTTATACCCTGTGTGTTCTTTTAAAGGTTTTGGTAAAATCGTGTCTGATTTATTTTTTTTTAAATCTTTATGTTCGAATGACTTAGATAATGGCTTAGATAATGACTTAGGTAATGGCTCAGATAATGACTTAGGTAATGGCTCAGATAATGACTTAGGTAATGATTTAACCGTAGGAGGTTGCAAATATTTGGGGGCTCCTGCTGTAGACAGAAACAGCAATAAAATAAATATAACTTTAATCTGCATTATCTAATCCCTTAGAATATTTATATAATATGACCAAAATATGGAAATATATTGTTTATATTATCTATTAGGGATTAATATTATGTCAATTATTATTTAAATTTCAATAATGCTTATAAGTCTACATACTTAGCTAAAAAGTCGCCATATTTACCGTGGAAATCGACTACTTTATCTTTTTTAACAAAAATTATGCGATTTGCTACATTCTCCAGTAAATCCTGATTATGACTCACTAATAACAAGGTCCCTTTATATTCTTGTAACGATTTAGATAAACTAAAAATACTTTCTATATCCATATGATTTGTTGGCTCATCAAGAACTAAAATATTGCCAGGATTTAGCATCAATTTTGCAAGTAATAATCTTGCTGCTTCACCACCACTTATAGATAATATATTTTTATCTACTGTGCTTTTACTAAACAACATTAAACCTAAAACTTTACGAACATCATGCATTGTTTTTTTAGGAGCGTTAGCTAAAAGCCAAGCTAATACTGTTTGGCTATCTTTTAATTCTTCATGGTGATCTTGAGAAAAATAATTAATATGTGTCTCAACACCCCACTCATATTCGCCTTTATCAGCCTTTACTTTATCTAAAAGAGTTTTAATTAAAGTTGATTTACCGACACCATTAACACCGACTATGGCAACTTTTTCACCACGCGTGATTGATAAACTAACTTTATTAAAAACCTGTTTATCACCAAAAGACTTTGCTAAATTATTAGCTGTTAAAACTTGTTTACCTGAAGGTCGGCTAAGCTCAAAATTAAATCTAGGTGCAATACGTGAGGATACTTGCATATCGGGTACTTCAAGTTTGCCTATTTGTTTTAACTTAGACTGAGCTTGTTTTGCTTTACTAGCTTTTGCTTTAAATTTATCCACAAATTGCTGCATATCTGCAATTTTTTCTTCTACATTACGCTTTTGACTTCTTATTTGCTCGTCAATATCTTTTTTCTCAGTTAAGAATTTATTGTAATTACCGCTATACTGCCTAATATCACCATAATCAATATCTAAAATATAATCTGCTATTTTATTGATAAAAGATACGTCATGAGAAATTAACAATAATAACCCACGAAACTCTGATTTCAAATATTTTTCTAGCCAATTTATTGACAATATATCTAAGTGATTTGTTGGCTCATCAAGTAATAAAATATCAGGATCAGCAAATAAAGTTTGCGCTAATAAAACTCTTAGCTTATATCCACCAGATAAAGCATTCAATGGTCCGTTATGGTATTTTTCTTCAATACCTAAACCTTTTAAAATAGTAATCGCTTGAGATTCAGCGGTATAACCATCATTATGAGCAATAACTTCTTCTAATTCAGCTAATTTGTAACCAATTTCTTCAGTAAATTCAGCAGAGCATAACAACTCTTCTTTTTTTTGCATCGCTTCCCAAAGAGTAACTTTTCCTTGCAGAACTATATCTAAGATTTTAGTATCTTCATATTTAAATTGATCTTGCTTAAGCCAACCTATAGTTGAATGCTTTGGTACGCCTACGTCGCCTTCAGTTGGAGTCTCTGTTTTTGTAATTAATTTAAACAATGTTGACTTGCCAGTACCATTAGCTCCAACTAGAGCATAACGGCAATTTTTGTTTAATTTAAGATTAACTTCTGTAAATAAAATTTTATTACCATGACCCATGGATAAGTTATTTAAAACAATCATTATATAATGCTCGTGTAAATTTAAATTTTTAGAATGTAAATTGCAGATAAAAACAATTAGACAAAAGACATAGGACTATTTGATTGAATATCTGGCGGAGAGAGAGGGATTCGAACCCTCGATAGGTGCAATACCTATACTCCCTTAGCAGGGGAGCGCCTTCAGCCACTCGGCCATCTCTCCAATCCATACTGATTTTACAGCATTTTTGAAAAATGTAAAACTAATAATTAAACTTTTATTGTTTAATTACTCTTTATTACCATCAACATCATCAAAATTAGAATCTGATGATTGCTCAGGGTTACCATCTTTTTCATTTTGAATTCTTAAATAAATTTCTTCTCTATGAACCGAAACTTCTTTTGGTGCATTAACACCTATACGCACCTGATTCCCTTTAATTCCTAGAACAGTGACAGTTACCTCATCACCAATCATTAAAGTTTCACCAACTCTTCTAGTTAAAATTAGCATTGATATTTCTCCTTGCCGCTCCAAATATAAAAAACCTGTACAAAAAATTAAGTATGTATACTACACTTTTCCAAGCAAATTGCAAGTTAGTATTTGAACTATTATAGATATTTTTTATTGGAACAAGAAAATTATCCCGTACTATTTGTATCAGACATATAGCGAAAACTATCATCTTTAGCCAAATGAAAAATATCATGCAAATCACATACAACCTGCTTAACATACTTTTCGTCTATGAGGAAGGAAACTTTAGTTTCAGCAGATAAAAGCATATCTGCCTCTATTTTATTGCTTTTTAACACAGAGAATATCTTATTTAACAACTCAGAATTAGAACCAATTCCTAGTCCTACAACTGAAACTTTAGCAAAATCATCTAAAAATAATACCTTTTTTGCACAAACAGTTTCAGCATATTGCGAAATAACTTCATGTGCTCTGCCAGAATCAAAACTATTAATAGTGAATTCTATATCTAATAAATTATCATTCCCAACTTTACGATAAGAAAACATATCAAAATCAATATGCTCTTTAGTTAAGGCATCTACCAAATCAGTTAATACATTAGTATTATTTTTTTTATCTAATCCAATTAAAGAAGTATCATCAGCTGAAGTAATTTTAACTTTAACTTCACTAATATTTACTGCAATACCTGTTATAGCCTGACTCTCAATCTCATTATTTTGATCATAAGATATCAACGTCCCATCACCTTGACCAAAAGTTGAGACAACTCGTAACGGAACCCTATGCTTACCAGCAAGCTCAACAGCTCTAGTTTGCAAAATTTTAGCACCGAGGCTTGCCATTTCTAACATTTCAGAGAAACTAATGCGATCTAATTTACGTGCATCACTAACTATACTTGGATCAGTTGTATACACACCATCAACATCGGTAAAAACTTGGCATTCATCTGCTTTTAAAGCAACGGCTAATGCAACCGCTGTAGTATCAGATCCGCCTCTGCCTAATGTTGTAATATTACCATCAACATCAACGCCTTGAAAGCCAGCAACAATAACTATATTGTCATCAGCTAAATCTTTATTAATTTTAGTAACATCTATGTCAATAATTCTTGCTTTGTTATGGACTTTATTAGTCAAAACTCCTATTTGGCTACCTACATAAGATTTAGCCTTATGATTTCTTTTTATTAACTCCAAGGCTAGCAATGCAATAGAAACTTGCTCGCCTGATGCTAATAAAACATCTAATTCACGCGGATGCGGGTTATCTGTGATTTCTCGTGATAATCTTAATAATTTATCAGTTTCACCAGCCATAGCAGAAACAACAACTACAACCTTATTACCTGATTGAACAGTATTGCTAATTTTTGATGCTACAGTTTTTATACACTCAACTGATGCAACAGAGGTACCACCAAATTTTTGGACAATAAGAGCCATGTTATTTTATTCCGTTAATCTTTTTTAATTAAGCAATACTGTTTGCAACCCAATCTTTAACGCCAAGTAATGCAGAGTCTAATGCTAATATGTTCTGCCCACCGCCTGATGCAAAATCAGGGCGACCGCCGCCCCGTCCATCTACTTTTTCAGCAAGTATTTTAATCAAATTACCTGCGTGTAATTCTTTAGTACAATTCTTCGTAACTCCAGCAACCAATGATATTTTATTATTCTCTACAACAGCTAAAACAATTACTGCTTTATCAAACTTAGTCTTTAAGTTATCTATCAAATTACGTAAATTACTGCCCTCAGTATCTTTAATAATAGCAGTTAAGACGTTAATATCACCTACTTTTGTAACTTGATTTAATAAATCATCACTAGACTGATTTGCTAGTTTAGACTTTAAAGATTTTAACTCTTTTTCTAATAGCTTTTGCTTATCTTGTAAGCCTTCTATTTTTTTACTTATATTATTAATATCGCAACTTAATAAACCACTTATCTCATTAAGTTTTTGTTGCTTATCTAAAAATTCTTGAATCGCTTTAATGCCAGTTATTGCCTCTATTCTTCTGACTCCAGTTGCAACACTTGATTCACTTATAATGAAAAAAGCACCAATGTCACCGGTTGCTGACACATGAGTCCCACCACATAGCTCTTTTGAATAAGTATCAGCCATAGTTAAAACTCTTACATCTTTATCATATTTTTCTCCAAATAATGCCATCGCTCCTTTATCCTGAGCTTGTTCCATTGACATTATATCTGTAGAAACTTGAGTATTATCTAAAATTAGCTTATTTACTTTATTAGTTATTTTTTGTAAATCAATAGCAGATATAGATTTATGATAAGAAAAATCAAATCGCAAATAATCAGGTCCAACATATGAACCTCTTTGTTTAACAAAATTTCCTAAAATATCTCTTAATGCTGCATGTAATAAATGAGTTGCTGAATGATTTCTTGCAGTTGCAGCTCTTAAATCAATATCAACTTCAGCTAAAACAACATCATCTACATTAATATTACCTGTTTTAATTAACACTTTATGAACAAAAACTTTTTTTACTTTAAAAACATCTAATACTTTTATTTTGTTATCTTGATCTTTAATAAAGTAACCTTTATCACCTACTTGACCGCCAGATTCAGCATAAAATGGTGTCTTATCTGTAATTAAAAGCCCACTTTGTTCTAATTCTAGTGTAGATACTTGCTCAATATTATCTTTATCAGTTAATTTATATAGCCCTAAAATATTAACTTTATGAGATAATTTTTTATAGCTATTATCATAACCAATAAATTTTGTAGCAGTATCACTTAACTTGCCTAAGTCTAAACCTTTTTCATAAACTTTATTAAATTGACTTGAGCTTCTTGCTAACTCTTTTTGTTGCTCCATTTCTTTTTGAAAACCAGACTCATCAATTAGCAAATCTTGCTCTCTTGCAATATCAAAAGTTAAATCTACAGGGAAGCCATAAGTATCATAAAGCTTAAAAGTCATGTGACCTGCTAAAACATTTACATTATTTTGTTTAATTTCCTGAATATATTTATCAAGAACAACCATACCTTGATCTAGCGTTTTTAAAAATTGTTCTTCTTCTTTTAATAAAACTTCTTCAATAATCTTAAAAGAATCTATCAATTCTTTATATACATTACCCATAAGAGAAGCCAAAGTATCAACTAATCTATAAAAAAACGGCTTACGCATGCCTAATTTATGGCCATGTCTTAAAGCTCGTCTAATAATTCGTCGCAACACATAACCACGCCCTTCATTACTAGGAATAACACCGTCAGCTATTAAAAAAGCACTAGATCTAATATGATCAGCTATTACTTTTAAAGAAGGACTATTTAAATCTAAATTTTTATTAACTTCAGAAATAATTGAACTAATTTTAGAAATTAAAGCTTTAAAAAAATCTATTTCATAATTATTATTCACACCTTGCATGACAGCAGTAATTCTCTCAAGACCCATACCTGTATCAATACAGGTCATTGGTAACTTGTTCATATTACCATCTATATCTCTATCATATTGCATGAAAACCAGATTCCAGATTTCAACAAACCTATCGCCTTCATCTCCATGCCCTGGAGGATTACCTTGATATTTATCACCATGATCATAAAATATTTCAGTACTAGTCCCACAAGGACCAGTATCTCCCATAGACCAAAAGTTATCTTCATCACATTTTGCAATACGCTCTTTAGGAAAATTAATCTGATTAATCCATATATCTTCAGATTCTTGATCAGAGTGATGCACAGTTACCCAAAGTTTTTCTTTAGGAATTTTTAATTCTTCAGTCAGAAATTTCCAAGCAAAATCTATAGCTTCTTCTTTAAAATAATCTCCAAAACTAAAGTTTCCTAGCATTTCAAAAAAAGTATGATGTCTTGCTGTATAGCCAACATTATCTAGATCATTATGTTTGCCGCCAGCTCTAAGACATTTTTGTACAGATACAGCTTTGTTATATTCTCTTTTATCTAATCCTAAAAAAACTTCTTTAAATTGCACCATTCCTGCATTGGTAAATAATAAAGTAGGATCATTTGCAGGTATCAATGGGCTAGATGGAACAACTGTATGATTTAAATTAGTAAAATAATCTAAAAATTTCTGTCTAATTTCATGTAGTTTCATAATCTTGATAATTTTTATAATAATTTATTACATAATAAATAATGTCTATATCAAATCCTTTTGAATATAAATGTCTTTGAATTTTTGCCAAGATTTTTACATCTCGTATATTCTTTTTTCCATATTTTTTATGGGCTAAATTTAAAGCATTAGTGTGCCAATTTATATCCGAAATATTTAATAGTTCTATAATTCTAGCATCCGATATGCCTTTTAACTTAAGCTCATATTTTATTTTTTTAAACCCAAGTCCTTTATTAAGAAGCATATTAACATATTGTTCAGAAAATCTTAAATCACTTAAGTAATCTTTTTCTATTAATTCATCAATTACTTGAATAATTAAATCTTCTTGAAAATTAGGGTATCTATTAAGTCTAGTGATTAACTCAAGCTTGCTATACTCACGTCTTGATAAAAAATATATAGCTTTGTTTTTGATTTCTGTGTATTGCGACATTGCATTTAACTAATATTTTTAATTTAAATAATGTTACTTGCAAAACAAATGATCTTGTTTTAATAAAAAAGAAAGCGAAGGTATAGTAAAAATTAACCGCAAATTCTAAATAGAACTATTAAAATAACTCTTACAAACTACTCTCGCTTTCTAGCTTTACATGAAAAATATATTATTAAGCCCCAGTTGACTCAGATTCTTCAAGTTTTTCTTTAACAGCAAGCTCAACCTTAGGCAGCATATGCTCTCTAATTCTAGCTTCAATTTCAGCTGCCATAGCAGAGTTTTCTTTTAAATAATTTCTGACATTTTCTTTACCTTGACCAATTCTGTCTTCATTGTAACTATACCAAGCACCTGCTTTAGCAATTATGTCAAATTTAACACCTAAATCAATAACTTCACCAAGTCTTGATATACCTTCGCCATACAAAATATCAAATTCTGTAATTTTAAATGGAGGCGCCATTTTATTTTTAACAACTTTAACTTTAGTTTCATTACCTAAAATTTCATCGCCTTTTTTTATAGCCCCTGTTCTTCTAATATCTAATCTAACAGATGCATAAAATTTTAAGGCATTACCGCCAGTTGTTGTCTCAGGACTACCAAACATAACACCTATTTTCATTCTAATTTGGTTAATAAATATAACCAAAGTATTAGCTTTTTTAATATTAGATGTAAGCTTTCTTAAAGCTTGTGACATTAATCTTGCTTGAAGACCCATATGAGAATCTCCCATATCACCTTCAATTTCAGCTCTTGGTGTTAAAGCAGCAACAGAATCAACTACAACTAAGTCAACAGTACCTGATCGCACTAACATATCTACTATCTCTAAAGCCTGCTCTCCTGTATCTGGCTGAGAAATAATTAATTCATCAATATTAACCCCTAATTTTTTTGCATATATTGGATCTAATGCATGCTCTGCATCAATAAATGCAGCAACACCACCTGTTTTTTGACACTCAGCAATAGCGTGTAAAGTTAAAGTTGTCTTACCTGATGATTCTGGTCCATAAATTTCAACTACTCTACCTTTTGGTAACCCACCAATTCCTAAGGCTACATCTAATCCTATTGAGCCAGTTGATACAACATCTATAGTTTGTATATAACCTTTGTCTCCCATACGCATAATTGCGCCTTTACCAAATTGCTTTTCAATTTGACCCAATGCTGCATTTAAAGCTTTTGACTTATTTGTATCCAAGGTATATCCCCTATATTTATTACTTATTTTAACAATATTAATCTATATTCTAAATACTAGCTAGTATGTTGTAATATTAGTTTTCAAACATTTCTATAACAGCAGATAAAGCATGTTGTACTGCTTGCTGCCTTATTAACGTTCTATCTCCTTGTAAATGCAATAATTTACTTGCAAAATTTATATCTTTTAAATCATGAGTCTTGACAGCAATTCCCAACCATACAGTGCCAACAGGCTTTAACTCATTGCCTCCATCAGGTCCAGCAATACCACTAATTGCCACACTGATATTAGCTTTAGATTTTTCAAGAGCATTAAAAGCCATTTCTTTTACAACTTCTTGGCTAACCGCCCCTTTTGCTTCTAGAACTTTTAAATCAACATCAAGCATATCATGCTTAGCTTTATTAGAATAAGTTATATAAGCTCGTTCAATCCAATTAGAACTCCCTGGCATTGATGTAATAGCCTGAGATAACCAGCCACCAGTACACGACTCAGCTGTAGTAATTTTTAATTTATGATTTAATAGAATTTCACCTAGTTTTTTAGCTAATTGATCTATCGATCCAGAAATTAACATATCTTTTATCCTAATATAATATAAAAATAAAAACTTTATATAAAACTAACATTAATATAAAATTTAACTCAAATGAACTCAAGAAAATTTTAATCAACTTAATAATTATGACACATGCAAATAACTTCGCATCAAAAAAATCAATAATAAATCCAGAAATAAATACAACAAATAATCATACTCCTATGATGCAGCAATATTTAAATATAAAAGCTGAATATCCAAATCATTATTTATTATATCGCATGGGTGATTTTTATGAATTGTTTTATCAAGATGCAAAAGAAGTTTCTACATTATTAGATATCACTCTAACAGCACGAGGAAAATCAGGAGGAAATTCAATTCCAATGGCTGGCGTTCCTTATCATGCAATAGAATCATATTTAGCTAGGTTAGTAAAATTTGGAAAACCAATTGCAATATGCGAACAAACAAGCGAGCCGAATGGCAAAGGACCTGTTGACAGAAAAGTTGTTAAAATTATTACTAAAGGAACAATTTGTGATGAAAGTTTATTAAGCTTAAAATCAGAAAACATTTTATTATCTATATATATTCACAAAAAATCTAAAAATTCTAATTTAGCTATATCATATATTGAAATAAGCTCTGGCAGATTAAACTCTTTTGAATTAAAACTAGAAGATATTAATAATAAAAATAATATTATAGAAACTATTAAAAATGAAATATCTAGAATTAATCCGTCTGAGATTTTAATATCTGAATCTTGTCATGAATATTTAGATTTTTTTAATAATCATAATAATTTTTTTAAAAATATCGCAATAACACCGAAACCAGATTTTGAATTCAATAAAATTTTTGCAGAAAATCTTATATTAAAACAATATAATTTAAAAAACATTGATTCTTTAGATATAAAAACTTTGGAATCTTGTCTTATATCAACTGGAGCTTTATTAAATTATTGTCAAAATACTCAAAAAATATCTTTGCCTCACATCTCTATTCCTAAAATAATAAATCATGACAATATTATTCAAATAGATCCATCAAGTAGAAAAAATTTAGAAATTATAACAAGCTTGTCTGGCTCTAAAAATAATACTTTATTAAATATCATAGACAATACAGTAACCCCAATGGGATCAAGATTACTACAAAGATGGCTCATGAACCCTATTAGGAGCCATGAAATATTAAATAAAAGATTTAATTCTATAGAAATATTACAAAATGACTTTCATTTTGAAAAATTTCAAATATTACTTAAATCAATCAATGATATGGAAAGAATTGTTGCACGAGTTGCAATGTTAACAGCAAGACCACATGATTTAGTTAAATTAAAACTTTCTTTATCTGTTATTCCGGATATAAAAAAAACACTTAATTCTTTAAATTATAAACCATCTGAATTAAATCATAATTTAATTCTACAAATCTATAATTATCTTCATGACCTTGATGATTTAAAAAAGCTGTTAGAACTAGCTATAAAAGATACCCCTTCTAATTTAATTAAAAATGGCAATGTTATTAAAAATAATTACAATCAGGAATTAGATAACCTAAGAAATATTAATCTTTCATTAGATGAACATTTAAACCAAATAGAAATAAAAGAAAAACAACGTTGTAACTCTCAAAACTTAAGAGTTAAATACAATAAAGTTCATGGGTTTTACATAGAAATATCTAAAGCACAAAGTTTTGCTTTAAAAGTACCTGAAGATTATACAAGACGTCAAACTTTAAAAAATGCAGAAAGATATATTACACCTGAGTTAAAATCTTTGGAAGAAAAAGTTTTATCAAGCAAAGATAAAGCCTTAGAATTAGAAAAAGAATTATACAATAATATATTAGTTACTTTAAATCAAAAACTAAAATTACTACAGCAAACAGCGCAAAGTTTAGCTTTATTAGATGTATTATCTAATCTTGCAGAAAGAGCAATTAGTTTAAATTTATCAAGACCTACTTTAAATAATGATAATCTTTTTAAATACAATAATGGCCGACATTTGATAGTAGAAGAGAATCAATCTGCAGATTTTATTCCCAATGACTTATATTTAGACCAAAATAAAAAACTAATTATTTTAACAGGCCCTAATATGGGCGGAAAATCTACCTACATGCGTCAAACAGCCCTTATAGTATTATTAGCTCATATAGGAAGTTTCGTTCCTGCAGAAATCTGTAAAATAGGCTTAATCGATAGAATCTTTACTAGAATAGGCGCAAGCGATGATTTAGCTGAGGGCAAATCAACCTTTATGGTTGAAATGACTGAAACTGCAAATATTTTAAATCATGCAACAAAAAATTCTTTAGTTTTGCTAGATGAAATCGGACGTGGCACAAGCACTTATGATGGCTTAGCACTTGCATATGCAACAGCAAAAACACTTGCTGAAAACATCAAAAGTTATACTTTATTTGCAACTCATTTTTTTGAGCTAACTCAGCTTGATAAAGATAACACCAACATTATTAATTTACACCTAGAAGCAATAGAACAAAATAGTAGTTTAACTTTTTTACATAAAGTAAAACCTGGTGCCGCTAGTAAAAGCTATGGTCTTCAAGTTGCAAAACTTGCAGGTGTCCCACAAAGTACTATAAATACAGCAAAAACAAAATTACAAGAATTAGAAAACACAGAAACTAATTCTTGTAATAATAATATTAAAAACAATCAGGTATTAGGCACAACTAATAACTCAAAAGATTATATCAAAAATCAAGATATCATAGAAAAATATAAAATATTAGATAATATAATTTCTAAAAATAATCCAGATGAACTCACTCCTAAAGATGCTTTAAATTTATTATATAAACTTAAACAAATAATAATTAAAAATTAATTTATATATTCACTATATTTACTAAAGCTTATAATATCAGCAGGAATATCATCTATATATCTTGAAGGAATACTATGAATATAATTTCCATTAAGAAATCTATTTAGAGCATAGCTTAAATATAACTTTTCTTTAGCCCTTGTAAAACCTACATAACACAATCTTCTTTCTTCATCTATGCGGCCTGGCTCTTTAATTGACATTTCATGTGGTAATAAACCATCTTCCATACCAACTAGAAACACTATTTTAAATTCTAATCCTTTTGCACTATGCAAAGTCATCAAATTAATACAGCCATTATTGCTAAAATTATTATCATTGTTTTTACCATCAATAGCTTCACTATTACTATCTAACGTAACATAGCTTAAAAATTCTTGCAGCTCATCATTGCCACCAGACTCATCATTAGATTCTGACTTAATATTATTTTTATCTATTTCTAAATCAAAATCTTCATTAAAATAAAAATCATTATTACTAAATTGCTTACATGCATTAACAAGCTCATTTAGATTTTCTAATCTAGTTTTGCCCTTGGGAGATTTATCCAAACTATAATAATTATATAACCCTGATAGCTCTAAAGTCTTTAATACTTTTTGATCTAAAGATAAGTTTTTAATTTTATCTTCTATATCTAAAATTAAATCTACAAATTTTTGTACTGCTAATTTGGCTCTGCTTGATAAATATTGATTATTATTTATATTTTTTAAATTTTCAAACATTGAAATATTATTATCTTGTGCCTCAAGTCTTAATTGACTAATAGTTTTAGCACCTATCCCTCTTGTTGGTAAATTAATAATTCTTAATAAGGCAACATCATCTTTATTATTTAAAATTAATCTTAAATAAGCCAATATATCTTTGACTTCACTTCTATCAAAAAATTTAGGACCTCCGTATATTTTATACGGAATGTTATTGCGTAATAAATTTTCTTCAAAAACTCGGGATTGAGCATTAGATCGATATAATATCGCTATATCTGATAATTTAATTTGATGAGCAGATACTTGTTCAATGATTTCAGATATGACAAACTGACTTTCAGCTATATCATTATAAGTAGATATTACTTGCACTGTTTCACCATTAAGTCCATCTGTCCATAGATTCTTACCTAATCTATCTGTATTTTCAGATATAACAGCATTAGCAGCATTTAAAATATTTTTGGTAGATCTATAATTTTGCTCAAGCTTAATTACTTCTGTGTTTGCAAAATTAGTTAAAAACTTTTTCATATTTTCAACATTTGCACCACGCCAGCCATAAATAGCTTGATCATCATCTCCAACCATCATATAAGAATTGTCATCACTTTTTAATAATTCTAAAAATTCATATTGTAAATCATTAGTATCTTGAAACTCATCTACTAATATATATTTAAATCTATTTTTATAATGCTCTAGAATAATTTTATTACTTTTAAATAATTCAATTACTCGTAGTAATAATTCAGAAAAATCAACAAAGCTATTTTTTAAGCAAATTTTTTCATATTTTTGATATATTGCTATTAAAAAATCTGTATTTCTGCCATGAAAATTTAACGCACCTGAAACAACATTAGCTCTTAGACCTTCTTCTTTTTGTGAATTTATAAAATACTGTGCTGGTTTTGCAAATTCTTTAACATCTGCTCCGCTTGATTTAATTAGATCTTTAATAATTTTCAATTGATCATCCATATCTATGATCTGAAAATTACTGTCTAAATTTGCATCATGGACATGTTTTTTTAATAACCTATGACAAATACTATGAAATGTTCCTAAAAACATATGATTTATATTACCCAAATAAGAGTTAGTAACAGCTATCCTATCTTTCATTTCTTTTGCTGCTTTATTAGTAAAAGTTACTGCTAAAATATTTTGCGGGTAAGTTAAACCTTGATTTAACAAATAAACTATTCTAGATACTAATACTTTAGTTTTACCACTACCGGCTCCTGCTAAAACTAAAATATTTCGAGCTTTAGATGTAACTATTTGTTGTTGTTCTTTATTTAGGCTTTGAATAATATGTTGCATAATAAATTTTTTCTATCTTGTCTTGTATCTAATATAGTATCCAATATAATAACTGAAATAGGTTTAAAATATAAGGAAAAGCTATGGACAAGTCTTTTTATAATAATATTGCTAAAGATTTAGAACAATTAAAAGCTGATGGATTATTTAAAGGTGAAAGAAAAATTACATCTCCACAGCACTCATTAATTAAATTAGATGATGGCAAAGAGGTAATCAATCTATGCTCAAATAATTATCTAGGTCTTGCAAACAATTCTGAATTAATCAATACAGCAAAAAAAGCCTTAGATAATCAAGGCTACGGTTTAGCTTCAGTCCGATTTATTTGCGGTACTCAAGATATCCATAAAAAATTAGAAGCTAAAATAGCTAATTTTTTAAACAAAGAAGATGTTATTTTATATTCATCATGTTTTGATGCAAATGGCGGCTTGTTCGAATGTATTTTAAATAAAGAAGATGCTATTATTTCAGACGCTTTAAATCACGCAAGTATCATCGATGGCGTAAGATTATGTAAAGCACAACGTTTTGTATATACTAATAATAATATGGAAGAGTTAGAAAAAGCTTTAATAGCTGCTAAAAATTGTCGTTATAGGCTTATAGCTACAGACGGGGTTTTTTCTATGGATGGTATTATAGCTAATCTAAAAGCAGTATGCGACTTAGCTGATAAATATGATGCTTTAGTCATGGTAGATGATTCTCATGCTACAGGATTTTTAGGTAAAAAAGGACGAGGCTCTGTAGAATTTTGTGATGTATTAGACAGAGTTGATATTATAACAAGCACTTTGGGCAAAGCTTTAGGCGGTGCATCAGGTGGTTTTACTGCTGGAAACAAACACTTAATTGCATGGTTAAGGCAGCGCTCAAGACCTTATTTATTTTCAAATACAATAGCCCCAGTAATAGCTGCAACCTCAATAAAAGTATTTGAAATGCTAGAAAATGGTGATGAACTGCGCAATAAACTAATTAGAAACTCTGAATATTTTAGAACAAAAATGACACAACTAGGATTTGATTTAATTCCTGGCGAGCACCCTATTATTCCTGTTATGTTAGGTGATGCTAAACTCGCCTCAACTATGGCCGATGAGTTACTTAAAGAAGGCGTTTATGTCATAGGATTTTCTTTCCCAGTTGTGCCAAAAGGGAAAGCTAGAATTAGAACACAAATGTCAGCAGCTTTAGAAATAGAACACTTAGATAAAGCTATTGCAGCATTTGAGAAAGTTGGTAAAAAATTAAAAATTATAAACTAAAAACTCTACATTAAGATTAAATTATTTTATGAAAGCATTAGTAAAATTAAAAGCAGAACCTGGTATATGGCTACGTGATGAGCCTATGCCTTTTATGGGTGAAAATGACGTATTAATTAAAATTAAAAAAACAGCTATTTGTGGTACAGATATCCATATTTATAATTGGGATAACTGGGCGCAAAATACCTTACAGCTACCATTAATTACAGGGCATGAATTTGCCGGCGAAATAGTTGATGCTGGAAGCTCGGTAAAAAGTGTTAGTATAGGCCAAAGAGTATCTGGTGAGGGACATTTAGTTTGCGGTCATTGCAGAAACTGTCGTGCTGGGAGACGCCATTTATGTCGCAATACTAAAGGAATAGGAGTTAATACTGCAGGTGCTTTTGCTGAATATTTAGTAATGCCTCAGGAAAACATCTATCCTCTTTCTGATTCAATTAGCGATACTTATGGTGCTATATTAGATCCTTTAGGAAATGCAGCTCACACAGCTTTAGAATATAATTTGGTCGGTGAAGATGTTCTCATTACAGGTGCAGGCCCTATAGGCATTATGGCAGCAGCGATTGCAAGGCATGTTGGAGCTCGTCATGTTGTCATTACTGATGTAGAAGATAGTAAATTAGAGCTTGCTAAAAAAATGGGCGCAAATAAAACTATAAATGTAACCAAAGAGTCGATCAGCCAAGCTATGACTGATCTTGGCATGAAAGAAGGTTTTGATGTTGGCTTAGAAATGTCTGGTCAAGCCAGTGCTTTTCAAGACTTAATAGCTAATATGAATTATGGAGGAAATGTTGCACTTTTAGGAATTCCTCCTAAAGATGTAATGATAGATTGGAATCATGTGATATTCAAAGGTCTAAATATCAAAGGCATTTATGGACGAAAAATGTTTGAAACATGGTATAAAATGACCAGTATGCTCCAAAGTGGATTAGACATATCCCCTATAATTACTCATGAATTTCATATTGATGATTTTCAAGAAGCATTTGATACTATGTTATCAGGTAAGTCTAGTAAGGTAATATTGAACTGGGAATAATTTTAATAAATAAGTTTTTCAACTAATTAATTGGTTGAAAGACTTATTGAAAAAAATTTATATTCAATAAATATTAAAAATTCATCCAAGAGATAATTAAAAGAGCAATACTAGACAAAAGCATACTTGCAAATGTACAAACCATAGCTATTGCACGAAATATAAATATAGGTGGCTCTTTAGATTCGATATATATAATACTAAAGATATGCAGTACTCTTCCTACTATCATTAACGAAGCCAAAATTGAAAATAATATAAAATTAATATCAAAAAGAACTAGTGACAAGTGAGCAACCAAGATAATTGGAACATATTCAATAAAATTTGCCTGAGCTCTTATTGCTCGAATCAAATATATATTGCCACTATCTTTAAGAGAAATTTTATATTTGCGTCTAAGTCTTACAACATTGATACTTAATAAAAGCTGCATCAATATTAATAAACTTATTTCTATAGCAAAAACTGATTGTACACCCATAAATTTACTGAATATTCTTATTTTATATATTATTTATTTAACATTATTTGCTAATACCAAAATAACATAAATTGTAAAATTATCAAATCAAAACCGAGAAAGAAATGGCTTTATTATTAAGATAATTTTAAAGAAGAAATATCATCCTTAACAGATGCAATCTGTCTAATCCATGGCCCGTTGCTTTTTAATGAATTTTTTAAAATCTTCACATAATTATTAGCCGATTGTCTTGTCTCATAATCACCATATAATACTAAATAATAAACATCATTATTTCTTTGCGCTGCTACTATTTTAAATTTTTTTCTTAAGCTATGATTATTAATATTTTTATTAATAAAATCTGTTGCATCTTGTTTTTTTAAATAAGCACCTAGTTGTATAGTATAATTATCATTATCTAATTTTAATACATCTATAGAATCTTCAGTATTTTTTATATTTTTAGTTATATTTACATTTGATTTAGATATAACTTTATTCATATTGCTATCAGTATTATCAGATAAATTCTCAGCTTTTGTGTTAATTTTATTTTTTTGTATCTCTTCTTGAATTTCATTAGCCTTCATTACTTCTGAATTACTTACTTGAATAGATACAGCTGATGCATCACTAGTAATACTAGTATTAAGATTTGCGCCATTATCTAATAAATTATTATTTATTTCCTCTTGAAAAATAAATAATCCTAAAATAATTAATCCTAAAAAAGCAATAGATATATTTTTAAGTGCATATTTATACTCTAAAATAACTCCTAATGACATATTGGCAAAAAGATTCTTAAAGTTATTTCCAAAAAAATTAAATCCAAATTTTTCCTTTTTATACTTTTTTGTTATCACATGAGATTTTTTAATTTCTTTAATAATATTAGGAATCAATCCTAGAGAATTTTGATATATTTTTTTTACTTCATTAAAATTAAAAGGAACTGTTTTGTTATGCTTTCTATAAAGCTCTATTAAAAACAATCTTGTTTCTCTAAAGGATAATGGTTTTATTAATGAATTATAATATTTATGGTTTTTCCCTTTTAATAACTCCATCGTAGTATTAAGAATACTACTCTCACCTACTAAGACTAATCTAAATAATAAAGAGTTATCATTTGAATTTAGCTCAATTAATTTTTGTAATATATTTTCTGGTAATCTTTCGGCATTATCTATTAATAATACATATTGATACATACTTTCTTTAGGAATATTATCTATTACATCTTTAAAATTGATTATAAAATTTTGATCTATATTCAATTGCCAATTAGTAATACAATGCTCTTTAATATAATCAAGATCTATATCAGTTTCATGTTCTAAAGAAATTTTTGAAATACAAAGATTATTTAAATCATTATAATTAAGATTAAGTTTATTAGACAACCATGTTTCAACAAACTGAGTTTTACCGCTATTTTTAATTCCTGTTATTAACAACAAATAATTTGTAGTATTTAACAAATAAGTTAATAATTTTATTTTTTTCTCAAAGCTCTTTCTGTTAAAATAAAAATCCATTTTATTTTCCAAATCGTATGTGATTTAATTATTAATTCTTCTTATTTCTTCACTACATCTTTTAACTGTTTACCCATTACTACAGCACCAGCGGCACCTTTAGCTGAGCTTGAAACCTCGCCAGGAGCTGCTTGAGCACCTGAACGCATACCTTGAAGAGCTTCTTGAGCATCGCCACGAGCTCCTGCATGTGTCCCACCAATCCAAGTCATAACATTCTCTGGTATTTGATTAGTTAAAGAATAAACCCTTGTTACTAACGGTATCATTCCACCAATATAAGTACCAATAAAAGTTATATAGACACCAATTGAAGTTATAGTTAAAAACTCAAGCATTGCACCAAAAAATAAATTATAAATAACTAATGCTATTCGAAACAATACGAATGCAGAAACAAATCCTATTATTATTAGCATAGGCCTTAACATAGCATTAACTAACATCAATAATCCATTCTCTGACTTACCAAAAACTTCATCTCCACTTGGATGCATAATACCAATTGCTAATATAGGTGCTGCAATTACGGCTTCGATAACAGTCATAAACCATGCAAAAACTGCATATAAAAAGATAATCAAAGGAATCATTGGCAAATAAAACATACTTAAAGCTAACATATACAATGGCGAAACAACAGCAACTACTACTAGTAGAATCCATAGCTGTGCTTCCAAAATAATATTCAGATACCCAGAGTTATTTGCAGCGAAATATACTGCTCCTTCTACAATTCCTCCAACTAGACTTGTAAGATCTTGCCATAAATTTCCGCTAGATGGATTGCTGCTAAATAAATTAGCAATACTAGCCACACTTTGAAATATAGCATAAAAAGGAATTAATTCCTCCACAATAAACTCTATACTTTGAGCAATATTATTACCTCTTTGCGATAGTTTTATAAGTGGAAACTCAGAAACCTCATTAATTTGCTGCATAATGTTATTTCCTGGTCCAGAAACAATATCTTTTGCAAATTCTGAAGCAATACCACCTATAACCCCCATTGATATATCAAGACCTAGATTTATAGTTCCTATTTTGACACTTGCATTTTTCATAATTGTTGCAAGACCTGAAGATGTAAAAATACCTGATATTTCCTGCAAAGCTGGACTACTTGCAGGAGGATTAGTTGGCTGCCCTATATCATATTTAGTAATCACATTTTCATAGTCTTGATATTTATTCTTAATAAAACAAGAATAATTTTGTTGAAGCTGACTCATTGAATTCTTACCAGGGCCACTATTATTTCCACTTGGGATCCCTCCTCCGCTATCAGCCCCGCTAGCAGAATATTCATTAAAAGTTGTTGACGGATTATTTAAATCTGTCGAAACAGCTGCATTTAAATAAGATAACAGACTATTGAACGTAATACTTACATTTCCTAACTGACTTATAGCCCCTAATACTGTGCCATTTACCGCCCATTGACCATTCTTATTATAGCAGTCAGTCTTTGCTATTCCATTACAAGAAGATGTATTTAATAAAGATTGAAAAGCTGCAGGAGGAAAACAAGACAAACAAAGAGCTTTAGCCTGAAAAGCTTTATAATTACTACCCAAACCTAAATCAGCAAAAGTAAACCCATCTCCAATAACAGCATTTTTAAATGCTGTACCACCAGTGCCTGTTGAGCTATCTGCAAAAAAATTACCATACGCAACTCCCAACAGACTATTTATAGCTTGATTAAATCCTGTTGAAAACTTACTGCTTGCATTTGTTAAGTCAGTATTATTTATTTTACTAGGGCAACCACTATTACTTGATAAGGCATTAGATAATGAATAATTAGGAATATTAGATGGAAGCTTATAAGTGACACTAAGATTATTACCTATTTGCGCAAAAATATCAGGCGTATCTGTTATAGAAGAAAAACCAAAGTAAGTAGTCGCAGCAAAAATCCAACCTAAATTTAAACTCTGTTTAGCCTTCTCGACTTCTTTACCTAAAATAGCAGGATCATTTGCTAGTGCATTTGCAACATCATTTTGAACTTCTGCCAAATAACATATAAAACTTGTCCAAGAAAAAGAACCAGTTGTTGCATTTTTGCACATCTCAGTACTTGTTGTTCCTTGGAAAAAATTAGAGTCATTTATTAAACTTTGAACACCTGCATTACTTTTCTTAATATTACCAGGATAATTCCATGTTTCAGAAATAAGGTTATTCCAGTCAATGGAAATATTTGTTACTTCAGAATTAAAAGCTAAATCAAGATTACTTGTACTAGTCAATGTTTTACATGCAGCTTGAGCACCCGCAAATTGCGGCTCAACCTTTGGCGGGAACGAATCTTTTGAATTATATATAGCACAAATTCCATAAAAATCAACGTTTTGCGGCGAAATAAAAGGAGAGCAAGCCGTCGCACCAGGCTTATTACACGACCCGACCATATTGGTAACATCAAGTATAAGTGAGCCACAAAAATCTGGATATTTCTCTAGCTTTGGCGTTGGCGCTGACGGCGTTGGCGGCGTCGCAGGCTCAGGGCTCTGATTTTCTGTAATAAAGTTCTTGCTATAGCCTATATTATTGTAGATATAATTTATTGCAATAGCTACATTAGGATTTGCTATGCTCTGATTGACCACTTGCTGTACAAAATTATTACATAAAGCATATTGATTTACTCCTCCAGTGTTTATTGCATTTTCTAAGGCTGCTTGCGCCGTTGCTGGAATATCAACTATAGATCCAGTTCCAGATTTGCCTGACGGATTCACCGGGACACCTTTAAAATTATCTAAATATGATGTGGCGGCCATGGTCCAAACAAGATCAGCAAAATGCACGCCTTGCACTATACACCAAAGAGCAAAAACTTGTGATGCGCTATATCCACCAAAAATAGGAGCTAGACCAACAGAGCCAACTGCAATTCTTATTGGGAAAAACAAAGTATGTAACCTTTGGCCTAAAGGTGTTCCAGATGAGACAGTATTCGTCAAACCTAAAAAGATAGCATAGATAATTAATGAAGCACCAAGGGCAGCAATACCTATATTAAAACCATAAAAAGCTGATGCAATAACAATACCACCTTTTATAGGGTATTTAGTACTATCAACATTTATTCCTGCTTGAGGAAGAATACCAAATATCTCAGCTAAAAGAGGTACTGTTACAATATCTTTAGTGTTCTGTGCTTCTTCTTCATATTTTTCAATAGTTTTTGTAGTATTGCTTTGATTAGAGCTTGGCACATTATCTGCAAAAATAGAGATAATATTAAGCATAAATATAAATATAAATGCAAAAATTATTAATTTTTTATTATATAATTTTCCTAAAAGTACAGTCATTTTATTCTATATTGCTATCTATAATTTTATTATCCCACCACTCTTTAAATGAGCAACCTAATTTTCTATTTTTAATTTGAAAAAACCAAAAATGCATATACAATGCAAGAGAAAAACTAATGAATGTGAAAATTTGAGTAACTAATCCGGCAGCAACAAGACCATCTAAAGTAAGGTAGATTCCCACTACACCAAAAAAAATTCCCAAAAAAAATAACATGATTGAATTAATTAAAAAACCTTTTTGGCGCTTTTTTAAATCAGCATCACTAAGGCCTAATCTATTTATGGCATTATCAAACTGCTCTGCAGGGGATTTTAAATTACTAACTTGCATTAATTTTTGAACTGAGCTAGATAATCGTTCAAAAGGCGTACCAAAATTTCTTTTAAACGAGCCAAATTGCTTGGTATAAAACATAAACCCAAAAAAACGTCGAATTACGCCTTTTTTCTTTTCTTTATACTTATTTTTAACCATAAGATATTTACAAAACTTACATAAAATTAATTAATAATATCTACAAACAGTATAGCTTAAACATTTTATTTGTATTAATCACAATCCGTACAAAAGATAAATTTTTCAATAAAGGTTTGAATACTGTGCTGGTAAGACTCATCCTTAATAAATTGCCCTGTGCAACCTTTAAACATAGAGTTATTAATATATTCTAATGTTTTTAATCGAGTTGTTTTATATTCTGTTATTAAATTTCTAGAAATAATAGGAAGCTCTGGCATTTTTTTTTGATAATTTAAAACTAACACTTTGTTTTCATTTTCATAAAAAATCTTACATGCATTAGTAAAATTATTAGTTGATAATTTTTTAACTGGCTCATTTGAAATAATTTGTTTAGCTATTGGCTCTAAAATATTTATCATAGAATTAACATCATTTTTAAGATTATTGAAACTAAGCATACTTGAGTCTGGAAAAACTATTTGACCGCACCCATAAATGTTTTGTGTTTTATCTCCAAATTTTAAAACTAAACTCCCAAAACTTGTCACCCAATAATGATTATATTTATTAACTAATTTTTTCTCTAAATTTGGTTCAAACTTCGCTTTTATATCAGATACGAATAAATTATTTAAATAATTAAGACAAACTAACTTTTCAAGCAAATAAGCAGTAAATTTCATTGATTTTAAATCAATAGTTCCAGATATTTGCTTGGATTTGCTTCTATTGATAAAGCCTTTAATGTCGTAAACTTCTTTTTCTTCTGGAGATTCGATATAACTATTTTCTATAATAGGCTCAGGGGATTCTATTATAACTTCTTCATGGTGTACTTTTTTTACTTTATGAGCACATGAAGTTACAAAAATTAGCAATAATATTAACAATAAATAATTTATGATTTTCGAACTTTTCATAAAAACAAAACTATCCTGTAACTTTTTCTGCAATTTTAGTAACTAAATTAAATCTTTTTGGTGCAAAAATTCTTGAAAGCAACTGCATTCTTTCAAATACCAAATTACGATTTAAAAACAACCCTGGTATATCTGTAGTTCCTGAGCTAGATACCTCAGCATACACTAATAACTTTGATGCTGACCCTGGTGTTTTCATATCTAGAAACTGCATAATTCTTAAAGCTCTGCCTAGTTTTATGCTTGATAATAAATTGATATAATCTTCTTCATTAGTTATAGATATCTTATCTGCTTTATCTAAGGCATCTCCAAAAGCTTGAATTTTTGCTTCAATCTCAGGATCACCATCTAACGTCCAGGTTTCAACTTCTTCTATATGTTTTATAATTTTTCTTAAAAAAGGATCGTGGCGGTCTTTCCAAAATTTATCTATTGCTTCAATACTTAAATCAGGCATAATATTTATTATATGAAATTAGTAGTTGCGAAATTATTTCTCAATAACTTATATAAATAATATAATATTTATTTAACAAAATTACAAAATTTATAGTCTTTATTAAAATTTAACTATGTCAGATACATCAAATAAAACATTAAAAGAATTCGTTAGTCAAAATATAGCCACGTATTTTGAAAATCTTGACGGCCAAGAAGTTAATAATTTACACAATCTTGTTATCAAAGAAGTGGAAAAATCTTTAATTCAAACCGTTATGGGTCATGCTAAAGGCAATCAAGTTAAAGCCGCTAGAATATTGGGTATAACTCGAGTTACCTTAAGAAAAAAAATAGACTTATTAAATATTAAATATACAAAATCAACCAAATAACGAGCCTTCTGAAGTATGCACTCGTTTTATTGCGGCACCTAGCTGCATAAACTTTTCTTCTATGCATTCATAACCGCGATCTATATGATAAATCCTGTCTATTATGGTATCTCCTTGAGCAACTAAACCTGCTAAAACTAAACCTGCAGACGCTCTAAGATCAGTTGCCATAACTGGCGCACCAGTTAATGATTTAACTCCATTACAATAAACAGTATTTCCTGATATCGTTAAATCAGCACCCATCCGTTGTAATTCTTGAATATGCATAAACCTATTTTCAAAAACATTTTCTGTAATCACACTCTTACCTTTTGCAACTGCATTAAGAGCAATAAATTGCGCTTGCATATCTGTTGGAAAACCAGGATATGGAGAGGTATTAATATCAACTGCTTTTAATGTTATATTTTCTGCATCAATAATGATCCAATCAGAGCCTATTTCTAGTTTCACTCCTGTTTCATATAATTTATCTAAAATAACACCTAATGAATTAGGATCTGTATTTTTAACTTTAATTTTACCTTTAGTTACAGCAGCCGCAATTAAATAAGTCCCTGTCTCAATTCTATCTGGCATAACAGTATACTCACCGCCATATAATTTTGACACGCCATGTATAATGATTGTCTTTGTACCAGCTCCTTCTATTTTAGCTCCCAATACTTTCAAAAATTCAGCCAAATCTTGAACTTCTGGCTCTTGTGCTGCATTTCTTAGTGTAGTGGTACCATCAGCTAAGCAGGCAGCCATCATTAAGTTTTCTGTACCAGTGACAGAAACCTCAGTAAAAGTAAAATCAGCTCCTTTTAAACCATCTTTTGCTGATGCACAAATGTATCCTTCTTCTATAACAACGTCAGCGCCAAGAGCTCTTAAGCCATCTACATGATAATTAACAGGTCTTGCCCCAATAGAACACCCTCCTGGTAAAGATACTTTTGCATGTCCAAATCTTGCAACTAATGGTCCTAAAACAACTATAGATGCCCTCATTGTTTTCACTAACTCATAAGGCGCAAATGTTTGCTTAATATCTTCACTACTTAAAGTGACATTCATATTTTCATCGATAACAAATTCTGTTCCCATTTGTCCTAATAACTCTAAAATAGTAGTCACGTCTTTTAGGTGTGGAACATTTTTTATAAATACAGAATGTGGTGTTAGTAAAGATGCAGCTAATATTGGAAGTGCAGAGTTTTTAGCGCCTGAAATCTTAACTTCTCCATATAATGGAGTTCCGCCTTTTATAATTAATTTATCCATAGTTATTTTTTCAATTCTTCATGTGTAAAAGTTTTTAATGAAAGAGCATGTATTTCACCTGTTGCAAATTTATCACCTAAAGATGCATAAACCATTCTTTGTCTTTCAAGCAACTTTTTATTAATAAATGCATCACTAATAACTGTAACAACAAAATGATGCTCATCTTCTGTTTCAACTACCGCTTTATGCTCTAACTCTGAGAAATCTTGCTGGAATTGACTAATAATTAACTGTTCTATAATCTGACTTTTTTTCATAACAAGCACCATATTTTATAAGCCATAAATTTTATCATAGTTAATCAAAAAGCCCCAAGTTAATTTGCTATTAGTTCAAAGGTAAAATATTGGCTAAACCATATAATCTACAAGCATAATTAATTTTATCATTTGTGTTTCTAAATAAGATTTCAAGCTTATTTTCTTTTGCACACCTAAACCAAGACATCAATACGGCTAAACCCACTGTATCAATTTTTGTAATACTATTTATATCTATAGTAATTTTATCTAACAAATGCATATTTTTGTCTAAATCTAGAATGTTGTTTATTTTCACTATATTCATACCATCTAAAGTTTGATTACTTAAGCTTCTAGCTTTAGATGATTTAGTCATTGAGCCATTCAAAAAAACGATACCATCTTTTAATTCTATATCTAAATATTCCATAATTATAATATCTTTTTAATGCTTTTTAACTCTTTGTTCTAGCTATTTATTTTAGCTTTTTTTTCCATAACTTTTAAAACTTGATTGAAATCTTTATTTTGCTCTATTAATCTTTTGACTGTTTGTCTATAAGAATTAACAATACTTACATTATCAATAATAATGTCATAAACAAACCATTTATCACCTTTTTTAAATAATCTATATTTCAGATAAAAAGATCGCTTTTGAGGATGAGTGACTTTTGAATTAATTTCTACTCTGTTCTTTTTTGTGTTGTAACTAATAGGGCATTTTATATCAATTTCTTCCCCATCATAACTTACAAACGCTGAACTATAAGTGTTAAGTACCATTTTTTTCAATGCAACTACAAATTCTTTTTTCTGTGTTGCATTAATACTTCGCCATTTTTGTCCTAACACTAATCGTGCTGTAACATTAAAATTAGTATGGGGAACTATATTTTGATTTACTAATGCTATTATTTGGGACAAGCTAGGCTTTTTATATGTACCAAGTTTTGTTAAAAAACTCTCGACAGTTGAATCTAATAGTTTTACAGGTGCTTCATTGTAACAACTAGTATTTTGACCAAAACCAATAGTAGATAAGCTTATAAATAAAAAAGCTATAAACGCTTTCAAAAATTTCTTATACATATATTTAATATCCTTATTTATTTTTTTTATTTAAATTTATATTTTAATTAATAATTATTAATACTAACTATTGCCTTTATCAACAACAAACTTACTTATAATATCTTCTAGTACTATTGCTGAATAAGTTTCTTGGATATTATCTCCAGAACTCAAATACTCTTCTGAGCCACCTGGTGTAATAGCAATAAAATTATCCCCAATCAAACCTGCTGTTCTTATGCTTGCAACCGAGTCTTCTGGTAATTTCTCGCCAATATTACCTCTTACTTTAATTGTTACTAATGCATCATAATTAATTTCTTTGCCAACAGGTAGAGTTATATTTTCCACTCTACCTATTTGCACCCCAGATAATGTTACTTTAGATCTGATTTTTAACCCACCAATGTTACTAAATTTAGCATGTATCACAAAGCTTTCAGAGTCTCTTGCAAAAACATTAAGTCCACTTACTTGCAAAGCCAAAAGAATTAAACATGTAAATCCTGCGATGACAAATAATCCAACAGCCAATTCTACCGTTTTCTTCTTTATCAAGATAAACCTCCAAACATAATTGCAGTTAAAATAAAATCAAAGAACAAAATAGTTAATGAACTTAACACAACTGTTCTTGTTGTTGCATAACTAATTCCTTCTGCTGTTGGCCTAGAATTAAGACCCTGATATAAAGATATCCACATAATCATAAAACCAAAAACAATTGATTTAATAATACCGTTTATAGTATCTTCATAAAAATCAACAGAAGATTGCATATTAGACCAGAAAGTTCCTGCATCTAAATGCAGCCACTTAACAGTCACAATGAAACCACCATAAATAGCCACTATATTAAATATTAAAATCAATAATGGCATAGAAAAAAAGCCAGCCCAAAATCTAGTCGAAATAACTCTATATATTGGGTCAACTCCCATTAATTCTAAACTAGATAACTGCTCTGTTGTTTTCATATGAGCTATTTCAGCAGTTAAGGCTGAACCTGCTCGCCCAGCAAATAATAATGCGCCAACAACAGGACCTAATTCTCGAACTAAGCTCAAAGCAATTAACTGTCCTACAGATTCTGTTGCCCCATATTTAGTAAGTGTTGTATAACCCTGCAATCCTAAAACCATACCTATAAAAAAAGCGGCGCTTACTATAATAGGTAAAGATAAAATACCTATATTAAAAAATTGCTTAATTATTAAAAAAAATTCTTTTTTAAAACTGGGAATATAAAAAATAGCGCGCAGCAACATTAACATTGCATTGCCAAGATTATAGCAAAAAGTCACGCTGCTTCTTCCAATTTTTCTAACGTTATCTATAACCATATAACTCTTTTGATAAAATTTGTTGCTGATAATCAGGAGCTGGATAATGAAACGGTATTGCTCCATCAGGAAGTCCATGCATAAATTGCTCAACGTGTGGATTTGTAGAGTGATTCAAAGTTTCTGAATTACCAGAATCAACAATAGTTCCATCCGATATTAAATAATTATAATCTGCAATACTTAAAGTTTCTAATACGTCATGAGAAACTATAATTGAAGTTACTCCCAATATATCATTAAGTAATTTTATTAACTGAACTAAAATTCCTTTTGATATAGGATCTTGTCCAGTAAAAGGCTCATCATATATAATTAAATCTGGATCCAATGCAACTGCTCGAGCAAGAGCCACTCTTCTTGCCATACCACCAGATAATTCTTCAGGAAACAAATCACATGCTCCTCTAAGACCAACCGCATTTAATTTCATTAAGACCAAATCTCTTACCATCAAATCTGAATAGTTAGTATGCTCTTTAATTGGATATGCGACGTTATCAAAAACAGAAAGATCAGTAAACAAAGCATTAGTTTGAAACAACACGCCCATTTTAGTACGAATATCTAATAATTTTTTTCTTGATGCAGTTGCTAAATTTTGATTATTGAAAATAACCTCACCTGCATTTGGGCTCACTTGACCTGTTATTAATTTTAACAAAGTGGATTTTCCTGTACCACTAGGTCCCATAATAGATGTAATACTCCCTTTGGCTATAGTTAAATCTAGGCCATTAAATATATTACGGTTATCATATCCAAATGACAAATTGTTAATTTTGATATAATCTGATGATGAATTGCTTTTATCCATGCTATAATTTTTTATAATAATAATCCTTTATCTTATAATATTAATTATGGCAACAACGGAAATAAAAACAACTAAAATCACAGATTTTTCTATTTATGCTAAAGAAGTATTAAATACAGAAATTAATGCATTACAAGAATTACATAAAAGCTTTCATCCGTACTCATGTAACCAAATTAACTTTAATAAAACTTGTCATTTAATTCTTAACTGCAAAGGTAAAGTTATTCTAACAGGCATGGGCAAATCTGGTCATATTGCTAATAAAATAGCAGCAACTTTAGCAAGCCTTGGAACTCCATCTTTTTTCATTCATCCCTCAGAGGCGCTACATGGTGATATAGGAATGTTAAACGAAGAAGATATAGTAATAGCCATATCGTATTCAGGAGCATCCGAAGAAATTTTACAGTTAATACCTAGCATAAAAAGACTTGGAATTCCTATTATATCTATAACCGGTAACAAAAACTCATATCTAGCACAAAATTCTAATGCTCATATTGATGCCAAGGTCCCTAAAGAGGCATGCCCATTAGGTCTTGCTCCAACAGCAAGCACAACAACTGCTTTAGCCGTGGGGGACGCCATTGCGGTTGCATTAATTGAGGCCAAAAACTTTACTCCAAAAGATTTTGCTTTATCACATCCAGGTGGCTCATTAGGAAGAAAACTTATATTAAAAACATCTGATATTATGGTTACAAATCAAAACATACCTTTGGTACTAGATACATCTTCATTAAAAGATGCACTGATTACTATGACTTCAAAAAAATTAGGCATTGTTGGTATTAAAAACATTAAAGGAAACCTAATTGGTGTATATACTGACGGTGATTTAAGAAGGACATTAGAGCAACAGAGTGATAATATCAATTTTAATGAAATTAAAATCACTAAAGTAATGAATTCTAATTTTATTACGATTAATCAAGATATTCTAGCATCAGAAGCTATGCATATTATGGAAAAAAACAAAATTAGCAGCTCATTTGTATTAGATAATAATAAACAAATAACTGGTGCTTTGAACTTACATACTTTATTACAAAATAAAATTATTTAAATTTAATCCTAGCTCAAAATTTAATCTAGACATTATAAATTATAAAAATCAAAAAATTTTATTAACTATCTATCATTTGTAAAATGCTCAAAACTTTCTGGTATTTCAACTAATTTATTATCTTTAAAATCTTTAAAAATAACTTTGTTATTATCTTTATTCTTCTTATTCGTAACACCTATATTATAAATATTTTTTTTAAATTTATTATAATATTCTGCTTTAAATTTATTATAATATTTTTCTTTTATAGTAAATAATAACACATAATCTTCACCCCCTGATGCAGCATATGTTTTAGCCTTTAATTTATTATTAAAATAATTAACTAGTTTTTTTGAAACTGGAATATTATTAATATCAATTTGTGCTCCAACATTTGAGCTTTTGCATAATTTATTTAAATCTGAGCTTAAACCATCTGATACATCCATCATTGATGTTATATAGTTTTTTGAACTCAAAAACAGACCTTCATTATGATAGATATAAGGCTCATAATGCTTTTTAATAAAATATTTTGAGTTTTTATTATTTTTAATATGGCCTAAAAGAAAATCTAAACCTAATTTAGAGTTTCCTAAATTTCCAGTTACAGCAATAATATCTTGATCTTTAGCTTGCGATCTATATTTTATATATTTATTCTCAATCTCACCTAATACTGTAATATTTATAAAAATATTATTATTAGAGCTCACTGTATCACCACCTAATAATATAATATTAAATTTTTTTGCTGCTTTATTAATATTATTTATAAATAATTTAACCCAGTGATCTTTTAAAGAATTAGTTAAAGCCATACTGATAAATATATATAAAGGCTTGCCACCCATTGCAGCAATATCACTAATATTTACAGCTATAGCTTTATATGCAAGCTCTTTAGCTGTTATTTTGTTTAATATAAAATGAGTATTTTCAACTAAAGCATCCGTTGAAATTAAATAAGAACTCTTATTATTTTTAGGTATAATTGCACAATCATCTCCTATACCTAATAAATGTTTACTTGATCTATTTCTTGCTGAATTTGTTTTTATTGGAAATAATTTATGTAATGATTGGATAATAACTTCTTCTGACAACACTATTAATAATACTCATGATTCTAATTTTAAATTTTTATTGGCTCTTCTTGATTTATTGACTTTGTGCTAACATATAATAATTGCCAATATACCTTCTGCTCTGTAGATGCAAATTTTCGGATCAATCCAGCATGCATTAAATAATCTAAAATATTTTGTATATAATCCATATTATTAAATTCTTCGGGCTTAACTTTAGGCCAAAGTAATTTAATTGCTCCTGTTTTTGCAATACTAATTAAATTAGTCTCATATATAATACTATTTTTTAGAACTAAATAAAATAACCATGCATGGCCCTTGGGATCATCCAACAAGTTTAAAATATTTATCTCTTTTCTATCTAAATCAATATAATTATCCATAATTATAATATATTTTTTTTATATTTATATTTAGTTTTAGTACATATTATAAATATTGCAAACTTTTATACTAAAACTATACTTATATAGAATAAATTAAACATTAAGGAATCTTTTTATGTCTAAACATGCTTATATTAAAATTAATTCTGTTGCCTTGGGCTTTGCTTTAGGAATAACATGGGCTGCTGGCATATTATTTGTTGGTTTTATGTCTATTTATTTCGATTTTTATGGACATGCTTTCATAGATACAATGGGCAGTGTTTATTATGGTTATCAAGCAACTTTTATGGGAGCAATTATAGGTACTATATATGCTTTTTGTGATGGATTTATTAGTGGGATTATTTTTGCGCTTATATATAATTGCTGTGTAAAATGTATGTGTCGCAAATGTGATAAAATGAAATAATAATATCTAAGAATATGCCATTATTTCGTTCCCAAACAGAGAAATATAGCTTTAGAGCTTTATTTCTCTGTCTAATATTAATGATAATATCAACAGCATTTCCTATATATGCAAAAGGCATAGCTCTTTGGGAGTTATTATTTTATATTGCAATATTTTTTGGTTTATTTAGTTTGTCTCCAAAAGAAACTGATTTTAAAGTTAATTTTTATATAGCTTTAATAGCTATCTGCTCTTTTTTAGCATATATAATATTTCAAGATGATTATTTATTTATATTTACTTTATTAGTAAAATTTTTATTTTTTACCAGTATTGCAATAGTTTTTTTAAAAAAAATTATTGAAACTAGAAAAGTTGCAACTGATACTATAATTGGCACTATAAGTATTTATATTTTAGTAGGTTTTAGTTTTTCAATATTATTTCAAATTTTTTATCATTTAAATACTGGTTATATAATTAACGTTGATCCGGATGCCTCGGCAACTTTTTTCCAAGATCCAAATACTTTTGTGTACTTTAGCTTTATTACTATGACAACAGTTGGATACGGAGATATTTTACCCAATTTTCCATTTGCCAGAATGATATGTATTTTAGAGGCATTATTTAGCCAAATTTACTTGACCGTTCTGACTGCTATTATTATCGGAAAATTTTTGTCTGATGGACGTAAAAAGCAATGATTTATGTTTTCAAATCACCTTTTTAGAATAACCTTATAATTTCATTAGCATTTCAAGTCGTTCAGGAGATCCAATATCATGCCAGATTCCTTGATGATAATCTCCAATAATAAGATTATCATTTAAATATGGCTCTATTAGCACTAAAAAAGAAGTTATATTATTAATATCATTTTGAATAAATACTTGCGGTGAAATTACTGCTATACCACTGTAGGTTAGATATTTATTATCTGATTTTAAAAGATTTTCTAAATTCTTAGGCCCAATTATTTTTGAATCTAAATTAAAACAAAAATCACCTTTAGGATTATGAGCCGGATTTTCTATTAAAACTAATTTAAATACACTATCAAAATCTTTATTTTTTATATTAATAATCTTAGAAAAATCATAATCAGTATAAACATCCCCATTTAACAATAAGAAATCTTCATCTTGATATTTTAAAAAGTTTTTAGCAAAAATAATTCCGCCACCAGCACCGAGCAATTGTTCTGAGTGAGCATAATTTATATCTAAACCAAATCTATCGCCATTGCCAATATTTTTATGGATTTTTTCGCCTAAATAGGAAGTGTGTATAGTAACACTCTCAATGCCAGCTTTTTTCATCTGCTTTAACTGTCTTTCGAGCAAGAATTCACCCTGAATGAGCATTAATGGCTTAGGTGTATTTTTAGTATAAGGCATTAATCGACTACCTCTTCCTGCTGCTAAAATAATTGCTTGTCTAATACTCTTATTTAATTTTTTCATTACTGCTCAGTTTCTAATATTTTTTATAATACTTGTTCTAGTTTATTATTTAAAAAATTTAATAATTTTTTATTAAATATTGTATCAAGATACTCTAGCTCTTTATTAGTCTTTAAATAGTCTAAAGCTTGAATAACATATGATAACGTCCTTGGCATATGCTGCAAATAATTTTTTTTATTATCTCTTAAATACAATCTTGCAAAAATTCCTAAATTTTTAATATGTCTTAATAACACTGCATGATAAAACCAATTAGTAAAAATATCTAAAGAAATTTCATTACTAATAATTTTGTTATTTTTTAATTTATTATAAAAATAATCCAAGTTATTTTTAAATTTATCAGAATCTATATCAACATAACAATCAAATAAAACAGAGGCCAAATCATAACTAACAGGCCCTATTAACGCATCTTGAAAGTCGATTATACTAATATTATCTAGTTCATTGGATAATATCATGTTTTTACTTTGATAATCTCGATGCACTAAAACTTGTGGCTGCTTTTGCAAGTTATTTATTATGCTTTTATAGCTTTCAATGATATTTAAATTTTCTGCTAAATTTTTATCTAATTGATTAATTTCTAAAAAATTATTTAAAAACCATTCATTACATAAATATAACTCACGCTGCATTAAGTTAGAGCTGTAATCTGCAATATCGTTATATTCCTTAACTTGCTGGATTAACAATAACTTATCTAAAACAAATTTATATATATCTTTAGTATGTTTTATATAATTATATAAAAGCTTTTCACCCAAATCCTCTAGAATAAAAAATCCTTGATTCATATCAACATTGTAAATACTTGGCACTCTAATATTATTGGCTGCAAATATTTTCTGGATATTTAAAAACTCTTGGTTTTTCTCTGAACTTGGAGGAGCATAAACTAAAATATAATTTTTATTTTGATTATTACTATCCAAAATATTTAATCTATAATACTGCCTAAATCCAGCATCACCATTTAATGCTTGAAAATTGGTTAATTTAACCTTATTTAAACTTAAATAACTATCTAGCCAGTTTTTTAAAGATGGGTGCATTTCTATGTTTATTCTTTGTAATTTACATAATATTTTTCAGAGTTTCGCATTTTTGATTTTAAAGGTCAATAATAAGCTTTTTAAGGTCTTTAGAGTCAGCAAGTGTACTTTTTATATTTTAAAAATATTCAACATTGTAATCTTTACTTTGGTATTCGAAGAAATTTAATCTCTTCCATAAAAAAATAGAAAATTTAATTCAAAAAAGTATAATAAGCTTTATGAGAAAATTTTATGTATCGTATTTATTAACTTTTTTTATTTTTAATGGATTAAACCTAGCAAATGCCCTTGATGTTGCTAAAGTAAGACCTTTAGAAGATGGTTTTATTCTAAAAGATTGGGTTCCTGATCAGGATATTAACTTTATATGCCAAGGTTACTATCAAGTTCCTGACATAAAATTAGAAAAAAAACCAACTATATATGCAGATAACTCTAGTTTCAAATTAAATAACCAGGCAAACCTTTCCGGAAATATTGAATTTTTTACTGAAGAGCAAAATTTTAAAGCGGATTCTGCTTTAATAAATTATGATCCAACAACAAAAAAACCTTCTGAAATAAAAATTGCAAATAATATAGAAATTTTTGAGCCATCTTTCAGAATAATAAGCAATAATGCGGTTGCTAATTTGAAAGAAAAATATACTGTTGTATATAACCCATACTTTCATTATTATCCTAAAAAATCTCGCGGTAGCGCTGATAAAATTACACTATATAAAGATAAACCAATTGAAATAATAAATGGAACCTATACAACATGTGCTCCAAATGATGATGCCTGGTATTTACACTTTAAAAAACTATATGTTGATCAAAAAAATAATTCTGGTGAAGGTTATCATAATTTTTTATATATAAAAAATACTCCTATTTTTTATGTGCCATATATTTCATTCCCACTAAAGCCTGAAAGAAAAACAGGGTTTTTAGTACCATATATGGCAAACACTAATCAATCTGGATTTAATGTTAACTTGCCTTTTTATGTAAATCTTGCAAAAAATTATGATGCAACTATAGAGCCAAGATATTATAGCAAAAGAGGGCTGCAAACAGGCCTTGAAGCAAGACATATTTTTAAAAACATCAGTGGTGTTTGGTATGCTGAATTTATTCCTGATGATAAAGAATTCAGTCATTTTAGAAAACACAAATTATCTGAAACGATTAATAGAAGTCCTGATGATCCACGAGTTATCGCACTTAACAACAGTAAAAACCAGCGTTATGCATTTGCTGTTAATCAAAGTATTCATGTTAACCATTTTTTATTTAATATAAATTATAATAGAGTATCCGATGCTAATTATTTTCAAGATTATAGTAAATTCAATCTATTTAAATTACAACCTGAAGATCATTTGTTACAGCAATTTGAAATATTAGGAAATATTTCTGCATGGCAGATTAAAGCAGAAATTAAGGATTATCAAACTTTAAATAGCTGGGATAGCCCCATATTGGTTAGCCCTTATAAAATAAAACCTAAATTTGAAGCACATCGTAACTTTAACTATGAGAAATTTAACTTTAATATAGATTTTAATACTACTACTTTTAGGCATTCTCGTAGAACAGAAGGAAATAGAACTGTTTTTATTCCTACTATAAGTTACCCTATAGAAAAAACATATGGATTTATTAAACCCAAAATTATACCTAAGTATGTAAAATATAATATTAATAATTCTCATAACTCCACTAATATGTTTACTAAATCTGAAGAATTATTTTTCCCTATTTTTAGCTTAGATTCAGGTCTTATTTTTGAAAAAAATTATAATAACAAAAATTATCCTGCAAATTACTCTCAAACTTTAGAGCCAAGATTATTCTATTTGTATGCTCCATATAAAAATCAAAATAATATCCCTATCTTTGACACAGGAATAAATAGTTTTGATTATAAACAATTATTTCGCGAAAATAGATTTTCAAGTTATGACAGACAAAGCAATGCAAATCAAGTGAGTCTTGCTTTAAGCACTAGAATTATAAACAATGAAACAAGTGATGAAAATTTTTTAGCATATATTGGTCAAATTTTTTATTTTCAAGACATAAAAACGTCTCTTTGTAATCAAAATATAAATAAGCACTGTGTAATTAAGGAAATTCCTGGGTTTAATCAAAGCCAATCACCTCTTGTTGGATTTGCTCAATATAAATTTTCTAAGTACTGGAATATTGAAAGCGAATTACAATATGATAGTAATATTAAAAAAATCACCAAAAGTAATTTTGGGTTTAACTATGATCGAACTCAAGGAAACATTGAGAGAATTTTTAATTTGGACTATAATTTCTTAGATAATTATAAAGTAGAATATGATTCTAATACTAATGAATTATTAATTGATAATACTTCTCAAAATATTTCTCAAGTTTCATTATCTTTCAAATGGGGACTAAACAGCAATCTTCATTTGGTAGGCTTTACTCATTATGATGTCCAAAGTTTTTATAATTTTGATAGCCTAGCTGGAGTTGAATATGAAAGTTGTTGTTGGGCGATAAGATTTGGTGCATCAAGAGATTTACTGGTTAGAGAAACAAATAAAGAAGATAGAGAATATAAAAACACAGTATTTTTTCAATTTGCCCTAAAAGGTTTAACTAATATTGGAAGTAATATGAATCCAATTTTTACGAAAAAAATACCAGGATATAAACCTAATTTTGGGAAAAAATAAAATAAACTATTATGGAATATGATATTGTCATTATAGGAGCTGGAATTGCAGGTTTAAGCACCGCTATAAAAATAAAACAATTATGTAATCAAAACAATCAAGAATTATCAGTTTGCATCTTAGAAAAAGGTTCAGAAGTTGGAGCTCATATTATTTCTGGTGCTGTTTTTGAATCATCTGCATTAGAGTTACTATATCCAAATTGGCAAGAACTTGGTGCGCCTTTAAATACTAAAGTAAATAATGATGAATTTTATTTTTTAACTAAAAATAATAAATTTAAACTCCCTATACCTAAATTTTTACATAATTCTGGTAACTACATCATTAGTCTTGCCAATTTATGTAGATGGCTTGGGGATCAAGCAGAAAGCTTAGGAATTGACATTTATCCTGGATTTAGTGCAAGCGATGTAATCATAGAAAATAATATTATCACCGGGATTAAAACAAGCGCATTTGGATTAGATAAAAATAATAATCCAACAGATAATTATCAAGAAAGTATAAAAATAAAATCAAAACAGTTAGTTCTAGCAGAAGGAGCAAGAGGCAGCTTAACTAAACAAATTATTAAAAAATTTAATCTAGATAAAAATTCAAACCCTCAAACTTATGGCTTAGGCATTAAAGAAATTTGGGAGTTACCAGATGACAGACATAAAGAAGGATTAGTTATACATACCGTAGGATGGCCATTAAAATCTAATACGTATGGTGGATCATTTATGTATCATATGGACAATAATCAAATAGCTTTAGGCCTTGTTGTTGGACTTAATTATAAAAATCCATATCTTAGTCCATATAATGAATTCCAAAAATTTAAATTACATCCTTTTATTAAAAGTTTTTTAGAAAACTCAGAAAGAATATCTTATGGAGCACGTGCATTAAATGAAGGTGGAGTGCAATCTTTACCAAAACTTACCTTTCCGGGTGGCTTAATAATTGGTTGTGCTGCTGGATTTATGAATAATGCTAAAATAAAAGGCTCACATAACGCTCTTAAATCAGGAATTATTGCAGCTGAATGTTTATATAAAAATCTAACCAATAAATCTAGTAAAAATAATAAATCTTTTGATTTTAATAATTTAATTAAAGAAAGTGATATTCATAAAGAATTATATAAAATCAGAAATATAAAACCCGCATTTAAATTTGGTCTGCCTTTTGGCATGATTCATGCTGCATTAAACGGATTTATATTAAAAGGCTTTGAACCATGGACTTTAAAATATAAGTATCCTGATTATTTATCTTTAAAACTTGCCAGTAAATCTAAGCCTATAAAATATCCAAAACCAGATAATAAAATTACTTTTGATATATTATCTTCAGTAGCATTGACCAATACCCATCATGAAGAAAATCAGCCTTGCCATTTAAAATTATTAGACCCTAGTAAAGCTATAAAAATAAATTATAATCAATACAATGGACCAGAGCAATATTACTGCCCTGCAAAAGTATATGAATACTTAACACATGAAAATGGAACAAAATATTTACAAATAAATGCAGCAAATTGTATTCATTGTAAAACATGTGATATTAAAGATCCGATGCAAAATATAAATTGGACCCCTCCAGAAGGAGGCGGTGGACCTAACTATGGAAATACTTAAGGAAAAATATGGAACTGCAAAATCAAATAGCAATAGTAACAGGTGGAAACTCAGGACTTGGTGCAGGATGTGTTAAATTATTAAAAGATAATAATATTAAAGTTGCTATAATCGATCAAAATATAGAAAGTCATGAAAGCACAACTAGCAGAGAGAATGAGTTAGCAATAAAATGTGATATTACTCAAACTAGTGAGATAGAAGAAGCAATTAATCGTATTCATGAGCACTTTGGTGCACTACCAAGAATTTGTATTAACTGTGCAGGAATAGCTCCAGCAAAAAGAATTCTTGGTAAAGAAGGTCCGATGCCTTTAGAAAATTTTCAAAAAGTAATTGATGTAAACTTAATTGGTACATTTAATATTATGCGTCTTTGTGCTGAAAAAATGAGCATGCTTGATCCAATTAATGATGCAGGTGAAAGAGGAGTTATCATTAACACAGCGTCAATTGCAGCTTTTGAAGGACAGATTGGTCAAGCAGCATATAGCGCATCAAAAGGAGGCATTGTAAGTATGACTTTGCCAGCAGCAAGAGAACTAGCCAGATTTGGTATTAGAGTCAATGCTATTGCCCCGGGAATATTTGCAACACCTATATTGCTTAATATGTCTCAAGAAATAACAGACAATTTAATAAAATCAACTCCTTTTCCAAAACGTTTAGGTAAACCTGAAGAATTTGCAAAACTAGCAATACATATTATTGAAAATACCATGATTAATGGCGCAGTATTAAGATTAGATGGCGGAGTTAGATTAGAATATGAAAAGTGATTATAATAATATTAACTTGCACAATTTTGGCTTTAATTGCTATTATACTATTATTTAAAAATCTCATATTTAAAATAAATTAAATATTTTTATATAGGACTATAAACTATTCATGAATGCTAATAATATCGCCAAAAAAAATAATCAAATACAAAATGATTTAATGCAGGATAATTGCAAAATATTTGAACATGCAGCACAACTTCCTAATGGGGGATTATTTTTCAAACATGATCCAGAAGTTAACCTATTTGCCATAATAGCAATTCATAGCACTGCTCTTGGACCTGCATTAGGCGGTTGTCGATTGCTAAGTTACCCAAACATTAATTCTGCTGCTGTTGATGCTATTAGACTTGCTAGAGGCATGAGTTATAAAGCTGCAATTACTGGTATTTCAACAGGCGGTGGTAAAGCTGTCTTAATTAAACCTAATAAAATAGAAAATCCTGAAAAATATTTTAAATCTTTTGCAAAATTTGTAAATACTTTAGGTGGTAAATATATTACAGCAATGGATAGCGGCACATCCTTAAAAGAAATGGATATTATTGCCAAATATACTCCTTATGTGGCAAGCCTTACAACTGATGATGAGCTATCTCATGGTGACCCATCACCATTTACTGCTGTTGGAGTATTTGAAGGTATTAAAGCTGCTGTAAAATTCCAACTAAATAAAGATAGCTTAAAAGATTTAACTATTGCTATGCAAGGAGTTGGTCATGTAGGAAAACCTTTAGCACAAGAGCTATACAAAGCAGGAGCAAAATTAATAGTTGCCGACATAGACTCTGATGCTACAGATTATTGCAAGCAAAAATTTAATGCCCAAGTTGTAAGCTCACAAGATATACATAAAGCTAAATGTGATATATTCGCACCTTGTGCATTAGGTTCAAGTATAAATGATGTAACTATAGATGAATTAAATACTAAAATTATAGCTGGCTCTGCTAATAATCAACTTCAGCATCATTCTCATGGCGAAATATTACATAAAAAAGGAATATTATACGCAACTGATTATGTAATAAATTCTGGGGGATTAATTTTCGCAGAATCTTTATATCTAAATAACAATAAAGAAAAAGTCTTTAATAAAATTAAAAATATAAATACTTCTTTAATAAATATTTTCGAGCAATCACATAAATTAAATTTACCTACTAATATAATTGCAAATCAAATTGCTGAAGCAAAGCTTAGAGAAAATGGAGATAATATTTAAATAATATGCAAATAAATAATAAAAATACACGCATTGCAGCATCATTTGAAATTCCTTTTATTCAGTACTTAGATCAAGAAGGAATTAGTAAAACTAAATTACCTGAATTTACATCTGATAAAGATTTTTTAACAAGCTTATATAGAAATATGCTTGTAGCCAGACAATTTGATAAAAAAGCTATAAGCTTACAAAGAACTGGAAAAATGGGAACATACCCTTCTGTATTAGGTCAAGAAGCTATTTGTGTGGCAATAGGGGCAGCATTAGATAAACAAGATGTTTTTCTTCCGTATTATCGAGATATTGGCACAATGTTTATGCGCGGAGTTAAAATGGAAGAAGTCTTAGCATACTGGGGTGGTGATGAAAGAGGAAGTGATTATCAAAATCCAAATGTAAAACATGATTTTCCTTTTTGTGTTCCAATTGCAGGTCAATGTCTACATGCAGCAGGAATTGCTGCGGCCATGAAATATAAGGGTGAAAATAACTGTGTTTTAGTATCTTTAGGAGATGGTGGCACATCAAAAGGTGATTTTTATGAAGCAATAAATGTTGCAGGAACATGGAAATTACCATTAATAACTGTCATTTATAATAACCAATGGGCAATATCTGTTCCAAGAAAACTACAGACAGCTACAGAAACTTTAGCCCAAAAAGGAATAGCTGCCGGCATAGAATCAATTCAAGTTGATGGTAATGATATTATAGCAATGTATGATGTATTATCTTATTCTATTAAACAAGCTAAAAAACACAAGCCTGTTCTAATCGAGGCAATTAGCTACCGAATCGGTGATCATACAACAGCTGATGATGCATCAAGATATAGATCAACTAAAGAACTAGATACCGCTAAAGCTAAAGATCCAGTACTAAGATTAAAATTATTTTTAGAAAATAATAACCTTTGGGATGATGATCTAGATAATAATTTAATAACAGAAATCAAAACTGAAGTAAATCATGCTGTTGATAATTATTTAAATACAGAAAAACAGAGTCCAACAACGTTATTTGATTATTTATATCAAGACTTACCTGATGCTTATCAAGATCAATACAACGAACTTAAAAATTTATAAGAAATTATATAGAGATTTATTATGCCAGAAATAACCTTAGTAGAGGCTGTAACTCAAGCTTTAAACTATGAATTAACAAATGATAAAAATGTTATTGTCTTTGGAGAAGATGTAGGTATTAATGGTGGAGTATTTCGAGCAACTGATGGCTTACAAAAAAAACATGGAATTAATAGAGTAGTTGATACCCCTTTAGCTGAATCAATGATTGCCGGTCTTGCTATAGGCATGTCTACATATGGTCTCAAACCTGTTGCTGAAATTCAGTTTATGGGTTTTATATATTCTGCATTTGATCAGATAATAAGTCATGCATCAAGACTGCGTAATAGAACTAGAGGACGCCTTTCATGCCCTTTAGTTATTAGAGCTCCATATGGCGGCGGAATTCATGCGCCAGAGCACCACTCAGAAAGTACAGAAAGTTTATTTGCTCATATTCCAGGAATAAGAGTAGTAATACCATCATCGCCATCAAGAGCCTATGGTTTATTATTAGCGGCAATAAGAAATCCTGATCCGGTAATATTTTTAGAGCCTAAAAGAATATATCGCAAAGTAAAACAAAATGTCCCAGATAATGGTGAAGAATTGTCTCTTGATACTTGTTTTGTTCTAAAAGAAGGATCAGATGTTACATTAGTAACATGGGGCGCAATGATTCATGAAACTTTAAATGTCGCAAAAACTTTAGATGATCAAGGCATATCTGCTGAAGTAATTGATGTAGCAACTATTAAGCCACTTGATATTGATACTATTATAAACTCCGTTGAAAAAACAGGGCGATGTGTAATTATTCAAGAGGCGGCAAAGACTTGTAGTGTAAGTTCTGAAATCGCAGCTCTTCTTGCTGAACATGCACTAACATCTTTATTTGCTCCAATTAAAAGAGTTACAGGCTATGACACTATAATGCCATATTTTAAAATGGAAAATACTTATATGCCATCAGAGAAAAGAATTTTAGATACAGTAAAACAAGTAATGGAGTATGAATAATGAATATTTTTAATCTACCTGATTTAGGTGAAGGCCTTCCAGATGCTGAAATTAGAGAATGGCATGTTAAAGAAGGTGATACTATAAGCATTGATGAGCCCTTGGTTTCAATGGAAACAGCCAAAGCTGTTGTAGATGTTCCGTCTCCTCTAAATGGTAAAATTGTTAAATTATATGGCGGCCCTGGAGATATTATTGAAACAGGTAATCCTTTGGTTGAATTTTCAATCGAAGAAAACTCACCCACCAATATATCTAATCAACCATCAAAGAAAACTAAAATTAAAGATCAAGGCACTGTTGTTGGTAATATAGATGTAGGCGATACTATTGAAGATGAAGCAACTAGCATTACTTCTAACTCTAATAAAAAAAATAACAAAACATCTAATATTAAGGCAACTCCTGCTGTACGCGCTCTTGCAAAAAAATTAGATGTAGATTTATCTCAGGTTATACCAACAGGTTCAAATAATACTATTACAGCAAGTGATATAAATAAAGCTGCTGCAATACAAAATGAAATTGGTGAAAGCACCAAAATTCAAGGCTCAAAAAGAGCTATGTTAAGCATAATGACCTCATCTCATGCTGAAGTTGCTCCTGCAACTATTATGGATGATGCTGATGTTGGTGACTGGAATAACGATCAAGATATTACAGCAAGATTAGCAAGGTCAGTAATATATGCATGCAAACAAGAGCCTATATTAAATTCTTGGTTTGATAGTCAAAATCAATCTATAAGAACATCTGATACTGTAAATCTAGGATTAGCCGTTGATAGCAAAGAAGGATTATTTGTACCGGTAATTAAAAATGCTGAAAAATTAGATTTAAAACAAATAAGATCTGAAATTAATATTATTAAAGAAGAAGTTACATCAAGAACGATTGATAAAGATAAACTACATGGTAATACTATAACTTTATCTAATATAGGCTCTATTGCTGTAAAATATGCAAGCCCTATAATTGTCCCCCCAACCGTTGCAATAGTTGCAACTGGGCGTATACATGATGCTGTTCTTGCTATTAATAATGAAATGAAAATTAGAAAAATAATTCCTATATCTTTAACTTTTGATCATAGATGTGTCACAGGTGGTGAAGCAGGAAGATTTCTTGCTGCTATGATTGAAGATTTAAATAAAGAAATATAAATCAAAACAGTCAAAAAAATACAATTTAATGATTAATCACAATATCATCTAACTATATTGAAATTAGTATTAATCATTAGATTAAAATCTATATTTTAAATTTACATAATAAATTACCTGCAAACGATAAATAGACTTTGCGACTTGTGATCAACAGTTTTATCTCTAAGCAAGACATTTCATAGGTGCTGCTAAAAATCAGAATTATTGCTTATAAGAATACAACCAAGAAATTAGTATGTGGCCAATGATAATTACTAGAATTTAAGATTTAATAAAGATTAAATTGGAAGATTTAGATTTAAAAGAAAAATGCTTGGCAATGTCCTACTTTCGCATGGATAAATCCACACTATCATCGGCGCTAAGTTGTTTCACTTCTGAGTTCGGAATGGAATCAGGTGGTGCCAACTTGCTGTTGTCGCCAAGCAATTACTATTATACAAAATTAAATTTTTTATGCAAGTATTTTTTAAAATTAATTTAAAAAAATTAGATTAATATTAATCAATTAGATTTGGCCAAAGATTGCAGTAAATATATAATTAATGATTTATGAGATAATCGAAGAAAAAAGAAACGCTGCAGCTAAAAAATCATTGCTGCAGCTCTTAAAAATTTATATAGGCTATTATGGCATACTATCTAATTCTTTAGGTTTTGTAGGCAATAAATCAGATTTTTGAAGCCCCATTGCAATAGCTAAAGCTCCAGCTACATAGATAGAAGAATAAGTACCTATTACAATACCTATAAATAAAGCCAGAGAAAAGCCAAATAAAGTTGGACCGCCATATACTAATAAAGCTATAACTACTAATAAAGTCAGACCAGATGTCATAATAGTTCTAGATAAAGTTTCATTGATAGATAAATTAACTATTTCTAAAGGAGTTTTTTTACGTATTTTAATAAAATTCTCTTTAACTCTATCAAATACAATAATTGTATCATTCAAAGAATAACCAATTACCGCTAAAATAGCAGCTAAAGCGGTAAGATCAAACTCTATTTGAAACCATGAAAAAATTCCTAAAATTAAAATAGGATCATGAGCTAAAGCAATAGCTGAAGATACAGAAAACCTAAACTCAAATCTTAATGCTATATATAACATAATTGCAATTAGAGCGACCAAAATAGCTAAACCACCTTGCTCTCCCATCTCTTTACCAACTTGAGCACCGACAGCATCTACTCGTCTTATTTCAATAATATTTTCAGGATCAACTTTTTGTTCTGATTCTTTTAACAAATTAAAAATATCATTTGCAACTTTTTGTTCTTTCATATTAACACGAGGCGATAATCTAATTATCATATCTTGTGCTGAACCAAAACTTTGCACAACAGCATCTTCATAGCCAGTTTTCTTTAAAACGTCTCTTGCTCCTGATAAATCAGCATTTTTTTTATAATGCATTTCAATGATAATACCACCAGTAAAGTCTAAACCCCAATTTATACCTTTGGTAGCAAGAGTTGATACTGATAATACTAATAACAACAAAGAAAAAATAGCGGTATATGCTCTGATTTTTAAAAAGTCTATTGATGTTTTACGTTTAAAAAATTCCATTCTATTTATAACCTTAAATTTTTATATTTTAAAATAATCTTATTTTTTTGCTGTATTAATCCCTATTGGCAATGAGTGCAAAGATTTTCTACCATATAAGACATTCACAATTGCGCGAGAACCGGTTATCGCTGTGAACATTGACGTAATAAGTCCTATTGTTAAAGTTACAGCAAAACCTTTGACAGCTCCTGAGCCTATTGTAAATAAAACAACTGCCGCAATTAAAGTTGTAACATTCGCATCAACAATAGTTGCAAATGCTTTTTCATACCCTGCATGAATGCTTAATTTAGTTGAAGCTCCGGCTCTTAATTCTTCTCTTATTCTTTCAAAAATTAAAACATTCGCATCAATAGCCATACCTAAGGTTAATACTATTCCAGCAATACCAGGTAATGTCATTGTTACATGAATCATTGAGCAAATAGCAACTAATATCACAAGGTTCATCAAAAGAGCTATATTAGCAATCAAACCAAAAATACTATAATAAGCTCCCATAAATATTAATACTAGAACTAGGCCTGAAACAACCGACTTAATCCCCATAGAAATATTTTCTTTTCCTAAACTTGGCCCTATTGTACGCTCTGACACTATATCAACAGGAGCCGGTAAAGCTCCAGCCCTTAACAATAAAGCTAAATTTTTAGATTCTTGCATTGATTTTAAGCCGCTTATCTGGAACTGCTTGCCTAGTGCATCTTGAATTGTTGCAACACTAATGACTTCTCTATGAATCTTTTTCTCTTTTTTAATTTTGTCACCAACTTTAACTTCATTAAGTTTAGTTTCAACATATACAGTTGCCATTGGCTTGCCTATATTTTCTCTAGTTGTTTTAGAGAACTCATAAATAGTAGAGGAACTGCCTCCTAAACTAATTGCTACAATAGGCTTACCTGAACGCTGATCTACATCTGCATATGCACCTATAATAGAATTACCCGTTAGAATTACTTTATTATCGACCCAAACCTTACCTTTTTCATCTGCCAATGGCAAAGTGGTATAACCTAAAGGAGGACGAGTATCTTCTGTAGGACCAGGATAAGCCATTCTAAACTCAACTGTCGCAGTTTTACCTATTATATCTTTAGCTCTTGCCGTATCTTGAATACCTGGTAATTCAACTACAATACGATTTAAGCCTTGGCGTTGTACTACCGCTTCTGAGACTCCCAATTCATTTACTCTTTTACGCAATGTAGACATGCTTTGTTCCATTGCATAATCTCTTATTTGCTGTAATTGTAAATCTTTTAAATTGGCGACAAGCCAGCTAACATTTCCTTTTTCTGATATTTTGTAAACATATTGTGGAAAGTTTTTTGCTAAATAGTCTCTTGCTTTATAAATATATTCGGCAGCCTCATTTCCCTTAAATTTGAAGCCTACTTCTCTATAATTATCTACTTTACTTCCCTGATATCTAATTTTATCGTTACGCAACTTTCCTCGCATATCTGCAAAATCACTTTCAACCTGACGTCTAATTGCAGATTTAATATCTACTTCCATTAAGAAATGTACTCCACCTCTTAAGTCTAAGCCTAATTTCATTGGTTCAGCACCAAATATAGAAAGCCATGCAGGAGTTGCAGGAGCAAGATTAAGAGCGACAACATATTTACTACCTAAAGTAGATTTTAATACCTCACTTGCTTTTAATTGATCATCTGAATCTTCTAGTCTTATAAGCAAATTATAAGAACTTGAATCTAAATCGATAGACTTATATTTTATATTACTTTTATTTAAATCTTGTTTGACTGTATCTAAGATACTAGGATTAAGTTTTTCACTACTTGCTGTGGCTATTTGTATCGCATAATCTTCACCAAATAAATTAGGTAAAGAATATAAAATACCTATTAAGACAATAATAATTATTAAAACATTCTTCCAAAGCGGAAATTTATTGTACCCCATTTTATTATTATATCCTTAAATTATTTGTTATTTTTATTCCTAAAAAATAAAAAGCTATATTAAATAGCTTTTAAAGTTCCTTTCGGTAAAACATTATTAATATAATTTTTTTGTATTTTAATTTCAGTATTCTCAGCAATACTTAATACCACATAATTATCTTTAATTCTAATGATTTTACCCATTATTCCTGAATAAGTTACAACTTCATCACCTTTTGATAACTCGCTCATTAATTTTTTTTGCTTTTTTTCTTGATTTTGTTTTGGTCGAATAATTACAAAATAAGAAATCACAAAAAAAACTGCCACCATAATAATTAAAGAAAGCCCTGAATCTTGTGATGCCGTTACTGTATTTGATGCAGCATGCAATTGAGTAAACATAAAAACCTCTTCGATGTTAAATTTGAAATTGATGTTAATTATTTTCTATACAATATCATAGCATCACCATAAGAATAAAACTTGTATTTTCTTTCTATGGCGGTTGCATAAGCTAACATAATTTTATCATATCCAGCAAACGCTGCAACAAGCATTAATAAAGTTGATTTTGGCAGATGAAAATTTGTTATCAAAATATCAATTACTTTAAATTCGAAACCAGGATATATAAAAATATTAGTATCTCCTGAATATTCCAAATCATAATTTCCATTAATATTATAAGCAGACTCAAGAGTTCTTAAAACAGTAGTACCAACAGCAACTATTCGATGATTATCTTTTTTAGCTTGCTTAATTATATTTGCTGTCTCTTTAGATACATCAATATATTCTGCATGCATTTTATGATCTAAAATATTATCAACTCTTACTGGTCTAAAAGTTCCTGAACCAACATGCAAAGTAACATAGGTTATAATCACACCCTTAGCTTGTAATTTATCTAATAACTCTTGATTAAAATGTAATCCTGCCGTTGGAGCTGCAACAGCCCCTTCTTTTTCAGCAAAAACAGTTTGATATCTAAGCTTATCTTCATCTTGTGCTTCTCGTTGCATATATGGAGGTAGAGGCATATGACCAGATGTTTCTAAAACTTTATACCAACTATCTAAAGTTTCATCTAAGGCAATTATATATAAGCCATCTTCTGTCTTATCAAGAACCCTTGCATGAAATTTTTTATCAATAATAATTCTCGTATCTGTCTTTAAAGATTTATTAGATTTAATATGTGATAAAGCTAATCTTTTATTATTATTATCAATTCTTTCAATTAACAGTTCAACTTTGCCTTTAGTTAATTTTTCAGCATATAATCTTGCTGCTAATACTTTAGTATTATTTAAAACCAAAACATCATTTTTATTTAATAAATCTAATAAATCACTAAATATTTGATCTTTAAAGTTACTCTCTATTTCACAATTCAATAATTGACTAGATGAACGATTATCTTGGGGATGAGTTGCAATAAGCTCTTCTGGAAGCGTGTAATCATATGAATCTAATTGATAATAAAAGTCTTTTGAATCTTTTTGCAAATTTAACATGGTACTACAGCTCATTTAAAGTATGAAATATAAATAATAAGCGAATATTCTACTATAAAATATAGTTAAGTTGCAAAATATCTCATTTTTGAAAAATTACAGACACAATTAGTAATCCAACTATTCCAATTAAACTAATTTTTAGTTATAATATATACTTGTTTTTAAATTACAGGTTAAATATAAAATGACAAAAGAAACAGTATTTTTTAAAGAAAATTTTCTCTCTCTAATAGTAAAAGTATTAAGCCAAAACATATTTAATCAAGTCATAGGCGAATATGATGAAAATACAGAGACATTTATACATGGACCTGGAAATTTTGCAAAATTTATGGAGTATACTTTTGCTACTAATGATACTCCCTTATCATGTAAAGACTCTCAAATAGGCAGAAGAGTTGTAAGATTGCTAAACGTTTCTATTGTAGATTTGCCTGATTTTTTTGATGATGAAGATGAAAGTGATTTTTGCAACAAAAAAATACTTCTTAAACTAATAATACAAAAGTACATTGAGTTATTAGAAAATGTTCCTAACTTACCTCAAAATCCCTGGAAATCAATAGATATTTTAAATAACGAAAATGTTAAAAGCATTATCATTGATAGTATAGAGAAGCTTGTTATATTTCTTGACCAAGAGCTTGATATAATAGTAAAAATTCAAGATTCAAATCCGACAATAGATGATTTGCCTTCTACACCTATTGGTAATAATATAACTACTTTATCATATCAAGCTTATCCTAATTCTTTATTAGGGCGATCTATGGGAGGTCCAGGGACACAAGACCAACCCAATATAAGACGCTTTTCTGTCTAGAATAATAGTTTGATAGTTTTGCTATATTTTTAGAAAAATCAGTTAATCTAAATTTCTAATACTTTGTAAAACATCAGATAATTTATCCGCAATAATTATTTCTAAACCTGCAAATTTACCTTTTGGTAAATTTGCTTTAGGAATAATTGCTTTTTTAAAGCCGTGTTTTACGGCTTCTGATAATCTTGATTGAGCATTTTGAACTGGTCTTAGCTCGCCCCCTAAGCCTAACTCGCCAAATATTACCACATCAGAAGGTATAGCCTTATTTCTTAATGATGATACTACCGCACAAATTAAAGCTAAATCAGCTGCTGTTTCTGTGATTTTTACACCAGATACCACATTTATAAAGACATCTTGATCATAGATGGGAACCCCTCCATGCCTATTTAATATGGCAAGCCCCATAATTACTCGGTTTTGATCCACACCAACAGTAACTCTTCTTGGAGCTCCTGCATTACTTTCATCAACTAAAGCTTGTACTTCAACAAGCATTGGGCGTGAACCTTCCCAAGTCACAGTAATTACACTTCCAGGAGTATTATCAGCAACTCTTTGTAAAAAGATAGCTGAAGGGTTATTTACTTCCTTTAGACCTTTATCTGACATTAAAAATACCCCAAGCTCATTAACAGCCCCGAATCTATTTTTAACAGCTCTTATAGCTCTGAACTTGCTATCTTGATCACCTTCAAAATATAACACCGTATCAACCATATGCTCTAATACTCTTGGACCAGCTAAAGCGCCATCCTTTGTAACGTGACCAACTATAAAAACAGTTGTATTAGTATTTTTAGCATATTGTACTAATTGAGCCGCACTCTCTCGAACTTGACTTACAGAACCTGGAGCAGAGCTTAAATTCATCGAACATAACGTCTGAATTGAATCTACTACTAGAATTTTAGGAGTGTGATTATTTGACTGTATAATTATATTTTCTATACAGATATCTGCTAATAATTTAATATTATCTGTTTTAATGCCTAATCTTGAACCTCTTAATACTACTTGCTCTAAAGATTCTTCCCCTGTTACATACAACACGTTTTTATCTTTTTGCAGCTCAGAAAACTTTGCAAGAGCATGTAGTAATAATGTTGATTTTCCTATTCCAGGAGCGCCCCCTAATAAAATAACTGATCCAGAAACCAAGCCGCCACCTAAAACTCTATCAAGCTCACTTATGCCGGTTGAATCTTTTTTTATTTCTTCAGCACAGATGTCCGAAAATATCTTAACTTGGCTATTTAAGTTACCAGTGTACCCTTTAGACAAACTAGATAACTTAGAATTAGAATTTAAATTAGCTAAATTTGAAATATTGGCCAAGTTTTGCAACTGTTGATTATTAGATTGCATAACCGCTATTTCATTAAAACTATTCCAGGCGCTACAATCTGAACACTGGCCAACCCATTGAGTTCGCTGAGAGCCACATTCCTGACATTCGTATAGTTTTTTAGACTTGGCCATTTATCCTACTATTTAATTAAAAAAGATTAATTATTTTCTTCAACAGAGCTTGTTGCTCCATCATCTAAAGCTTTTGGCTTATTACTTAAACTATCCTTAATTAAATTACGCATTTTTTGTCCAGCATGAAATGTAACGACACGTCGAGGTGTTATCATAACCTCTTCTTTCGTTTTTGGATTTCTTCCTGGTCGAGCTTTTTTATCTCTTAAATCAAAGTTACCAAATTTTGATAACTTAACGCATTTTCCTTGAGATAAAGATTGTATAATTAACTCAAAAAAATTATCAACATAATGCTTTGCTTCTACTTTGTCCATAAAATCAAAGCGCTCTATTAAAAACTCAGCTATTTCTGCTTTAGACACAGCATTTACCATAATATACAGTCCTTTCCTTTTTAATAAAATAGTTAGTCTCTTAAAACTGCATCACACTCTTTTATTATTGTAGCAATAATTTCATCCATTAGGGAATTAATATCTTCATCTACCAATGTTTTCTCTTTATGCTGTAAAACTATTGATAAAGCAATACTTTTAGAATCAGGATTAATTCCTTTACCTTGATATATATCAAAAATAAATAAATCTGTTAATAATTTACCAGCTACTTTTCTTACTTTTTTTAATAAAGCATCAACTTCTACATTTTTATTCACAACAAAAGCAAGATCTCGATGAATAGCCGGATACTTAGATATATCATTAAATAAACATTTTTTATTATTTACAAGCGTTGTTGTATCTAATTCAAAACATAATAATTGCTTATCTAATCCCAGATTTTTTTGAACTTTTGGATGTAATACTCCGATATATCCTGCAAACTTATTATTAATATAAATTATTGCACTCATACCAGGATGCAAGAAACTATAATCACATTCTTGCTTTAAATCAGATGATAATTTTCGAAATTCATACTTAGAAATATTCTGATGTGCAAACAATAACTCTAAATCCGCTTTTAAATCATAAAAGTCAGAGTTTCGTTTTAAATTATTATCCCATGTATCTTTATATAGTCCACCATACTGACAACAACCTAAAAGACTATATTCTTTTGGACTATTCATATCAGCATGCTCAGAAAAACAATTACCTAATTCAAATAATCTTATTGAATGCTGTTGATGATTTTGATTATGTAAAATATTTTTAACAAATCCTGGCAGTAAGCCTTGACGCATAACATTCATATCTTGCGAAATTGGATTTAATAATTTTACTGGAGATATCTTTTCTTCTTTTTTATATATTTGATCTTGAACATTACTATCAACAAAACTATAGTTAATCGCTTCAAGATAACCTAAATTTGCTAAGAAATTCTTAATTTTTCTTAAATTATTAAATTTTGAGTTATCTGCTATAAAATTTAATTCATTTAAAACTTTTTTAACAGGAATATTATCATAGCCATATACTCTAGCTATTTCTTCTAATAAATCCTCTTCTAATCCTATATCAAATCTAAAACTAGGAACATCCCAAGTCAAAATATTATCATTATCTGACTTGTTTTCATTTACAAGACAAAAACCTAATTTTAATAAAATATTTTTAACTTCTGATAAGTTAATGTCTAGACCTAAAACTTTTTTAACTCTTGAATATCTTAAGTCTACTTTTTTATTATCTAATACTGTACTATCAGCTATGTTTTTAGAAATTGAGGATAATTTACCACCTGTAATTTCTAATATCAATTGTGCAGCTCGATTTAGACCTAACTCTACTATTTTTGGATCAACTCCTCGCTCAAATCTATATGCCGAATCAGTGTTGATACCGTATTGTCTAGTTTTACCTAAAATAAAATCAGGATTAAAATGAGCGCTTTCTATAAAAATATTTTTAGTATCTAAATTTACTGCTGAATCCAAACCACCCATAACTCCAGCAAGAGCTAAAACTTTAGTTTCATCAGAAATAACTAAAGTATCCTTACTTAGCTTTACTTCTGTTTCATCCAATAAAACTAATTTTTCCTCTTCAGCAAATCTAATATTTATATTTGAGCCAATTTTATCTAAATTAAATGCATGCATTGGCTGACCAATTTCAAGCATTACATAATTTAAAATATCAACGATAGGAGATATAATTTTGATATTACTTTTTCTGAGTACCTCAGTAATGAAACTAGGTGTTTTTTTAGTATTATCTATATCATTAATTATACACCCCATATAAACAGGACATGCTTTACTGTCTGATATATTAATTTTCACAGCTTTACTATCTACTGTATTTTTAATCGTATCTTTTATTTCATGTTTAAAATCTATATTATTTAAGGCTGCAACCTCTCGAGCTATACCTAAAATACTAAGACAATCACCCCTGTTAGGAGTTAAGCCTAAAGTAATTAAATTATCATTTAGTTGTAAATACTCAACAAGAGTCATTCCTATTTCTGCATCATTATCTATGACCCAGATGCCATCAGATTTTTCCAACTTATCTAAAAAACCCAACTCATCTTTTGAGCAAATCATGCCAAAAGATGCAACTCCCCTTATTTTAGATTTTTTTATTTTTAAACCACAAGGCAAGTTGGCACCAACCATAGCAACAAAAATTTTAACATCTTTTTCAAAATTTTTAGCACCACATACTATCTGTAAAAATTCATCTGAATGAATACCAACATTTACAGTACAAACTCGCAATCTGTCAGCATCTTCATGGGGCTTAATATCAACAACATGACCAACAACTACTTTATCTAAACCAACATCTTCTCTTTCAATAGCTTCAACTTCTAATCCTGAAACTGATAGTTGATTTTCTAATACTTTAATATCTATTTCAGGAGAAACAAATTCACGCAACCAATTTTCACTAAATCTCATAATCTAAAAATCTAAAAATATATTAATTAAAAAAACTGCTTTAAAAATCGTAAATCATTTACAAAATTCAATCTAATATCAGGAATGCCATATTTAAGCATTGCAAACCTTTCAACACCACCGCCAAAAGCAAAACCTGTATATTTATCAGGATCAATATTTAGATTTTTTAGAACATTTGGATGAACCATGCCACACCCCATAACTTCTAACCATCCAGTATGGCTGCATATGCGGCAACCCTTACCATTACACTTAATACAAGAAATATCAACTTCGGCTGATGGCTCAGTAAATGGAAAGTAAGACGCTCTAAATCTAACTTTTAAATTATTGTTTGCAAAAAATTTCTGTAAAAAATTATGAATAATGCCTTTTAAATCAGCAAAATTAGTTTTTTCATCGATCATTAAACCTTCGATTTGATGAAACATTGGAGTGTGAGTAATATCAGAATCACAACGATATGCTTTACCAGGAACCAAAACTCTAATTGGTACACCAAATTTTTCAACAGCATGAATTTGTGTTGGTGATGTATGGCTGCGTAATAATAATTTATTATTTTTCTCGCAATCATCACTATCAACATAAAAAGTATCATGCATATCCCTAGCAGGATGATTTTCTGGTGTATTTAAAGATGTAAAATTATAATACTCTGTCTCTATTTCTGGACCTTCAAAAATACTAAATCCCATTTCAGAGAATAAATCAGTAAACTCATAAATAGCAAGACTAATTGGATGCAAAGAACCATGACGCAAACTGCGTCCGCTTAAAGTTACATCTATAGCTTCTTTTTGTAACTCTTTTTCAAGCTTAATTTCTTCTAAAGATTCTTTTCTAGAGTTTATCGCTTTAACGATTTGTTGTTTTGCTATATTAATTTCTTTACCAAATTTAGGCTTATCTTCTTTTGATAAGTCTTTTACAGCATGTAAAATAGATGTAATTTTACCTTTTTTGCCTAAAAACTGTACTCTGATGTTTTCTAGTTCTAATAACTCATCGGTCTCATTAATTTGCGTTAACGCTTCTTCAGATAATTTATGAATCTCAGATATATCCATATTTAAATAATATTCTTAACTTAAAAATTTAACACTATAAACAAGAAAAGCCTTGGCTTCCATAAATAGATTAACCTATTTATAAAACCAAAGCTCTTCAAAAATCACTTAAATTTATAATTTAAGCAGCAACAGCCATTTTAGCTTGCTCAACAATTTTAGCGAAAGCTGCTTTATCATGCACAGCTAAATCAGCTAAAACTTTACGATCAATTTCTATATTAGCTTTTTCTAATGCGTTAATTAATCTGCTGTAAGAAAAACCAAGTTCTCTTGCACCAGCATTAATTCTTGTAATCCAAAGAGCTCTGAACTGTCTCTTTCTTTGTTTACGCCCAATATACGCATATTGTAAAGATTTAATAACCGCTTGTTTTGCGACTCTATATACTCTACTACGAGCACCATAAAAGCCTTTAGCTTGTTTTAAAATTTTCTTATGCTTTTTTTTAGCTGTTACGCCACGTTTTACTCTTGCCATAAATCTAACCTCTTACTTAAATCAAAATATATTAATTTTGTCCAGCTAACATTTGCTGAACTGCTTTTTCATCCGATTTACAGACCTCAGTCAAACCACGTAACTTTCTAATAGTCTTTGCTGACTTTTTAGTTAAAATATGATTTTTAAATGCACATCTATGTTTTATTTTACCACTTGCCTGTACTTTAAAACGTTTCGCCGCTCCCTTATGCGTCTTTAATTTATTCTTCTTTACTTTCATTGAATTTCACCTCAAAAGTTAATTCATTAGTTTTTATTCATAGGAGCAAAAATCATAACCATTTGTTTGCCTTCCATCTTTGCTTCTTGCTCTACTACACCTTGACCTTCAACATCCTGTTTGAATCCTCGCATAAGCTCGAATCCTATTTCTTTATGGGTCAGCTCCCTTCCCCTAAACTTAATTGTAATCTTAACTTTGTCGCCGTCTTCTAAAAACTCTAATAATTTCTTAGACTTAACTTTAAGATCACCTACATCTGTACTTGGACGTAGTTTTAATTCTTTAACTTGCGTTTTCTTTTGCTTCTTTTTAGATTGGTTTAGCTTTTTCTTATTTTCATACTTAAACTTACCGTAATCCATTATCTTACAAACAGGAGGATCAACCTGAGGAGAAACTTCTACCAAATCAAGTTTACTCTCTGCTGCTAAACTTAAAGCATCTTCTATAGACAAAATTCCTGCTTGCTCACCATCTGCATCAATAACTCTAACTTCTTTAACTCTGATGCTTCGGTTGATACGAAATTTTTCTTTACCTTTATCGCCTTGTCGAGATCTTCTATCCAAAATTAATCAATTACCTAAATTTTAACTTAAATTAACACGTTGTGACTTTTCAATCAAATCGACAACACCCTCACACGTCATAGCTCCTAAATTTTCACCATCACGCTTTCTTATTGAAACTGTTCCATCAGCAAGCTCTTTATCCCCTATAATCGCTATATATGGGACTTTCTGTAAAGTATGCTCTCTAATTTTCAGATTCATTTTTTCATTTCGCAAATCTAGATTGGATCTTATACCATATTTTTGTAATGAATCATAGACCTTTTTAGCATAATCTTCATGCTTATCCGAAATGTTTATTATAGCAATTTGCACCGGAGTAAGCCATACCGGCAGCTCTCCAGCGTAATGCTCAATTAAAATTCCAATAAATCTTTCAACCGAACCAAATATAGCTCGGTGCAACATAACTGGCGTTTCTTTCAAGCCTTCTTTATTGATATAATTTGCCTCTAATCTTTCAGGCATAGAAAAGTCTAATTGCAAAGTTCCTAATTGCCACACTCTATCCAAACAATCTTTAAAGGCATATTCTATTTTAGGGCCATAAAAAGCACCTTCACCTTCTTGTAACTCCCAATCAACTTGTGAATCATTTAAAACTTTTTCTAAAGTAGCTTCAGCTTCATCCCATAATTCATCTGAACCGACTCGCATATTGGGTCTAGTTGAAAATTTAACAGCAACATCTTCAAACCCAAAGTCTTTATATACTTTGAATACTAGATTATTAAATTTAATAACTTCTTTTGCTATTTGCTCTTTAGAACAAAATATATGAGCATCATCTTGAATAAATTCTCTAACACGCATTAATCCATGTAAAGTACCTGAAGGCTCTTTTCTATGACAGCAACCAAATTCAGCTAATCTTAAAGGCAAATCTTTATAAGACTTTAAACCATGCTTATATACTTGAATATGACAAGGACAATTCATTGGTTTTACAGCAAAAACTCTATCATCGATATTAGTTGTGTACATTTCATTTAGAAATTTATCCCAATGACCTGATTTCTCCCAAAGACTGCGATCTACTATTTCTGGAGTAGATATTTCTTGATAACCATTATCCTGCCATATCTTACGCATGTATTGAATCACTGCTTGGTATATTTTATATCCATTAGGATGCCAAAAGACCATTCCTGGTGATTCTTCTTGTAAATGAAATAAATCTAAAGCTTTACCAATTTTTCTATGATCACGCTTTTCAGCCTCTTCTATTCTTTTTAAATATAAAGCTAAATCTTCTTTAGTTGCAAAAGCTGTACCATATACTCTTTGCAGCATTGCATTCTCAGAATTACCTCGCCAATACGCCCCTGCTAATTTAGTCAACTTAAATGCTTTCAATAGCCCAGTTCTAGGTAAATGCGGACCTCGACATAAATCAACAAAATCGCCTTGTTTGTATAAAGATAAAATATCGCCTTGAGCAATATCTTTAATAACTTCAACTTTATAATTTTCTTTTAAATTTTCAAAAAATTTAATAGCTTCATCACGAGGCATATCTAGTCTTTCTATAGTTAAATTTTCTTTAACTATTTTTTTCATCTCTTTTTCAATTTTTTTTAAATCATCTTTTGAAAGTCCGCCATCAATAGCAAAATCATAATAAAAGCCATTTTCTGTGACAGGCCCCATTGTTATTTGAATTGCATCACCATAAATTCTTTTGGCAGCTTGAGCTAGTATATGAGCAGTAGAATGTCTTAAAATATCAAGACCTTCTTGGCTATCTAAAGTTATTAATTCAATATTATCTATATTATCTTTTATAACTATAGCGCTATAAATATCATATAAATTATCATTAATTTTTAAAGCAACTACTTTTTTAAAATTAAAATCTTTGTTTTCGAATACTTCTTCTTGCGAAAGTTGAAAGAATATATCTTTTACTTGAAGATCATTATTGAATTTAATATCTTGACCTAAAATATTAACAGCACTAGACATTTATAACGACCTCAAATTTCCTTTAAAAAAATGTAATAATTTTGATATAATACATCTATAATATAGATAAAACAAGCCAGATAAACATAGAATCACATAAGATAATGTTACTAAAATATGCTAAAAAATTATATTCTTATAGGTCTAGGTGGCGCAATAGGTGCAATATTTCGAGTAGCTTTAAGCAATGCTGTTCCTATAACAATACTGAATGTCCCTTTTAGTATATTATTTATAAATATATTAGGCTGTTTTCTAATGGGGGTTATCAGTGAAACATTAGCCTTATATTGGTCTACATCTTTAAGCTTTAAATACTTTTTAATATCAGGCCTACTGGGTGGTTTTACAACATTTTCATCTTTTGCATTAGAGTTTGGTTTGCTTATAGAAAAAAATCAATTTTACATAGCTTTTGTATATATTGCTTTAAGCGTTATTTTAAGTCTGCTTTTCTTTTTTGCAGGTATAAAGCTAATAAAACTTTTTAACTATTAAAATATAACTTATTAATTATAAAATACAAAACAAACTTATATTATAAAGAACTACTCACACACCAATTTACACTGGTGGCGTACTGCGCCCTTCAGTTGCATTTGATGGTAAACTCGTTAAACCTCCAGGGCAAAATGTCACTTGATAGCTAGTTAATAATTCAGTGCTTCCATCTTTAGTGCATTGAAACGATGATGATGGATCATCAAATTGATAAGCGTATGCTGTAGGACATGCATTTTTTAACCATTTTATTGCTTGTAAAGGACTGTAATTGCCAATTGGTGCTGGAATTTTATTAGTTGTCCAATCAAGATTCCAATTATCTTTATAATTTGTACTGCCATCACCACATTGCTGACTTGGTTCAGTAATGCCCCAATTAATACATCCACCACAGTGCGCAAAGTAAGAATTTGTTAATGTATAACAAGATCCAAGTGAACCATTATTAGTTATACCAGGGATACTTAACAGTGTATTGTATGCAGGGTAAGTATTATTATATTTTGAATTTGGGTAACTAGAACTATTTAAAACAATACTTGCTCCTCCAACTGTTGTTCCATAATTAAGTCCTGTAGTTTGATTTGGTATTTGTTTGTCCATACCATACTTGCTAAATAAATTGCTTGTTCCCCATTGCGAAGGTTGAATGTATGCCGAATAATTTGTTAATGTACTGAAACCAAGAAAATTTCCAATTCGTCTATTAATTGGCGCAGGGGAGTTTCCATCAGTTGCAGATGGGTAATTGTTGTATGACATACCACAATTTGCTTCATTAGTGCAAGCTGAATCAGCTCCAGGGGTAACCCAATAAAAATCATTATTGATTGAACTAATCGGTATGGTTGATTGAGGATTAAGATCCCATGAACAATTACCAAGAAGATTATTTGACTCAGGTTGTAATAATGCTCCAGCGCCGGCACAATTATAAACCGTACTAGCACTATTACCTGTAGATGGCCCTAAGCCTTTAACTTCAACTGGAACTGTCATTCCATTTATTATAGAAACATCATAAACTCCATCTTGCCCAGCTGTGCTAAGAAGATTTGCTTCAAACTTAGTATAAGGTGATTGTGGTTGCATTAATGCACCAGATGAAACACAAGTTGCAGAATTTGATATAGTTCTACAAGTTCCAGTTATACAGTTAAATTGACCATTTTGCATCTTACAACCAGTTCTAGGCCAAAAGGCACCATTTTGGTAATTTGATATTTCTAAATCAATAGTTGAAGGAGGGTTAGCCATAACCTGAGCTGGAAGATGATATGAACTTACAGGTGATGTCCCATTTGGATCAGGTGATTTACAGCTTATTCCAGGGCAATCACTACTGTCTCCATTGGCTATGCCATACCAAACATCAAAAGGACACTGGTTAACAAATAGAACATGATGTTTTGTCTGTTGGTTAGTAGATACTGTTGTGTCTGTTTCTCCTTTTTGCGTAAGATAATTTGATGGTGACGCTTCTATTTTTAATGAACCAGTTTGATTAGGAATCACAGAAACCATAACATCACAACTGTCACTAGGAGCCAATGATTGATGTGAACAATTATCATATGTTTTATTAATACCAGTAATCGTAGCTGAGCCTAAAATAGCTGAAATATTTATGTCATCTAAACTTACAGTGTCACTCGCACAGGTATTTTCAATTTGAAATTTTACCATGTTATCTGCATATAAATAGGTTGCTGTTGGCAATGGTAAAGTTGGATTAATGCTTAGAGTAGAACATGAGCCACTATTTTCCGCAATATTAAAACTCTTTGAGGCATTACTTATTTTATTATCACATTGAACAGTAGCAGTCAAAGTTACACTAGATACTGTCTCTTGCAAAGATGTTAACTCACCAGTAATTGTACAAGGCTTAGAATCTTTATTGATAGTAACAGGACTTGATGAAGTGCCACAAGTTGTATCAGAAATATTTACTGTAGCTGCAGATGTAGGAGAAATAGATATTGATGCTTTACAATTTGTTAAATCTATACTTCCTGTATTTGTGAATAAAGCCAAGACTGTTGGAGATTGATTTGTATAAAATGTACTAGGAAAAGGATTAGGTCTTGCAAAATTACCTGTTAATCCATAGTTAGGCGATATAATATTTGAATTAGCTGTTGGAGAACTTGAAGCTGTTTTACAAGTCATTAAAGACCCTATCGTAATCGCCCCAGCGGTACTAGGAGTAAATTTAGCATCAACCACACAGTGATTATTGCCAAGAGAGCCTCCAGAAATAGAAACAGTATTATTTATAGTACCGCAAGTAGATGATGTTAACTGTAATAGCCCATCCCCAGTTGAATTGGGTTTTAGTACTAATTTATTATTTCCAGAGGCATCGCCCAAAAAACAATCAGTTAATGTATTTGCTCCATCATTGGCATATAAAATAGAAAAATTGGTAGTTTTATTTGTATCTAAAACAATAGATGATGGAAAATTAATAGTGCCATTTAATAAATGTTGTGATTGTGATGCTGTTCCAGTCCAAGGTGGTAGCATAATAACATTATTGTTATATTTGTAAGATAATTGAAAGCTTGCTTTACCTGCAGTTGTTGGAGTAAAAAAAAGACTAACATTACAACTACTGCCTGGATTGAGTGTTTTTTGATTACACTGATCCTGAAAATTAAATGACCTACCAGAAGATGTAATCATTGTCTGTATTGTAACTGGCCTGGAGATATTATTAGTTAAAGTGTAAACTGCTGATGTGCTAGCTCCAGCATTTATATTTACTGAATTTAAGGATGGAATTAACTTCCATGCTACAGGATCAAGTCCTGCATAAGACAGTGATGAATTCAATATATTATATAGTATTATTAAATATTTAATCGTGTTAAGTTTCATATAATTATCATTAGTTAATAAAATGTGTTACACCAAACAATATGGTATTTGTTTTATAAGATCGTAATTTCAATGATTCATTAGCCCATGTGGTTGCACCTTTCCCAGATATAAAATCACCAAGTGATGAAAATTCATATCCAAACGAAACAAGCCATTTAGGAATAAATTTATAATCAGCTCCAAAACCTATATGATAAGTAAAGTTAGTTTCAGTATTATCTGAAAAATCTGGATTTGCTCTAGGTGTTACATTTATCAAAGGACTTTCTTTGTACGATTGGGCGCGATTAAAGGATATACCTAGACCACCGTTTATATAGAGTGACACTTTTTCAACATCCAACAGTCCAAGCTTAGTTTCTGTTGTCAATATAAAATTAGAAAGTTTCCAATTATAATTATAATTAAGAAACATTGGATCACTATACTGCATAATTGAGCCATCAAGATTATTTGCAAAGGTATATTGTAGACGTCCACTTAGAGTATAATACTTTATAAATGATAATGGAGTATTAATCTTTTCACCAATTGTAAACATAATACTACCTTGATTATCATGTTTAACAGAGTAAGTATCCATATTTTCTGGTGATGGAAAATTAGAGCCATTATCTATTAAAATTTTATTTGATTTTAACAAAGGAAAAATTAGTCCAGTTTGTAATTGCGCATACCAATTATTATAATTTGATTTGTTCTTTTCGCATTGACTATTATTTTCAGTACTACTATCAAATTTACATAATGTTGGTCGTGAAATTTGTTCTGCTTTATCCAAATCGGTGTAATCGTTATATGGTGCAGATGGATTATTATTAATTTTTTGAATATTATTTAATCCCCAAATATTAGCACCAGCATAGGATTGAATATTCAAAAATAAAAATATAATCACAATAAGAGGTAGCCGCATAGAATAACCTGTCCGTGTCTATCGTAAATCAATATAGTGAAATTTATACTATAAATATAATAAGTGGTATTTCAATGCAATGCAAAATAAATTTCGGAATAAAGGACAAGCGTCTCTACATTATGGTTTTGTTGTAAACTTTGAATAAAGATACAATATTTATTTAACTGGTAGGCACGATTTGACTCGAACCAACGACCCCCACCATGTCAAGGTGATTTAATATGAATTACCCTGACCCGCCATGAACAGCAGTGAACACAATTAACTTTTAAACTCAATTGATTATATTATAAAGCTTGGTTTTTATTAAATAGAAAATCTGACGTTAAATCTCTTAACCATTTGGTGAATTTTTTACCAGTAATAGGCAATACTAAACTAAAAAATATAACACCATTTATAGTTGAGTCATGGCAAACTAAGAGAATAAAAAATAATATTTCTAGAGCAACTGTTAATAGAAATGTATCAGCTTTAAAATCAGCATTATCAAAATGCTTTAGAATGGCAGTTAATTGAAAAAAATTCACTTAATAATACTTCAACATCAACTATACACTGACTATTATTTTTTAATTGTGGTAAATAAGTATTATCTTTTAACCCTAGCAAAGAATCTTTATGCTTTACTTTAATTTCATTATCTTTGTTACATGGATATGTAATGCAAGAATCACCAGTTAAAATCCATTCTGGATGAATTTTATAAGATTTTGCATATTTGAGAATTGATTCAATACTAGGTAATCTTTTACCCTTCTCATGTTGAGAATATGCTGAAGGCGCAATATTTAATATTCTTGCGAAATCTCGACTTTTCAAATCTGTTAAAGCATTTATTGTTGCTTTTAATCGTAATCCAATTTTTTTTAAATATCACAATGGAGTACACTTAACATGAAACAAAAAGTATTTACAGAAAAAGAAGCTGCATATTATTTAAGAATAAGCAGATCTTATCTTGCTCAAGATAGAATGAACGGCAAATTTCCCAATAGAACCCAAAGCCCTAGATTTATAAAATTTGGTAAATCTATTCGATATTTGAGAGAAGATTTGGATAATTGGCTTCACCAGTTTAGGCAAGTATAATCAATTTTAACTTTATTAGAATCTGTTTAAGATAATTTATAAATGAACAACTAGTAACATGTACAAATAGTGCGTCTTGCAAAGTTAAATCTTTTTGCTCTGCTTTTTTAGCATGTGCCAGCTCGTCTCCTCTAAAATGACTTAAAATTTCAATTATCCTTAATATGTGTTGATTTATTAATTTATTTATTTGTAATCGCTTAACATTTTTGCTTAATATTTCTTTATTCTTAAATATATCACGCAAAAAAGACTCAATAGCCTTTGAAGATTCCAAGCAAGAATTTTCATAATCTGGGTTTAGCTTATTGGAATACAATTGTTGTGCTTTTATTAAGTGATTATGTACTTTGTCAGATTCTATACTCGTAGCATTCTCAATATTTTTTATTTCTACTTCATTTATTATTGGCTGAACGATGTCATTTAATATTCGGTATGACGATTGATTTGATTCCAATACCTGATTTAGTTTATTCATTATTATTTCTTTTTTTGGAGATATCATCTTTTTAATAAAAAACTCTATAAAATCATAAACCTCATTCCATAATAATTCATAATATAATTTTTCTATAACTTCGCAATAACCCATTGGATGTGGAAAAGAACTCAACCTTTGGTGAAAAAATTCAACAAATAATGATTGTGCTATTATTTTATTATTAAAAGAAAATTTATAATCCCTAAATGAAACAAAGCCCTCGATTATTGGGTAAAATAAATTAAATATATCAATTCTTAATTGCTCACTCATTGTTTCAACTTGCAAACAAATTTTAATTAATTTATTACGTTTACTAAATGACATATTATTACTCTTATTTAAATTAAAGAACTTTTAAAATCATAACTATAAGCATCTTTAATAGATTCAGCATGAGATTTTACAATCTTCACTTTTTGAGGAATTCCTCCTATTGATCTACCCTCGCATTTTTGTTTTATTTCTTCAAATTCAAAATCTAGAGCCGTCATTTTTCCCTTATAATTTAAATATTTAATTGTCTTACGTGGAAATATATCATTATATTCTAGTAACTTTTTTGGAAACCCTAAAATATCTAAATTAGTCCTATCAAATCCAAAGCCTATTATTATGATTTCCTCATTTCTCATTAAACTTTCTTTAAATTTATTATTTCCTAATCTTTCTTCATACATAACTGATATGTTATCTTGTAAATTGAAACTTGCATTAAATCTCTTTAATTTTTTAATAACTTTTTCCTCAGGATTATTTTTAGAAGAATCTTCATCTGAAAAATATTTACCATATGATTGTTGTTGTTTAGCATCATATAAGGAGCCGTATATATGCTGAATATTAAATTGTTCTAAGTAACTTTTAGCTGGATCATAATTTGTTAATATTTCTGTATTAGACAGTTTATCAAATAAATATCTATCTAAACTTACATCATAATTAAATGAAACTATTTCCAAATTATTTTTTGAAATATTTTCTGGTCTATCTGCACATGTATGTAAAATATCATTAAGCAAATATGGATACCAATTATCATTATTATTAATTTCAAATTTATTTGGATCTTCACATTTTAATAAACAATAAGTTATCATTAATTTTCCCGCTGCTCTAAATGAAGGATTAACTCTTAAAAAATTATCAATTGAAATTGGAGCATGTTGCGTTAATACATTTCTTAATTGTTCTAGTTCTATTATTTGATGTAGATTTATTTTGATGTACTTACATGAAGAACCAGGTGGCCTTATAATAGTTATATCTCTTACGTAATTAAAATAATCGGGAAATTCTTTGATATCATTAGAAATAGCTTCTATACCGTAATTATTATTTTGACTAAATTTTTCGAGGTTAAATTCATAATTATCTCCATTTTTTAATGGAAAATAAATTTCGTCATTATCTATAGCATCAATTATCTTCTTTACCAGCTCTAAACCAGATGGATAACCATAAGGTATACTCGCACCAGCTCCAAGAATTAATAAAGTTTTTTTAACAAACATACAACTAAACTCCTTTGTAATATTAAGAATATTACATTACTTACATATCAAAGTTAATAAAAAATTATATGGATTTTAATCTGATAATTTGTTCGTTATAACATATTTATTTGATACTGTTAATTTAACTAAATACTAAAATTGTTCATTATTGTTCGCTAAAAATACACTCCATTTGCACTCTGGAGATGCGAGGAATAAATTAAAAAGGAGATAACGTATTGATTTATTTGGTAGGCACGATTGGACTCGAACCAACGACCCCCACCATGTCAAGGTGATGCTCTAACCAACTGAGCTACGTGCCTATTATTGAATGAATTGAAATTAAATTTCAATTTGACGACTAAATTATCATAAAAACCGTTATTTATCAATAAATTTTTATTAGTTCTTTATTATAAGTTTTGCTGAGTTCTCTTTTATAATTTCAAAAATTGAATTATAAATATCACAACTGTATTTTTGATCTTTATTTAATTTTTCTATTAATATAACTGCTTCTTTATTAATATTTTCTATTGCATTTTTTATTTGTTTTTTAACAAAATCAAATCTAAATCCGATATCATCACTTAAATATTCAAACTGTTTTAAAGTCACATCTTTAAATTTATATTTATTTCCTAATTTCATTGCCATTTTGCTTTTCTGTGAATTTGTATATACACGCGTTGACAACAAATCATAAAAAGGAGCTAAACTTTCTTTATCTTTGTCTTTATCATATAATATAGAAAAATTTTTACCATGTGCATCGCCATTCCCAATTAAAAAATTAAAAATAATACCTTTTAGCAAAGTAAATTTATTATCACCTGACATTAACCCTAATTTGATTTTTTGATCCAACAATTCAAAACACTGTTTTAAACTTGGACCCCCTTCATTCTCATATTTTTGTATTGGCGCTATATGTAAAGCTTGGCAAAAATCTTCTTGATGCAACCTTAAAATAATTCCATCATTTAAATGCTGCCTATCATAGCGCTTAACTAAATAAAAATTTTTATCTTTTAGTGTATATATAAAAGTATCTGGAACAGGTAGTCCTATATTTTTTGCAAGTTGCATACAAAAAAACTCATTTTCAACGGTATATTGAAAACCCTTTATTTCAGGCTTAAGAATATAACTAGATGGAGTGCCTTTTAATGGTATTGCTATTTTATTATCAACAAGTGATATAATTAATTTATCTTGTGCTCCAGCACCTGAAATTCTTACATCATCTTTATCTATATACATTGGTATTTTATCAAGATGTAATAAAATATCAGATGCTTCGTTATCGGTTAGAATTTTATAGTTATATTTATTTATATTTTGATTAATATTATAATCTTCTTTGTATACAGAAATAGCCCCTGCACATTCCCCGCCAATTGCATCTAGTAAAGCAAAAGTATTTTGATAAGAAATATGTAAATATTTAGCAATTTGTCTTCTGATATTTTCTTCAGGTAGTAACCCAGAAAAAAATGATTCAGTTATTTTATGATCATATTGCTTATTTGATAATGGGATAGAATAAGATAACGCTTTAGGAGATTTACTGTTCAAATATTGTTGATCATATTGAAAGCTTAAAAGACCATTCTTAAAAAACAACTTGCCGGCAAAATTATTATAAAGATACACATCTAAAATTTTATTATTATTTTTATTCATAATAAATTTTACCATTCACTAGAAATACTCATAACAAGACCTAAGGTACTAATAACAGAAATTACTTTTCCAATCTGAGCAGTTTGCTTACCTCTTTCTAACTCACTAATAAATCTAATTCCTGTTCCTGTCATACCAGACAAATCTTCTTGAGTTAACCCTTGAGCTTTACGAGCTTTTCTTATTATACAGCCTAGTTCTACACTATTAAAAATTTGTTGATTCATCATATTATTCTATAATTATACCGTTCGGTATAATTATAGCACATATTTAAATATTTTAAGCTTAATTATACCGAACGGTAATAAAACAATAATATCTGATTAAAAATCCTAGTTTATTTACCGTTCGGTAAAAATTTTAGAGTAATGATATAATATCCTCTATAGGAATATCATTCATTATTCTTCAGCATCAACAACATCTTCTTTAAAACTACAGCTTTTTTCAGGACAAACTTTTTGAGTTCCAGCTTTTTTAGTAGTCTTTAAAGTCAAAATTGGCCAATCACACTTAGGGCATGGTTCTTTTAATGGCTCATTCCATAAAGCATAATCACATTTTGGATATCTTTCGCAAGAGAAAAATATTTTACCTCGTCTTGATTTACGCTTTAAAATATTACCTTCTTTACATTTAGGACACTGAACTTCTGTATCTTCAGGCTTTTCTAAAGGCTCAATAAATTTACAATCAGGATAACTACTACAACCTATAAATTTACCATAAGGTCCCCGTTTTATGATTAAATCTTTTTCGCATTTTGGACACTTACGACCTTCGATGATATTATCAGCATCAGAATTTTCATCTTCATCTAAACTTCTTGTATAATCACAGTCTGGGTAGTTATCACAACCAATAAACCTGCCACTCCTACCAAGTCTTAATGATAATTGTCCCTCACATTTGGGACACTTTTCATCAATCTTTTCTTGTGTTACATCTTTTCTTTGGACATTCTTATCAGTATCTTGAACTAACTCTATAAAAGGTTTCCAAAAGTTATCTAAAACAGGCATCCACTCTTGTTCGCCTCGTGAGACAGCATCTAATTCATCTTCTAATTTTGCAGTAAATTCATAATCAACATATTTAGTAAAATACTCAGTTAAGAATTTAGTTACTATACGTCCAACATCTGTTGGGCTAAATCTTTTATTTTCTAAAGTAACATATTCACGATTTTGTAATGTCGCAATAATAGATGCGTAAGTTGATGGTCGGCCTATGCCATGCTCTTCTAGCATTTTTACTAAACTTGCTTCACCATACCTTGGCGGTGGCTCAGTAAAATGTTGTTCTGGAATGATCTCATTGACATTGATCATTTCACCTTCTTTAAATTCGGGTAAAATCTTTTCTTTATCATCTGCATCTTGATTAGACTTCACATCATCAAAGCTTTCTAAATATACAGCCATAAATCCAGGATCTTTTATCGTCGAACCATTTGCTCTAAATATAGCATTTATCTTATCTGCAATAAAATCTACCGCAACAGTATCCATTATAGCTTGGGTCATTTGTGATGCAACAGTACGCTTCCAAATTAAATTGTATAATTTGAACTGTTCATCAGATAAACAACTTTTGATTTTATCAGGCTCACGTTTTGACAAACTAGGTCTAATTGCTTCATGAGCTTCTTGAGCATTTTTAGATTTAGTTTTATAGACTCTGGGACTGTCTGGACATTTATCAGCGCCATACTTATTAGTAATTAGTTTTCTAATTTCATCAACAGCATCATTAGACAAACTAACCGAATCTGTACGCATATAGGTAATTAAACCTTGAGAGCCTTCTTTATCTATATCAATCCCTTCATATAACTGTTGGGCAACCCGCATGGTTCTTTGAGCTGTAAAACCTAACTTTCTTGATGCTTCTTGTTGCAAAGTCGACGTAGTAAATGGTGCAGCAGGATTTCTTTTACGTTGCTTTTTAGTAATTTTATCTACTTTAATTTTATCATCATTCTTTTTTATCTCTGCAATAATGCTATCAACTATATTAGTTGCATCATTTTCATTAGTAATAAAGAATTGCTCTACTTTTTTACTATCATAAAAAGTAAGCTTAGCTTGAAAATTTGTATTATCTTTATTTAATTTTCCTAAAACAGACCAATATTCTTTAGTAGCAAACTTCTCTATTTCTATTTCTCGCTCAACAATCATTCTAAGAGCAGGGCTTTGTACTCTACCTGCTGAAAGTCCACGTCGAATTTTACGCCATAATAACGGTGATAAATTAAATCCCACTAAATAATCTAAAGCTCGTCTTGCTTGCTGAGCATTTACTAAATTATCAGAAATATCTCGTGCATGATTAAAAGCATCTAAAACTGCTGATTTAGTTATTTCATTGAAAACTATTCGGTAAACCGGCTTATCTTTAAAGCCTCTTTTAGTTTTTAAAATTTCTTTGATATGCCATGATATAGCCTCACCTTCGCGATCTGGATCAGTTGCAAGATATAATTCATCGGCTTTGCGACATTCGGCAACAATATTATCAACATGTTTTTTGTTTTTATCAACTAGTTGATAGTGCATAACATAATCATTATTCACCTCAACAGCCCCTTCTTTAGGAACTAAATCACGAACATGACCATAAGATGCTAGGACGACAAAGTCTTTTCCTAGATATTTATTTATTGTCTTTGCTTTTGCAGGAGATTCAACTATTAATAATTTTTTTGCCATACGATTTATAACTATTTAACAAATAAACATATTTTAATATAGCTGCAAGTATAAGGATAAATCTAGTTTTGTAAACAATTTATTTATTCTAAACAATTTTTAAATACCCTCCTGGAACCTTATTTATAAATCCGTCTAATTCTAAATTCATTAGTAAAACAGAAAGTTGAGCCTGATGCACTTTGCTATTTGATATAATATAATCATAAGATGCTATCTTATTTTCTATATTCATATCATCTAGTACTTTTAGTATTTTTTGACTATCTGAATCTAAATTATTTATTAAATTCTTATTCTTAAAATTTAACTTTGTATTTAGATTCGTATTTAAATTAAAATCTACATTAATTTTACTAGTCTTATTTTTAAATTCAGATAAATTATTTACTTTATCTAAATTTAATTCTTCTAATACATCTTGAACTGACAAAATTAATTTAGCTCCATTTTGCAAAAGTAAATTAGTCCCTAATGCTTCTTTATTAAAAATACTCCCAGGCACAGCAAAAATATCTCTATTTTGCTCTAATGCCATTCTTGCTGTTATTAATGATCCACTTTTTTCTTTTGCTTCGACAACAATAACTCCTTTTGATAATCCACTTATAATTCTATTTCTTCGTGGAAAATTTTGTGCTTTAGGAGGAGTTGTAAAAGGTAATTCACTTACAATACATCCATTATTAATTAAAATATCATTAACTAATTTACAATGCTCTTTGGGATAAATTTCATCTATACTGGTTCCCATTACTCCTATTGTTATACCAGTTGTAATATTTGATCGTAAAGTAGCTTGATGAGCATAATAATCAACACCACGAGCAAGGCCACTTGTAATAACTAATCCTTCTTTAGCTAAATTATAAGCAAAATAATCTGCAGCTTTCATTCCGCAAGATGTAAGATTTCTGGAGCCTACTATTGCAACCTGATCCAAATTTAAGAGCTCAACATTACCTTTAACATATAAAATAACTGGAGGATCATAAATATTTTTAAGCTGGCAAGGATATCTTGAATCTTCTAAAGATATTAGATTCACATTATATTTATCTGCTAATTTTAATTGCTGCTCTGCTTGTTTAAAATCTTTATTTATTATTTGGTGAATTATTGAGCTTTTAAGTCCAATGTTTTGTAAATCTTTATAATTTTGATTTAATATATTTTCGGCATTCTTAAAATTGTTTAGTAATACTAAAATAGTTTTTGGGCCTAGGCCTGAAATATTATTTAAGAACAATAAATTCAATAAGTTAGTTTCTTGTAAAATTTTCACATATTTTCCTTAATTAAGGCTTTAATACAATAGTTTTGATTTTCATCAGCAATCTAAATATAATAAGCTGCATATAATACATTTATAATTTTCTTAATAAATCCATAATAATTCTAGAGTATAATATAAGTAATATTAATTGAAAAGGTCGCATTCAAATGGCAAAGCTTGAAGTATTAAAATATCCTGATCCAAGGCTAAAATTAGTAGCAAAAGATGTTACTGAATTTGACAGTAACTTAGAAAAAATAGCTAATGATATGCTAGAAACGATGTATAATAACAATGGTTGCGGTCTTGCAGGTATCCAAGTAAATATTCAAAAAAGGATTTTTACTATGGATATATCTTATGAGGCTAATAAACCTTATGTAATAATCAACCCGAAAATTATTCAACAAGAAGGCAGTCAAACTAATAAAGAGGGTTGTTTATCATTCCCTAATTTAACAATAGATGTCACTCGGCCACAAAAACTTACTATAGAATATAATAATACTAAAGGTGAGCTATTAACATTAGAAGCATCTAATCTCATGGCCCAATGTATTCATCATGAAATGGAACATTTAGCCGGCCATGTATTCTTAGATAATTTGTCGAAACTAAAATTTCAATTGGCTCTTAGAAAATATAAAAAAGTAAAAGACAAAAAAGAAGCATAAAAAATATATGAAAATAATATTTGCAGGAACTCCTGATTTTTCAGCTGAAATACTTAATACTTTAATTAAACAGAATAAACACGAAATATCTTTAATTCTTAGCCAGCCTGACAGACCTAAAGGCCGTGGCAAAAAGTTACAACCAACCCCTGTTAAATCAGTTGCAAAAGACAATAACTTGCAAATTGTACAACCTGAAAAGCTGCGTAATAATATTGATATTATTAACCAAATCAGGACGATAAATCCTGATTTAATAATAGTCGTAGCATATGGTATGATTATTCCACAAGCTATTCTAGATATTCCTAAATATAGATGTATTAATATTCATACATCTATATTGCCAAAATGGCGAGGTGCTGCACCTATTCAGCGTTCAATAGAAGCAGGCGACAAACATACTGGTGTCACCATAATGCAAATGGATGCAGGGCTAGATACTGGTAATATATTATCAACTCAGTCATGTGAAATAACAAAACAAGATACATCTTTAACATTAACTAATAAATTATTAAGTATTTCACAAAATTTAATTATTAAAGTTATAGATAATATTGAGCATTTCATTGAAAATTCTATTGATCAAACAACTATAATAAATCCCCCTGTAACTTATGCAAAAAAAATTACTAAACAAGAAGCTCAAATAAATTGGCATAACTTTGCTGAGGTAATATCTCAAAAAGCTCGAGCCTTTTACCCTTTTCCTGGAGCTTATTGTTTTATTTCTGAACAAATTAGAGTAAAAATTATTGAAATAGATACTTATAAAAATAATACTTTTAAACAAAAAACCGAAACAAACACCACGCCAGGAACCATTATAGAAATTAACAAAAATTATCTATTAATCAAAACGATTGATAATGATACCTATATTAAAATTTCTAAATTACAACTTCCAGGCACTAAAACATTAAACATTAGCGATATTTTAAATAGCAATTATAAAGAGCTTTTTAAAATAAATAACAAATTTATTTAAAGCCTATATTATGACATCTAAAAACATAGATAACTTAAGATATTTATCAGCAAAAATTATTATAAAAATTCTAAATGGCTCATCTTTAAGAGATATAGATTTTAGCAAAGAAACAAATTCTCATAAAAATATTAATCTGATAAAAGCCCTTACATATGGCGTTATAAGACATTACTGGGAGTTGGATGCAATATCTCAAAAATTATTATCTAAAAAACTTAAAAATAAAGATCAAGACGTCCATATATTATTACTAACAGGACTTTTTGAATTATTGTATTTAAACTCTAAGTCTTTTGCAGTGATAAATGAGACAGTTGAAGCTTGTAAACATTTTAAAAAGCCATGGGCAAAAAATTTAATTAACGCTTGTCTTAGAACTTTTTCAAGAACATACCTCGATAATCCAGATAAACTAGAAAATTTTAAAAATAATTCTAATCATCCCGAATGGTTAAGTAATCTTATTGAAAATAACTGGCCTAAATTTTATGAGCAAATTATTAAAGCAAATAATAATAAAGCACCGTTAACTTTAAGAATTAACACTGTAAATATTACTAAAGAGAATTATTTAAATTTATTACAGGAAAATGATATAGATTATAATTTAATCTCAGGCCTTGATGATGCAGTGATTATAAGTAAACCAATAAATCATGATCTAATACCTGGTTGGGATCAGGGTTATTTTTATATCCAAGATGCAGCATCTCAATTGGCTATCAAATTTTTAAATATCAATAATAAAGATATTAATATATTAGATGCCTGTGCAGCACCTGGCGGTAAAACTAGTTATATAATGCAAATTTTACACAGTTTAAATAATAACTCCCAATTAATATCTATAGATAATAGCCAATCAAGAATAAATAAAATTACAGAAAATTTAGAACACTTAAAGTTATTAAATAATAACATTAAAATTATTTGTGATGATGTAAACAATATAGAAAAACTAGTACATAATAATTTAAAATTCAATAAAATTTTATTAGATGCCCCATGCTCTGCTACTGGAGTAATAAGAAGACATCCTGATATTAAGCATCATAGAGTTATTGAAGATATAGAAAAATTAAATATTATACAGTTAAATCTAATTAAAAAGTTATGGGATGTATTAAATAATGATGGCGAATTATTATATTGTACTTGCTCTATATTAGATGAAGAAAATGAAGAGATAATAAAGAACTTTATTAATTACTTAAAAGACAAAGACTATAAATTTGAAATTATTAATCTAGATATTAATCAAGATAACTTAGAAAACAAAAACTTGATAAAAAGAACTTATGGCCTCAGCTTTATACCTGAAGCCATGGGGGCTTTTGATGGATTTTACTATTGCAAAATCAAGAAACTAAATTAAAGTTAGAATATTTATTCCAATAAAATACTCGAATCTTATAGCTCATCGAATATTTAAAGAAATTTACTTATTCGTTTAGCTAGATGAAATTACTGGAATTAATACAATTACTTCTTAATCTTAGATTCTTTAAACCAGCAATGCTTTCCTATAACTGGATCATATCTTCTAAGACGTAACTTAGCAGCAGTTTTTTCTTTCATTGCACTTTTGCATATAGTGAAGAAATAATGACTTTCTTCAGATTTCATCATTATTTTATTATCTTTAGCAGCCATAAAACAATACCTTGTATAATGTAATTATTTAAACTTTAAGTTCTAGCTTCTTTTAGTTCTTTAAGAACAGCCTCAATACCCTTTTTATCAATAATACGCATACCTTTAGCTGAAACTGTTAATTTTATAAATTTGTTCTCAGATTCAACCCAAAAACGCTTAGAATGCAAGTTAGCTCTGAACTTACGTTTTGTGCGATTTTTAGCATGAGATACGTTATTACCAGTTATTACTTTTTTTCCAGTAACTTGACACGATTTAGTCATTTCTCAAATCTCTCCGATTTCCTAATAAAAAAATTCTAATTAAGCAGATTTTATAACATTTTTAATATTACAAATCAATATAATTTTTTCTTCAAGTCTTTTGATATTGTGACGATAAAAATTATGAAGTATAATAAAAACTATAAAAAAAATACTTAAAGTGGCTTAAATGTTTGATATAAAAAGAATAATAAACAACAAAACATTCACAAAGATAAATACCACAACAATAGCATGCTTATCTATTAGTGGCTTATTGTTATCATCTTCTACATTTGCAGACAGTAAAGCTACTTATAAAACTAACGATTTAGGTCCTTTTGCTGCATTTTCAACTTTTACCTCTCTTGACAAGTATACCTTCTTTTTAGGTGAACTAGAAGCAGGAGCAAAACATCAAAAACTAGGCACAACATTTACAACTTTTGTAGGTTGGAACAAAGAGCATGGCTTTAAAGCAACATTGCAATACACAAGACAAAAACCTCAAGTAAATTTCTTTGATAAATCAAGAGATGTATGGGTACAACAAGGAGCAATTGGTCTTGAATATTTATACGTACAATCTAATTTAATTCAATTTAATGCAAGCAGTTATTACGGTTTTATCCCTTCAACATCGGTTACTATTAAAAACTCAAATAGCTCTGTGACGCTATTAACTGATGGTAGTACAACTATAAATAAAACTAGCGAACAAGAAATTGGTGAAATCGTTGAAGGTAATCAATTTGGTGGTTGGGTCGGTGTTACTTACACGCCATTTAAAGATACTTTATTTAGAGCCAAAATAGTCTGTGACTATTTAAAAAGAGATTTACAGTATGATTCTTATTATGATAGTAATGGCGACATACAATCTAGAGATAATACCATATCTAGCTGCGGTGCTGGTGCAACTATTGCTTTTCCTATATATGCAGGATTTTCTGCAAAATTTGATGCTCAATACAACGACATCTATGAAAAATATAACCCTGAGCTAATTTGGGCTCCATCTTTTTCTGATAGCACTAAATTCATACTTGGTGGTAAAGTTGAAAAAACTGATTATGAAGATTTATCTGGTGGATTCAACAGTTATTATTTAAAAATGTTTTATGAATTTTAAATAACTATCCTAATTACCCCACAAAAAACTACCCTGCTTATAAGCTGGAGTAGACTCTGATTTCTCTTGAGCATTATAAAGATGATTACTCACATTAGTATTTAGTCCACAAACTCCTGTTGGAATAAATTTAAATACAATACCTCCTGTAGAATTAACACTTGGTTCTGCTATAGCGCAATGTCCTTGATATAATGGCAAGCCACTATTTGCATTGCCTTGATAACCATATTCGTTATTTTCATAATAATTATTACTTAAGTATATTTTATTAATACTAGAAAAAGAAGATGGCGCTGTACAGCCTGTAAGATCAGAAAGAGATAAATTAAAACTAGTTTTATTACTTAAATCTGAGCCCTGAATATTTGATTTACACCCCAAATTGATATCACTATAATTCCCCTGATACTTCCCATCAGATATGTAACTAAAATATAAATCTGATGTAGGTAGATTTGAAGAATTAGCCTTGAAAACAGAAAAATCAAACGTTGCACTATCTTGTGTAGTTGGATTAGAACAATCAGATACAAATGATAAAGAATAAGTACTATTTTTATAATCTGAGTTTAATAACAAAGCCGGCTCCTTTGTTGACTTATCTGACTTTACTCCAAGTTGCTTTGTAAATAAGCTTAATGTTGCAGAAGTATAATCAGAAAAACTTGGTACACTCCATGCTGTAGTTCCGCCATTTACATCTAATTTACATTGTTGTTGACTAGATGTTCCTGCAGTAGATGGCAAACAATAATCTTGTATTGACTTTGATTGATTATACATCGAATATTGATTAGCATTAGTACTGAAATTGCTATCTATATAATAGTTCGCAAGGAAGGTTGGCGCCTTGCAACCAATAATATCAGTATTACTTCCTGCGCATCCAATTAAATTATAAAGATATTGCTTTAAATTACTACTATCCAGTACATCGTTAAAATAATAAGAATTATAATAATTTTCAGAAACTTTTATATTGGCACAATAATTAACTTTATTATCATTAGCAAACAACCCTAAATTACACGCTAACTTTAAATTTGCATCTGTAAAACTAAACTGATTGACAGCACCTGATAAATAATTAACAAAATCCACATCAAAATTAGTATAAGTATCATTAGAAGCACTTAATAAGGGTATATACAAGTTAGAATTACTATCAGACTTAATAAGTATTCCATTTTGTTTGTCTGGAATTTGATTACTAGTTGTTGTAAGCATAATAGAGCTAGCTGTTCCTATTCCATTAGAGAAAATAAAACCTTTATTTGATATATTCCATTTATATATTAAAGCCGTAAAATAATTATTTTCTGTATATACATTGGGATCTATAGTATTAATATAAGGCATACTAGGCTCTAAGCTCTGATCACCTAAAAAACAATTCCCTGTATGAGAAACCCCTTTAGAATCTAATGTAACGTTCTGGCATTTGGTACTTGACATATAAATCGGCACTATTTGTTGCTTATTACCTGAACCTATATAAAAAGTTCTATGACCATTCGCATGTTTTTGTAAAATATCTAAAAAAGAACCTGTTGTTGCTGTTGTATATGATGAACATGCAACTGTTGAGGTGCTACCTCCTAAATTAGTTACATCACAATAACCAGGCTGCCAAAGATTCATATAAGAAGACAAGCTCGGCTTGGGAATTAAATTTATATGCAATGACGGCTCTGAGCTTAAGGTTCCATCAAAAAGACTTGTCTGAGCTTCGTTTTGTTTATAATTAGAGCCCATACTTTCATAAAGATAAGAGTTTAACCCTGTTTCATCACTCTTGTTTATATTTGCAACAGAGCCAACCATAGTATATCCAACTCCTGGAACACAAATTGCGCTACCATAAGCTGCAACGGTAAAAATATTTAAAATTAAAACCAATAATATTTTTTTCATCTTTAATCAACCATATCAATAATCATGAAATATAAATTTTCAAGTTGCGTATCATTGCAACTTTGCCCTCTGAACGGTAATCCCCAAAAAACTGGATTACTAGAATCATAACTTTGTGCTATATCACAAGACTTTTGACCTCCAAACTCTATATTATTTGGTTGTAAATATGTAGTAACGTTTGAAAAAACAAACATGGGCCTCATCATATTTACAGTATTAGTTTGCTGAAAGGCTTTATTGATATAAGATTGCGTTGCATTTTGGGCATAAGCATCAGTAGCAGTAGAAGTATTTTCATAAGGATAACAAAAATAAGATAATTCATGTGCTCGATTAGCACCAGCCCATGAACCAACAGATGCATTAAAGTAATTTGCTGTACTACTAAAGCCACAAGGAAAACTTATATTATCAGGTGTTATCTCCGATGAATTTGGATTCTCTGGCATAATATTCCAACTGTTAGACTTAACTGAATCCCATGTAACTGCAGTGCTGCTAGTTGATGCTAACGTTGCATTATAATCTAAATCAGATAATAAAATTAATTTGTTATAATAAAAATCTTGAGACACTGCACCTTTATTTCCTTCCCCTTGATATCCCCATCCAGATAGAGTTGAATCTTCAATTACTTTGTTAAAAAGATAATTAATATTTAAGCAATTATTAGGTGAAGTAAGGCATCCTCCAGTTGGATTTAAAGTTTGAGCTAATGCTGAATAAAATAAAACTTCAAAACTAATCGTTTGAGAAGGATTATTAGCGTTATTACACCCTTGTCCTCCTGTATAATATTCAAATGAAAAAACCAAAGGTTTATATAAGTAGGTAGATGGATCAGGTGGTGTTTTAGCTATATTAGTTGAAGAAAAAGCTGCAATTGCTGGGTTTGCACCACATAAATCAGCTTCACTAGATGCTAAGACAAATCTAGAAAACCCGAATAAAATTATAAATAAAATAAAAACTTTAAAATACTTCATCAAACTACATTCTGCTTTACTACGTTAATACAATTGAACTTTAACTTATAGAATAAATCTAACAGTCATACTTATTATCGATAATTCTCAATGAAATCTTTAGTTTTATTATAACCAACTAAAGGTTTTAATAAATTTTGTCGATATTAAGTAAGACATTTTATTATGAAATAAGTTTTCTGTTATATTTTTTATTTTTATTATATCTATCTGATAACTATGAATTTAATTATTAAAATTACTGTTTTTACAAGCTTGCTTCTTTCTTTTTTTGCTATATATGGTGAACAATCATCTATTATTCCTAATTGCAAAGAAGCAACAACAAATCCTAAATGTGTACACTATAGCAGTACTTTGACAGTCTCTATTGCTAGCTCAAATTATATGGTATATGACATAACAAATAATGGCTCAGTTATTGGAACTGCTGGCTCGACCATGTCTTTACCTATTGATCCAACTAGACAAATGTTCTATAATTTTGATACAGTTATTCAAGATGCAGTCTCTTTTGCTGGCTCTGTAGCTGGCATTAATTCAGCTCTCGATATTTCTAATACTTGGGATGAGCTAGCGAGCACAAGATCTTTTATTTTACCATTAAATAATAATGTTTCTGCATACAATAGCTCTTCATTAAAGTTTACATCAATAAATTCAACGTTAACCTTTCAACCCTCTGATTGCAGTACAATAAATAGTTCTGCAACTAATAATCAGCAAAAATTATGTAATTATTTTAACCAAAATACTTTATTATACTTTCATACTAAAGATGGGGTATATACATCTAATGAATATATTCCTGTTTTTACTGACAACGCACAAACTCTAAACCACTCCTATACAGATACCAATATTACTAAATTATTTATTACTCCGGGCATGAATAATAACACCATACCTTTGTATGAAATAACAAATAATAATAATCAACCATCAATCAATTCAAAAAATTTTGGACCATGTATTGATACTAATGGTAATCATTGCTTCATGAGTCTAAATCCTAATAAAAAAATAATTTTTGGATTAATTTTCAATATAGGCGGAGTTACTCCCAAGGGCTACAAGATGTATTTACCATCAAAAGTAGGTCAAGGTTCATCAGGCACAAATGAGCCTGCTACCATGAATGCTTTAGCTCTATGTTTAAATTATTATTTTGAAAATCAAGCACAATTAGGGAGTAATGGGGCATCTATATTAAAATCAAGTAATGGCACTGAAACATTCATAAATATAGCATCTAAAAGTGATTATCAAACCTTAATAAATAATTTCTTTACTCAAGATTCAACTTATTCTTTTAATAATTGCCTTGGTGCACTGGGTCTTCCTTATAAATTTGTAAATAACAATGATAACAATAAAAACTGTCAATCTGCTCTACAAAGTGGAAAATGGTGCACTATGAATATTTTACAAAATGCAACAGCTCCATATACACTTAGTAGCTACAAGCTTTATTCAAATCTTGCTGAAGATGGTTATTGCAATGAAAGAACAAATCAATGCATATATAATTTAGAATCCCAATAAGAATAAATCTATACTGGGCATTTATTAATTATAAATGACAATACATAATCCTGACGAGGCGGTTTTGAAAGTTTCACTTGTAGAGTACTATCTGCACTTGCTAACACATCTACTGGAAATATAGCTGAATCAATAGCGCTTGCCGTACCTTTACACTGAGCAGTTGCTGATGGTGAGTTCAATGCAGTTGATGGACAACCCAATTTTGAACCTTGTGATGTACTTGCTATAAGAAAATAATCTTGATTACTTGAAACGGCTGGATTAAGGAAATAACCATTCATTCGAGGAATATAATTTGTTAAAACATCTAAAATAACAGTATCAGAAATACCAGTTGAAACCGACGTTAATAAGGATGGGTTTTGAGATGTAGCTAAACACCCACCAATTTTTACATTTACACCAGGAGACTGGAGCTGAAACCCACAGGCAGAAGTTACTTGACATTGATTTTGATTAAAAGGCACACCTGAATTACAATCAGCAACTATATTGTTATACACTCTTTGAAAATTAATTGATGTTCTATTAGGATCTATCTGCAAATTCGTTAAATCATAATACAAATTATTATATGCTGTAGGATTTGGAGTTCCAGTACTTGCTGAAATACTATCAGGTTGTGGTCCTAAAAAATCTTTAGAAGTAAAAGCACTCAGACCAGCATTCTTAAGAGCTTGATCAATTGCCTGAAAAAAAGAAGGGGTTGCGCCAAGTTGACTTAAATTTACAGAAATGGACATCCCTGTAGTACAAAGTTGTGCAGACACTGCTCTTGCATTTGCTATGTCTTCTACTAAATAATTAACAACTGCTGCAGGCTCAGGTGGCATTGCTGTTGGCCGTTTGGCAAACTCGCCTCGAATGTCTGAATATATACTACTTGGAATTAATAATAATATTGAAACTAATAAGATTATTAATGTTATTATTATAGTTTTACTAGCTTCGCGATAAGACATATCTAATATACCGTTTAAGTCCTTTTACTTATATACCAATTATGTATCAATAAATTCAGTATATTAGTAAATCAAGTCTCATGCAATAACTAAAAGATATTATCTTGCTATATTAGTTTTCTCTCCATTTAATCTTGCAATAATAACAGCTCCACAAGAATCACTATAAATATTTACAGAGGTACGACACATATCTAAAATTCTATCTGTAATCATAATTAATCCAACAGCTTCAAGCGGCAAACCAACAGCTGTTAAAATTAAAGTTATAGCGACTAAACTTGCAGCAGGAATTCCTGCAACGCCAATTGACGTTAATAATGCCATCACTAAAATCATAAACTGAGAAGAAAAGCTTAAATCTATACCATAAGCTTGAGCTATAAATATTACGGCAATACATTCATACAAAGCTGTGCCGTCCATATTCACAGTAGCCCCTAAAGGCAATACAAAACTTGTAGTTTTATTAGAGACTCCTGAATTTTTTTCAGCACACTTAATTGTAATAGGTAATGTTGCTGAAGATGATGCTGTTGAAAAAGCTGTGATAATTGCAGGTAGCATAGCCTTAAGATGCTTTAAAGGGTGAACCTTTCCTACAAACCATAATAACAAAGACAAGGATATTAAAAAATGCACAGAAAGTCCTAATAGAACCGTTATAAAAAACTTTAAAACAGGCATAAAAGTACTAAAACCTGCCGAACTAATAGCTTTTGCAACTAAACCAAAAACTCCTATTGGGGCAAAATTCATAATCCACATAGTAAATAACATCATGGCATCAAAAACAGCTGACCAAAAATTTTTCAAAGTGTTACGATGTTTAGCATCTATTTTTAAAATAAAATAACCGAACATAATGCTAAAAAATATTAAACCTAGTAATTGGCCATTTGATGCAGCTAAAAAAATATTTGAAGGAACTAATTGCAAGAAAATATTATAAATTAAATCTATATGAGATAATTTGGCATGATCTATTAGTTTAGTCGTATCATACGCAACACCTAATAAATCACTAACTGATGTGCCGCTAACTATACCTGGCTTTATTATATTAACTAAAACTAATCCAACTATAATGGCTATAAAACTAGTAAATAAATAATATATAATTACTTTAATTCCTAAGCGCCCTATTGCATGGCCCGAGCCTAAATTACTTATTCCAGATATTATTGAGGCTATAATCAAAGGAATACTAATCATTTTTAAAGCATTTAAAAATAAATTACCAATGAAGTCATAAAAATTATAGACATTAATGCCAAGCAACACGGTACCTGAATTAGTTATAGATCCCAATATTACAGCAAATACTAATGCTATTAAAATTTGAAAATATAACGGTAAACTTAAAATTTTTTTATACATAGATGTAATTTTAGCATGTGTTTTAATTGTATGCTTATTTTACTTAATAACTAAATACTTAAAAAATTAATATATCAACCATATAACCTGCAAATTTTCTTATATTAATAACTCCAGTATCTAATATTAAGTACTGACCTTTAATACCTTGTAGCTTGCCTGAAACTTCTGGTGTTTTATCTAAATTAAAAGATTTTACTTTTTCTGGATATTTTAAAACAGGATAAGATAAATTTAATACTTCAAATTCATTATTATTTAAATACTCTATGGGCTTAGTATTTTTTAAATTATCTTTTGGAAAATCTTGTTTAATTTTAAGTTCTAAATCTATAATTTCTTGTTCTATTTTTGCATATAAATCATCTCTACAAGTGATTAAATCTATATCTTCTACTTTATTAGCAAGCATTCTTTGCCAATGAGTTTTATCATTTAGATGTTGCTTGGCTATAACTTCTATTAAACCAGCATAATATCTTTTAGTTACTTTAAATATTGGCAAGGCACTAATAGCTCCTTGATCAATCCATCTTGTTGGAATATTTTTTCCACGTGTTACTCCTACTTTTAAACCAGAAGTATTAGCAAGATAAACATAATGAGATTGCATACAATGAGCATCCCCCCACTTAGGATCACGACAAGTACCTAAATGATAATGACATTTTTCAGGGCTCATAATACAACTATCACATTCAGCAAGTTTTCTAAAACAATGAAAACAATATCCAGAATTAAAAGATTTTTTAATATCTCGATTGCAATATACACAATAGATTTTATTTAAAAATGTTATTTTAATATTATGTCCTAAATACTTATTTAAAATAATATCTTTATTATTTAAATAATCAGAATTTATAGATTTTAATAGTAAATTATAAATAATATTATTATCATCTAATTTAACGGGCATCTTTGTAAGTAAACCATTCTGGTTTATAATATTATTTTCTGCCATAATATAATTACTCTTTTATATATTATTATTCATCTGTATGAAAATTGTTATCCTAGGTGCAGGTCAGGTTGGAAAAACGTTAGCAACAAGCCTTAGCACAGAAAACAACGATATTGTGGTTGTTGACTTAGATATTAGCAGATTACAAAAGCTAAAGGAACGCCTTGATATCGGAATTGTTCAAGGTCATGCAAGTTATCCAAATATATTGAAAAAAGCAGGTCTAGAAGATGCAGACATGCTACTTGCTGTTACTAATAATGACGAAACTAATATGATAGCCTGCCAAGTCGCATACACTTTATTTGATACGCCATTAAAAATAGCAAGAATTAAAAGCAATTATTATCAAGAACAAAAAGAATTATTTGCTAATGAGGCTTTGCCTATAGATGTAATCATTAGTCCTGAAGCGTTGGTTACCGAGTACATTAGAAATTTAATGAAATACCCAAAAACGTTACAAGTTGTTAGTTTTGCAAACAATGCCGTAAATATGGTTACTATCAAAGCAAGTAAAAATAGCTTTATTACAAATAAAACTATCAATGAAATTCAAAAGTTTTGTGATAATCTTTCTGTAAGATTTGCGACTGTTTTAAGACATAAAAAGACTTTACTAATTGATAATGAAATGAAAATTTCTAAAAACGATGAAATAACTTTTTTTGTATCAAAGCTTGATACTAACAATGCGATTAAATTGTTTTTAAATTTCCAAAAAGACTACAACAACATCATGATTGTTGGTGGTGGGAGCATTGGTTATTATGTTGCCAAAAGTTTAGAAAATGATTTTAAAGTTAAAATTATAGATAATAACCCTGAGAGAGTTGAGTATCTTGCTGAAAAACTAACCCATTCTATAGTTATTGAAGGTGATGGCTCTGATCTCGAATTGTTATTAGAAGAAGATATATACTCAACTGATGTATTCTGTGCTTTAACTAATAACGATGGCCTTAATATAATGTCATCACTATTGGCCAAAAGATTAAATGCTTACTCTGTTATCTCATTAATAACCAAAGGTGAATATCATGATCTTATTGCTGGAAGTGAAATAGATATAGCTATATCTCCGCAACAAATTACTGCTAATAGTGTTTTAAAATACATAAGACGTGGTGATATTGCAGAATTACATTCAAGTCATTCTGGTAATTCAGAAGCTATTGAAGTTATTGTACATGGAGATAAGCAAACATCTAATGTAGTTGATCATAAAATATCAGATATAATACTACCAGAGCAGGCTCTAATTGTGACTGTAATTAGAGATAATAGAGTTATAATGGATTTTGAAGATCTTATTATACAAGAAAATGATCATATAATTATTTTTTTATATGATAAACAAATTATCGGTGATATTGAAACCTTATTTCAAGTAAATTTAAACTTTTTATAAAGCCTGTAGAGGATCTATGCGCGGTAAAGCTATTTTTAAAATATTAGGTATATTATTAGCAATATACAGTTTATCTATGGCTCCTCCCATTTTAATATCAATTTATTATAATGAGTCAAACCCTTATATTTTTGTCATAACTTTTTATCTGGCGTTCATTACTGGATGTCTTTTTTGGTTACCAAATAAAAATATTGAACATGAACTAACAACCCGTGATGGATTTGTTGTAGTAGTTTTTTTGTGGATAATTTTATGTATTTATAGCGCTATTCCACTTGCTCTATCAGAAGCATTAAATTTATCTTTAACTGCCGCATTTTTTGAAGCAGTATCAGGAATAACCACAACTGGTGCAACCGTTATCACCAACATAGATAAAATGCCCCATGACATTATTTATTATAGGCATCAATTACAATTTTTAGGTGGCATGAGTATTATTATTTTAGCTGTAGCAATTATCCCAAAACTTAAAATTGGGGGAATGCAGCTATATAAAACAGAAATAACTGGAATGAATAAAGATGATAAAATAACACCAAGAATTACAAATACAGCCAAAGCTTTATGGCTTGTATATTTTCTTCTTGCAATCACTTGTATTTTGTCTTTTTATGTTGCTGGAATGAGCTTGTTTGATGCCGTATGCTATTCATTCGCAACAGTATCAACTGGAGGATTTGCACCACATGATGCAAGCATAGGATTTTATAAAAGCAATACTATATACTTGATTAATATAGTTTTTATGTTGTTAAGCGCAATCAATTTTTCTCTTCATTTTATGGCAATAAAACAAAAAAGCCTTAAACAATATTTTTTAAATCCAGAATGTAGAGCATATTGTATTTTTTTATTTTTTCTAATCTTTATCCTTTTTGTTTCTTTAGTTATAAACAACACTCATACAACTAATCTAGATGCTTTGATTGACAGTGCTTATCATGCTGTGTCAATTTCAACAACAACAGGGATGGTGAAAGAAGATTTTACTATGTGGCCAAGCTTCATTCCCTTATTTATCATTTATATTGGTATAATAGGAGGGTGTGCAGGCTCTACAAGTGGGGGCATAAAATTCATAAGAATATTTATGCTTCATAAACAAGGAATGAATGAATTAAAAAGACTAATTCACCCCCATGGCAGATTTATTATTAAATATGGAGATAGTATAGTACCAAATAATACGATAAATAGCGTATGGAGTTTTTTTGCAGGATACTTTGCTATATATATAATCTTTTTATTAATTCTTATCGCGCTAGGATTAAATTTTACAACCGCATTTTCAGCAATTGCCAGCACATTAAGCAATGTAGGACCAGGACTTGGAGATGTAAGTTTAAACTATGCAGGCATTAACAGCAAAACCCAATTTGTATTAACATGCGCCATGCTTCTTGGACGTTTAGAGATTTTTACAATTATAGTTTTGTTTGTTCCTGACTTTTGGAAATATTAAAAATATTTATTCAAGAATCTGACAAAACTTGCTGTAAAACTATTAAATAAAACACTTTCATAACTTTTAATCACAATTTGCTGAAACATTTCAACTTTAGTTGGGTATGGGTAGATTATATTAAATAAAGAGTCTACATTATATTTATTTTCTATTAAATGGCTTAAAAAAGGCAAATACTCAGATGCATTTGCAGCAAGAATACTTGCCCCAATAATTTTTTTATTTTTAATGATTAATTTACATGAACCTTTTGTATCTCCATCAATAATCGCTCTATCCAGTTCACTAAGATTAATCTTAATTTCTTTATATTTTATATTATTATGTTCAGCTAAATGCTTTGTTGTCCCTATATGAACTATTTCTGGATCAGAATAAATAACAATAGGAATTAAATTATTTTTAATTTTTGCTGGTATTTTAAAAGCTATGTTTTTAATTAAAATTACTGCTTGGTTAGCTGCAACATGTGTAAATTTCATTGGATTATTTGTCACATCACCCACAGCATAAATATTTTTAATATTTGTTCTTAATCTTGTATCTACAAATATTCCATGAGGAGAATAATTAACCCCTGCATTATCTAAGCCTAAATTATTTACATTAGGCTTTCTACCTATTGCAATAAATAAACAATCAGTCAACAATTCCTCTGTATCATTTGTTAAATTACTTACTAATTTGATTTTTGTATTTAGTTTATCATCTCTATTTAACACTCGTTGAATTTCTACTGTTTGATAATTCACATAAAACTTAATACCTTCGTTTTCTAAAATTCCTTTAAGAGCATTAGATTGCTCTTTATCAAAATTTGATAAGATTCTATCTAATGTTTCAATAACAATAACTTTGCTACCTAGTCTTGCAAAAATTTGAGCATATTCAATACCTATTGAACCTGCACCGATAATAACCATTTGTTTAGGTATTTTTTTTAAGTCTAAAATATTTTCATTAGTAAAATATGAAGCTTTATCAATGCCTTCTATATTTGGAATATAAGGGCTAGAGCCTGTTGCTATAATAAATTTTTTCCCTATAACTATTTTATTACCAACTGCAATAGTATTTGTCCCAATAAATTGTGCTTCTTGTAATATAATGTCACAACCATATTCTTTAAATAGCTCTAAAGATTCATGCCGCTGAACTTTACGAATAGTATTATTGACATCTTCTACTATTTTTTTAAAATTTATATTTACATCTAAGTCATCATCTTGGTTAAAACCAATATCTTCATTAATGTATTTTTTTGCTTGCCTATAGTTTTTAATAATTTTAGCTAAGCTAACTAATTTTTTACTAGGTATAGAACCATAATGCAAACAATCGCCACCAAGCGCTCTACTCTTATCAATCAATAGTACTTTAAGGCCTAATCTTGCAAGAAAACTTGCTGATACAAGTCCTCCTGAGCCACCACCAATTACTACTACATCATATACATGTTTATTTATTGTCATATTTTTAACCCTAATTATACTTTAAGTATAAAAGATATAATGAGATTAAAAAAATAACTTGAAGAAAAAAAATAATCTTTTATACTTTATTAGTTATTAAATTAAATTTATACAAAAATAATATGATATTTACCAATACTCAATATCCCAATACTAGACTAAGAAGATTAAGATCTAAAAAATTTATAAGAGACTTAGTTGCAGAACACAATTTAACCGTAAACGACTTAATCTTTCCTGTGTTTGTTCATGATCAAAAAGCACCTAGCCAAACAATAAAAACAATGCCTGGAATATATAGATATAACTTTGATGATTTACTAAAAGAATGTGAATTACTTTGCGAACTCAAAATTCCCGCTATAGCAATTTTCCCTGTTATATCTCAAGATTTGAAAACCAACGAAGCAATCGAAGCCTATAATCCAGAAGGTCTAATACCTAAAGTAATTAAAGCTATAAAATCAAAATTTCCTGAGTTAGGAATTATTTCAGATATAGCACTAGATCCATATACTTCTCATGGCCAAGATGGTCTCATTGATAAGAATAATAAAATAATTAACGATGCAACAATTCAAGTATTACAAAAACAAGCTCTTTGTCATGCGCAAGCTGGAGTAGATATTGTAGCACCATCAGATATGATGGATGGACGCATAGGAGAAATTAGAAAAATATTAGATAAAAATAATTTTATAGATACAAATATTCTTGCCTACTCTGCAAAATATGCCTCCAACTTTTATGGCCCATTCAGAGACGCAGTAGATTCTTTAAAAAATCTTGGCAATGCCGATAAAAAAACCTATCAACTATCATATCAAAATGCTAATCAAGCACTGCATGAAGTTGCTTTAGACATTCAAGAAGGTGCTGATATGGTAATGGTCAAACCCGGATCTTTATATTTAGATATAGTAAATCAAGTTAAACAAAATTTTAAAATTCCAACGTTTGTCTATCAAATAAGCGGCGAATATGCCATGTTAAAGCTTGCTGCTCAAAATAATTTAATCAATGAACAACATGCAGTATTAGAAACATTAATCAGCATGAAAAGAGCTGGAGCTGATGCTATTTTGACCTATTATGCTAAAGAAGTTGCAAAATGGTTAAGATAATTAAACTCAAAAAAGCTATCCTATTCTATTTGAGGCTGAATCTAAAGCTAATGCTTCTTTTTTAATATTACTTAACTGTCTCACCCAAGGCTTATTGGCTTTAATACTGCTAGGAAGCTTAGTTAAAACATTAAATGCAACAGCTGGTTCATTATATACACCTAAGCTTACAGCATACCATTGCTCATTATTATAATGATAAGTGTATATTTTAGCCTTATTGCTTAATTTATTTTTATCTATAAAATCTTGAATAACTTGCTTATTTTTATTTGCAGCTAACTGTATTGTATAAGCATCTGCTGATTCTTTAATTAACCATTGATTTAAATTATTAATTGCATTAGATTCTGTTGATTTTTGATTTGATTGCGTTGCAATTTTATCAGACATTGGCTTAGAGTCTGATTTAATTTTAGCTTTACTATTATCAAATTTAACTAATTTAAAAGAATTTTCCATATCTTTTTTAGCTAATTCTTTAAAATCATCATTAGATGAAGATGATTTTAAAGAATTATTAGTTTCAGCTGGTTTAACTAGCTCAGTTTTTTCATTAATGTGATTTATAGCAACTGTTGTATTTTTAGCATTACTTCCATGAAGTTGTTTAGGTTCAACGCTTTGCACATTGGCAAACACAGCATTTGACTCAACCAATAATCTCAAAGCTTTAACTGCTTCTACATTTCCTTTTTCAGCAGACATACTAATTAATCTTCTTGCAACTATTGGGTTCTTCTCTACACCCATACCATAATAATACATGTATCCTAAGGCATATTGCGCTTCTGGATCTCCTGACTTAGATAACACATGTAAATCTTTTGCTGCATTTTTATAATCTCCGTCATAGAAATTATTTTTAGCCTCTACTAACAATGGATCTTTTGCTTTATTTACATGATTACTAGAACAGGAAATTAAAAACATGGGGAATAATAAACCTAACAAATATTTTTTCATAACCTTATTCTCAAAATTTTTGAAATACTATAATTTCACATTAATAAATACAATTTTTATATTGTACAGTATAGATCAAATAATAAATTTTTTATTTACTCATAAAATTGATAAAATCATATAATAATAATTATATAATATAAAATAAATAATGATGAACACAAGTAAATTACAATATCTGGCTCCTGACTTTCTTCCTAATTGCCTTGAGATATTAAAAAAAACAGGTAAAGTCATACTCGATTATTATAATTTTGATAAATTTGAAGTAACAACCAAACAAGATGATTCTCCACTAACTTCAGCAGATATTGCATCACATAAAATAATTACTTCTGAATTACAAAAACTTTATCCAAATATTCCTATTATTTCAGAAGAACAAAAAAACCTACCATTCAGTGATAGAAAAAATTGGGAAACTTTCTGGCTAATAGATCCAATCGATGGCACAAAAGAGTTTATTGAAAAAAATGATGAGTTTACTGTAAATATTGCTTTAATTCATAATCATGTTCCTATTTTCGGAGCAATCCATGCCCCTGCATTAGATGTTTTATATTATGGTTATGAAAATCAATCTTTTAAAGTGAATAACTTTCTTAATACAACTGATATTGAAAATAACAAGATATCAATAAAAGTCAAAAAGTTAGATATTAATAATATTACTATCGCAACAAGTAGAAGACATAATAAAGAAAAACTTAGTCATTTAATAAATCAAGTATTTCCCAAAGCCAAAACTATTCCAAAAGGAAGTTCTTTAAAAATGTGTTTAATAGCTGAAGGTATTGCTGATATATATTTAAGACTAGGACCTACATCTGAATGGGACATAGGAGCAGGACAAGCTATTCTAAATAGTGCTGGAGGAGAAATTTATGATATAACATCTAATATACTTAGATATAATACTAAAGATTCTTTATTAAACCCTGAACTTTATGCTATTGGTGATACTAATATAAATTGGAAATCTTACATTGAACAAGTCCCAAAATGATAATACCATTAACAGTCAATATTCTAGTTTATTAACATCTTTAAAGAATCAAATTGATAAACTAGAATTATTAATTCAAAATGTACCTAATTATAAAATATATAAGAATAGTATAATCATTAACTTGTTTAAAACTAAACCTGAAACTATTCGTGATTATATTTTAGAAATACAAGAGCATTACCAAAGTATTTTAGATATTACTAATCAGGACTTAAAAAAACATAAAATTATAAAGCTTGGTGAACAAATTGAAGCTTTATTAAAGCTGATTAGAGTATTAAAAATAAAACAGGCTAAATATTATAAAACTCAAAAAAAAGATAATACTCCTGCAGCTTCCAATAAAAATCAATTGCGATTGCAATCTTTAGAGAATCGTAAAACATGGCTCACTTCTATTTTACAAAAAATTGAAAAAGCTATTTTAGAAAAACAACATCTTTTTAACACCACAAAATCAGAAAATAATATTGAAAACTTAGAAATATTAAAAAAACAAATTTTAGAGCTACATAACAAAAAAATTAAAACTGAAAAAGAATTATTTAGCATTATAGAGCAGCTTTAAACTTTTAATAAATTTAAGATAATAAGTAATACTTCTATAACGACTAATACTTACCTGTTTTTTACGAAATAAATATTATATTCAAATTGAGGTTTTAATCTTTTCGTATTATGATTAATAATTACACTAATTTATAAATAAGAGTTTGTTATGGTATCAAAATATTACAATGCTTTTAATAATTTATCCCAAGAAACAAAAGCAGGGATAGTTTTAATCATTGCAACTATATTAGCTCTCGTTTGCAGCAATACCATATTACATGACCTATATTCACAACTAATGCATCTATCTTTTCGAGTTCAAATAGGCCAAGCATATTTAGATAAGCCTTTAATTTTATGGATTAACGATGGCCTTATGAGTATTTTCTTTTTTATCATAGGCCTTGAGCTTAAAAGAGAAATTTTAGAAGGTCACCTAAAAGACTTACACTCGGTCATGCTACCCTGCGCTGCAGCAGTTGGCGGAATAATTGTTCCAGTTTTATTTTTTTCTCTTATAACAATGAATTACCCTGAGTATCATAAAGGCTGGGCAATACCAATGGCAACAGATATTGCCTTTGTTGTTGGAATTTTATCTTTATTTGGTAAAAAAGTACCAATTAAATTTAAGTTATTTATTTTAACCCTTGCTATCATGGATGATCTTGCTGCTATATTAGTAATAGCCATTTTCCACGCTAAAGATTTATCATATACATCGATGATTATTACTGCTCTATGCATTGCTGTTTTGTTCTTTATGCATAAAATCAAAGTAGAAAAAGTTGCTTCATATTTTGCGATTGGATTAATATTATGGTTGGGTGTTTTAAAATCTGGCCTACATGCAACATTAAGTGGTGTTGTTTTAGCAATGTTTATTCCTTTATATTCAAAAGATAAAAAAGAACCAATATTATATAATTTAGAAACAGATTTATACCCTCTTGTATCTTTTGCAATAATACCATTATTTGCATTTGCCAATGCTGGCGTTGAATTAACAAATTTAACTTTAAATGACATATTCAGCCCATTAACATTAGGCGTGTTCTTTGGCCTATTCTTAGGCAAACCAATAGGCATATCTCTTTTTAGCTTTATTTACCTGTCAATAACACAGTCAACATCTCCTGTATCATTTAAGCAAATAATCATAATTGGCTTTTTTGGAGGAATAGGATTTATAATGAGCTTATTTATAGCTGGTTTAAGTTTTGATATATCACAAAATTTATTAAATGAAAGCAGGCTTGGAATTTTATCAGCTACTTTTGCTTCTGCAATAGTTGGTTCAATACTGCTGACTAAAAGCTTAAAAAAATAATACCTCCTATTTTGAGCGATTTTATTATTTATTGAGTTTATTCAAGGCCCACGGCGAGTCGCATAATTTTATCTTTAATAAAATTACTTTGATTACATATACCAATACCCATGTTTCTTAAAATAGAAACAGCTGTATTTTGGGAGCCATATATATTTTTGAAAAATCGCATAGCGTATATCATCATTTGGTTATGACCACGCCTTTTTGATTGGTATCTTAATAAAACATCTTGAATTCCAAAATCTGTCTTATTATTAACCGCATTAATAATTTCATCTGTTAAGACTTTAGCATCTAAAATCCCTAAATTTAAACCCTGCCCAGCCAAAGGATGAATAGTATGAGCTGCATCTCCTAATAAAACCACTCGATTAAAATAATAATCTTTGGCATGACGCTCACATAATGGAAAAGCAAGTCTTTTACTAGTAAGTGTAACTTTGTCACCTATTTTAAAATTAAAAGCTTCTTGAAGTTTTTCGATAAAATCATTCTGTGAACAATTTAATAAAAAATCAGCATTCTCTTTAGTATTACTCCATACTATAGATATATTATTTGAATCCCCTAATGGCAATAAGGCAATAGGACCTGATTTTAAAAATTTTTGTCTTGCTATATTATTATGAGATTTATTAGTATGAATATTTACAACTAATGCAGTGTGATTATAATCGTTAATATCTACATCAATATTAAAATATTTTCTAAGATAAGAATTAGCACCATCGGCAGCTATGATTAGCTTAGAATTAATTATTTGATTATCTTCTGATAATATTTGTACTTTTTCTGAATTATTTATAACTTGTTTAATATTTACTTCTTCAATCTCAATATTTTTATATTCTTTAATTCTTTCTTGTAGTTTCTTTTGAATAAAATCATTTTCAACAACATAAGCTAAGTTTTCATAACCTGAGGCATAACCATCAAATTCTATTTTTTGAGGCCCATTTGCCTCTGATACTGAGATTTTTCTAATATTACCTAATCTTATTTTTTCAAATAACTCCCAGACACCTATTTGGCTTAATATTTTTTTTGATGTTAAATTTAAAGCAACTACTCGAGATTGATATTTATTAACATCATCAAAATTAAGATTAGATACATCTGGTATTTTCTTATCTAATAATAATATTTTCAATTTTATATTATTATTTAATTTAGTATTAGCTAACAATAAAGCGCTAAGACAACCTGCGATTCCTGCCCCAACTATAGTAATATCATAATTATTTTCTTGATTAAGCATAAGCATTTAATCCTAAAGCACTTGAAACAATACTTGATTGAACAAAAGGCAAATCATTAAATAAGAACAACCCTAAGTTTTTAGGAAATAAAGGTATTTTATTATTTGCTAAAAAATGCGTGGTTTTGATTATATTCTTATGATCCTCAGCTCTTGATACAGAATAATCTTCTAAAAATTCTAAATTATCTAAATCATTATATATTTTATAATATTTATTTATAATCTTGCTTAAAGAATAGGCATCTCTTAAACCCAAGTTTAATCCTTGCGCCATAACAGGATGCAAAGAATTTGCTGCATTTCCTAAAAATATAGACTTTTTATCTAAATTATATAATTTATCAGACATAATTCCGGCTAATGGAAAACACTGTTTATTTTCTATATTAATAATCTTGCCTAATCTATAGCCAAAATTTATTTGTAATTGCTTTATAAAATCTGATTTATTTAAATTAATAATTTTATCAATGCCAGCATTCTCAAAAACCCAGACTAATGAGCTTGTGTAGCTATCAATTTTATTTTTATTTAATAAATTAAAAACTGGTAAAACTGCGATAGTATTATTTTTACCAAATCTTTCAAATGCATAATTATTATGGCTTTTTGTGTGAAACAATGTACCTACAATGGCTGTTTGATTGTAATCATATTGTTGATTATTAATATTTGAGCTTTGCTTGATAAAAGAGCTATTTCCATCTGCTGCAATACATAATTTATAGTTAATGGTTTCTTGTTTATTATTAACTAAATTTTTAATTACTATCTGGTTTATATGATTCTTATCTTGCTTAAGCTCTATAACTTCTTGTTGAAATTTAACAGTTATATTTTCATATTTACTTAAGTTTTCAAATAGAATTTTTTTAATTAGTTGTAAACTTATAGTATAACCAAATGCAGGAATATCATATTTACTAGCTTTTAAAAAAGTTTTAGCAAAGCTTGTCTGTTGCGATACTATAATATTTTTAATAGCTGTACTATATTGACTTAATTGCTCCCAAATATTTAATTCTTTAAATAGCAATACTGAGCCATATGACAAAGCAATAGTTCTTCTATCTAATTTAGGGGACATTAATGTATCTTGATTTTGGGATTCTATAAGAGTAACTTTATTACCTTGAATGCCTAACATTAAAGCACAAGATGCTCCAACAACTCCTCCCCCAACAATAACTATGCCACTCATAATTATGATTTCAGCCTTGTTCCTTTATGCAACAAAATAGAAACTACTGTATACATAAATACCGTAAAGACTACAAGTAACCCCATACTGTATGCTATAGAAATACTTATGTAATCAAGCATGCTATAACGTAATAAATTAATTATATATACAATAGGATTAAAATAAGATACTTTTTGCCAAAATGGTGACAATCTTTCTATTGCAAAAAACACTCCGCCTAAATAAATTAAAGGCGTTAAAACAAATGATGGGATAATAGTAATATCGTCAAATTTTTTCGCAAATATTGCATTAAACATACCTAATAACGAAAATAACATAGTTGTGAAGAATATAGTAAAAATCATCACTCCAAAATGATGAATACTAACAGTTGTAAAAAATGATGCAACAATTCCAACGACAATACCAACGCAAATTCCGCGCCCCATACCGCCTAATAAAAAACCTATTAAAATTAATTGATTTGGCATAGGTGATACTAAGAGCTCTTCTATATGACGCTGAAATTTTGCTCCAAAAAAAGATGACACCACGTTACCATAAGAATTAGTAATAACTGAAAGCATAATTAGTCCTGGCATTATAAAGCTTATATAATCATGCCCTGCTACAGGAGATACATTATTAAAAACCAAATTACCAAAAATAATAAAATATAACGACGTTGTAACGGCTGAAGGCAATAAAGTTTGTTGCCACAATCTTAAAAATCGACTAATTTCTTTTCTAACTAAAGTATAAAAAGCAACTAAATTTTCCCAAGCCCTTAACATTTTGTATCCTCTTAATTATTAATTAAGTTCTATATAGGTTTTTTTTTACTCACCAAATCAATAAAAAATTCTTCTAGTTTTCCTGTTCTATTTTTCATGCTTATGACATTTATGTTTTTATCGCTTAAAGCTTGAAATAATGGATTTAATGAATATTTTCTTAAAACTTCTACTTCTATTGTTGAGGCATCAATTTTAATTATTTTATAATTTGGAATTTCAAGAGGAAAAGTAATTTCTTTGTCTAAGTATAAAATCAAATGCTCTTTATCCATTTGATATAACAGTTCTTTAACTGAGGTTTCAGCTACTATGCGACCATGGTTTATAATTGCCAAATTACGACACAAATTTTCAGCTTCTTCTAAATAATGAGTTGTTAATATTATAGTTGTTCCTTGCTCATTAATTTCTTTAATAAACTCCCATAAAGAATGCCTTAATTCAACATCAACTCCTGATGTTGGCTCATCTAAAATTAATAATTTAGGATTATTAATCAAAGCCCTTGCTATCATTAAACGTCTTTTCATGCCGCCTGATAATCTATTGGCTCGATATTTTCGTTTATCCCATAAATCTAATTTTTGTAAAATATCTTTAAGCCTATTTTTAACATCAGAGCGTCTAAGACCATAATATCCTGCTTGATCATAAATAATATTTTCAACTGTCTCAAAAATGTTAAAATTAAATTCTTGAGGTACAACCCCTAAATATGACTTAGCAACAGAAAAATCCTGATCAATATCTTTGCCAAAAACAAAAATTTTTCCACTAGTTTTTTTTGTAAGCGATGAAATAATACTAATAATAGTAGATTTTCCTGCTCCATTAGGCCCTAAAAGAGCAAAAAAATCTCCTTCTGCTACATCAAAAGTAATACCTTTTAAAGCCTCGGTATTACCTTCGTAAGTTTTCTTTAAGCAATCGACTTGAAGTGCTAATGTCATATTTAAAGTAAAATCCTTATTTATTCTGATTGATGCTCATACTTAATCCATGCATAAAGTGGTAATCCTAGTAACAGTAATAAACCACTCCAATATACTACTTCCATACCTGCTCCTGCTATGGCAAAAAAAGTAAATATATAAGAAACTATAGCAACAATTACATTAGTTATCGCAGTTTTCTTATTCATTTGCTTTCTATCTTTAATTACAATTAGCAATTGACTAACTGCAGATAAGCTATATGGAATAACTGTCGTTAAAGTTGCTAACAATATAACAAACTGAAATAAACTAACTAAGCTTTTTGATGCGTTTAATAAAACAAATATCGTCATAAAAGCACTTGAAATAAGAATTGCAGCAGCTGGCGTGCCTCTTTTATTAGTTCTTCCAAAAATTGATGGGAATAGTTTATCTTGCGCTGCTGCAAAAGGAATCTGTCCTTGTAATAAAATCCAACCATTTAAAGCACCAAAACAAGAAAGAACAGCGCCAAGTGCAACTAACATGCCACCATATTCACCCCAAATAACGGCTGCAGCATCAGCAAATGGAGCGCTACTTACTGATAATTGATTTTTATCAACTAAGCAAATAATAACAACTGTACAAGATATATAAATTATCGCAGCAAAAACCGTACCAAGAATAGTTGCAAGAGGTATATTTCTTTTAGGATTTTCAATACTTCCTGCAGGAACCGTTGCTGATTCTAAGCCTAGAAAAGACCAAAAAGTTATACTTCCTGTTATTAATAGAACTTGATACCAAGGCTCGCCACTTGGATTAAAGCTTACAATTTTGCTTGGTTCAATATAAAAAACACCAACTACAGGCAAAGCAATCAAAGGAATCAACTTACAAATAGTAGTGATCAGCTGAACTAAACCGCCGGTATATACACTATAACAATTTATTAAAGTAAAAAACCATATTATTACTAGATAACTACTAATAATATAAGAATTATTATTTAATAATTCTGGAAAAAAATAGGCTAAATAACCGACACTTGCAACAACAATTGCTGCATTTCCAACAGTTGCGGCAACCCAATAGCCCCAAGCAACTAAAAAACCAATAGCATCACCAAAGCCATAACGACAATATGCATAAGGACCGCCGGTTGCAGGCATATGTCTACTTAACCCTGAGAACAAAAACGCTAACATTATTGCTCCAAAAGTAGTAAAGATCCAACCATATATAGAAGCCAAACCATAAGGAGCTAAAGTTGAAGGTGTTACAAAAATCCCTGAGCCAATCATATTCCCTAGTACTAAAGATAGAACCATCCAAAAACCAATTTTTTTGGTATTTGAATTACTTGGTGCATTTGCATTCATTTTATTTATCCTATAGACTAAACAGCTTAAAATATTTTAACAAGTAAGATTAATCATATTACCGTAGATTATGTTTACTAACAATAAAAACGCATTAATTATTGCAACCAGAAAAAGCAAACTTGCTTTATATCAAGCTAATTATGTAAAAAATTTATTATTAACAAAAAATCCTGGTTTAAAAATAAACTTATTACCTATATCTACAAAAGGCGATGAAATATTAGATAAGTCTCTAGCTAAAATTGGTGGTAAAGGTTTATTTATCAAAGAACTTGAAACAGCTTTATTATCTAATCAAGCTCACATTGCAGTGCATTCTCTAAAAGATATGCCTGCACAAATGCCAGATAATTTAGAACTCGTTACATTTTGTGAAAGAGAAAATCCTCACGATGCTTTTGTATCTAATAAACATAAAAACATTAAAACTTTACCTATTGGTGCAAAAATAGGCACCTCAAGTATCAGACGTGAGATGCAATTAAAAGCTCTTCGACCTGATTTAAAATTTCAGCCAATAAGAGGCAATGTTCAAACAAGATTAAATAAATTAATTTCAGAAAATTTAGACGGCATAATTTTAGCCGCAGCTGGGTTAATTAGATTAGACTTAGAAGATAAAATTACAGAGTATATCGACAATAAAACTATGCTGCCTGGTTTAGGTCAGGGAACTATTGCAGTTCAAATAAGTAAAGATTTTGAAAATTATACTGAATTAAAAAATATATTAACTACTTTAAATCATAAAGATACTTATATTCGATCACTTGCTGAAAGAGAGTTTAATAAAAAACTAAATGGTAACTGCCAAATACCTATAGCAGGATTTTGTGAATTTATAGATAATGATAATATTAAATTTACTGGATTAATTGGTGATATTAATTTAAATAAAATTATTAAATATTCTCAAACGAGTATAGCAACTTTTGAATCTGCTAAAAAAATTGGCCTTGATGTTGCTAATTATTTATTAGATAACGGTGGGCATAATATTTTAAATAAATATTTATAATTTATTTTTAGATAAATATTAAATTTTACTATACTCATCAGAAAACAGCACCCATCGATCAATTAGTTTGTTAATGATATTAATATCTTTAATATCATTCATCGCATTATTAACTTGCTCTAATATATCTTTGTCTCTTATCAAGTCAGCAATTTTTAATTGCCATGCTCCTGTTTGCTTAACTCCATATATCTGCCCAAACCCACGAAGCTCTAAATCTTTTTCTGCTATTTTAAAACCATCATTAGTTGCTCTTAGAATTTCTAATCTTGCTTTACCGTTTTGACTTAATGGTGTTTTATACATTAAAACACAAAAGCTTGCATCTGATCCTCGACCAACTCGACCTCTTAATTGGTGCAATTGAGCAAGCCCTAACCTTTCAGCATTTTCAATAACCATTAAAGTTGCATTAGGCACATTTACACCAACTTCTATAACTGTTGTTGCAACAAGTATATTTATTTTGTTGTTAATAAAGTCTTGCATGACTTCTGTTTTTTTATTTTTATCTATTCTGCCATGAACCAAACCTATATTTAAATCAGGTAATGCATCTTTTAATTCAATATAGCTTTGTTCAGCTGCTTGGCATTCTAAAACTTCAGATTCTTCAATTAAAGGACACACCCAATATATCTGCTGATTTTTCTCACAAATATTTTTAATTCTAGAAACAATTAATTCTTTTTTTAAATCAGGAACAACTATAGTTTGAATGGCCTTACGTCCTTTAGGAAGTTCATCTATTACAGATATATCTAAATCAGAATAAGAAGTTTGCGCTAAAGTTCTAGGAATAGGCGTTGCCGTCATAATCAACTGATGTGCGATATAATTATTATTTAAACTTTTTTTCCACAATGCTAATCTTTGCTCAACACCAAATTTATGTTGTTCATCAATAATTATTAAGTTTAAATTTTTAAACTCAACATCTTTTTGAATGACCGCATGGGTGCCAATAATAACTTGAATATCACCTGATTTAATTTTCTCTTTAATCTTTTTTTTATTTTTTACTGTTATTTTAGATATTAATAATTCTACACTGATATCTAATTTAAAAAATAATTCAGAAATACTTTTATAATGTTGCTCGGCTAATATTTCTGTTGGAGCCATAAAAGCTGCTTGCATATTATTTTGAATAATAAAAAGCATTGCAATTGCAGCAACAACAGTTTTACCTGACCCAACATCTCCTTGAATTAATCGTTGCATTGGTTTATTTAAATTTAAATCACCAACGATATCTTTTATAACTTTATTTTGTGCATTAGTTAATTCAAATGATAATAATTTTTTAAATTTATTTATTAAATCTAAATCCTGATTCTTAATACTATAAGCTAAATATTTTTGATTTTTATCTTTTAAATTTAACATTGCAAATTTATTAGCTAATAATTCTTCAAATATTAATCTTTTAATTGCTGGGTGTATTTTATTTTCCAGCTGAAAAACATCATCATTAGGACTTGGTGCATGCACTGTTTTTAATGATAAATTAATATCTAATAAATTATATTTTCTTAAAAAATCATCCGAAAAATATTCTTTTGTTTCAAAATTTAAAACAGCCTTAATTATATCCTGTAATTTTTTTTGACTTAGTTTATCTGTTAATCTATATATTGGCGTTAAAGTATTTTCTGTTTCAATTTCTTGTGTATCAGACACTTCAGTATATTCTGGATGATATAAAGCTAAATATTTACTTCCATATCTTATTTCACCAAAAATCCTAAGTGTTGGTAAAGAAGAAAAATGCTCATATTGAGAGCTATTGAAATATTTAAATCTTATTTCAATAATGCCTGTATTATCGGAGCCATATAAAACAAGACTTCTATTTTTAGGATTAATTTTAACCTGTAAAACTTTAATTTCTAATAAGACATAATCACCTAAAATTATATCTTGAATATTATATAGTTTAGTTTTATTAAAATATTTATATGGCAAATGAAACAGTAAATCATGTACAGTAAAAATATTAAGTTTTTCAAGCTTTTCTAAAGTTTTCACTCCAACGCCTGAAATTTTTTTACTTTTTAATAATACGTTAGACTCATTCATAATAATAAAAAATATTTATTCTCTGACTCATGTTTTGTTATTGCTTTACTATATTTATTTTAACTTTAAAAAATTATCTAATAACTTATGTCCTTGTTCGGACAATATAGATTCAGGATGAAACTGCACGCCATATACTGGATAAATATTATGATAAAGACCCATTACCTCAAAACACTTATTATTTTTTTTGGTATAAGCATTTAAATTTAATTCAGCACATTTTGTCAAAGATACAAAATCTACCGTTAAGGAGTTATATCTAGTTTGTAAAACAGGTGTTTTTATATTATAAAATATATTTTGATTATCATGATAAACTTCCACAGATTCTCCATGCAATACTTCTTTGGAATTTATAATTTTAACTCCAAAGTATTCAGCTATACATTGATGGCCTAAGCATATTCCTAAAATTGGTAATTTATTATAATAAAAATCTATAACATCCATTGTAACTCCTGAATCTTTTGGTCTACCTGGACCAGGAGATAATACTATTTTTTTTATATTTAATTTTTTTATATAATCTAAATTAAGTTCATTATTTTTTATAACTTTAATATTTAAATTATAATTATATTTTAAATTTAACTCTTCTAAATATTGTACAATGTTATAACTAAAAGAGTCATAATTATCTATAAATAATAACATATTATATTATTTTTTTATTAAATTTTTCATTTTATCTATTGCAAGTTTATAATCATCTGCGCCAAAAACGTTAGATCCTGATACAAAAATTTCAGCCCCTAATTTAGCTAATTTTTTTATATTATCAAAACCAACTCCTCCATCAACTGATATCTTGGTCTTTAATTTTTTACTATCGATTTTCTCTTTTAATAATTTTACTTTATCAAAAGTACTATTAATAAATTTTTGTCCAGAAAATCCTGGATGAACACCCATAATTAAAACTAAATCAAGTTTCTCTAAAATATTATCTAAAATATCTACTGACGTCTCTGGATTTAAAGAAACGCCTGCTTTGCAATTATTATTTTTAATAAAATCTATCTCTCTTTCTAAGCTTTTTAGATCATTGAAAGCTTCAACGTGAATAGTTATAAAATCTACATTTAAATCTAAGAATCTTTTAACTATGTCATTTTTTAGACAAGCCATAAGATGAACATCAAAAATAGTTTTTATATTATTTTTTGCTAAATATTTTTGCAAATCAGATAATACTTGTGGTCCAAAAGTTAAATTGGGTGCAAAATTATTATCTATAACATCTATATGTAATAAATCAGCGCCAGCTTGAATTACGGTTGTAACATCATCTCCTAATCTTGCAAAATCTGCTGACAAGATAGATGGAGCAATAAGACATTCATTAGTTGTCATTTTTAATCATATCCTTTTGGTAAACTATTTTTTCCAACCTTTTGTTTTACAAATAAGCTCATAAGCCGCTTTAATTTCTTGAGCTTTTTGAGTTGCCATTTTCATCATTTCATCTGGCAAGCCCTTGGACACTAATTTATCTGGATGATGCTGGCTCATTAACTTTCTATACGACTTTTTAACCTCAGCATAATTATTATTATCTTTTACACCCAAAATTTCATAAGCATCAAATAAACTTAAATTAGTACTAGAATATCTAGCTCTTGAGTCTGATTGATGTCTTGATTTTTTTTCATGATAAAATCCAGAGCGATGCATTGCATCAAATCTGACAAAATCTACTTCAGAAAATCCAAGCTGATTACATATATGCAATAAAATATTTTTTTCAATATTAGTCAATTGCCCATCAGAGTAAGCTGCTTGAAATTGAATTTCAATAAACATTTGCAAAAGATCACGTCTAAATCGACACTCCTGCATAAACTCTGCTAAAACACCATCTAAATCAAATTGCTTCTCTTTTCCTGCAGTAAACAATTTTATAGCTGCTTGCCGTAAAGATTTATTTAAATCCATTTTTGACATTAAATTTTCAGCCATATCTATTTCAGGCTTAGTAATGCTCCCATCTGATTTTGCAAGATATCCAATAACCGAAAAAGTAGCCGTAAAAAAAGCTAGTTGGATTCTTTCATGCCCACCAAAATGTGAATTTATTTCTTCATCTTTATGACTAAATTTACGCTTACTTTGCTTTGCATCTTTCTCAACGCCAACATCTAAGCTATGACCAAAAGCCACACCTAGAACTGCACCTAAGGGTCCTGCAAACATAAACCCAAATGCGCCACCTAAAAACTTACCCCACCATGCCATAAAAGAGCCTATGTTTTATTGAATACTAAATTGTAAATTATATATAAAATATTATATCTTAACTAGGTAAGTAAACATCATATCGAACTAATTTAGATTTTACTTGATAACAAAGCTTTTTAGGATATAAAATTTCTGCATGCAAAGGCCTTTTTAAGATTATTCTATGTTTGGCTATACTTAAGGCCAAATCCAATAACTCACTATCTTTTGCTGAATTAAAAGTCAAATCTTGCAAGTATTGCATATATTTTTTATTTAAAGCCGTTTTTTTATCATCTTTAGGATACATTGGATCTAAATAAATGATATCTATATTATTTATATCTTTTTGAGAACTTCTAGCATAAGCTTGAAAGTCTAAATTTAAACTCAACATTTCAACCTGTAATGTATCCTTTATAATCTTCTCATTAGATTCTAATTCTTGCTCTAATGCAGATTTGAGCCTTTCTAGACCATCTTGTAATAATGCATAAACAATTTTAGATTTCTCAAGCATAATAACTTTTTTCGCTTTTGCTGCAAGCTCAATACTATCATTACCAAAACCTGATGTTGCATCTAATATAACCAGATCATCTCTTTTTAATAAACTTTTACCAAAAGCTTTAATTAAAGAACTTTTATGACAACAAGCATTCTCAAATCTTTGTTGCATTTTTATGCTTAAAAAATTGCAATATAATGCATTTTGAATACTTTTATTAGTCTCTAAATCAATCCCTAAACAATCATCATGATTAGTAAAAATATATGGCTTAACTAAACAGTTTTTTATTAAATTAAAGTCTAATTTATCTATTGTAAATTTAAACCTTTTAAATTTTTGGTATATATTCATAATATAATAATATACATAATACAAATTTAAAGCAAAAGCATATGAAACATGAAATTATAGATCATGAAATTATAGATGTAGTTGATGACAATAATAATGTCATTAATCAAAAATCCCGCAGTGAAGTTCACAAATTAAATTTAAAGCATCGATCAGCACATATTATAGTTATAAATAATTTAAACCAAATATTTATACAACTTAGATCAAGTAATAAAAAACAATTTCCAAATAAATGGGATATATCAGCAGCAGGTCATCTTGATGCAGGAGAAAGTTATTTGAAAGCCGCAAAAAGAGAACTTTTAGAAGAGCTTGGCATCTATATTACTGAAAATAAATTTCAAGAAATAGGTAATATTGCTGCATCAGAAAATAATGGATTTGAATTTGTAAAAATATATTTAGTAAAATATTCTGGCGATATAAAATTAGAATATTCAGAAATAGAAACTGGGGCTTGGTTTGATATTAATATATTAAAAAAATGGTCTGATGATTTTCCTGATAAATTTTCAGGTGGATTTGCAGATATTTTGAATTTATATTTAAGTTCGTATTAATCAAAAATGGAAGTAATATTCAGAAGAAAAGAAAAGAAGAAATAAATGCTTGGCAATGTCCTACTTTCGCATGGATAAATCCACACTATCATCGGCGCTAAGTTGTTTCACTTCTGAGTTCGGAATGGAATCAGGTGGTGCCAACTCGCTGTTGTCGCCAAGCAAGTTCAATTATACTCATGTAATTATTTAATGCAAGTGTTTTTATAAAAATAATTAATTAATTTTAAATTTAACAATTTCTAATAGATTATTAAAAATATTTGCATTAAGTTTTGTTAATTTATCTTGTGCTTTATCTATAGTTATTTGGCCTTTTCCTGTCTTTACTAAATAAAGCTCAGTAATCCCTGATATTGATGCAGCCTCTAAATCTCTTATCGAATCTCCAACACAAAAAGCTTTAGTTAAATCTATATTATATTTATCTTGTATCTCAAAAAATAAACCTGGCTTTGGTTTTCTGCAATTACAATTATTATCTGATATATGTGGACAATGAACTATACCATCAATAGTCGTATTATTTTCTTTTAAAATATCAAAAAATTTTTGATGCATCAGCTCAAGTGTTTCTTGATTATAAAAACCTCGACCTATACCTGACTGATTTGTTGCAACATAAACTTTATAATCATTATCTTTTAAATATTTTATAGCTTTAATACTGCCATCTATTGGAATCCATTCATCTGGCGATTTTATGTAATTATCAGAGTCTAAATTTATAACTCCATCTCTATCTAATATAGCTACTTTCATAATTAATTATATTTGTTGATATAACTCAGATAAATCTGCAACTTTAAAAATCATATTTTTAATTTTATCAAGAATCACTAATCTATTATTTCTTACATTTTTATCTTCAACTAAAATTAAAACATTATCAAAATAACTATCTATTTTGGGCTTTAATTCTAATACTAACTCTAATATTTTATAATAATTTTTATTTTTATAATATTTATCAATTAAATCTTCTTTTTCAGATAAACTTTTAACTAAATCTTTTTCATATTGTGAATCTAATAGAGCATTATCTATCGTTAAAACTGAACATTTATTTTTTTGTAATAAATTATTAATTCTTTTATTAATTAAAGCTAAATCTTTAATTTCAGGATTTTCTAAAATTTTGCAAACATCATAAACTTTTTGATTAAAATCTAAAATACTGTCATTTACTATGTTATAAACTGATTTGAAAACACTAGTTTCAATATTGTTTTCTTGATAATAAGTTTTTAATCTATCTATTATGAAATAATAAATTTTCTGACTAAATTCAGGCAAAATTGATATATTATTATTTTCATATAAATTAATTACAAAATTTATTAAATTACTTAAATCAAAATTTAATTTATTTTCTATACTAATTTTTATAATAGCAAGCGCTGCACGTCTTAACCCATATGGATCTTTATCTCCTGTTGGAGTTAATCCTGCTCCTGCATAAATACCAACTATAGTATCTATTCTATCAGCAATAGCTAATATAACGCCCATTTTAGTCTCTGGTAAATTACTTCCTGCTGATACAGGTTTGTAATAATCATACAATGCACAAGCGACATCATTTGAAATATTCTTATCTAATGCTGCATAATATTTACCCATAATCCCTTGCAACTCAGGAAACTCATAAACCATTTCTGTTGCCAAATCATTTTTAGCAAGTGTTGCTGCTAATACTAGATTATTTGGATTAATATCTTCTTTAAAATTTTGGTCTATATTATCATAAATATATTTAACTATTTGAGCTAGTCTTTGAGTTTTATCATAAACAGTGCCTAGTTTATTTTGAAAGACTATTTTCTTTAATTTATCTGATAATTTAGTAAAATCTTTCTTTTTATCAGAACTATAAAAGAATCTTGCATCATCTAATCTTGCTGATAAAACTCTTTCATTACCAGATATAATTCTAGATATTCCTGAGTTATCAACTTTATTTGGTATATTAGAAATAGTAATAAATTTTGCAATAAAATCAGTATTTTTATCTTCAAGACAAAAATACTTTTGATGCCCTTGCATGGCACTTTGTAAACATTCTTTTGGAACTTCTAAAAAATCTTGTGAAAAACTGCCCATTAATGCACAAGGCCATTCTGTAATACAAGTGACCTCATCTAATAATTCATCTAAATTAGTTATTTTAGCTTTTTCTTTATTTGCTAGCTCTATAATTTGATTTTTTATCTTATTTTTCCGATCGTCATAATCAGCTATTACAAAAGCGTCCAATAAAGCTTGATTATAATCTAAAATATTTTTTATCTTAATACTCTTTGGGGCTAAAAATCTGTGTCCATAAGTAAGATTAGAGCTCTTTAATCCAAAAATTTCAAAATCAACAACATCTTGACCGTATAACATTAAAAGCCAATGAACAGGTCTTACAAAGCTATAACTATGATTGCCCCAACGCATTGGTTTTTTAATTAATAACTTGTTTATTGCCTGAGAGAAAATATCTGGGAGTAATTCTTTTGTAGATTTACCTTTATGAACTTTAGAATAAGCTAAAGTTAACTCACCTTTAACTTCAGCTTGTTCTAGTTCCGCTATTTCTACAGCCCCACATTTTTTAGCAAATCCCAATGCTGCTTTAGTTGGATTATTATCTTGATCAAAAGCTACTTTTACTTTTGGGCCATAAAGTTTTACTTCATAATCTTCCTGGCTATTAATTAAATCTTTAATAATCACAGCCAATCTTCTTGGTGTTACAAAGCTTTTTATTGCTGAGTATGCTAATTTATTTTTAGCTAACTCTGCTTCTAAATTACTAACAAGACTGTTAATTAACAATCCTAAAGAATGAGTTGGAAGCTCTTCTGTTCCAATTTCAAATAATAAATTTTGCGTTTGCATATGATACTAGCCTAAATTTTCGACATATAACTTGGCAACTTTTATTGCCATTTGTCTAATTTTTAAAATATAATTTTGTCTTTCTGTAACAGATATGGCAGCTCTTGCATCAAGCATATTAAAAGCATGAGATGCTTTCATTACTTGTTCGTATGCTGGTAAGACTAATTTATTATCTAATAACTTATTAGCTTCATGCACATAGTCTTGAAAATGCTGAAATAATATATCTACATCAGCTAACTCAAAGTTATATTTAGACATTTCAAATTCATTTTGTTTATATAAATCTCGATATGTCACAGGACCTGCTTTTGAATCAGCAAATACTAAATCAAAAACATTATTTTTATTCTGTAAATATAAAGCCATTCTTTCTAAACCATAAGTTAGCTCACCACTAACAGGTTTACAAATAATGCCCCCTACTTGCTGAAAATAAGTATATTGGGTAATTTCCATACCATTTTGCCAGACTTCCCAGCCAAGACCCCACGCACCTAAAGTTGGAGACTCCCAATTATCTTCAACAAATCTGATGTCATCTAATCTAGGATCTATTCCCAAATAAACCAAAGAATCTAAATATAATTCTTGGATATTTTCAGGAGATGGTTTTAATAATACTTGATATTGGTAAAACCTTTGTAATCTATTAGGATTTTCACCATAACGACCATCAACTGGCCTTCTGGATGCTTGAACATAAGCTGCATACCAATGCTTTTCTCCTAAAGACTTTAAAAACGTTGCTGGATGAAAAGTCCCTGCGCCTACTTCTAAATCAAGAGGTTGCTCTAAAACACAACCATAATCAGACCAAAATTTATTTAGTTTGTTAATTATATTTTGAACGCTATACTCAGTTATCTTATTTTCTACTTGATTAACTTCCACGGTAAATACTTAATTAATTGTAAATTTAAAAACAAAAAATAATGCCATTAACTAAACAATTATAAAGAATAAATAGGTATTTAGAAAGACTTTCCTCTTAACTTATTTATCATATAATGAAATGTTGAAAGTTAATCGATCTAAAAAGAAATTAGATAATGTTAAGAGTAGTAAAAAGCCCCATGCTATTAATATAAAGAAAAGAGCCTGAAACCAAGAAATAATCTCTAAAAGAATACCTGTGATCACTAACATGTATGATAAAAATTCTATAAATGGTGCAGCAATTTCCATGCTATTTTTAATATCTGCTACATCGTTCTTAAAACTTAATCCTAGAACAATTATTTTTTTTGAAGTTACTTTCAACATTGCCTTATTGATGATATTAATAAAATAATCAAAACTACTATTATAGCTAGCTCCACTATGGTGGACGGCTATATCCGCAGCATTTAAACCACCCATATAGATCTGTTTCTTATATTAATTTAAAAGTTTTTTCTATAGCTAATTGAAATTCATCAACTGTTCTTGCTGCAGCTTTTCTTAAAGTGTTTTTAATCTTAGACCACATTTTTTCAATTGGATTTAGCTCCGGAGAGTATGGAGGTAAATATAAAATTTTTGCCCCAACTTTTTCTATTTCATCTTTTATTTTAGATGACTTGTGAAACGAAACATTGTCCATTACAACCACATCATCTTTTTTAATTTAGGACACAGTTCATTTTTAATAAAATGATAAAATATTTCTGTATTAGTTGACCATTCACCATAAAAGGCAGCTTTTATTTTATTTAATCCTATTGCGCCTAATATACTGAATCTTGTACCTCTTTGATGAGGCTTAGCATGCTTAATTCTTTCGCCTTTAAATCCCCACCCATAATTGCAAGACATATTTAAATTTGCTCCAGATTCATCTAAAAAAACTAATTTTTCTAGAGGAATGTTGAAAATTTCAGCTAAAAATTCTTCCCGTTTTTTTTTACATCTTCTCTGTCTTGCTCTTTTGCATAGTGGCTAAGTTTTTTAAAAACCAAACCAAGTTTTTTGCAGGCTCTTGATAATACGGCCTTACCAACAAGCTCATTATGTATTTCATAATATTTTTCTGAAAGTTCAAATAGAGTTATTAATTTATTCTCTAGCATTATTTTTTTTATTGTTTCCTCTCCTTCAGGAGAAATCCTTTTTGGACGACCAAATTTACCATGTTTTGGCTTAAGTTCAGGATCTTTTTTTGAAAGAGCCACGTATCTTTCAACAGTAGTAACACTAATGTTAAATCTTGACGCTAATCTTTTTTGTGAAAGATTTTCTGTTTTGTATACTTCAATTATTTTTTTTCTTAGATCTAATGAATAAGGTGCTGGCATAATACTTCTTCCTTGAATACTGCAATAAGAATAAAATTATATCATGCCTTCTAGGTAATTGAAACTAGCTATAATATCTCTAGCATTACTTGCAAGACTTGCTCTTAAATTAAATTGATTAGCAAGAAATATATAATAATATGGATCTATTGGTATGCATTCACCTCCAGGAAACCCTGGTTTTACATCCATAAAATTCCATTTAGTCTTAGCCGCAGCAAGAATATCTTGTATATTTATATCTAATTTATGAGCTAAATAAGAAAACTCATTAACTAATGCAATATTTAAATCTCGTTGAGTATTTTCTAAAAGCTTACTTGATTCTGCAACTTTAATACTAGGGCAAATATATATTTTATCATTAAAAACTTTACTATATATATCTTTCACTTTATCCAAAGATTTCTTTGTTTGTCCTGAAATTAACTTTACAACATTTCTCATCTGATGTAATTGATCTCCAGGATTAATCCTTTCAGGAGAAAAAGCTAAATGGAAATTAGCTCCACATGTTAAAGAACTATATTCTTCTAAAATAGGCAGACAAATATCTTCTGTGACACCAGGATATACTGTTGATTCATAAATCACTAAATCATCATTTTTTAATAAAGAACCTATTTTTTTTGATGCTTCTTTTAAAGGATTTAAATTTGGAGTATGGTCAATATTAATAGATGTTGGAACACATATAATATAAATTACTGGAGTAGAAAATTTCGTAATAATACTTTTATTTAAGCTATCAACAAAATTAATTTTAGAATTTGTTAGTGCACTTTGATCAACACTACTATATATCTAAACTTTCTTTAAGCTCTTGTACTCGCTCAGAATTAATATCATATCCAATAATATAATGCTTAAAATTTAATTGTTTAAGTGAATGTTCTATCAAAATAGCTAAGTTTAAACCAACATAGCCTAAGCCAACAATAACAATAACAATATTATACATAATGCAACTATAATTTTAATTATATAAAGTAATTAAAATTATAGTTCATAATATACTTATAGGAGATTATTTATAAAGATGAACCATTTCTTCTAAAGATTTAACTTTTATTGAGAGAGCTTAAAAAATCTACTAGTATACCGAAAATAGGTTATTCACCTCGAGTTTCGAAACAATATATATGTTTAAGTTCGTAACACGCTGGATTCGAAATAGGATTGTCCACGTAAGTCCATGTGGAGTCAACTTTGGTGGTGAGTCCTGAGACGCCAGACCAATTATTGGTACCGTCATTGAAGTTATCACAAGTATCGGCTGTCGCTTTTACTCCAGCACCGTCAGTGTTGGTCCATACCTCATCACTAGTGACGATGGAACCAGACTCATTAATGTTTAACTCATGGAGTAAACTCTGTGACATGGTAAGCGTGTTTAGAGAATCAACTAATTTAATGTCATCAGGTAAGTAATAAGGTAAGTTTTTGTCACCATCATCAAATTGTTCTATAGCGTTAATTGTGCCAGTACTAATCCAAGCATTCCACTTCAACCCTTTAAGTTCTTCCAAACCTCCGGTGTTCGCAGCAAAAGAGCATTTATTTTTTGCTCCAGAAACACCACCTAAATTTCCGTTAAAGGTCTCATCTGTAACAAAAGCATAAAGAAAATCACGAGGAGGAGGAGGAGATGATGATGAGAAATCTAAGGCATTAGATCTCCCGTCAGAATCAGTTAATGAAAAAGTTGAGCCAGAAACATCGCAACTAACATTTACGATAATGGTAGTCTTACCAGTCAAACTAAACTGACCACAAGATGTTTTTTTGCCTTGAGAACTCGCCGCTATTATCGTTGTAACACCCTTTTTGGACTTGTTGGTTATGGATATAGTATTAGTACTTATAATATTTTTATTCAAACTCTTAGAAGATACCTTGCCTGCTTTAAGACTTCCTACTTTAGCAAGCTCTAATATCTTAGGGCACGCCCCTTTATCTAAACAAGCTCTATCCTCTATATCAACTTCTTGATTACCCGCAAAAGTAAAGGAGCTAAAAATTATTCCTGCCGTTAATAATTTTAGCTTGGTTTTAAATTTCATTATCTTTCCCTTTAATATTTTATTTTAATTTATATTAAAATACCTTTAAATTTCTATGCATATATTACTATTTTGATATTTAGGATTTAAAACTTTTTAAGATACATTGTCAGTAATCCTTTACAATAATATATCTATAAAGTATATATAGGGATTTTGTTTAATTCAAATTAATTGCGTATCTTTAATAGCATGATTTAAACTATAAATTAGATTCCCTCTCCCAATCATTAGCATTATTGAAAGAAGAAATCTATGGCGTAATATATTTATAAGAAACTATTTATAGAAATGAACCATTTCTTCTAAAGATTTAACTTTTATTTTATCAGCCCATCCTGCGGTATTGAAAGCTTCGTATCTTGCTTCACAGATACTTTGCATAGCTTTAGTTGCTGCAATATTATATTTTCTAGGATCGAACTCTTTTGGATTTTCTGCTAGAAATTTACGAATAGCTCCAGTTGATGCCATTCTTAAATCTGTATCTATGTTTATTTTTCTAACCCCATGCTTAATACCTTCTTGAATTTCTTTAACTGGTACTCCATAAGTTTTACCCATATTTCCACCATGGTTATTAATAATTTCAAGCCAATCTTGTGGAACAGAAGATGAGCCATGCATAACCAAATGAGTATTTGGAATTTTTGTATGTATTTCTTTTAATCTATCAATTGCTAAAACATCTCCTGTAGGAGGTTTAGTAAATTTATAAGCACCATGACTTGTACCAATTGCTATAGCTAAAGCATCAACATTAGTTTTTTCAACAAAGTCTTTTGCTTGATTAGGATCTGTTAATAACTGCTCTTTTGATAATACTCCTTCAGCACCAACACCATCTTCTTTACCAGCAGCTAAAGTTTCAAGCGATCCTAAACAACCAAGCTCTCCTTCAACAGAAACTCCACAAGCATGAGAAATTTCAACAACTCTTTTAGTAACATCAACATTATACTCATAATCAGCTGGAGTTTTTTGATCTTCTAATAAAGAACCATCCATCATAACTGAGCTAAACTCCATTTGAATTGATCTTTGGCAAACTGCAAGTGATGCTCCATGATCTTGATGCATACAAATAGGAATATGCGGAAACTCTGCTATTGCAGCACTAATTAAATGTTTTAAAAACAAAGGTCCTGCATATTTTCTTGCTCCTGCTGATGCCTGCAAAATAACAGGACTATTAGTTTTATCAGCTGCCATCATAATAGCGCGAACTTGTTCTAAATTATTTACATTAAATGCAGGTAACCCATAACTATTTTCAGCAGCATGATCAAGTAACTGTCTTAAGCTTATTAATGCCATTTTTTATCCTTATTTATAATAATTAATTAATTTTGCAAATAAATACAAAGTTAATATTTGCACAGCAAATATATAACTTTTTTCTTTTGTAAAGAAAAAGGCGAACTTTAGTTCGCAGAAAAGGATTTCTCAGAAATTTAAATTTAGTTCGTGTTTTTAACTCCTGAGAAATCCTTTTTCTGCTCCCTTTGGGAGCCTTTTTTCTTTACAAAAGAAAAAATATTTATTCGCTTCGCTCATATTTTGTTATTGCATTGCAATACTTTATTTTCTTAAACAATCTCTCCAACACATAAAACCTTTAAAGTATTAGCGCCACCGCTGACACCTAAAAAATCACCTCTTGTGATAATAATATAATCTTTATCTTTAATCACTTGCTTTTTAACTAATTTATCTACAGCTTTAATATTAACTTCTGCTCTATCTAATTTAGTAACATCAAAACCTAAAGAGTAAACTCCTTTATATAATCTAACTTTTTTTCTAGTCTTCTCATGCCTACTTAAAGCATAAATTGGTATACTAGTTTTAGAGCGTGACATCCATAACGCCGTTGCCCCAGTTTCAGTTAGAACTATTATCGCTTTAATATTCATATGATTAGCGATATATATAGCCGAAAATGCAATGGCTTCATCACATTGAGTAAACTCTGCATTAACTCGATCATTTAGATTTGGCATCTTATCAAGCTGTTTTTCAGCACCTAAACAAATACTAACCATAGCTTCAACAACTTTAACAGGATCATGACCTATTGCTGTTTCAGCTGATAACATAACAGCATCAGTTCCATCTAATACAGCATTGGCAACATCAAAAACCTCCGCTCTTGTTGGAATAGAATTTGTTATCATTGACTCCATCATTTGAGTTGCAGTAATAACAGCTTTAGACAAAGCTGTTGCTCTATTAATAATATGCTTTTGCCAACCTGGTAACTCTGCATCACCTATTTCAACGCCTAAATCACCTCTTGCTACCATTACTGCATTTGATATTTTAATGATTTCATCTAAATTATCTAAAGCTTCTTGCCTTTCTATTTTAGCAATAATATCTACTTTAAAATCAAGTTTATTACAAATATCCAAAGCATCCTGAATATCTTGTGCTGTTTTTGGAAAAGATATAGCTAAGTAATCAATATTTAATTTTGCCGCTAAATGAATATGCTTTATATCTTGCTCAGTAATACATTTAGCAGATAATCCTCCACCAAATTTATTTAGACCTTTATTATTTGAAAGATAGCCTCCTTCAATAACTTCACAATAAATTTTAGACTTTTTAATTTCTAAAATTTTTAAAACTACTCGTCCATCATCTAATAATAATATATCTTTAACTTTAACTTCATTAGGTAAACTTTTATAATCTAAACCTACAACACTAGAATCACCATTTTCAATGTCATGATCAGCATCTAAAATAAACTTATTGCCTTTTTCTAAGAGAATTATTTTATCTTTAAATCTTGCTATTCTAATTTTAGGTCCCTGTAAATCAAATAAAATGGCAACTTCTTTATTTATTTTTTTAGAAGCTTTTTTAACATTTTGAACTTTGGCAATTAAATCTTGCTCTGTTCCATGTGAGCAATTAATCCTGACTAAATCAACCCCAGCTTTTAATAATCTTTCTAATATTTGCAAGTCATCTGTTGCAGGACCTAGAGTTACAACTATTTTTGTTCTGCGTTTTAAATTCAAATCTATGTCCATATAAATTAATATTTTTAGTTATATTTAAAAATTTTTATCTTTCTTAGCTAATAATTCTAACACGGCAAAAGTATCGCTTTGAATAAAATCTAAAAAAGCACCGCCTCCAGTTGAAATATATGAAATTTTGTCTGCTATATTAAACTTATCTATAGCTGCAATTGTATCTCCCCCTCCTGCTAAAGAATACGCTGAACTATTTGCAATAGCATTAGCAATCTTTTTAGTACCTTCTGCAAAAGATGCATGTTCAAAAACACCTAAAGGGCCGTTCCAAATAATAGTATTAGCTTTACTTATATATTTACACAGCATCTTAGCTGTATCAGGACCAATGTCTAAAATTAAATCGCCATTCTCCACATTATTAACAGATTTAATACAAGTTTTAGCATCATCAGAAATTTCTTTTGCAACAACCACATCAACAGGCATAGGAATAATGCTGCCTTTATCTTGAGCATCTTTTAATAATTTTCGTGCTGTACCAAGATAGCTTTCTTCATATAAAGAATTACCTATATTTAAACCAGATGCAGCTATAAAAGTATTTGCTATACCTCCACCTACTATTAACTGATCTACTTTGGTAATTAATTTAGTTAAAATATCTATTTTCGTAGAAATTTTTGAGCCCCCAACTATCGCGACAATTGGTTTTTTAGGATTAGCTAAACCTTTTTGTAAGGCATTAATTTCAGCCAAAAATAAAGGACCTGCACAAACTTCTTTACCATCTTGTTTTGCATATTTTAATGCTCCATAAGTTGAAGCATGCTGTCTATGTGCTGTTGCAAAAGCATCCATTACATATACATCTGCAAGTGATGCTATTTTTTTACTCAATTCATCGGCATTAGATTTTTCACCAACACAAAATCTTATATTTTCTAATAAAAATAGCTCACCTGCATTAATATCAAAACCCTCAAGCCAATTTTGAACAAACTGCACAGGAATATTCAATTTTTCTTTTAAAATATCTGCAATTGGAGCAAGTGAATATTCTGGATTATATTCTCCTTCTTTAGGCCTTCCCAAATGTGAGATTATTGCAACTTTAGCGCCTTTTGATAATGCCAACTTAATAGTAATTAATGCGGAATCAATTCGATTAGTGTTGGTTACTTTACCATTTTTAATTGGGACATTTAAATCTTCTCGAATAATAACAATTTTGTTATTTAAATCTAAGTCCTTCATTGATAATAATTCCATAACAATCCCTAAAAAATCAGATAACTATTTGAATACATTCCTAACAAAATTAAAAACCCTACTATATTATTATTTTTAAAAGCTTTAATATATTTATATTGAGCAATTAACTTAGTTTGATACAAAAAACATAATGCTGCTAACATTATACTGAAATAATAATAAATATTAAAATCTAATCTATATCCTAAATATATAAATCCAATAATAACTAATAATTGCAATACCCCTATAGTATAAAATATATAATCACCAAATAATAATGCTGATGATTTTATACCTATTTCTATATCATCATCCATATCAGCCATAGCATAAACAGTATCGTACATTAAAGTCCAAGTGACAGAAATTATATATAATACCCAAGCAATACTAGGCACAAAACCAATTTCTGCAACAAATGCCATAGGTATAGAATAAGAAAAGGCAAGACCTAAACCCATTTGTGGCAAAAAAGTATATCTTTTTAATAATGGGTATATGCAAGCTAATAATAAAGCTATAAATGAATGAAAAATTAAATCTGTATTACCTAAAGATAAAACTAAGCCAAATGCTAATAAAAATAATATCCCAGCTAAATAAATAGCATGCTTTGCTGGAATTTCTTTTTGGGCTAACGGTCTGTCTTTTGTTCTATCAACAAGCCTATCAAAATCTTTATCAAAATAATCATTAATGGCACAACCTGCCGATCTGGTTAAAAATACTCCAAAGCAAAATACTAATAAAATATGAATATTAATAACTCCAGAAGAGGCTATTAATAAAGCCCATAAAGCTGGCCATAATAATAATAAAGTCCCAACTGGTTTATCAAATCTAATTAATTTTAAATATGGCGACATATTATATTATTTGAAAATATTTATTTAAAGTGCAAAAAAAACTCTGGCATAAAAGACTCATATAATTTTATCAAAGATAAATTATTATAATAAAATTCTGACATTCTAGTCATTTTATTATCTATTAACCCATAAGTAAATTCTGATCTTAATAGACCAAAGTTTAATTTATTAGTAGATTCATCAAAAATAAGTTTCCCTAAAAATTCTTTTTCTAAAAAATTATTGCTTTCAATATGTAATAATTCAAAAAAACCATCACTTATAAAAGATATGGCATTCATAAGATTAATCTTATTACTTTTAATTAAAATGTGTCTATATATATAATATGAGCTATCTGATGTAATGTTTTTATTTTGATTTATAATTTCGATATAAACTTTATTAAATAAATTTTCTAAAAGTTTAGTCATTGAACCTTTATTTTCAAAGATAGATTTCAATCTAGAATCAATCTCAAAATCCTCTAAAGCAATTTTTTTAAATCTTATATTGCTATCCATAAAGTTTAAATAACCAGTCTATTTAGCGTATTTTTTATACAAAGCACAAGCAACAATCTCAGGCACAAACTCACTAACGTCACCATTTAAACTTGCTACTTCTTTAATTAGACTTGATGACAAAAAAGAATATTTTTCAGCCGGTGTTAAAAATATCGTCTCAAAGCTATCGTTTAATCTACGATTCATTGTTGCTAATTGAAACTCATATTCAAAATCTGATACAGCCCTTAAACCTCTTATTACTACATCAGCTTTTTGCTCAGTTGCAAAATGTGCAAGCAAATTATTGAAACCTTTTACTTCTATATTTTTATTATTTTTAAAAATTTCTTCGCACAAAGCTATTCTTTCATCAAAATTAAATAATGGTGCCTTTTTCATATTTCCAGCAATAGAGACTATTACTTTAGAAAATATTTTCGCAGCTCTTGTTATTAAATCTATATGGCCAAAAGTGATTGGATCAAAAGTTCCTGGAAAAATTGCAATATTTGTCATAAAAATTATTTTATATTAATCTAATTTATTTAATTTTAGCACTATATTCATGCACTGTATCGACTAATACAGCAACATTATCTGGATTAATAGTAGGGTGTATTCCATGGCCTAAATTAAAGATATGACCCTTTATAGAACCATTAGCCTCTTTATATTTGTCTAAGATTTTTATAACTTCTTTTTTAACTACATCTTTATCTGCGTACAAAACACAAGGGTCTAAGTTACCTTGTATGGCAATATTTGAATTATATTTATTAATATCTAATCTGGCTTTATCTATATCACAGGTCCAATCAAGGCCAATTACATTTGGACTAGATTCAAGGCTTGCTATTTTATCTAACCATAATCCTGAGTTTTTAGTAAATAATATTATTGGGATATTAGGATATTTTGCCTTAATATTTTTTATAATTTTTTCCATATAATTTAAAGAAAAATTTATATAATACTCTGTATTTAAAATACCACCCCATGTATCAAATATTTGTACTACATCTACACCTGATTTAATTTGAGCTATAAGATAATCTGACACAGCATCACTTAACTTATCTAATAAAAGATGCGACATTTCTGGATTTTGATAAAGCCATGACTTTATTTTACTAAAGTTTTTAGAGCTCCCACCTTCTATCATATAAGTCGCTAAAGTAAATGGACTACCAGAAAAGCCAATCAACGGAATTTTATTTCCTAATTCTGATTTTATAGATTTTACCGTATCTAAAACATATTTTAAATCAGTATAAACGTCTGGTTGCTTTAAATTAGTAATATGAGATGGCTCAGTAATAGGATTTGTAAATTTAGGACCTTCACCTTCAGCAAAATATAAACCCAGGCCCATTGCATCAGGAATCGTTAATATATCTGAAAATAAAATAGCAGCATCTAAATTAAAACGTCTAAGCGGCTGCATTGTTACTTCAGTTGCTAATTCTGGATTTTTACATAAATCTAAAAAATCCCTTAGATTTTCTCTTATCTTTCTGTACTCAGGCAAATATCTTCCTGCCTGACGCATAATCCATACAGGAGTATAATCTACGTCTTGAGACAAAGTTGCTTTTAAAAAAGTATCATTATTCAATATTTTCAAATTGGGAGTCATGATCTATATGCCTACTTCTAAAATTCATTATTTCTTGGAAAAAATAGCTAAAGTAATTACCAACAACCATCCCTAAATACATACCAGCAATAGTATCGCTAAGCCAATGATGGCTTAAAAGTAATAAACCAATAACTTGCAATAAAATAGCCATCAGCGCAAATATTCTAGCAGGGATGTTCCTGTAAGTATGCCAAATAAACGTAGATACTATCATAGATGTTGCTGAATGTCCTGAAGGAAACGACATGTAAGCATTGCTTTTAATCGTGAAAAAATTAAATCCAAAGACATGATCTTGAATCCATGATGGATTATTATTTGACCAAGTACCAGGCCAGGTTCTACCAAAAATAAATTTCAATTCATCATTAAATGGAAAAGTAAATAAAATAGCAAAACACATAGCTATCATAAACCAAGTTAATTTTGTTGTTTTATATCCTAAACAATTTCTGATAAAAATAATAGTTAGAACAATTGGGCTACTAAAAAAATAATATTTTGCCAAATTTGAAATAAAAAGATATATAAAACTGAAATGACTATTAGCTGTATTATAATAAGTAAGCTCTGTTAAAGGCCTATCTATAAAAAAATAACAAATAATAATAATAGGAATTATTGCGATTAAAGCTAATAAATTAAACTTATGAACTTTATTTAATTTTAATGCTAGCATAATATTTTTCGTTATTTTAAATAAAATTACGTAATTATATGCTTTTTATCGATTTTTTACAAGATGAGTTTTTATCATCATTTTGACAATTTGAGCAATAAACAGTTGTTCTGCCCGCAATTTTAAGTTCTTTTAGGATGTTTTCACAAATAACACATTTTTGATTTGCTCTGCCATAAACTAATAATTCTTGCTGAAAATATCCAGGCTTTCCTTCAGAATTCTTATAATCTTTTAACGTAGTACCACCTGCTTTAATAGCTTTTTTTAAAATCAGCTTTATATTTTTAATTAAATCTTTAATTTCAAAATCTGATAAATTTTTAGCTAGTTTTTCCGGGTGAATCTTTGATAAAAATAAAGACTCTTGCGCATAAATATTGCCAGCACCAACAACATTTTTGCTATCCATAATAAATTTCTTAATGCCAATATTTTTATTATTGAGTTTATTTTTTAGATATTCAAAATTAAAATCACTAGATAAAGGCTCAGGTCCTAAATGATGCAATAACTTATATTGAAAAACATCGCCTTTGGCCCATAATAAAGCTCCAAATCTTCGAGGATCATTTAATCTTAAAAAACTATTATTATTTAAAATAATATCAACATGATCATGTTTTAAAGGCTCACTTATTTTACCATTACTTAAAGGCTGTAATTTTAAAACACCAGACATACCTAAATGAATTAACATAGTCCCTGTCTTGAATTTAAATAACAAATATTTACCGCGTCTTGATATATTTAATATCTTTTGATCAATAATATTATTATTTAAATCTTGCTCAGGTATATCCCAACGCAATTTTGGAAATCTAATTATTATTTTTTCAACTTTGGTCTTATCAGCAATATTGGCTTTTAGACCTTGTAATACAGTTTCAACTTCTGGTAATTCTGGCATAAAACTTAACTACTACTTTCTAACTTAAATTCCTAATTCAGACCAAATACGATCAATCTTATCTTCAACTGTTTTATCCATTTTAATCTCTTTGCCCCATTCTCTTGTTGTCTCTCCTGGGTATTTATTGGTCGCATCAATGCCTAATTTAGAACCCAAGCCATAACTAGGAGATGCAAAGTCTAAATAATCAATTGGTGAATTTTCTAATATTAAAGTATCTCGCTTGGGATCAACTCTTGTGGTAATAGCCCAAATAACATCTTCCCAATTTCTAATATTTATATCATCATCAGTAATAATAATAAATTTAGTATATAAAAATTGCTTTAAAAAAGACCAAATTCCAAGCATCACTCTTTGTGGGTGACCTGAATATTGTTTTTTAATACTAACAACTGCCATTCGATAAGAACAACCTTCTGGCGGCAAATAAAAATCTGAAATTTCTGGAAATTGTTTTTGTAAAATAGGAACAAATACTTCATTTAAAGCAGCACCCAAAACAGCTGGCTCATCTGGTGGGCGCCCTGTATAAGTACTATGATAAATAGGCTTTTCTCTATGAGTAATAGTCTCAATAGTAAATACTGGAAATTCAGCTACTTCATTATAATAACCAGTATGATCACCAAAAGGCCCTTCTTTTGCCGTATCATTTGGATAAATATATCCTTCTAAAACTATCTCGGCACTTGCAGGAACGTCTAATGGAATAGTCTTACATTTTACAAGTTCACATCTTGAACCTTTTAATAATCCAGCAAAAGCATATTCAGAAATAGAGTCAGGAATTGGTGTTACAGCAGCTAATATAGTCGCAGGATCAGCACCTATAGTTACAGCAACCGGAAATGGTTCATTTGGATATTTTTTTCGAAACTCTAAATAGTCTAAAGCACCTCCCCTATGACCTAACCAACGCATAATAACTCGATTATGGCCAATTACTTGCTGTCTATATATTCCTATATTTTGCCTATCATTATGGATATTTCTAGTTGTAACTAAACCCCAAGTAATCAAGGGTCCAACATCACCAGGCCAACAAGTTTGAATTGGAAAATCACTCAAATTTACTTGTTTTTTCGGAATAATTATTTCATGACATAAAGCTTTACTTACTTTTTTAGGAGCAAGGCTTATTAATTGCTTAAAAATAGGTAATTTACTAAAAGCATCTTTAATGCCTTTTGGTGGATCTGGCTGCTTTAAAAAAGCCAATAATTCACCTATGCTTCTTAATTCATCAACACTTTCAAGCCCCAAAGCATAAGCAACTCTTTGTTCTGTGCCAAATAAATTAGCTAAAACAGGAGTACCATAATTTTTAGGTTCAGTGGTTTTTAAATTACTTATATTATTTTTAATACAATATGGATTATTAAATAATAAGGCCGGGCCTTTATTATGTAATACTCGAGAGGAGATTTCTGTGATTTCTAAGTTAACATCAACAGGATAAGAGATTTCTTTAAATTCATTTCTATCTTCTAAAAATTTTAAAAAATCTCTTAAATCTGAAAACTTAGGTTTACGTTTTGGCTTAACATTAAATTCAATACTAGACATTTAAATTATGTGCGCATAGCGTCAAAAAAATCTTGATTTGTTTTTGTACCTTTTAAACGATCTAATAAAAATTCTATTGATGCAATCTCGTTCATTGGATGTAATATTTTTCTTAAAATCCAAATACTTTGTAATTCATCTGGAGGAACAATTTGCTCATCACGTCTAGTACCAGAACGCTTAAAGTCAATTGCAGGGAACACACGTTTTTCTGACATTTTTCTATCTAAACGTAATTCCATATTACCTGTACCTTTAAACTCTTCAAAAATAACTTCATCCATTTTTGAACCAGTATCTACCAAACATGTAGCAAGAATAGTTAAACTACCGCCTTCTTCTACATTACGTGCAGCACCAAAAAACTTCTTAGGTTTATGAAGTGCATGAGCATCAACACCACCAGTTAATACTTTTCCAGATGAAGGTATTACAGTGTTATAAGCTCTTGCAAGTCTTGTGATAGAATCCAATAAAATAATTACATCTTTTTTATTTTCAACTAATCTTTTAGCTTTTTCTAAAACCATTTCTGCAACTTGAACATGACGTGATGCAGGCTCATCAAAAGTACTTGCAACAACTTCTCCTTTAACGGAACGAGCCATTTCGGTTACTTCTTCTGGGCGCTCATCAATTAGCAGGACTATTAATATACTATCAGGATTGTTCGCTGTGATAGATTTAGCAATATTCTGCATAACAATAGTTTTACCAGCTTTAGGTGGAGATACGATTAATCCCCTTTGCCCTTTTCCTACTGGAGATGCCATATCAATAATTCGACCAGATATATCTTCAGTACTTCCATCTCCACGCTGCATTAATAATCTTTCATCAGGAAATAATGCTGTAAGGTTTTCAAATAAAATTTTATTTTTATTTTGTTCTGGAGGAGAAAGATTAATTGTATCCACTTTTAATAAAGCAAAATACCTTTCATTATCTTTAGGTGGTCTAATTAATCCTTGTATTGTGTCACCTGTTCTTAGGTTAAATCTTCTAATTTGGCTTGGCGAAACATAAATATCATCTGCTCCAGCTAAATAAGAACTATCAGCTGATCTTAGAAAACCAAAGCCATCTGGTAGAATTTCTAAAACACCGCCGCCTGAAATATTGTCACCTTTTTTGGCAGCAGCTTTTAATATACAAAAAATTAAATCGTGTTTTCTTGTTCGAGCTAAATTTTCCAAGCCAAGATCTTTTGCTATATCAAGAACTTCCGTTGGAGACTTGGATTTTAATTCAGTTAAATTCATAATAATCTTCTTAATTTTATTTTATCAAAACTTATTATTTAATAATTAAGTTACCTAAAAACGTACTATATAAAAAAACAATATAGGGGAAACTTACAATTATGTGCAAAAATATGAGGTAAGGATTAAAGCTCAATATATATTAATTAATTTAAAAAATCAAGATATATTGAGCCTATTTAAAAATGTAAAATTATAAAACTATAAGTTACTATCTATAAAAGCAACTAACTGCGATTTAGTCTTACCCCCAACACTTGTTGCGTCAACTTCACCACCCTTTAAAATCAATAATGTTGGAATTCCTCTAATACCATACTTTGCTGATAAATCTGGATTATCATCTACATTAATTTTAACAAATTTAACTTTGTCTTTATATTCTGCAGCAACCTCATCAACAACAGGAGATAATGCTTTACAAGGACCACACCATTCAGCCCAAAAATCCACAAGAACAGGTTTCTCGGACTTTAACACTTCACTTTCAAAAGAACTATCAGAAACCGCTAATACATTATCAGACATACATCCCTCGTTTAAAATAAAAAATATTGAAAATAATTAAATAATAGAGCAAGTATTTTTAAAAACTTTTATCATAAATTATAACAAAAAAGACAAGTTATGCAATTATATTTGTTTCACTATTCTCAACAAACATAATTTTTTACTCATACGTCATAAAGATACCTTTTGTAAATTTTTTATTTAATTTATAAAAAACATATCCTATATTGATCGTATTTTCAGCTTTAATATTATTAACTATCACAACCTTGCCTTTTTGGTTTTCAATAACTATTTTAGTTACAGCATTACTATTATTACCTATATTGTCGGCCTTAATTAAATTACGAGCCTTTAATATTCCGCCTATAACCTGACCCTGATTACCTTCTGTATCATGAACCATAATAGAATTATTTGAACATATTCTACCATGTAGAATATAATCTTTTACAACAATAGAATCTTTAGCAAACACTTCACAATATTCAAAATATTCAGCATGAACTTTTTTTCCGCTTTTTAATACAGCTGAAAATGCTTTTTTTAAATTAGTTATATCAAGCTTTCCACCTATTACTCCACCAGAAATAATTATATTTCCACCTGCAATAATACTTGCTTGACCAACGTCTCCTTTTATATAAATATCCCCTGTTGCATTAACCAACATTCCATTAGATACATCGCCTTCTATAATTATTGAACCAGTATAATTTATATTTCCTGTAGATAAATTGACATTAGCTAAGCGTAAAACAGATTCTACGTCTACTTTAGTATCATTAATTATTGGTAGACCATTAGTAGTTGCAACTAAAATATTAGGGTCTTTTTCAGAAACTTTAGCTCCTAATAAATTTTTATGAAAATTTAAGTCTATTCCAGCTTTTGCAGGTATCAAAAATCCAAAAATATTTTTCCCAGCTTTTCCTGTTGTTGCTGGAATACGCTGCATTAATTTATCATTTTTTTCAACAAGACTAATATCGTTTTTATTTGTATTATTTATTAAAGAATTAAATTTTGTATGACAACCATCAATAGGACTAATACCTTCTGCTATTAATATTTTATATACTTCATTTGATGTAAAATCTTTAAGTAATTTTTTTATATTTTCTTCTTTAATACCATGACAAATTTCAGACTCTTTAATTAAATTAATAATATACTCATAAGTTGCATTTTTGCCTCCAAATGCAGGTAAATATGTTAAATAAGCCTTCATGTCTTGCTCTGTAACACTAAGTTTTAAAATTGCATCACGCTTTTGACAGATAATTCTAGATATATTTTGATTTCTTGCAACACCTTTTAGGAATTCTTTTTTATTTTCTTCAAGCTGATAGAAGTGCTCAAAATTACATTGTTTAATGTAATTATCTAATTGATCTTGTGTTAAAGGCGCAACATTGCCGTTTGCATAAGATTGTGTAGCATCAAAATTTGATAGGCTATAAATAGCTATCACGTTATTAGAAATTTCATTAAATTTAAGTTTTATATTCATACATAAAAGTATAGTATGAACATTACTTGTCTGCTCGACTAAACTGAAGGAATTGGTAAGTAATTAAATGCTGATAAAAATTGTATAAAAATAATAGCACTACCAATAATAAATAGCATAATGATAGGCACTTTTCCACCAGGAACCTTGTATTCACCTTGAAAATTCAGAATATATCGGCCTCGCCATACCATGCACATTGGTAAAATAATAATAAGAATTCCAATTATTGCCCCTGCATAATCTAAAGCAACTTCAAACCCTCCAGGATACGTTATAGACCAAATATAAGGCGGTAATAATGCAGAAGTTATACAAGTAATTCGCCCTAATTTAGTATTCTTAACATTAAAACCATCTTTTAAAAAATCAGATAAGCTTAAAGTAATCCCCATAAATGATGTAACCAAAGCACATACAAAAAAAACTGTTATGGCATTCCTTAAAATATAACTCCCTGATTTAGCAGCTAATTGATTATTTAAATCAGCCACAGATTGAGAACTTTGACTAATAGAAAATAAACCGTGCTCTCCTGCAAAAGGAATTGTGCCAAGTGTTGCTATTTGCCAAATTATATATAAAACCAAAGGGATGGTACATCCTCCAACAACTGTCCAAATCATACTTTTATGATCATTGCCTAAATATGTCCGTAAGCTTGGAATAACCATATGGCCAGTAAAAGATGCAATAATAATAGGCACAGCAGAAAGAATATATTTAAACTGACCATGCTTTAATAAAGCAGGATTAATATCTAATAAATAATTAAATGAAAATAAACAATAAGAAACGATTAAACCAATCATTAATATTCTATTGATATAATCTAAGACTTGCATGCCTTTATAAACTATAACACCCATTAAAAAAGACAAAATCACACTCAAGATTATATAAGGAACTCTCAGTCCAAATAGCTTATATAAAGTATCATTTATTAACGGTGTTCCTCCAGCAATATATGCACTATTAGCTGCATACATTAACAATAGATATGATATCCAAGCTAAGCCTAAACCAAATTTACCAAGAGTATTTTTTGCCATTGTGATTAAATTGACACCTTCTGGCATCCATAAATTCACTTCGATAATATATAATCCAGTAAGGACCATTGTTAACCAAAATAAAATAAAGATTTCCAAACTAGGGAAAAAACCGCCTGCTGCGGTGGCTAAAGGCAAAGCTAACATCCCAGCACCAACACAAGTACCTGAAAATATTAATATTGCTCCCCATATTTTGGCTATTTTACTAAAGTCCATGCTACGCTCTATATTGTAAAAGTTAACGATTTTAGAATTATAACTTTTACCATAAAGTAGATTAAGCTAGAAATCAATTAATTTCACTTGCGCTAGGAATGCTAGATGCTGCGCCTAAACGCATAACGCACCTTGATGCTGCAAAACAAGCTTTATTTAAAGCATGCTTAACTATCTCATTACTTAGATCTATAAATTCATCAAAATCATGTTTTAAAATCTCTGTTATGAAATAGCCTAAAAAAGTATCTCCTGCTCCAGTAGAATCAACTGCATCAACTTTAAAAGCATCTTGTCTAATTTGTCTAGAATTATCTTGATATATAGCGCCTTCATAACCTAAAGTTAATATCGCAACACTATTTGGATATAATTTTCGCATGCCTTGCAAAATTTCATCTGTAGTTTGACCACCTGTTAACATTTGGCCTTCTACTTGATTAATAATAAATACATCTATTAAGTCCAAAGCATAATTTTTAATTCCAGGTGTAATTGGAGCTGGATTAAAAATCAACTTAAAGCCTTTTTCTTTTGCAGAGTAAATTAAATAATCAACTTCTGATATTTCATTTTGTAATAAAACCAAATTACCATCTTTAAAATCAGATAAAACTCTATCTATATCTTTTTTAGTAACTTTTTGATTGGCGCCCCCATATAGAATAATGCAGTTTTCGCCAGCATCATCAACCTGGATATTAGCTCTACCTGTTGGAGTATTAACTTTGCTTACAAATTGTGTATCAACATTTTCTTTTCGTAACGCATCTAATATATGCGCACCATCCATGCCAACACAACCTGCATGACAAACTTTACCACCAGCTCTTGCTATAGCTACCGTTTGGTTATTACCTTTGCCGCCAATAAAACGCTGCATGCTAGTTGCAAGCTTAGTCTCTCCTGGAGATACAAATTTATCTACTCTATAGACGTTATCTATATTTAAAGAACCAAAATTAAGTATTTTTTTTGCGCCATGACTCATTGATTTTATACAAGATTTTAATTATTAAAAAATTAAACCAAAATATACCAAATTTTTACTCTTTTGGCGAATTTTTATCTAATTTTTTTTCTAATACAGCAACTTGCTTTTCTAGCTCTTCAATTTTAAGTCTAGTTCTTTGCAATACTTCAGCCTGAACCTCAAATTCTTCACGAGAAACTAAATCAAGTTTCTCTATTACCTGCTTTACAATTACTTTTACAGTATTATCCATATCAGAGCCTAAATTTTCAACCGTTGATTTTACGCTATCTGGTATATTGTCTATTATTTTTTGACTTATATCTGAAATTATATCGCTTTGAAACATAAAAATTCCTCTAAGAATAAACTATTATCTAATTATTAAGCCTTAAAAATAAATTATATCACTTTTTAGCCAAGCACCAAATATCTACTTTAATATCACTAATATTATTTTTAATAACTTTTTGTAGGGCTAAAATAGTCGCTGATGTTGTGACTATATCATCTACTATTGCTATATGCTTATAGTTTGTGTAATTTTTTATCTCAAAACTATTAGCTAAATTATTTAATCTTTCTTCTCTATCTAAACCAACTTGAGACAAGGTATCTTTAGTTTTAACAATAAAAGCTGTATCTAATTTTAAATTTAATCTCTCAGATAAAAATATTGCAAGCTCTATAGATTGATTAAAGCCTCGAGATTTTAATTTTTTAGCATAACTTGGCACAGGAATAATTATTTCAGGGAAACTATTCTCATTATTACTTTTATTATTACTTTTATAGCTAGATAATATTTTATCTACTAATAACTCACCTAATATTTTGCGATTTAATATATTATTATAATATTTAAAATTTTTAATTAACTTACTTATGGGAGCTTTATAATTAAATACTACTATAAATTTATTGAAAATAGAGCCATTGTTATTGCATAAACTACAAATATTTTTATTTTTTAAAACAAGTCCACATTTTTCACAATAATATTTTATAAATGGCAAATCCGGCATGCAATAATGACAAATATAAGATTTACTTAATGAATCACAGATTATGCAATACTTAGGTATTAAATTAGAGCAAAAATTAATTATTTTTTTGATTATAAATATTTTAATTAAAATAACTCCTTAAATTTTTTCTGTATTTATGCAGGCATAACTTGTACAAATATGCACTTCAATTGTAAATTTGTACACACTTAAATAATTAATAAAAATTAACGAATTAAAATACAATAGCAATTTATTAGGTTACTTCAACAAATAAATATTAAATACTAAAAATATTCACATAAAACATCTCATGCTATAGAATGTATTTTTAAATTTAATTTTTAAATCTTGATTATGGCTAATACAAAAAATATAAAAAAAATAACTGATATAAACTGCCATTGGGAAATGGATGAAATTAATAGTATTTACAGCCTTCCTTTTTATGACTTATTATGGAAAGCACAAAATATTCATCGCAAAAACTTTGATCCTAATAAAATACAAATTAGTACATTATTAAGTATAAAAACTGGTAACTGTCCAGAAAATTGTTCTTACTGCCCACAAAGTGGTCATTTTGATACAGATATTCAAAAAGAAAAATTATTACCATTAGAGCGCGTTGTTGAGCTAGCAAAAAAAGCTCAAGATGCTGGAGCAACAAGATTTTGTATGGGTGGTGCTTGGCGATCTCCTCCTAAAAAAGATATTCCTGAAATAACAAAAATGATTAAAGCTGTAAAAGATTTAGGTCTTGAAACATGTCTTACAGCCGGTATGGTTGATAATGATACAGCAAAAGAGTTAAATGATTCTGGGCTTGATTATTATAATCATAATATAGATACATCTCCTGAATATTATAAAAAAATAATTAGCACAAGAAATTTTCAAGACCGTTTAGATACACTTGATAATGTTAGAAAAAACAACATTAAAGTCTGTTGTGGTGGCATTATTGGCATGGGTGAAAATATAGAAGATAGATTAAAATTTTTACAAATTTTAGCAAACATGGATCCACAACCTGAAAGTGTTCCTATTAATAAATTAGTTCCAGTACCAGGTACTCCTTTAGCCAAAGAAAAGAAAATTGATTCTTTTGACTTTGTGAAAATAATAGCACTTGCAAGAGTTTTAATGCCTAAATCATATATTAGGTTATCAGCAGGCAGAAACTCAATGAGCGAAGAATTGCAGTCCTTATGCTTTCTTGCTGGTGCCAACTCTATTTTTTATGGAGAAAAATTATTAACCACTCCTTTACCACTAGAAGAAACTGATAAACAATTATTTAAAAAACTAAATTTGCAACCAGAAAATCTGATGCATGACCAATAAATTAAATAATTTAATAACAGAAAGTCTAAATAATTATAAAGCCAATAATCTTTATCGCAGCTTAAATATTAATAACAATAATATATTAAATTTTTGCGATAATGATTATCTTGGGCTTAGAAATAATAAAACAATTCAAAACTTAATAAAAAATAATTTATCAAAATATCCTATAGGGAGTGGCGCATCACACTTAATATCCGGACATCATGATATTCATACAAAATTAGAAAATTTACTTTGTGATTTTACAAGCTATGAATCAACGTTGTTATGCTCAACAGGTTATATGGCAAATCTTGCCATAATTACAGCCTTAAATAAAATCACTAATAAAAAATTATATTTGTATCATGACAGGTTTAATCATGCATCTTTAATAGATGCAACTTTATTAAATAATATAAATTTTTCAAGGTACAAACATAATGATTTGGATCATTTAGAACTATTAATTCAAAAAAACCAAAATAAATTACCTGATAGCACTATCAGCTTTATAGTAACTGAAGGTCTTTTTAGTATGGATGGAGACAGACCTGATTTAGAAAAATTATTGTACCTTAAAAAAAAATATAATTTATATATTATATTAGATAATGCTCATGACTTTTTAGTTAATATTGACAATCATAAATTAATAAAACAAACCGCTGATATTTATATGGCTACTCTTAGTAAAGCTGCTGGTGGATTTGGAGCCTTTGTTGCAGGAAGTCAAATATTTACAGAAAGCCTAAGGCAATTTGCAAGAAGTTATATTTATACAACCGCTATATCGCCATTACTAACTTATGCAAATTATGAACTCGTAAAAGAAGCTATAAATAATAATGAGATAAGAACTAAATTAAATAATAATATAAAATATTTTATTAAATTAGCTTTAGAAAATAATATTAATATTATAAATAATAACTTATCTCACATTCAGCCAATTTTAATTAATAATAATGAAAAAGCTTTAAGAGTTTCTGAAAATTTAAAAAATAATAATATTTTAATTACAGCTATAAGATACCCAACTGTTCCTAAAAATTTATCAAGGCTTAGAGTTACTCTTAGCGCAAGACATAATTATTCTGATATAGAAAATTTAATAAAATACCTTCACCAAACTTTAAGAATATCTTAAAATTTGGTGAAGGTATTATATTGGTTAAAGAAAACAGGTATTATATTTTACGAACCATTCTATGATCAATACCTTCTAGATCTTGAACTCTTTGTCTCGTATCAGGATGGCTTGAAAAAAAACTAAATAAATAAGATAAGGTGCTTTCATTTGAATCAGGAAGATCACTTACGTCAAATGGATTTTGAGAACCTGTACAACAATCAGATGCATCACTAGAAAAAGGATCGGCAATAAATAAATGCTTGGTTGCACCAACTAATCCTTCGCTCTCTTTTGAAACACTATATTTCAAAGGACTTTCTTTTGAAAACCTATGAATTTTTTTAAGCGCAGATGCCAAACTTTGGGCACTGTAAATAAATTTGTGTAACTACTTATTTTTTATTAATCTAAACTGGTCA